>VBWA01000002.1 GCA_006218025.1 Rhodocyclaceae bacterium | reverse complement strand
TCGCGCCATTCGGGTGATCGCTTACTGATCAAAAAGGGGTTTTTCTACAGCTTCAACGTAGAAGTCACCGGCGCGGCTTTATCGCACCGCACCGGTGGAATGATGGGTTCGGCCATTGAAACACTGCGACGCTATGCGGCTTGCAATAGAAACTCAACTTTCACAGCCTCATATGGAAAAATAATGTGACCGTCCTCTGTCTTGCTAAGCACTCCAGCGTTGAGCAGCGCAGTGACGTCGCCGTGCACAGCCTTTACGTCGCGCTCAGCGCGGCGCGCGGCTTCTCGAATGGACACCGGCCCCGCTCCGCAAAGCACCTTCAGTAGTTCCCATCGTTTTTCGGTCAGCACCCTCCAAAGCAACCCGGGAGTGGCAAAGCTGATACGCGCAGTCTTCTGAGCTTTTCCTGTCTTCCAGGCGCGCGCAAAATCAGCCATGGAATCGGCAGGGGTTCGCACATCAAGAGTTACTGTTTTCATGGTTCCACCTCGCAATATCATTCTGGAAGTCGGCGATCAATTGATCCGGCGCAGTAAAAACATAGGCATTTTCCTTTTTACCGAAATGCCGGTGATCGCCCTTCCCAACTTCGTTGTCGTAACGCAAAACGCATTCTCCACGCACGACATAGGCCAGCCTGTACTTGAACGCGTGTACCGACCCTTCGAGTGGCTTCGGAAGGCGCCACAGTACCAATTCCGCGAACGCAGATTCCGAGTAAACGATACGAGTGCAAACAAGCCGAATCGCTTTCATGTTGGAGATAGTGCCAACATGTCCGACCGTTGTCAATCAGTCCAACACTTATGCGTGACGACAAGGGGCCGAACGAAGGTTAAGGGGCTCGTCCGCTTCTGGGCGAGCCCCGCTTGAATGACGGGTTGGGCATCATTGCTGACGGGGCTACGGCAGATGGGGAGCAATATTCTTCATTGCGCGGGAAACCGCGACACCGCACTCCGATTCATCGCGGAGCGGTCTCCCGGCGCTGCTCGACCCAGGCACGGGCAGGTAACATGATGCGCTACCCTTGGCGGTATTGAGCCTCCTTCAACGAGGCGCGCTTCCCGCGATGCAAGTCGCAGATTTCCTTTTGGAGGGACTATGAACTTCAGCGGCGTGTTTCCTATCCTGGCAACTCCTTTCAATGAGGACGGGAGCATCGACCTTGACTCGCTGGACCGGCTGGTCGGCTTCATGGGCGATATCGGGGTCGAGGGAATCACCATTCTGGGGGTTCTCGGCGAATCTAACCGGATGCTGGACAAGGAAAGGGAGGCACTGATCGCGCGCACCGTGGCGGCGGCACGCGGCCGCACCCGAATCATCGTCGGCGCCAGCCATCCCGGAACCCAGGCCACGATCGGGCTTTGCCGGATGGCCAGGGACCTTGGCGCCGACGCCGTGATGATCGCGCCTTCTGCCGAGCCGGTACCGAACGAGGGGCGCGTGTTCGAGTATTTTCAGAAGGTCGCCGCAGCAGGGATGCTGCCGATCGTTGCCCAGGATCATCCGGCGTCTACCCAGGTGCATATGTCGGTGCCGCTGCTGCTGCGCCTGGTTGCGGAAATTCCGGCGATTGCCTGCATCAAGGAAGAGGGGCTGCCGACCCCGGTGCGAGTCGCGTCCCTCAAACAGGGAATGCAGCAGCGTCGCGTGCCGGTCCTGACGGGTCTGGGTGCGCTTTACGGCTACTTCGACATCATGGCGGGAGCCGATGGCTTCAATACCGGCTTCGCATTTCCTGAAGTCCTGATGGCGATCGAGCGGGCAGCCCGCGCCGGCAACCCGGACGAATGCTATCGCCTGTATGCCAAATACTTGCCCCTGATTGTCTTCGAGCAGCAACCCGGTGTCGCCGTGCGCAAGGAGTTGTTGCGCATGCGGGGGCTGCTGCGGAACCCCCATGTACGTCATCCGGGTGCAAGCCTCGCCGAGACGGCGGCACGGCAGTTGCGGGAGGTCGTGGAGCGGGTTCTGCCGGGCATCGATATCACGCGGCCGATTCAGCCTTGAGCCGCGCGTTCAGGCGACATCTTTTGGCCCGGGATGCCGCGCGCAATCGCTATACTTTAGGCTGAAAGCAATCCCATATCTTGAACCTGGAGGACTTATGCCTGACTCGATCGCCGGCGGCTGCTTGTGCGGAAAGATACGTTACACGGTAAGCCAAGCGCTGCAGAACATCGTTGCCTGCCACTGCACCCATTGCCAAAAGGCGTCCGGCGCGGGTGCGAGCCACAACGCTCCGGTGCCCTTCGACGCGCTGAGCTTTACCTCCGGCCAGCCCAAACTTTACGAGGACACCGCGCAGAGCGGCAACATCCTGAAGCGATTTTTCTGCGGCGACTGCGGCTCGCCGATCTACAGCCAGAGGGAAAAGACGCCGGAGATGGTGGTGCTCAAGGTCGGCACCCTGGATAACTCCGACGACATGAAGCTGATCATGAACATCTGGACAAACAGTGCCCGCCCATGGATGCCCATAGACCCGGCAACGGCATGTCATCCCGAAAACCGGCCCGTTAAATAGCTTCGCTTTCGGCCCGTCGCGTCGGGCGCCGTTGCCCAAGCCTACTTCGGCCGGTAGGTTTCCAGGTTGATGCCTTCGCGCGCCATTGCGGCAGCGACCGGCGGCGCGGCAGCGAGGCGCTCGACGTAAGCCTTGTAGCCGGGCAATGACGCCGGGTCGATGCCGGCGAGGCCTCCCCAGCGCAGGAAGACCAGCGCATAGGCGTCGATGAAGGAAAGCTTGTCGCCCGTCAGGAAGGGCGCGGCCTTTTGCGCCATGCCCTGAATGCGCTCAAGGCATGCGCGGAACTTTTCCGTGGCGAGCCGCTTGACCTCCGCCTGCGCCGCGTCGCCCTCGGCGAAGTTTCCCGGACGGAAGATGTGGGTGAATGTCGGATGGACGGTGTTGTTCATCCAGGCGAAGGTGGACATCGCTTGCGCACGTTGCCAGGGATCGGCCGGCAGGAGCCCGGCCTGGGGATAACGACGGTCGAGATAGTCGCAGATCGCCAGGATCTGGCTCAGGGGTTTGCCATCGACTACCAGCAGCGGCACCAGCCCCAGCGGGTTGAGTGCCAGATACTCGGGCGAATGCTGCTCGCCCTTGTGCAACTTGATGGCGCGGGGCTCGAAGCCCTCTCCCGTGGCGACCCTGATCGATTCCAGGCCGACATGGGGAACAAACGAACAGGCACCGGGACCGTAGTAAAGCTCCATCATGGAATATCTCCTCTGTTAGGGCCGCCATCGTAAGTCGGCGCTGACGGGACGGCGGCAAACGGCCCTGAAGCGACATTCAAAGCAGCGCTGAGAGAATCACTGGCCGCTTCCGCCATTCATCATCTGTTGCTTCATCTTTTTGGCTTCGTACATGTTCTCGTCGGCCAATTGGATCACCGAATCCACTTTTTCGGTCTTGCCGATTTTGGTCGCCTGGCCAATCGATACCGATATCTGCCAGGATCGCTCCTCAAAAACCTGCTTCGAGAAGTGCTCGATCCGCTTGATCAGAATGTCGCAAGCCTGCTTCTCCGTATCGGGAAGCAACAACACGAACTCATCGCCGCCGATGCGGGCAGCAACGTCGACCTTCCTCGAGCTCCCCCTCAGTATGTCCGCCATGATCGTGAGCGCCTCATCGCCGACGTGATGGCCATGGGCGTCATTCAGCGACTTGAATTGGTCGATGTCAATGTACAACAAGGAATAGGGTCTGCCCGAACGCTCGCTGCGGACCTGCTCGATTTCCAGCCTTTCGAGAAGCTCCCGCCGATTTGCCAGGCCAGTCAGCATATCCTTGTGCGCGTATTCACTCCTACGGCACAGGCTGAGCACCACCCGGCCCAACACCGTAAAGACCACGCTGCGGGTGAATGAGTTCAACAGGAAGGCGTTCAACGGGAAATCCGGCCAGATGATGGCCGCCTCGGTCGCGCTCCATGCAAGCGCCACCACTATCCCGACAAGGGTGGAGGCCTGGGTATCGGAATGGCGTAGAGCGTGAATTGCCGCCAGGCGCGCCGCTTGGATGATGGGGAGGCAATACAGCACATCCAGTGAAATGTAGCGCCCCATCTCGCCGGGAAGATATATCGCCGTTGCATAGCTCAGAAAACTGATGAGCGACACTTCTGCCGCAACCAGCAGGATGCGGACGTAGTACGAAATCTTTTGGTCTTTCTTCATCCGATTTATGGCTTGACGAGGTCGCCTGATCGTTTTCGCCAGGAATCCATCCTGGCCGGTGGCAGTTTACATGCCGTTCGTTTATACCTCAATCGCAATATTTCACAACAATAAATTTTTCCCCGCCTCGCAGCCTGTCGGCTGAACCGGGGCCCTCCGGAAATTGAAGTCCGGCATTTTGGCGGCAGCGCCATAACAAAACGCGATAGCTAGTAGTGCGCACCGCGGCTTGGCCCGGCGGCGGCAACTTGTCAGAATGCTGAAATGGGAAACAATAACGCCCCCGCTGCGAACACGATGCCAATCCGGCCTCTGTTGCCCTAGGTCCAGGCGCGGCAATGGAAGTTTCCTTCAGCAAGGAAGTGCAGCAGCTGCGCCAGGGCAAGGGCGAGACCTTCCATGGCGAAGGGATACTCGCCATCACCAAGGCGCTGCTGCAGTCGGGTGTGGCCTATGTCGGCGGCTACCAGGGCGCGCCGGTGTCGCACCTGCTCGACGTCATGGTGCAGGCCGAGGACTACATGGCCGAGCTCGGCGTGCATGTCGAGGCCTGTTCCAACGAGGCTTCGGCGGCGGCGATGCTGGGCGCCTCGATCCACTATCCGCTGCGCGGCGCCGTCACCTGGAAGTCGGTGGTCGGCACCAACGTCGCCGCCGATGCCCTGTCGAACCTCGCCTCGCCCGGAGTGGTCGGCGGCGCGCTGATCGTCGTCGGCGAGGATTACGGCGAGGGCGCCAGCGTGATCCAGGAGCGCACCCACGCCTTCGCCATGAAGTCGTCCTTGCTGCTGCTCGATCCGCGGCCGCAACTGCCGAACATGGTGCGCATGGTCGAGCAGGGCTTTGCGCTGTCCGAGGCCTGCAACACGCCGGCCATCCTGCAGCTGCGGGTGCGCGCCTGCCACGTGCGCGGCAGCTTCGAATGCGCGGACAACCGCTCGCCGGCGATGTCGCGCAAGGCCCTGCGCGACGAGCCGGCCGCCTTCGACTACGAGAAGCTCGCCCATCCGCCGGCCACTTTCCGCCAGGAGAAGCTGAAGAACGAGCAGCGCCTGCCGGCCGCGCGGCGCTTCATCGTCGAGCAGGGGCTGAACGAATTGTTCGCCGGCAAGCGCTCAGTTGGGTCAAATGACGTCGGCCTCATCGTCCAGGGCGGCCTGCACAACACCCTGGTGCGCGCGCTGCAGCAGTTCAATCTCGCCGATGCCTTCGGCGTCGCCGAGTTTCCGATGCTGGTGCTCAACGTCACCTATCCGCTGGTGCCGCAACAGATCGCCGACTTCTGCCGCGGCAAGCGCGCCGTGCTGGTGGTCGAGGAAGGCCAGCCCGAGTACATCGAGCACGAGATCATGGCGACGCTGCGCCGCCAGGACGTGAATACCGCCATTCATGGCAAGGACCTGCTGCAAATGGCCGGCGAATACACCGTCGAAGTCATCGCCCAGGGGCTGGTCAAGTTCCTCGCGCGCCACGCCGTTGATCTGCCGCTGGCCGCTGCGCAGGACTGGCTGGCCGCCAACGCCGCGCGGCGCCAGGTCGTGGTCGCGCAGCTCGCCGCGCCGCTGCCGCCGCGGCCGCCGCAGTTCTGCACCGGCTGCCCGGAGCGGCCGGTGTTTTCGGCGCTGAAGCTGGCGCAGCAGAACGTCGGCCCGGTGCATGTCGCGGCCGACATCGGCTGCCACTCGTTTGCCACCTTCGAGCCCTTCGGCTTCGGCCACACCATCCTCGGCTACGGCATGAGCCTCGCCAGCCGCGCCGGCGTTTCGCCCATGCTGAAGCGGCGTGCGCTGGCCGTGATGGGCGACGGCGGCTTCTGGCACAACGGCCTGTTGACCGGCGTCGAGTCGGCGCTGTTCAACAATGACGACGCCGTGCTGCTGATCATGAAGAACGGCTATACCGCGGCCACCGGCACCCAGGACATCATTTCCACGCCCGACGACGAGGAGAAGGCAGGCGCGCCCGACAAGCGCCTGAGCCTGGTCGACCGCAACCAGACCATCGAGAACACGCTCGCCGGCATCGGCGTCAAATGGCTGCGCACCGTGCCCAGCTACGAGGTGGACACCATGCGCCGCACGCTGGAGGAGGCCTTCACGACCGAGACCGGCGGGCTCAAGGTGATCATCGCCGAGGGCGAATGCCAGCTCGAGCGGCAGCGCCGCATCAAGCCCTGGCTTGCCGGCCTGCTCAAGGCGGGCAAGCGCGTGGTCAAGGTGAAATACGGCGTCGATGACGACGTCTGCTCGGGCGACCATTCCTGCATCCGCCTGTCCGGCTGCCCGACGCTGACGCTGAAGGACAGCGACGATCCGCTCAAGGTCGATCCGGTCGCCACCGTCATCGAGGGCTGCGTCGGCTGCGGCCTCTGCGGGGAAAACGCCCATGCCGCGACGCTGTGCCCCTCCTTCTACCGGGTCGAAATCGTCCAGAATCCGGGCCTCGGCGAACGCCTCCTCGCGGCCGCGCGCCGTGGCGTCATCGGACTGTTTCAGAAACCATGAATGTGAATCAGCCGATCACGATACTGATCGCCGGACTGGGCGGCGAAGGCGGCGGCGTGCTGGCCGAATGGCTGGTCGAGCTGGCCATCCGCGGCGGCCACCCGGCGCAGGCCACTTCGATTCCCGGCGTGGCCCAGCGCACCGGCGCCACGACCTACTATGTCGAGATTTCTCCGCAAAGCCTTGCGCAACTCGGCGGCCGCGTGCCGATCATGAGCCTGGCGCCGGTGCCGGGCTGTGTCGATCTGATGGTGGCCTCCGAGCTGCTCGAAGCGGTGCGTGCGATCCAGAACGGCTTCATCTCGTCCGAGCGCACTACGCTGGTCACGTCTTCGCAGCGCACGCTGACCACCTTCGAGAAGCTGGCGCCGGGCGACGGGCGTTTCGACAGTGAGCGCCTGCTTCGGGTTGCCGGCTGCAACAGCCGGCAACTGGCGGCATTCGATGTGGGCGCTGCGACGCGCGAAGCGGGCACGGTGCCGAGCGCCGTGCTGTGCGGCGCCATCGCAGCGAGCGGCATCCTGCCCTTCGACCGCACCGCCTTCGAGGACGTGATCCGCGCCTCGGAGCGCGGCGTCGCGGCCAGCCTGCGCGGCTTCGCCCTTGGTTTCGAGCGCTGTCGCGCGGCAGTCGGCGTAGCACCAGCGCCGACTGTTATCGCGCAGCCCGATCTCATCGCGCTGGGTCATGCCCGCGTCGTCGACTTCCAGGACGCCGCCTACGGCGAACTCTACCGGCAGCGCGTGGAGCGCTTGCGCGCGGCCGAACGCAGAGCCGATCCGCAGGGGCAACACGGCGGCGAGCTGGCGCGCGAAGGCGCGCGCTTCCTCGCGCTGTGGATGGCCTTCGACGACGTGGTGCGCGTCGCCGACCTCAAGAGCCGCGCCGGCCGTTTTGACCGCGTCCGCCGCGAGGCCGGCGCCAAAGCCGGCGAGGTGATGAGCATTGCCGATCATTTCAAGCCCGGCGTCACCGAGTTTGCCGGGCTGCTGCCGGAAGCGCTGGGACAGGGTTTGCTGGGCTGGGAGAGTCGGCGCCGGCGGGACGGCAAATCACCGCTGGCCGTGCCCCTGAAGCTGCGCGCCGACAGCATTTCCGGCTTTCTTGCCCTGCGCCTGCTGGCCTCGCTGCGCTGGCTGCGGCGCCGCGGCCAGCGCTATGCCGAGGAACAGGCCCTGATCGAGCACTGGCTGGCAGTGGTGGAAAGCGCCGCGGCGACAAGCTGGAAAAACGCCTTCGAACTCACGCTTTGCGCCCGCCTGATCAAGGGCTATGGCGCGACCAACGAGCGTGCCAAGGAAAACTTTAAGCATATAATGAATCATTGGACATCCACCGATGCCGGGACCATCCGCCGCGCGCGCGAAGCCGCGCTGGCCGACGACAGCGGCTCGGCCCTGGACGCGGCGATGACGCAAGCCGGCGCGCCGGCCCGAGCGGTCAAGGCAATACCGGTGCGATGGATGAAACGTACAGGACACAGAACATGAACGATCTCACGGAAATACCTGGAGCGTGCCCGCGCCGCCACATTCACCGCCACCGCATCGCCTTTTCGGAATGCGATCCGGCGCAGATCGTCTTTTTCGCCAACTACTTCGTCTGGTTCGACACGGCCAGCCGCGAGTTCTTTGCGGCCTGCGGCATCCCGACCTGGCATGTGACGGAAAGCGAGCGCGGCATCATCGGCACCCCGGTGCTCGACGTCCAGGCGAAATTCCTCAACTCCGCCACCTATGGCGAAGACATCGAGATCGAGACGACGGTCGAGCAGTGGAACAACAAGACCTTCATCATGCGCCACGTCGCGCGGCGCGGCGACACGGTTCTGGCCGAGGGGCGCGAGGTGCGCATCTTCGCCATCCGCGATCCCGAGGACAAGCGGCGCATCAAGTCCATCCCCGTCCCCGAGGACATCAAGGCCGCGTGCGTGCAATGCCGCCTGGCCGCCTGCGGCGTCTGCCGCACTACCGAGGGCGCCGTCACCGAACTGCCGGTGGCGTAACCCCTACCCGGCCAGGTCCGCCAGGGCCTGCGCCAGTTCCCCGGGCATCGAAACGAAAGGCGAGTGGCTGGCGGCGAGCGTCAGCACCTCGGTCCGGTTGCGCGGCGTGAAGGCGTCGGCCTCGCGAATGAATCTATCCTGCAAGGCAGGCATCACCGCGCGGTCCCCGCTGCAGCGAATGTAAGCGCGCGGCACGCTGCCCCAGCGCCCGCGGGTCGCCACGGTCGGCGCAGCCACCGGCGCGGCCGGCACATCGGGCGTCAGCAGATGCGCCATCGCGGCGAAAGCCTGGTCGTCGACGTCATGGCAGAAAGCGCTGCGAATGCGCGCGCGATGCGCCGGGTCCGCGCTGCGATAGTCGATGCGCATGGCGCCGATTTGCGGCGGCGGGGCGACGAACAGACCGGCCACTTCTTCCCCCGCGTTTTCCGCGCAGCGCACGTAGTCGATCATCGGCACGCCGGGCATCGGCATGAAAGCAGCGAGGTAGACCAGCTTGGCGATCTTTTCCGGCGCACGCTCGGCCGCCGCCGTCAGCGCGATGCCGGCCATGCTGTGGCCGACCAGCAGCACCGGCCCCGAGCCGGCCGCGACGGCGGCATCGACCACGTCGAGCACCGCCTGCGTGTAATGCTCGAGCGTGATCCCGCCGTGCGGCGAAGGCGCGGCGGCAAAGCGTTGCGGATCGCTGCCGAAACCTTCGGGAAAGCGCGCTCCGAGCCCATGCGCGGGCAGGTCGACGGTGAAGGGGGCGAAGCCGTGGCGCAACAGCCCGGGAATCACCGGTTGCCAACACCACGAGCCATGCCAGGCGCCGTGGACCAGAACGATCGTGGTTGCAGTCATGAAATCTCCCCGGAAACGAAAAAGGGCAGACCCCGCGTGGAGCCTGCCCCGATTTTTTCAGACGCAGCGGATGATTACTTGTCGTACTTCTTGAGCAGCTTCACCGCCTCGTCGTAGAGCGCCTTGCCGTTGGCGCCCTTGGCGCCGGCTTCCTTCATCCACGCCTCGTCGACCTGGTCGGTGGCCTTCTTCCAGCGCGCGTACTCGGCCGGCGTGATGGTGATGAAGGTATTGCCGCGATCCTGCGAGATCTTCCGCGCCGGAGCCTGGGGGCCGTCGAACACCTTGCCGGCCCACTTCGAGGTCTCGATGCCGCTGTTGGCGTCGATCACCTTCTTCAAGTCCGCGGGCAGGCTGTCGTATTTGGCCTGGTTCATGGCGAAGATGAAGATGGTGTTGGAGGGCTTGGGCATGCCCTCCGGCACCTCGACGTGGAACTTGGTGATTTCCTGCAGCTTGAATGGCGTCACCACTTCCCACGGGATCATGGCGCCGTCGACCACACCCTTGGCGATGGCCTCGGGCACCGCCGGCGCCGGCATCTGCACCGGCACCATGCCCATGGCCTGGATCACGTTGGCGCCGATGCGCGTCGGTGCGCGCACCTTGAGGCCCTTCATCTCCTCCAGGTTCTTCGGCCCGACCTTGCCGAAGTGGAACACGGCGCCGTCATGGAAGTGCATGAAGAGGGGCTTGGTACCCTTGAACTCGTCGAGCGCGTTCTTCTGCACGTATTCCCACAGCGCCGGGCTTGCGCTCTCGCCATTCTTGGTCAGGAAGGGCAGCTCGAACACTTCCGACTTGGTAAAGCGGCCGGCCTGGTAGGTGGGCACGGTCCACACGATGTCGGCGACGCCGTCGCGCGCCTGGTCGAACAATTGCGGCGGTGTGCCGCCGAGCTGCATCGCCGGGTAAATCTGACACTTCAGCTTGTTGCCGGACTCCTTGGCGATCTTCTCGCACCAGGGGGCGATCAGGTTGGCGTGGGCGTTCGAGCCCGGCGGCAGGAAGTGATGCACCTTGAGGGTGATCTCCTGCGCCATGGCTGTGCCGGTGGCGGCGGCAAGCGCCGCGGCGGCGATGAGTCCGGTGAGTTTGCGGGTCTTCATTTGTGGGTCTCCTCCGTGGAAAACTATTGTTTAAATGTATGCACCAGGTACAAGGAAATGATCGGGAAGAACAGCAGCAGGCCGATGCGCAGGAAGTCGGAAATCAGGAAGGGGATGACGCCCTTGAAGGTTTCCACCAGCGGCACATCCTTGGCCAGGCGGTTGATGATATACACGTTCATGCCTACCGGCGGATGCACCAGTCCGATCTCGACCACCATCAGGGCGAGGATGCCGAACCAGACGGACTTGTCGACCTGCGACATGCCCCAGTAGTCGAGCCCCATCACCACCGGGTAGAAGATCGGGATGGTGAGCAGGATCATCGCCAGGGAGTCCATCACGCAGCCGAGCAGGATGTAGATGACGAGGATCATCACCATCACCAGCAGCGGCGAGAAGCCGCTGTTCTTGACCCAGGTGGCGAGTTCGCCCGGCATCTGCGACAGCGCCAGCGCGGTGTTGAGCATGTCGGCGCCGAGCAGCACGAGGAAGATCATGGCGGTGGCCTGCGCCGTTCCGACCAGGCTCTCCATCAGCCCTTCGAAGCGCATGCCGCCGGTGACGACGGCAAGAATGCCGCAGGCAGCGGCGCCGATCGCGGCGGCCTCGGTCGGGTTGGCCCAGCCGCCGTAGATGCCGACGATGACCACGACGAACACCAGCAGCACCGGCAGCACGGTGATGAAGCTCGTGAGCTTTTCCGCCCATCTGGTCGCCGGGCCGGCCGGGCCGGCGGCCGGGTTCAGCGTGACGATGATGCGAACCACCACCATGTAACCGAGCATGGCGATCACGCCGGGCAGTATGGCGGCCATGAACAGCTTGCCGATCGATTCCTGGGTCAGGATGGCGTAGATCACCAGCGGCACCGAGGGCGGGATCATGATGCCCAGCGTGCCGCCGGCGGCCAGCGCGCCGGTGGACAGCGCACCGGAGTAGCCGTGGCGCTTCAGCTCGGGCAGGGCTACCTGGCCCATGGTCGCCGCGGTGGCCAGCGAAGAGCCGCAGATCGCGCCGAAGCCGGCGCAGGCGCCGATCGCGGCCATCGCGACGCCGCCCTTGCTGTGGCCGAGGAAGGCCGCGACGAAACGAAACAGCGCTTTCGAGAGGCCGCCGTGGGTGGCGAACTGGCCCATCAGCAGAAACAGCGGAATCACCACCAGGTCGTAATTGGAGAGCCGGGCGTAGGCCAGGTTCTTCAGCGAGTTGAGCAACGGCAGGGTGTCGCCGACCAGATACACATAGCCGCCGGCGCCGACCATGAACATCGCGATGCCGATCGGAATGCGCACCACCAGCAGCGCCATGAGGATGCCGAACATGATGAAGCCGATCATGGTGCCGCTCACGGGTGCCCCCGGAATGCCATGCGCAACTGGTGCACGAACAGATAGGCGCCGGCCGCGGCCAGCATCAGGAAGCCGGGCACCATCAGCGCCTGAGGTATCCACACCGGCCATTGCAGGATCATCGATGTCTCGCTGAATTCACGGACCGTCATCGCGCCCTGCCACGAACGCCAGGCGATCAGGGCCCCGAAAAGGCCGACCAGCAGCGAGCCGATGGCGTCCATGATCCACAGCGTTTTCTTCGGCAGATTGTGGGTGAAGAAGTCCACCTTGACGTCACCGTGGATCAGATGGCAATACGGGAAGAAGGAAGCAGATGCGCAGGCTGCCATCATTTGCAGTACTTCGACGTCGCCTGGAACAACGAAGCCGACCGTCTTGCGTCCGACGATGGAAATGACCGACATGACCACCAGGACGACGAATACCAGCCCGCCGACGATGGCCATCAGGCGGGCCACGGCGAGCAGCAGTTTGCCCCCGGGACCGAAGCTGTCCTTGAGCGCGAACGGGGTGGGTGGTTTCGGTTCCTGCATGCGGCGTCTCCGATGGGAGCGGCCATTATGTCAGCATGACCAGACGCGGCAAAGGCAATGTGGGTACTATTAGCTATCTCATTTTGTTATGGCAGCCTCACCGCTCCGGATGAATCTCAAGCAACTCGAATACTTCGTCAGCGTGGCCGAGCTGGGCAGTTTCAGCAAGGCGGCGCTGGTCCTCAACATCGCCCAGCCCGCGCTGTCGCGGCAGGTGCGGCTACTCGAGACCGACCTGCATGTGACCCTGTTGACGCGCAATGGTCGCGGCGTGGTGCTGACCGAGGCCGGCAAGCGGCTGTTCGATCACAGCGTCGGCATCCTGCAACTGGTCGCGCGCGCCACCGAGGACATCGATGCCACCCGCGACGAACCCACCGGCCGCATCGTGATCGGCCTGCCGCCGAGCATCGGGCGGCGCCTGACGCTGCCGCTGGTCGAGGATTTCCGCCGCAACCTGCCCAAGGCGCGACTGGCGATCGTCGAGGGCCTGTCGACGCACCTGACGGAGTGGATCGCCACCGGCCGCGTCGATCTCGGCCTGATCCACAATCCCGAGCCGAATCCGGCGATCGAGGTGACGCCGGTGCTGGACGAGGTGCTCGGCCTGGTCGGCCCGGCCGACGGCAAAGCCGGCAAGCCGGGCAAGGCGTCGCCGCTGCCGCTGGCCGAACTGGTGAACTACCCGCTGATCCTGCCCGAGCGCACCCACGCGATGCGCAAGCTGCTGGAGACGCAGGCGGCCTTCCTCGATCTCAAGCTCGACGTGAAACTCGAGGTTTCCAGCGTCCAGTCGATCCTAGACCTGGTGGCGGCCGGCCACGGCTATGCCGTGTTGAGCCAGACCGCGCTGGCCGCCTCCGGCCGGCCCGAGGCCTTCAGCCTGCGGCCGCTGGTCAAGCCGAGCCTGACCAGCACGCTGTTCCTTGCCGTGTCGGCGCACAAGCCGGTCACTCCGCTCGGGCGGCGGGCCATGGGCCTGCTGCAGGACCTGCTGGCGGCCAGCGTCGATGATGGCAGTGCCATAACAAAACGCGATAGCTAGTAGTGTGTGCGGCGGCTTGGTCCGCCCGGGGGAAATTGTCAGAATGCCGTCATGGACAAGCGAATCATGGGCATCTCTTCGATGGCGACGCGCCTGGTGCTGGCCGAACTGGCCGACGCCTATCGAGCGCTGAGCGGCACGGACGTTGCCACTGACGTTGCCACCGAAGTCACGTTCGAGTCGGTCGGAGGCGTCGACGCGGCCAAACGGGTGCAGGCCGGCGAGGCCTTCGATCTGGTGGTGCTCGCCGCCGATGCGATCGACAAGCTGATCGCCACCGGGCGCGTGGTCGCCGATAGCAAGGCCGACCTGGTGCGTTCGGTCGTGGCCATCGCGGTGCGCTCGGGTGCGCCAAGGCCGGACGTCAGCTCGGAAGATGCTCTGCGGCGCGCCGTGCTCTCAGCGAGGACGCTGGGCTATTCCACCGGGCCGAGCGGCGTCGAACTGCTGAAGCTGTTCGAGCGCTGGGGCATCGCCGACACCGTCCGCGACCGCGTCGTGCAGGCGCCGCCGGGCGTGCCGGTGGGCCAACTGGTGGCCAGTGGCGAGGTCGAACTCGGCTTCCAGCAGTTCAGCGAAATGGCGAGCCAGCCCGGCATCGCCGTACTCGGCACCATGCCGCTCGGCTGCGAGATCGTCAGCACTTTCACGGCCGGCCTGTGCGCCGCGTCGACCCAGCCGGAGGCCGTGCGCGCCCTGCTCGCCTTCATGCAATCGCCCGCTGCCGCCGACATCAAGCGGCGCCACGGCATGGAGCCGGCGTGACCACCTCATACAGAACATCAGGAGCCCAGCAATGATCATAGACATCCACGGCCACTACACCACGGCGCCCAAGGCGCTGGAGGAATGGCGCAACCGCCAGATTGCCGGCATCAAGGATTCCGCGCTGATGCCGAAGGCATCGGAGCTGAAAATCAGCGACGACGAACTGCGCGAGACCATCGAATCCAACCAGCTGAAGAAGATGAAGGAGCGCGGCTCGGACCTCACCATCTTCTCGCCGCGCGCCAGCTTCATGGCCCACCACATCGGCGACTTCAATGTCAGTTCGACCTGGGCGGCGATCTGCAACGAGCTCTGCCACCGCGTGGCGCAATTGTTTCCCGACAACTTCATCGGCGCGGCGATGCTGCCTCAGTCGCCCGGCGTCGATCCGAAGAGCTGCATCCCCGAGCTGGAAAAGTGCGTCAGGGAATACGGCTTCGTCGGCATCAACCTCAACCCCGACCCTTCCGGCGGCCACTGGACTTCGCCGCCGCTCTACGACCGCCACTGGTACCCGATCTACGAAAAGATGGTCGAGTACAAAATCCCGGCCATGATCCACGTCAGCACCAGTTGCAACGCCTGCTTCCACACCACCGGCGCGCACTACATCAACGCCGACACGACAGCCTTCATGCAGCTGATCCAGGGCGACTTGTTCAAGGATTTCCCGGACCTCAAGTTCGTCATCCCGCATGGCGGCGGCGCCGCACCCTACCACTGGGGACGCTACCGCGGCCTGGCGCAGGAGCTGAAGAAGCCGCTGCTGAAGGACCACCTGCTGAACAACGTCTTCTTCGACACCTGCGTCTATCACCAGCCGGGCATCGACCTGCTGACCAAGGTCATCCCGGTGGAAAACATCCTGTTCGCCTCGGAGATGATCGGCGCGGTCAAGGGCATCGATCCCGAGACCGGCCACAACTACGACGACACCAAGCGCTACATCGAGGCCACGCTGAATCTCTCGGCCGAGGAGCGCTACAAGGTCTATGAAGGCAATGCGCGCCGCGCCTATCCGCGGCTCGACGCCGCGCTGAAAAACAAGGGGAGGTGACATGTACGAACTGGGCGTCGTCTATCGCAACATCCAGCGCACCGAGGCGGGCGTCGCCGACGGCCTCGCGCGCTTCGGCAGCGCGACGGTGCACGAAGCCATGGGCCGCGTCGGTCTGATGCAGCCCTACATGCGGCCGATCTACGCCGGCGTGCAGGTGTCGGGCACCGCCGTCACCGTGCTGCTGCACCCGGGCGACAACTGGATGATGCATGTCGTCGCCGAGCAGATCCGGCCGGGCGACATCGTCGTCGCGGCGATCAGCGCCGCGTGCACCGACGGCTATTTCGGCGATTTGCTGGCCACGTCCTTTCAGTCCCGCGGCGCGCGCGCCCTGGTCATCGACGCCGGCGTGCGCGATGTGAAGACACTGACCGAGATGGGCTTCCCGGTGTGGAGCAAGTGCATCAGCGCCAAGGGCACCATCAAGGCCACGCTCGGCTCGGTGAACATTCCGGTGGTTTGCGCCGGTGCACTGGTCACCCCGGGGGACGTCATCGTCGCCGACGACGACGGCGTGGTGTGCGTGCCGCGCGCGATGGCCGCGGCGACGCTCGATGCCGCCGCGAAGCGCGAGACCAACGAGGGCGCCAAGCGCGACAAGCTTGGCGCCGGCGTGCTCGGCCTCGACATGTACGGCATGCGCGAACCTCTGGCCAAGGCCGGTTTGAAATACATAGATTGATCCGATCAGCCATGAAGCTCAGCCAAAAAGCCGAAGCGCATGCCAACGCGGCTCTCCCCCCTTCACGGGGGGAGATGGAGGGGGGTAGCACCGTATCGGGAATTGCCCACACGGTCACGCCACCCTCTCCCCGGCCCTCTCCCATCAAGGGAGAGGGAGATCGCGCTCGGCTGAACATTCCCGCCAATCCGCTGCAGTGGTCCATCGGTCTCGTCGGTTACGGCGAGGTCGGGCGCATTTTGGCCGAGGACCTGCGTGCGCGAGGCGTGGCGAACATCCTCGCCTATGACATCAAGCTGGGCAGTTCTGACGACGGCTCGCTGTGTGCGCATGCGGCGCAATACGGCGTGCGCCTCATGTCCAGCCATTCCGATCTCGCTGCCGGCGCCGACCTGGTGATTTCCGCCGTCACCGCCAGCCAGGCCGTGCCGGTCGCCGTGTCGTCAGCGCCGACTTTGAAGCCCGGCACCAGGTTCCTTGATGTCAACTCGGCCTCGCCGGGCGCCAAGATCAGGGCCGCCGGCATTGTCGACGCGGCCGGGGGACGCTACGTCGAAGGCGCGGTGATGACCTCGATTCCGCCCTATCGAATCCGCGTGCCGCTGCTGCTCGGCGGCCCTGCCGCCGCTGCGCTGGCGCCGCTGCTCAACGAGCTCGGCTTCGCGGCGAAGGTCGCCAGCGGGAAACTCGGCGTCGCCTCGGCCACCAAGATGTGCCGCAGCGTGATGATCAAAGGGCTGGAAAGCATGGTCATCGAAAGCTTCACCGCGGCGCGCGCTTATGGCGTCGAGGACGCGGTGGTCGCCTCGTTGTACGAAACCTTTCCCGGCATCGACTGGGAAAAGCAGGCGAGCTACTTCTTCCAGCGCGTCATCGAGCACGGGCGGCGCCGCAGCGAGGAAGTGCGCGAAGTCGCCGAGACCGTGCGCGAAATCGGCCTCGTGCCGTGGTCGGCGCAGGGCACGGCAGAGAGGCAGGCCTGGGTCGCCGACCTCGCCGACGAAGGTCTGTTCGGCAAGAAGGGCAGCAAGGAGTTCGCCCGCAGCGCCGACTGGCGCGTCGAAGCCGATCGCATCCTCGACAAGGTCGAACCCAAGGAGTGACGATGGAATTCCAGAAAACTCCGGGCTGGCTCGACTGGTACGCCGTACCGTCAGCGCCGACTTTCAGGCTGCCTGCCGGTGCGGTGGACGCGCACTGCCACGTGTTCGGTCCCGGCGCCGAGTTTCCCTTTGCGCCCGAGCGCAAATACACGCCCTGCGACGCCTCGAAGCAGCAGCTCTATGACCTGCGCGACCACCTCGGCTTCGCCCGCAATGTGGTGGTGCAGGCCACCTGCCACGGCGCCGACAACCGAGCGATGGTCGATGCGCTGGTTCATTCGGCTGGCCGTGCGCGAGGCATCGCCACGGTGCGCCGCACCGTCACCGACAGCGAGCTGCAAGCCATGCACGCGGCCGGCGTGCGCGGCGTGCGCTTCAACTTCGTCAAGCGCCTCGTCGACTTCACGCCGAAGGACGAGCTGATGGAAATCGCCGCGCGCATCGCGCCGCTGGGCTGGCACGTGGTGATCTACTTCGAGGCGGTGGACCTGCCCGAGCTGTGGGATTTCTTCACGGCGCTGCCAACCACGATCGTCGTAGACCACATGGGCCGCCCCGACGTCAGCAAGCCGGTCGATGGGCCCGAGTTCGAACTCTTCGTCAAGTTCATGCGCGACTATCCGAACGTCTGGAGCAAGGTCAGCTGCCCCGAGCGGCTGAGCGTCACCGGCCCGAAGGCGTTGCACGGGGAGCAGAATGCTTATCGCGACGTGGTGCCGTTCGCCCGGCGCATCGTCGAGACTTTCCCCGACCGCGTGCTGTGGGGCACCGACTGGCCGCACCCGAACCTCAAGGACCACATGCCCGACGACGGCCTGCTGGTCGATTTCATTCCGCACATCGCGACGACGCCCGAATTGCAGCGCAAACTGCTGGTCGACAATCCGATGCGCCTTTACTGGCCCGAGGAGAACTGAATGGCACTCGACAAGCCCTACCAGGACGTCCCCGGCACGACGATCTTCGATGCCGAGCAGTCGCGCCTCGGCTATCACCTCAACCAGTTCTGCATGTCGCTGATGAAGGCGGAGAATCGCGCCCGCTTCAAGGCCGACGAGCGCGCCTATCTCGACGAGTGGCCGATGACCGAGGTGCAGAAACAGGCCGTGCTCGCGCGCGATCTCAACTGGTGCATCCGCCTCGGCGGCAACATCTACTTCCTGGCCAAGATCGGCGCCACTGACGGCAAGTCCTTCCAGCAGATGGCCGGCAGCATGACCGGCATGACCGAGGAGGAATACCGCGACATGATGGTCAGTGGCGGCCGCTCGATTGAAGGCAACCGCCATATTGGCGAGGATGGCAACGCACAGGCGCACCACCAGCCGCAGGGCAAGGCCGGCCGCAAGGAGGCACACTGACATGGCCCGCATCACCGCCAGCGTCTATACCTCCCACGTCCCGGCCATCGGCGCCGCGCTCGATCTCGGCAAGACCGGCGAGCCTTACTGGCAGAAAGTCTTCGCCGGCTACGAGTTTTCCAGGCAGTGGCTCAAGGACAACACGCCCGACGTCATCTTCCTGGTCTACAACGACCACGCCAATGCTTTCAGCCTGGAGCTGATCCCGACCTTCGCCATCGGCTGCGCGGCGGAATTCGCGATTGCCGACGAGGGCTGGGGCCCGCGTCCGGTGCCGGTGGTCAAGGGCCATCCCGAACTTGCCGCACACATCGCGCAGTCGGTGATCCAGGACGATTTCGACCTGACCATCGTCAATCACATACCGGTGGACCACGGTCTCACCGTGCCCTTGTCGCTGATGTGCGGCCAACCTGCGGCATGGCCCTGTCCGGTGATTCCCTTCGCGGTGAATGTCGTGCAATACCCGGTGCCCTCGGGCCGCCGCTGCTACAACCTCGGCCGCGCCATCCGCAAGGCCGTTGCTTCCTACGACCAGCCGCTCAAGGTGCAGATCTGGGGCACCGGCGGCATGAGCCACCAGCTGCAAGGGCCACGCGCCGGACTGATCAACCGCGAGTGGGACAACGCTTTCCTCGACCAGTTGATTGCCGATCCCGCGACGCTGGCGCAAAAGCCGCACATCGACTACGTGCGCGAAGCCGGTTCGGAGGGCATCGAACTCGTGATGTGGCTGATCGCGCGCGGCGCCATGAGCGAGGAATTTGAGAAACGCGCCCCACGCGTCGCGCACCGCTTCTACCATGTGCCGGCGAGCAATACCGCCGTCGGCCATCTGATATTGGAGAACACATGAGCAAGACCATCAAAGTCGCGCTGGCCGGCGCCGGCGCCTTCGGCATCAAGCATCTCGATGCCATCAAGCTGATCGACGGCGTCGAGGTCGTGTCGCTGGTCAGCCGCGACCTGGCGAAGACGAAAGAGGTTGCCGACAAATACGGCATCGGCCATGTCAGCACCAATCTGGGCGATAGCCTGGCGTTGAAGGAAGTCGACGCGGTGATCCTGTGCACGCCGACGCAGATGCACGCGGCGCAGGCGCTTGCCTGCATGCGAGCCGGCAAGCATGTGCAGATCGAGATACCGCTGGCCGACAGCCTGACCGACGCCGAAACGGTGCTGGCGATGCAGCACAAGACCGGCCTGATCGCCATGTGCGGCCACACGCGCCGCTTCAACCCGAGCCACCAGTGGGTGCACAACAAGATCACGGCGGGCGAATTCAACATCCAGCAGATGGACGTGCAGACCTACTTCTTCCGCCGCAGCAACATGAACGCGCTGGGCCAGGCCCGCAGCTGGACCGACCACCTGCTGTGGCACCATGCCGCGCACACCGTCGACTTGTTCGCTTACCAGACCGGCGGCAGCATCGTCGCCGCCAACGCGCTGCAGGGGCCGATCCATCCGGGGCTGGGCATCGCCATGGACATGTCGATCCAGCTCAAGAGCAGCACCGGCGCGATCTGCACGCTGTCGCTCTCGTTCAACAACGACGGCCCGCTCGGCACCTTCTTCCGCTACATCGGCGACACGGGCACCTACATCGCCCGCTACGACGACCTGATCGACGCCAAGGACAACAAGATCGACGTTAGCAAGGTCGATGTCTCGATGAACGGCATCGAGCTGCAGGACCGCGAGTTCTTCGCCGCGATCCGCGAGGGCCGCGAGCCGAACGGCAGCGTGGCCCAGGTGCTGCCCTGCTACCGCATCCTCGACCAGCTGGAGAAGCAGCTGGCGAAGAGCGCCTGACATGCAGCAGCGTCGCATAGGCCCCTTCAGCGTCTCGGCCCTCGGCTTCGGCTGCATGAACCTGAGCCACGCCTACGCCGCGCCGCCCGCGCCGGAGGCCGCCGAAGCGCTGCTGCTGCGCGCGCTCGATCACGGCATCAACTTCTTCGACACCGCCGCGCTCTACGGCTTCGGCGTCAACGAGACGCTGCTCGGCCGGGTGCTGAAGCCGCACCGCTCGAAGATCGTGCTCGCGAGCAAGGGCGGCATGACCGGCATCAATGGCAAGCGCGTGATCGACGGCCGGCCGCAAAGCCTCAAGCGCGACTGCGAGGACAGCCTGCAGCGCCTGCAGACCGACGTCATCGACCTCTACTACCTGCACCGCTGGGACAAGCAGGTGCCGATCGAGGACAGTATCGGCGCGCTGGCCGAGCTGGTGCGCGCGGGCAAGGTCAAGACCATCGGCCTGTCGGAAGTGTCGGCGCTGACGCTACGGCGCGCGCATGCCGTACATCCGATCACGGCGCTGCAGTCGGAATACTCGCTATGGACGCGCGAACCGAAAATCGCCACGCTCAAAGCCTGCCGCGAGCTGGGCACGGCCTTCGTCGCCTTCAGCCCGCTGGCCCGCGCCTTCCTCACCGGCACGCTGCGCAACCCGCAGGCGGAACTCGAGGCCAAGGACATCCGCAACCAGATGCCGCGCTTCGAGCCGGCCAACTACGCGAAGAACCTCGACCTGCTGCCCGAGTACCTGTGTCTCGCCAACGAGGCCCACTGCACGCCGGCGCAGCTCGCGCTGGCCTGGCTGCTGGCGCAGGGAGAGGACATCATTCCGATCTTCGGCACCCGCAGCGCCGTGCATCTCGACGACAACGCCGGCGCCGTCAACGTGAAACTCGAACCCCGCATCCTCGAGCGGCTGAACGCGCTGATCAATCAAAAAACCGTGACGGGGCCGCGCTACAACGCCGCCACGCAAGCGGAAATCGACACCGAAACATTCGACGAGACATGACGCATTACGGTCGTCATTCCCGCGAAAGCGGGAATCCAGTGACCTGGCGACGCCGCTGGATCCCCGCCTGCGCGGGGATGACGAAATCAAAACGCACAGGAGGCAGGACATGATCACCGGCAAGCAGAAACGCGTGATACCCGGCACCACGATGTTCGACGGCGACGTCGCGCGCAAGGGCTACGCGCTCAACAAGATGTGCTTTTCCTTCAACTCGGCCGAGAACCGCGCCGCGTACCTCGAGGACAAGGAAGCCTACTGCGACAGGTACGGCCTCAACGAGCAGCAGAAGAAGGCCGCGCTGAGCCTGCAGGTGCTGGACATGCTCGCGGCCGGCGGCAACGCCTACTACCTGGCCAAGCTGGGCGGCATTTTCGGGCTCGACATGCAGGACGTCGGCGCACAACAGACCGGCATGACCAAGGAAGCCTTCAAGGCGAAACTAGTGGAGGCGGGGAAATAATCATGGCCAAGATCGTCGGCGGCATCAACGTCACCCATGTGCCCTACATCGGGCGCGCGATTGCCAACAAGCTGCAGCAGGACCCGTACTGGAAGCCTTTCTTCGACGGTTTTCCGCCCGTCCGCCAGTGGCTGGCCAAGGTCAAGCCGGACATCGCCGTGGTCATCTACAACGACCACGGACTGAACTTCTTCCTCGACAAGATGCCGACCTTCGCCATCGGCGCCGCGGCCGAATACAACAACGCCGACGAGGGCTGGGGCATCCCGACCCTGCCGCCCTACCAGGGCGACGTGGATCTCTCCTGGCACATGATCGACTCGCTGATCGAGGAGGAATTCGACATGGTCACCTGCCAGGAAATGCTGGTCGACCATGCCTTCACGATTCCGCTCGAACTGTTCTGGCCCGGCCAGCATCCCTGTCCGGTGCGCACCGTGCCGATCTGCGTCAACACCGTGCAATTCCCCCTGCCGAAGCCGGCGCGCTGCTTCAAATTCGGCCAGGCCATCGGCCGTGCCATCGAGTCCTGGGACTCGGATGCGCGCGTCGTGGTGATCGGCACCGGCGGCCTTTCGCACCAGCTCGACGGCCAGCGCGCCGGATTCATCAACAAGGAATTCGACCTGATGTTCATGGAAAAGCTCATCAGCGACCCGCTGTGGGTGACGCGCTATTCCATTCCCGACCTGGTCGAGCTGACCGGCACCCAGGGCGTCGAACTGATCAACTGGCTGACCGCGCGCGGCGCACTGCTGGGCGAAGTGGCGAAGGTGCATGCCAACTACCACGTGCCGATTTCCAATACCGCTTCCGGCTTGCTGTGCATGGAAGCCGTTTGACGCGCATGGCACCGAGCACCACTCGCAGAAAATGAAACACGCGAAAGGCGAATTGAAGGCCCGCCCCTCCCATCCTCCCCTCACGGGGAGGCTTCTAATTTGCTCGCTTCGCTCGGCTATTACCTGGCGCTCCGACGGAGTTGTTTCACGCTAAACGGAAGGAACAAACATGAAAACACAAGTTGCCATCATCGGCGGCGGGCCTTCCGGCCTGCTGCTTTCCCAGCTTTTGCATCTCAAGGGCATCGATACCGTCGTCCTCGAACGGCAGTCGCGCGACTACGTGCTGAGCCGCATCCGCGCCGGCGTGCTGGAGCACGGCTTCGCCGATCTGATGCGCGAAGCCCAATGCGGCGAGCGCATGGACCGCGAGGGCGAAATCCACGACGGCTTCATCATCGCCCACGGCGGCCGCCAGAGCCGCGTCGACCTGCACAAGTACAGCGGCGGCAGCTCGGTGGTGGTCTACGGCCAGACCGAGCTCACGCGCGACCTCTACGATGCCCGCGAGCGGATGAAGGGCGTGGTCATCCACCACGCCGAGGACGTGCAGCCGCACGACATGACCAGCGCCACGCCCTATGTCACCTTCCGCACCGGCAACGAGGTGCAGCGTATCGATTGCGACTACATCATCGGCGCCGACGGCTTCCATGGCGTCAGCCGCAAGTCGATTCCCGCCACGGTGCTGCGCGAGTACGAGAAGGTCTATCCCTTCGGCTGGCTGGGCGTGCTGTCGCGCACCAAGCCGGTGTCGCCCGAGCTGATCTACGTCAGGCACGAGCGCGGCTTCGCGCTTTGCTCGCTGCGTTCGCAGGTGCTCAGCCGCTACTACATCCAGGTGCCGCTTTCCGACAAGGTCGAGGATTGGTCCGACGATGCCTTCTGGGCCGAGCTGAAGCGCCGCCTGCCGCCGGAAGTGGCCGAGCGTCTGATCACCGGGCCCTCGATCGAGAAGTCGATCGCGCCGCTGCGCTCCTTCGTCGCCGAGCCGATGCGCTACGGCAATATGTTCCTCGCCGGCGACGCCGCGCACATCGTGCCGCCCACCGGCGCGCGCGGCCTCAACAGCGCCGCCTCGGACATCTATTACCTCTACCACGCCATGCTGGCGCACTACAAGAATGGCGACGACAGCGGGCTCGACAACTACTCGGCCAAGGCCTTGGCGCGGGTATGGAAGGCGCAGCGCTTCTCGTGGTGGATGACCAGCATGCTGCACACCTTCCCCGACAGCATCCCCTACGACCAGAAGCTGCAGCAGACGGACCTCGAATACCTGTTCTCGTCCGAGGCGGCACAGGCCTCGCTGGCCGAAAACTACGTCGGCCTGCCGTTCTGAGTTCGGCGGCCCGGCGCCCGGGCAAGTGAAAAGTCGGCGCTGGCGGGACGGCGATCGCGTCGCCCGCCGCCGCAGCGCATTCAGCTATGCAGTTTCTCCTGCAACCAGACCTTGATCAGCGACTGGTAAGGCACGTCGCGCGCATTCGCGGCAGCCTTGATCGAATCCAGCAAGTGCTGCGGCAGACGCAGCGAGATCGTCTTCGTCGTCGGCTTGACATTCGGCAGAACAGTTCGCTTTGCTTTCGACCAGTCGACATACGCCGTCGAATCCTGGCCTTCCCAGAACGTGCGTTCTGCGGCCTTGCTGGCGAAGCGGGGAAGGGTCTTAGTCGGCTTGCTCATAAATCGTTCGCTCCTTGCGATGCATGTCGCGGGCCGAGATCACCCGGATCAGACTGGCGGCCTTGCGCAGGGTAAAGGTCAGATGCAACAAGCGCCCTTCGTCCGTCCGGCCCGCAGAGTCGGCACTGGCCGGACAGCGATTTGTGACGCCATAAAAATCATTGCGACCCCAAATCACTCAGTTGCGACTCGTCGCGGGGGCAATAAAAACAACGGGCTATTAGTCGGGATCGCTAGCACTCATCTATGTGTCAAGCATGTCCCACTCGTCGCCAAGCATCCAGCGGATAGCAGATAGCTTCCCATTGATCATGCCCCACTCGAAGTCGTCCCAAGGGCCTAGGTTCCTCTTGCCGTACTTCTTCTCAACTTGGCTGGCGGCCCGTAAAGCACCAGCCCACACGTCTTTTTGGCAAGTCTCACGCGCGCCAAGTTTCCGTGGGTAGATCTCCTTGTCGACCAGCTTGACCTCGCCCGCTTGAATCTTTGTACGAAGATTCCAATGCCGGTTGTACCAAACTTGATGAAATAGCAAGTCCTCGGCCTTGAGCAGTTCGGATAGGCCACGAGGTTCCTGCGACCACGACTGCTCCCACATCAGTTCGGTGACCATTGAAGGATCGATGCGCCGCAGGCATTCCGCCAAGTTAATGAAGTACATCGACTTGATCTTTGAAAACTGCGCTGCAAAGTCATCGTGCGGCAGCTTCTGGTTGCCTCCCATCAAACTGAAGTCCGTTTTGTTATGAGTAACAAACGAGAATCGTTGGCCTACTGAATCCTTGGTCTTGATTGCAGCAAAGTAAGTCTCGATCACTATTGCGTCGGCTATCGAGTTCTTGTTCTCATTGTGGCAAGGGGCCTTCCGACGCAATGCCCGATCTGCCGCCTTCAGCATCACGGAGTCCAAAGTCTCGATGATGGTTGCGGTCTTGAGCAACTTCTCGATTCGATCAAGAGCACCCTCAGCGGCGCCGCCAATGATCGGAATGCGGTGACTTACATCATCAAGTTGGGCTAACAACTCCTTCTTACGATTTTCATCTCCACCTGCCTTGATTACGGCTTCTTTGACTTGGTGGAATTGCGTGGATAGGCTACGGGCACTTGCTTTAGCGACCCTCGTCCGGTTCTTGCCAAACTCTTCAAGCACTATGCGCGGAACAAGTAGGCGCAATAGGCCAGCCTCAACCATGTTCTCAACGACCAGCAGCAACGGGGTTTGCTTCTGGTCCTGAGCTAAGTCAAGCCAAACACACGTGTCGATCAGTATGTTGAACATCTAGATATTTGAGGTCAGGCCACGGATATTCCATTGCAGGGATATGACATGCGGCGACAGACCACTATTTCGCAGCAGAGCTTCACCGACGCCGGGTCGCCAGCCATCTCTCGAATGATCCCTGGCTCTCGCCGGATCGTTTGCCCAGCAGCAGTCCTTCGATGCTGATGTCTTCGTCGATATCGTCCCAGTGAATTCCGATGCCTTGCCCTATCAATCGCCAATGTTGGCGTTCCTCGGGCGTGGCGTTGGCGAGCCTGGGATACCAGCCGAGCGGCGCCGACAGTGTTCTGCCGTCTTCGAGGTCCACCGACAGAGTGTGCTCGGTCACCGATACGTTCTGAGCGTTCGGGATAGCGATTTCAGTTTGCGAAATAATCATTCCACGCCTCCATCAGGGCATCGCGGTGTTCGGCCACGAGAGACTCAAGTTTCACCAGTTCGGATCGTCCAAAGCCAAGGCTGTGCTGCAACCTTACCGGAGCAAGCCAGAACTTCGCAAGTGCCGCATCGCGTTCGACATGCACATGCATTGGTTCCTCCCTGTCGCTGGCATAGAAGAAGAACCGGTACGGGCCGATGCGCACTATCGTCGGCATTGTGGCCTCTCCAGATGCGCGTTACTCAGTGTGACGTTCTTTGCCATGCCGAAATGATAGGCGATTTCAACCAGAGGTGTCGCTTTGCGGCGGTTTCGTACAAGACGAACCGCCGTCCCGCCAGCGCCGACTTCTGCTTTCACTTCGGTTCTTTCTCGCCCATTCGCCCAACCTCAGGCACCCTCGCGCTCGGCGAGGCGGCGCAGGACGAGGGGAAAGGCGCCGGTCACAAAGCAGGCGACGGCCGAGACGATCAGCGCCCAGCCGGCCATGTCGTCGTTGAACAGCGGATGGACGCCCTTCAGCATTCCTGTCAGCGCAGCGCCGCCGGCCAGCAGGCAGATGATTCCGAGTGCGGTGAAGGCTATGAAGGTCCAGGGCCAGTGGTGCGGTTTCATGGTTCACTCCGGGGAGGACGAACCGGTATCGTATTGCTTTTCGCCGCGGCGTGAATCGGCGTCCCGCCAGCGCCGACTCTTGCAATTCAATTCGACCGTGGGGCAGCCCAGCTATCGCTCACAGCCAAATCGGGACGGAGTTTTATCGTGTAGTTCACCCACAGGGCCGCGAAGGGCTTGCTTCGATATGAGGGAAACACTCGCATATTAATTTGGCACTGGAAACAGGTCGTTATTTAGGTCTATAATTCGCGTTCCTCTTTGCATTTGAATGCAAAGAGGAAGATACGTAGACAACCTGAAACGTTAGATAGATGAAAGAGAGAAATGTATGGACTACATCCGATCAATTCGGGCCAGTGCATGCGTTAGTGTTTCGGACCTCAAGAAAAACCCATCTGCCGTGATGGAAGCGGCGGGTGGCAAAGCGGTTGCCATCCTCAATCACAATCGTCCGGTTGCTTATGTTGTTCCGGTCGATGAATACGAAAGGATGCTTGAGGCTCTTGACGATGCTGCGCTGGCAAGCATCGCGAAACAGCGCATGGGTGGCCCATCCGTAGAGGTTTCAATCGATGAGCTACACGCTGAGGTTTCACGAAGAAGCAAAGCGGGAATGGGACAAGCTGGATTGGACGATACAAAGACAGTTTCTGTCCGTTCTCGAAAAGCGGTTGCCAAGCCCTCGGGTGCAAAGCGCAAAGCTGCGTGACGCGCCGGACTGCTACAAGATCAAGCTCAGGGCGATTGGTTATCGCCTGGTGTATCAAGTGATCGATGCCGAAGTCGTTGTGCTGGTCTTGGCGGTAGGCAAGAGGGAGGGCAGTGTTGCGTACCGCAAGATGAAGGAAAGGCAATAAAAAGAGCGGCCTTGGTGGCCGCTCTTTTTCGCCTGGTTCAATCATACCGAACAGCGCCACCACGCCTTGCCAGCCCGCCACCCTCGACCAAATGGGTCGGTGTCGCATCGCTTTGCCTCACGGCATAAATCGCCGTCCCGCCAGCGCCGACTTTCAGGATCGAGAGTCGGCGCCGGCAACACGGCGAGTGAAATGATCGCCGCGCCGGGACGATCATGGCATGCGCGAACGCGGGGCTTTCCGAGGCAAAATGACGGACCTCAGCAAGGAGCCGGAATGAACCCAGCAAGAAAATCCGCTTTTCGATACGCCTTCCGTGGTCTCGCGGGGCTGTGCGCCATCGGATTGCTCGCGGCCTGCGGCAAGCCCGAACCGGCACAAACGGCGGCGGGCGCCGCGCCGCAAACCCCAAGCCCGTGCGTGCTGCCGCACATGGCGCCGAATGCGGAGTTCAGCGAAAACGACAGCCAGTTGTTTGCGGCCGCGGTCGCCGGCGACGTGCGCGCGGCGGCGCAGGCGATCGAGCAGGGTGCGAACGTCAATGCGGCCGGCGCGCTGAAGCGCACGCCGCTGTTCGCCGCCGCATTTTGCGATCGGCCGGAAATGGTGAAGCTGCTGCTGGAGAAGGGCGGCAAGCACGACGCCACCGACGCCAACGGCATGCCGCCGCTGCACGCGGCAGTTCTTGTCGGCGGGACAGAGACAGCAAAGGCGCTGCTCGCGAACGGCGCGAACATCAGCGGCAAGGATGCCGCCGGGCGCACGGCGCTGCATGTGGCAGCGGCAACCAACCAGATGCCGATGGTGGAGTTGCTGCTGGCAGCGAAGGCCAACACCACCGCGCGGGACAAGCACGGAATGACGGCGGCTGCCCTGGCCACGGACAACGGCCATTCGACACCAGCATCTGCCATCAAGAAATGGCAGGAGCAGCACAAGGCGCCGCGGCCGTAGCAAAGCAGCCTTCGACAAGGCCCGCCAACTCTGCCCATCGGACGGGCGGGCAATTCTTACTCTTTTGATACAGGTATCGCTCCCATGAAAACCAAACCCTTTATGACCCTCGATGATGCGACCCGCATCCTGACTGCCGCCCGCCAGGAGGCACAAAAGAACAACTGGGCCGTAGCCATCGTGGTCGTCGACGATGGCGGCCACCCGCTCGCCCTCGAGCGGCTCGATGGCTGCGCGGCGATCGGCGCTTACGTCGCGACCGAAAAGGCCCGCAGCGCGGCCCTCGGCCGGCGCGAATCGAAGCAATACGAAGAAATGATCAATGCGGGCCGCAACGCCTTTCTGTCCGTCCCGGTGCTGCAAGGCATGCTCGAAGGCGGAGTCCCCATCATCGTCGATGGCCATGTCGTCGGCGCGGTGGGTGTTTCCGGGGTCAAGTCGGACCAGGATGCCCAGGTTGCCAAGGCGGGCGCGAACGCCGCGTGACCGGGCGGGCGTTCCGGCATTTTCTCCGGCAGAGCCCGCGGCGCCGCTTCCCGACCGCCGGTGCTTTCTAGCCGGCGATCGCCTCGCCGAGGTAGACGCGCCTGATCAGGTCGTTGCCGCGCAGTTCCCACGCGGCGCCTTCGGCGATCATCTCGCCGTGGCCCAGCACGTAGGCGAAGTCGGCGACGTTGAGCGCCTGAAACACGTTCTGTTCGACGAGCAGCACGGTGGTACCTTCCTTGTTGATCCGCCGCAGCGCGGCGAACATTTCGTCGACCATTTTCGGCGCCAGGCCGAGCGAGGGTTCGTCGAGCAGCAGCAGGCGCGGCCGGCTCATCAGGGCGCGGCCGATGGCGAGCATCTGCTGTTCGCCGCCGCTCATGGTGCCGGCCAGTTGATCAAGACGCTCGCCGAGGCGGGGGAAGGTTCCGATCACGCGCTCGAGCATTTCCTCGCGCTGCCGGCGCGAGGCGAGGTAGCCGCCGAGTTCGAGGTTTTCGCGCACGCTCATGCCGGGGAACAGGTGGCGGCCTTCGGGCACCAGCGCCATGCCGCGCCGCACACGGTCGGCCGGCGTGTCGCCCGACAGCGCCCGGCCGTCGATCTGGACGCTGCCCGAGACGGGCGCCATGACGCCGGCAAGCGTTTTCAGCAGCGTGGTCTTGCCCGCGCCGTTGGCGCCGACCAGCACGGTGATGCGCCCCGCCGGCGCGACGAGCGAAATGCCGTGCAGCACGGGCAGGCCTCCGTAGCCGGCGCGCAGTTCGCGCACTTCCAACTCGAGTCCTGCCGTCATGCCGCCGCCTCCGCTCGATCGCCGAGATAGGCTTCGATCACCTGCGGGTCGCCGCGGACGTCGACCGGCTTGCCGTCGGCGATCTTGGAGCCGAAGTTCAGCACCGCGACGCGGTCGACGGTGCTCATCAGGATGTTCACCGCATGCTCGATCCATATGACCGTGAAGCCGTGCTCGCCGCGCAGGTCGCGGATCAGTGCGGCGATGTCCTTCACTTCGGCCTCGGTGAGGCCGGCGGCGACTTCGTCGAGCAGCAGCAGGCGCGGATGGCTGGCCAGCGCCATGGCGATTTCGAGTTGCCGCTGCCTGGCCGGCGGCAGGCTGCCGGCGTGGAGCGTGGCATAGGGCTCGAGGCCGACCCGCTCGAGCAGGCTGGCACCGGATCGCGCCTCGGCGAAGGAGTCTTGCTTGCGGCGGATGTTGCCGACGAAGTCGAGGGCGAACTGCACGTTCTCCGCCACGGTAAGGCTGCCGAAGACGCGCGGCGTCTGGAAGGTGCGCGCCATACCGGCGTGGGCCAGCACGTAGGGCGGCGCGCCGGTCAGGTCGGCGCCGCAGAAGTGCATGCTGCCGCTGGTGGGCTTGACCATGCCGCTGATGGCATTGAAGAAGGTGGTTTTGCCGGCGCCGTTGGGCCCGATGATGCCGATGAATTCGCCTTCCGCGGCGACCAGGTCGATGGCGTTGAGTGCGACCAGGCCGCCGAAGCGCACGCTGAGATTGCTGATCTCGAGGAAGGGCTTACTCATGGCGCTGTTCCGTAACTGCGTCGGCCGCCTTGCTGCGCTTGAAGATTTTTTGCCAGGTTCCTCGCCAGTCGTGACCGGCGATGCCGTTCGGCAGGTAGAGCACCGAGACGATCAGCAGCACGCCGAGCAGGATCATGTACAGGTAGGGCAGGGAGAGCCGCAGGAATTCCGACAGCAGGCTGAACACCAGCGCGCCGACCAGCGGGCCGCCGATCGTCAACGGGCCGCCGACCATGGAGATCAGCACGGTCTGGAACACGATGAAGGGATTGAACACGGTGTGCGGGTCGATGTAGGTCCAGCGCACCGCCATCGCCGCGCCCAGCGCGCCGGCGAACCAGGCCGAGAGGCAAAAGCCGAGCAGCTTGACGCGCATCGGGTTCACGCCGAGGGTGGCGGCGCGTTCCTCGTCCATGCCGATGCCGCGCAGGGCGTGGCCATAGCGGCTGCGGCCGAAGCGAACATAGGTGACGACCGCGAGCAGGGCGATGATCAACACAGTCCAGTACACGACATTCGACGACGGCGTGTCGGTCATGACGCGGCCGACCGTGCCGGCGTAGGTTTTTTCGACATGGGTGATGGTGTGCTTGACCAGTTCGCCGAGGCCGTAGGTGATGACGGCGAAGTAGGCGCCGCGCAGGCGCAGCACGACGAGGCCGATGAGGAAGGCGAACAGCGTCGCCGCCAGGCCGCCCGCCATCACTACCACCGGCCAGGGCAGGTAGCTGAGGCCCCAGGCCGTGCAGTAAGCGCCGAGGCCGAAGAAGGCCGAGCTGGCGAGCGAGAGGTAGCCCGTCGGCCCGCTGAACATCGACCAGCTCACGGCGAGGCCGGCGTACATCAGGCAGGTCAGCGCCATCGACAGCACGAAGGGCGAGTCGAGCGCCGGCAGGGCCGCCAACAGCGCAGCCGCGATCAGAAAGAGGGCGCCCTGTTTCATTTGGTGAACAGCCCTTTCGGCCGCAGCAGCAGCACCAGTACCAGCACGCTGTAGCTGATCAGGATCTTCAGCGACGGGCTGGTGTAGTAGGTGCCGAAGGTTTCGACCAGGCCGAGCAGCACCGCGCCGGCAATGGCGCCAGGAATGTTGCCCAGTCCCCCGAGGGTGATGACGATCAGGGCCGAGATTGTGTAGGGCTCGCCCATCGAGGGCGTGAGTTCATAGACCATGCTCAGGAGCCCGCCGGCCAGCCCCGCCAGCGCGAGGCCGAGGCCGAAGCAGGCCGGGTGCAGCTTGCGCGTGTCGATGCCGACCAGCATGGCCCCCAGCGGCGCCTGCAGCATGCCGCGCACGGCCTTGCCCAGCAAAGTTTTCTTCAGCAGCAGCACCAGCGCGAGGCTGGCCGCGGCGGCGACCGCGAGCACCAGCAGGCGGTTGGCGGCGACCGTGACCTCGCCGAATTTCACGGCTTCGTCGAGGTAGGGCTGGCCGCTCATGCCGCCGCCCCAGATCAGCTGCGCGGCATTCTGCGCGATGAACATCAGGCCGAAGCCGACGATCAGGCTGCGCGCTTCCATCACCTCGGCATTGGGCGAGGTCGCGGCCAAGCGGCGAAAAATCAGTCGATGCAGCAGCAGGCCGAGCAGGAACAGCGCGACCATCATGGGCGGGATGAACCACAACGGGCTCATGCCGGTGACCTTGACCAGGGTGTAGGTCAGGTAGGCGCCGAGCATGAGGAACTCGCCGTGGGCGATGTTCATGATGCGCATCAGGCCGTATTGCAGGTTGAGACCGAGGGCGACCACGGCGTAGATGCCGCCTGTCACCAGGCTGGCCACGACGAGATCGATGAACAGGTAGAAATTCATTCAGGGATTATGCGACAGACAGGGAGGCGAACTCCCCGTCATTCCCGCGCAGGCGGGAATCCAGAAGAGCCCAGCAAAGGCGCTGGGTCCCCGCTTTCGCGGGGACGACGGCCAATGCTCAGTTCCAGACTTTCGGCACGACCGCCTTGGACGTGGCACGCGCCGGCGGCCAGACGATTTCGAACTCGCCGTTCTGCCACTGGCCGACCATGCCGGGCACGCCGACTTCTTCGGTGCCGTTGAACTTCATCTTGCCCAGCACGGTGTCGAACTCGGTCTTCGCGATGTGGTCGCGCATCGCCTTGCGATCGAGGCCGACCTTCTCCACCGTCTGCTGAATGATCTCCAGCGCGGCCCAGGCGTGGGCGCTGGCCCAGCGGTCCGGTTCCTTCTTCGTCACCGCGACGTGGGCGTCGAAGTAGGCCTTCGCCGCCTTGCTCATCTTCGGGTTCCAGGAGCCCATGCCCATCACGCCATCGGACGCTTTGCCCATGCGATCGCGGTAGATCGGGAAGGCGGTGCCGACGGCGGTGTAGAAGATTTTCGGCGCGAAGCCGATTTCCTTGGCCTGGCCGGTGACGAGGAAGTTGTCCGGCGGGTAGGTGATGCCGATGAAGGCATCCGGGTTCGCTGCCTTCATGCCCTTGAGCATGGTCGACAGATCCTTGACGCCGAGCGGGTAGCTCTTCTTGTCCAGCACCTGTATGCCCTTTTCCTTGAGCATGGGTTCCAGCGCACCGATGTTCTCGAGGCCGAACAGGTCGTCCATGTAGGCGATGGTGACGGTCTTGACCTGGTTGGCGGCGAGCATCTCCACCAGGGCATTCATCATCGGCTTGGGCTGCTGCAGGGTGACGAAGTAGTAGGGCAGCTTCATGTCCACCAGCTTCTGCGACAGTGCGGTGGGCGCCACCATCGGGTAGCCGTGCTTGTTGGCGACGGGCGCCACGGCGAAGTTCGCGCCGGTGCCCCAGGGCGGCAGGACGATATCCACCTTGTCGGTGGTCATGAACTTCTCGTAGCTGCGCACGATGGTTTCCATGTCGCTGCGGTCATCGACGCCGACCAGCTCGATCTTGCGCTTCTTGCCCTGCACGTTGAGACCGCCGGCTGCATTCACCTGCTCGGCCCAGAGTATGTAGTTGGGCTCCTGCGTGGTCTGCGAACCGCCGGCGAAAGGGCCGGAGCGCGATTGCGTATAGCCGACCTTGACAGTCGGCTCCTGCGCCACGGCGAAGCCGGGCAAGGCCAGCAGGCCGGCGATGGCGAGGGCAGCTTGCAGAGTCATTCTTCTTGAAAATGGGTACATGGTGTCTCCTCCTTGTTGGAATAGTTCTAGAACGGATAGCGCGGCGCGCTGTCCTTGATCGTTACCCACTGCCACTGCGTGAATTCTTCCCAGTTGGCCGGCCCGCCATGGCGCCCGCCGTTGCCCGATGCGCCGCGCCCGCCGAAGGGGATGTGCGGCTCGTCGGCCACGGTCTGGTCGTTGATGTGCAAAAGACCGGTCGGAATGCGGTTGGCCAGCGCCATGGCACGGCCGACCGAGGCGCTGATGACGCCGAGTGACAGGCCGTACTCGGTGTTGTTGGCCAATGACACGGCTTCGTCCTCGGTGGAGAACGTCACTATCGAGGCCACCGGACCGAACACTTCCTCGTCGAAGCAGCGCATGCCGGGCTTCACGTTGGTCAGCACGGTCGGCTTATAGAAGTTGCCCTCGTAGCTGCCGCCGGCGGCGAGATGCGCACCCTGCTTGATGCTGTCCTCGACGATGCCATGCACGCGGTCGCGCTGGCGCTCGCTGATCAGCGGCCCGAGCGCGACCTGCTGCGTGGCCGGGTCGCCGACGGGGAGATGGGTGGCCTTGCCGATCATTTGTTCCGTCACCCTGGCGGCGATCTTCTCGTGCACCAGGATCACGCCCGTGGTCATGCAGATCTGCCCCTGGTGCAGGTAGGCGCCCCAGGCAGCACACGACGCGGCCAGATCGACGTCGGCGTCGTCGAGGATGATCAGGCGATTCTTGCCGCCGAGTTCCAGGGTGACTTTCTTCAGGTGCTTGCCGGCCAGCTCGCCGACGCTGCGGCCGGCCGCAGTGGACCCCGTGAAGGAGATCATGGCGATGTTCGGATCGGCGCACATGGTCTGGCCGACGTCGGCGCCGCCCGGCAGGACTTGCAGGCAATCCTTGGGCAGGCCGGCTTCCTCGAGCACGCGGGCAATCAGGTAGCCGCCGGTGATCGGCGTCTGCGGATCGGGTTTCAGCACCACGGTATTGCCGGCGGCGAGCGCCGGGGCGACGGCGCGGATGGAAAGGATCAGCGGGAAATTGAAGGGCGAGATGACGCCGACCACGCCATGCGGCACACGGCGCGCCAGGCTGATGCGGCCGCCGTCGCTGGGCAGCATCAGGCCGCTGGGCTGGGTGATCATGCCCGCGGCCTCGTGAAGAATGCCCACCGCCATGTGCAGCTCGACGCCGGCCTTGGGCGGGATGCAGCCGGTCTCGCGCACGATCCACTGCGTCATGCCTTCGGTTTCGCGCTCGATGATTGCGGCGGCCTTGCGGAATATGGCGGCACGCTGCTCATAGGGCAGGGCGACCCAGGCAGCCTGCGCGGCCTTGGCGCGCTTGGCGGCTTCGGTGGCGTCCGCCGGGGTGGCGATGCCGACACGGGTCAATACCGCGCCGGTGGCCGGCTCCAAGATTTCACGCGCAGAAGTGGCCGCGTTCCAGCCGCCGAGGAACAGCTTGCCGTTCCAGATGCCTGTGTTCAGGAAAGGGATGTCGTTGGCGCCCATGGGGGTCTCCTCTGTTCTGGTCTTGTTGGGGTTTGCGGCTCGTCACGGAAACAGCGGGGTTGGGGGTGACGTTAGGGCATAGAGTAAGGCAGCGATCGGAGCGCTGCTCAACCGACAGGGAACGAATACTTGTCCAGCAGGGAACTAACCATTTCAGGGTTGCGGCTGTCCGCTACGCGTTTGCGCACTCCGGATTTGCATGCTATGTTGTTGAGCTATAAACAATCGGCTGCTGAAACAGATAGCCGGATGGAGGAGAGCAATCATGGGCGCCCTGGAAATGATTTCCACGGAACAGGTCAAGCCGCCGGAGCGGGCCGCGTTCTGGACCGAACTGCTATGGAAGCAGCTCGGACGGCTGCGCTCCGAGACCTTCAGCGACGAGACTTTCCGCGGCCGGATGGTGCACGGCGAAGTCGGCAGCGTGAAGATGTGCCGCCTTTCCGCCAGCCGGCATCGCGTGGTGCGCAGTCCCGACTTGATCAGGCAGGACGATCGTGGCTACCTCAAGCTGGTGGTGCAGCTCGAGGGCAGCACCTGGTTCGAGCAGAACGGCCGCAAGACGATGCTGTCACCGGGCGAATGGAGCATCTACGACACGATGAAGGCCTACAGCGTGTCGAACACCAGCCCGATCGAGCAACTGGTGCTGCTGGTGCCGCGCGAGAAGGTGTTGACCGGCAGCATGAAGGCAGACGACCTGATGGTGCAGCGCTATTCGGCGCGCACCGGCATCGGCCGCCTGGCCTGCGAACTGATGGGTGCAGCGTTCGACGAGATTCCCGGCAGCACCCCGCAATCCGCGGAAGCCATCGGCGATGCGATCACCGAGTTGCTGCGGCATTCGCTGCTGGAGCGCTCCGGAATGCCCACCGCACTGTCGCACAAGGAAGCCATGCGCGATCGTATCAAGGCCTATATCGAACGCAACCTGCGCGACCCCGGCCTTTCGATCGACCAGATCGCCGACGCCTTCCAGTGCAGCAAGCGAAACTTGCACAAGGCATTCAGCCACGCCGGCACCACGATCAGCGAATACATCTGGCATTTGCGGCTGGAACGGTGCCGCAATGATCTGTTGTCGCCCTCATGTGGATGGAAGTCGATCACCGAGATCGCATTTTCATGGGGTTTCAACAGCTCGACGCATTTCAGCAAGGCATTCAAGGAAGCCTTCGGGATGCCGCCAAGGTTCTATCGCATGACAGACGGCAGAACCGACACCCTTGCGGCTTTTCCGGCGCCGCAAATCGCTACCGCCGGCCTGATAACCCGGGCCGGAAAGAACCGCGACTCAACGACTCAATGCTGATGCTCGCGCTCGGGTGCCTCCAGCGCGTCCGACAGATGCGTGGTCAACTGGCGATCGACATGAATCAATTGGGCCAGCAATCGGCGCCGGTCAGATTCGATCGCGTAGTCGCGCAACAAGACCATCTGTGCCAGAACTTCGTTGTGCCCCGCGCGATGCACGGGATCGGGTATGGAACTGAGGCATTCCATCAGCGCCTCTTCTTCCCTGAAGCTGGCCCCGGTGCATTCGATAAGCCTGTCTAGCGCTTCCACCAAACGCTCGCTGGATTTCTTCTCCAGATACATCCTGAGCACTTCAACCTGGGCCTCGACAAGCTCGTGGCGCCCATTCAGAACCGCTTTACCGGAAGATAGAAGCGAATTCGGGGCAAGAGTTGTTGATTTAACCGGAGTAGCGTCAACAACGCTTTTGGGGGTCAACACGTTTGTTCCCCTTATTGTTGGAATACGTTTCACCGCAACCTGGCTTTTCCAGTATAGCCACAGAGTTTGCACGGTCAAATTCATTCGTCCCACCCAACACCGTCTTGGAGGCCTCGCTCAGACGCTTGCGCCATCCTTGCGGCGCGGAGCCTGCTCAAGACGCAGCTTTTCGGCGAGCACCTTGTTTGCGTAGCCCCGCTCATCATCGTCCAGCGCGCCGGCGTAATACTGCAGGCCTTCGATCAAGCCACCCTGCCGCCGAATGGATTCCTGCAGAATCCGGGCGCCCAGTTGAACGTTCATGACCGGATCCAGGAAAGGCTGCTCTCCCGCGGTTTTCTGCACCTTGTCCTGGTGGAAGCGCGGAATGATCTGCATCAGGCCCTGGGCGCCCACAGGGCTCTGGGAGAACGGATTGAACCTGGATTCGATGGCGATCACGGCAATGATCAGCAAGGGATCGAGTTGCCGCTCGCGCGCCGCGGCCTGGGCAGTTTCAAATATCGGCAGCAGGGCCTCGGGAGCAAGGCGGTAGCGCTGGGCCACGTAATCGAGGGCGGCCCCCATGGCGGGCGCCAGCGGTCGAGCCTGGCGCTTCATGTCGAGGGGAAGGGCGGGGGTCTCCGCCGATAGCGACAGGGTCGGAATCGCGGATTGCACTGATTGAATGAGGTCGAGGTTTCTTGCCAGCCCGCCGGCAAGGACGAAGAAGAGCACCAAACCAAGCGTTGCGACATCGAGATGCAGGTAGTTCAGGAAGGCGCTCGTGCCACGCGCCATCAAATACCGTTGAGAGATAGTTGCGGTCAAAATTTCTCCTTTGCCGTTATCGTGCCCGCCAGCCCAAGGGTCTGCCCGCCACGGTGGCGAGAGGACGATTCCTCGATGCAGGGGCAACCCGACAACGATGCGTCGGGCTTGAGTCCGTCGCCCGTCAGGGCGGCAGAATGGGACACTGAAAAAAAGCTTATGCGGCTTTCTTGCGTGATTTGACTGCGGCCGTCGCAACCGGATTGGCCTGAGCCATTTCGATGATCTGCCTGGTGCTCTTGTGCAGCGCCAGGGTAAAGACCTTGTTCATTTCCAAAACCCGGGCTTCGACCACCCGGGACAAAGCCTGTCGCGTTTGCATCGCTATTTCGAAGACACTGCTGGAATAGTCGGCAACCTGCCCGGAACCGGGCTCGGCCAGCATGTTCCGCAATGAAACCAAATCCTGCACATCGTTGGCTGCAAGCGCGGCCCGGATGCCTTCAAGGCTGTCTTCCAGCAGTGAGCGCGCCGCGCCTACATTCAGGGCAGCCAGACGTTCAGTCCCGGAAAATGCCGCATCGGCAATGGTTGCGAGGGTTTCGACCCTTGCCTTGTTAGCGCTGACGAGTTGCTCGGTTACGCTGACCATGGCGATCTCCTACACTAATGAAACGGTATAGCCAGTGCGGTTTTCGAGTCCTGTGAGGACGTGGGGATATACCTTGTGCACCGCACAATCCAGTATTCTAGGGAGCGAGAGGCATTTGTCAAGACAAATTTGCTGCGCCGCATCAATATCTGAGCTTAGCCTCTAAATCGAATACTGCTAATAAATGGGCCGCCAGAGAGGAAATTTCTACAGCCGGCCCTGCCGAAAGGCCGCATTTCGACTGGCAGCGGTCGGTTGCGTATTGCCGATAAGAAAAAACCCGGTACCGCAGTATCGGGTTGAATCCAATCCTTGCGGATCAGAGGAGGAGGACTTCATCTTATGACTCCTGGTGGCCCATGAGTAGGCGAAGCCCTCTAAGAATCGCCACACCAATCAGCTTCTTGTGACTTCACCAGAAACCGTGATGGCGACGGATAATCAATTCATGAAAACTCTTCGCGACACCCGTTTATCCATGCTCGACCTCGTTGCCGTGCGCGAGGGCGGCACTGTGGCAGATGCGCTTGCAATCTCCCTGCGAACCGCACGGCACGCGGAATCGCTGGGCTTTACCCGCTACTGGCTGGCCGAACACCACAACATGCAAGGAATCGCGAGTTCGGCCACAGCGGTGCTGGTGGGATATATCGCGGGCGGGACAAACCGCATTCGTGTCGGTTCGGGCGGAGTGATGCTGCCCAACCATGCACCGCTGGTTGTCGCCGAGGCCTTTGGCACGCTGGCGGAGTTGTACCCGAATCGCATCGACCTGGGCCTTGGCCGCGCCCCCGGTACCGACCAGATAACCATGCGTGCGCTGCGCCGCGACAGGGTTGAAACTGAAGCAGACTTCCCGCGCGAGGTGGCCGAACTCCAGCAACTGCTCGCTGACCCCCATCCCGGCCAGCGGGTGATCGCCATGCCCGGCGCGGGCACCCAAGTGCCTATCTGGCTGCTTGGCTCCAGCCTGTTTTCGGCGCGATTGGCTGCGCAGCGCGGTTTGCCCTACGCCTTTGCCTCGCACTTTGCGCCGCGCTTGCTGCTCCCGGCTCTGGACCTGTACCGCAGCGAATTCCAACCGTCAGCGACGTTCGCGAAGCCCTATGTGATCATTGGCGTGCCAATGATTGCCGCACCGACCGACGAGGAAGCCGAATTTCTGGCCAGCAGCACCTATCAGCGCGTCCTCAGCATCTTGCACGGTGAGCGCAGCCGCCTGCAACGTCCGGTGGAAAACTTCATGTCGCAACTGCATCCACAGGAGAAAGCAGCGATCGACGACTTTCTCGGCGCAGCCGTGATCGGCGGGCCAGACAAGGTGCGTCAGGGCCTTGCCGCTCTATTGCAGGCTACGGCCGCCGACGAATTGATGCTGGTTTGTGACATCTTCGACCCCGCGCTGCGGCTCCGCTCGCTCGGCATTGTTGCGGCGGCGCATGCAGACTGAGACTGCCTCGCAAAGCGCCGTCAGCCTGCAGAACTAAACGTCGATATTGCGGGCGTACAGTGCGTTCGATTCAATGAAGGCGCGGCGCGGCTCGACATCATCGCCCATCAGCGTGGTGAAGATCTCGTCCGCGGCGATGGCGTCGTCGATCTGCACCCGCAGCAGGCGGCGCACCGCCGGATCCATGGTCGTCTCCCACAATTGAGCCGGATTCATTTCTCCCAGCCCTTTGTAGCGCTGCTTGCCCAGTCCGCGCTCGACTTCATTCAGCATCCACTTCATGGCGTCGGCAAAGCTCGTCACAGCCAGCGATTTTTCACCGCGGCGAATCACTGCCCCCTCACCCATGAGCCCGGCGATCATCTGCGCTGTACGGCGAATCTGCAGATAGTCGCCCGAGAGAAGAAAATCCTCGTCGATGCGGCCGGTGCGCAAGTTGCCGTGACGCATCCGAATGACGGCAAGCATCCAGCGCTCGTGCTTTTCGTCGAAGCGCGATTCGATACGAACTTCCTTCGAAAGGTAGGCGCTGATGCGCTCGGCGCTGTCGCGCGTAGCAGCTTCGCTTGAGGTATCGACCGCGATATCGTGGGCCAGCAGGGCATGCAGGACTTCACCATCGATGAAGTCGGTAACACGGCGGATCACGGCTTCCGAAAGCAGGTAGGCGCGGGCAAGGGCCCCCAGGGCCTCACCTTCTACGACCGCGGCGCCGACGCGCGGCGTAAGCTGCGTGCCTTCCAGGGCAAGACGCAGCAAGTGCTGGTTGAGTTCGTGGTCGTCCTTGATATAGGTCTCGTTCTTGCCGTGCTTGATCTTGTACAGCGGCGGCTGGGCGATATAGATGTAACCGCGCTCGACCAGTTCCGGCATTTGCCGATAGAGGAAGGTCAGCAACAGGGTGCGGATGTGGGCGCCATCGACGTCGGCGTCGGTCATGATGATGATGCGGTGATAACGCAGCTTGGCGATGTCGAAGTCTTCGGCGCCGATGCCGCAGCCGAGTGCGGTTACCAGGGTAACGATCTGCTCGCTGGAAATCACCTTGTCGTAGCGGGCCTTTTCGACGTTGAGTACCTTGCCGCGCAGCGGCAGGATGGCCTGGAACTTTCGATCGCGACCCTGTTTCGCCGAACCGCCGGCGGAATCACCCTCGACAATGTAGATCTCGCACAGGGCAGGATCCTTTTCCTGACAGTCAGCCAGTTTTCCGGGCAGGCCGAGACCATCGAGCACGCCTTTGCGCCGCGTCATGTCGCGTGCCTTGCGCGCCGCTTCGCGCGCGCGGGCAGCTTCGACGATTTTGCCTGTGATGATCTTGGCGTCGAGCGGTTTTTCGAGAAGATAGTCCGCCAGTTTCTGCGCAACTACCTCCTCGATCGCGGGACGCGCTTCCGACGACACAAGCTTCATCTTGGTTTGCGACGCAAACTTCGGATCGGGCATCTTCACCGAAAGCACGCAGGCAAGGCCCTCGCGCATGTCGTCACCGGTGATTTCGACCTTGGCCTTCTTGGCGATTTCGTTTTCTTCGATGTACTTGTTGATGACGCGAGTCATCGCTGCACGCAGCCCGGTGAGGTGGGTACCGCCGTCCGATTGCGGAATGTTGTTGGTGAAACACAGCACCTGCTCGGCGTAGGAATCGTTCCATTGCATGGCAACTTCAACGTCGATATTGACGCCGTTCTGTACCGACACCCCTGAGGAGTGAAACACCGCCGGATGCAGCACGGTCTTGGTCCGGTTGATATATTCGACGAAGCCCTTGACGCCGCCCGAGAAAGCGAAGTCCTCTTCCTTGACGTTGCGCTGGTCGATCAGCCTGATCTTGACGCCATTGTTGAGAAAGGACAGTTCACGCAGACGCTTGGCGATTATGTCGTAGTGATACTCGACCATGCCGAAGATTTCCTCGTCGGCCATGAAATGTACTTCGGTGCCCCTTTTTTCGGTCTCGCCGAGAACCTTCAAGGGCGACACCTCGACTCCGTTCTGCATCTCGACCAGGCGATCGACGGCGTGCCCGCGATGGAACTCCATGGCGTACTTCCTGCCGTCGCGACGAATCAGCAGGCGCAGCCATTTTGACAGGGCATTGACGCAGGATACGCCAACGCCATGCAGGCCACCCGAGACCTTGTACGAGTTCTGGTTGAACTTTCCCCCGGCATGCAGCACGCACATGACGATCTCTGCGGCCGAGCGCCTGGGTTCGTGCTTGTCGTCGAACTTTATTCCGGTTGGAATGCCGCGGCCATTGTCGGTCACCGAAATCGAGTTGTCGGTATGGATCGTAATTACTATGTCATCGCAGTGACCCGCCAACGCCTCATCGATAGCGTTATCGACGACTTCGAAGACCATGTGGTGCAGCCCGGTGCCATCGGATGTATCGCCGATGTACATGCCGGGACGCTTTCTTACCGCCTCGAGACCTTCAAGCTGCTGAATGCTGGATTCGTCGTAGGCGGGTGAGGTGTTGCTTTCGATCATGGTGTTATTTTCGTATTGGATATCAGATGCGCATCGGCATCACGACGTACTTGAAAGTCTCGTTGCCGGGCAGTACAAAAAGTGCGCTGGAGTTGGCGTCGGCCAGGTGCAGCTCGATGGTTTCGTTGCTGACGTTGTTGAGTACGTCGAGCAGGTAGGTCACATTGAAGCCGACATCGAGAGCGTCGCCGGCATAGTCGATTTCAATTTCTTCCTGCGCCTCTTCCTGCTCGGCATTGCTGGAAATGATCTTGAGACTTCCGGCGCCGAGAACCAGGCGTACGCCGCGAAACTTTTCATTGGTCAGAATCGCTGCCCGCAGCAGAGAATGCAGCAGCGCATCACGCGACAGCTTGATCAGCTTGCTGTGATGCTGGGGAATGACACGCTCATAGTCCGGGAACTTGCCGTCGATGAGCTTTGAAACGAGCTCGATGTTGCCGAAGCTGAAACGGGCCTGGGTCGGGGTCAGGGTTATTTCCAGCGGCTCGTCGCTGTCGGCCAGCTGGCGGGACAATTCCAATATTGTCTTGCGCGGAAGGATCACTTCGATGGGCGTTGGCGCCGCCGGCAGCGTTTCGGCAGCATAGGCGAGTCGATGACCATCGGTGGCAACCATACGCAGTTCGTTGCCTTTTGCCACCAGGAGCAGGCCATTGAGGTAGTAGCGGATGTCCTGTTGCGCCATGGCGTATTGAACCAGCGCCAGCAAGCGCTTCATCTGCTTCTGCGTAATCACCAACCGGGAAGGCTGGCCATCGCCCGTGGTCATGCGCGGAAAGTCTTCGGCCGGAAGTGTCTGCAGATTGAAGCGGCTCTTGCCGGCTTTCAGCTGCAGGCGTTTGTCGTCCAGCGTCAGGCTGACTTCGGCGGTTTCGGGCAAGGAGCGCAGGATATCCTGCAACTTGCGCGCGCCAACGGTTATGGCGGCCTTGTCGGCACCTACCGTCGGAGTCTGAGTCGTAATTTGTATTTCGATATCCGTTGCCAGCAAGGTGAGCTTCTCGCCATCCTTTTCCATCAGGACATTGGAAAGGATAGGCAGCGTATGACGTTTCTCCACTATTCCGCATACCGACTGCAAAGGGAAAAGAAGCTGGTCGCGTGGACCTTTAAATAGGAGCATATATAGATCTCTTATGATTAATAAGGGAGACTCTTGGCTGTGGATAAGCGACTATTTTCGTGTAAATACAAAGAATTGTAACGTGGATAAGCCGGTTGAGAAGTTTCTGGTCTGGCTGTGGATGATTGTGAGTTGATTTTTCATTGCTTGTCATTAATGAAGTTATCCACAATGCTTCCCTGATTTGTTCCTGGGACTTATTCACAATCTAACCCTTGATCGTTTGCATGAGAACATGCAGGTCGTTGTTGAGTCTGGTGTCCTTTCCGCGCAAGTCAATGATGGTGCGGCACGCGTGCATTACGGTGGTGTGATCCCGTCCGCCAAAGGCTTCACCAATTTCCGGGAGGCTGTGGGATGTCAGTTCACGGGTCAACCACATTGCTATCTGGCGAGGTCTCGCAATGGCACGGGTACGTTTCTGAGAATACATGTCGGCCACTTTGATCTTGTAGAAGTCAGAGACCGTTTTTTGGACAAGTTCGAGTGATATCTGCCGGTTTGTGGCACCGATGATGTCGCGCAAGGCTTCCTTGGCAACTTCCAGATTGATCTCGCGGCCATGAAAACGGGCGTAGGCGACGACGCGATTGAGCGCACCCTCGAGTTCCCGCACATTGGAGCGGAGATTCTTGGCGATGAGAAATGAAACTTCATCTGAAACACTAATATGCTCTGCCTCGGCTTTCTTCTTCAGGATGGCAATGCGCATTTCGAGCTCAGGAGGCTCAATGGCGACAGTGAGCCCCCAGTCGAAACGCGAGACAAGACGTTCTTCGAGTCCCTGAACATCCTTCGGGTAGGTATCGCAAGTAATGACAATCTGCTTTTTTGCCTCGACCAAGGCATTGAAGGCGTAAAAGAATTCTTCTTGCGTCCGGTCCTTGCGATTGAAAAACTGTATGTCGTCGATGAGCAGCAGATCCAGCGAACGGTAGTAGCGTTTGAACGCCTCGCGCGTATTTTGCTGGAAAGCCCGAACGACATCTGAAAAGTAGTCCTCGGCATGGACATAACGCACTTCCATGGTCGGATTGGCGGCATAGATCGAATTGCCAATCGCATGTATCAGGTGGGTCTTGCCCAGGCCGACACCCCCGTATATGAATAGAGGGTTGTAGGATACCCCCGGATTCATGGCTACCTGCTGGGCGGCAGCGCGGGCCAGGTCGTTGGCACGGCCGGTAACCAGGGTGTCGAAGGTGAATTCGGCGTTGAGCCTGGTCTTTTCATAGCCCGGATCGCCGCTTCTGGCGGGTGTGACGGCAGGCGCCGGCCCGGCGGCAGGTTTCGCCTCGGTGATGTCTGTGACTGGTGGAAGCTCGGTGATGGCGTCGGCGACAGCCAGGTTGATGTCGATCGGAGCGGAAAAGAATTCGAGTCCCAGAGCCTCGATATGTGCCAGATAGCGCTCCCGCACCCATTGCATGACAAAACGGTTGGGGGCGACGAGGCGGAAATGCGTAGGACCCGCGTCATCCGGTTCCAGGCGCAGGCCTTTGATCCAAGTGTTGAACTGCTGTGCAGGAAGCTCCTGCTCGAAGCGGTTCAGACAGTGGGACCAGAATTCACTCATTGCGATTGGATAGGCTCGGGGCGAGAGACGACAGGATGTAGAGACTGCGAATGTATTTTTCTTATGGCCCCCCGCTTGCTTCGGGTGGAAAAGCATTCTAGCTGTTTCGGCATTAGTTATCCACAGGCCCGCGAAGTTGATGGTCTTGACAAATGGCCCGCGAAACGATGTAATCCTCGGTTTTTCTTAATTCAAGGGATATTGCCATGAAACGCACCTACCAGCCATCGGTCGTGCGCCGTAAGCGCACCCACGGCTTCCTAGTGCGCATGCGTACCCGGGGCGGTCGTGCTGTGATACGTGCGCGTCGTGCCAAGGGCCGTCATCGCCTCGGCGTCTGAGCGCGCTGCTTCGTTCAGTTTCGAGCAGCGCCTGCATCGGCCGGAGGAATTTTCAGCCGTCATGGGGGCTCGGCGGGTGGTGCGCGGTCAGTGTTTCGACTTGCACTATCGCGGACCCGGCACGGGTAGCTGCGCCCGGCTTGGACTGATGGTGCCGAAACGGCTGGCGCGGGCCGCATCATTGCGCAATGCGATCAAGAGGCAGGGACGTGAAGCCTTTCGCTTGATGGCGGTTGAAATTCCTCCGTGTGATCTGGTGCTGCGCCTGACCCGACCGATCAAGAATGTGAGGGCCGGAGACTGCGCACAGCGGAAACTCTGGCGTACTGAAATTGAAGCTCTCTTAAGGCGCCTTCCGGTGCTTTCGCCATGAGATCTTTGCTAGTTCAGCCGTTGCTGCTGCTGATCCGCGCCTACCAGTTGGCAATCAGCCCCATGCTCGGCAATCGCTGTCGTTTTCATCCGAGCTGCTCGGAGTATTCCATGGAAGCCCTGCGGCGCCACGGCTTGGTCAAGGGCTCGTGGCTGGCCGTGCGGCGCGTCGGCTGTTGTCATCCGTGGCACCCGGGCGGGTATGATCCGGTTCCCTGATGGTTGCGGCTGCTGCGCTTGACGAGATTACGTCGGCGCTGGCCTCGACCGAAGCTTCATTTTGTATTTCTGACCTGAGTCACTGTCGAGACAGTAATGGATAACCGACGATTGATCCTGCTTCTGGTGTTCAGTTTTTCGCTGATCATGCTTTGGGACGCCTGGCAAAAGCAGGGCCAGCCACAGCTGGCGAAGACGACAGCGACTGCGGCCTCCACGACGGCTCCGGCCGGCGTGGTGCCAACACCGACTTTGCCGGGAGCCGGCGCCGGTGCAGTTCCTGCTGCGGTTCCCGCGACCGCGACGGTCACAGCAGCGGGAACTGCGAAGGCCCAGATCAAGACCGATCTGTATGTAGCGGATATTTCTGCGCAGGGCGGCGACATCACCCGGCTTGAATTGGTCCGCCATCCCGATACCGAGGACAAGTCGAAGCATTTCGTGCTTTTCGACAATGGCGGCAAGCACATCTACGTGGCTCAATCCGGCGTGATCGGCGATGGTTTGCCGAACCACAAGACGGAGTGGAAGCTGCCGGCCGGTGAGCAGGTGCTCAAGGATGGCGAGAAGCAGCTCGAGGTTCGCCTGGAGGCCAGCACCGCGAGCGGAAGCAAGGTGGTGAAGACCTATGTCTTTCATCGGGGAAGCTACCAGATCGACGTCCGCCACGAGGGCGCGACAGCCGGTGCCCACGCGTACTACCAGATCACGCGCGACGGCAAGCCGGCCGAGCAGCAAGGCAGCTCGATGATGATGGGGGTGACGACTTTCACCGGGCCGGCGGTCTACACGGACGCGGAGAAATATCAGAAGGTCGAGTTCGCCGATATTCTCAAGAACAAGGCCAAGTTCGCCCAGAAAGCCGACAACGGCTGGGTCGCAATGGTGCAGCACTACTTCGTGAGCGCCTGGTTGCCCGGCGCTTCGACTGCGCGCGAGTTCTATATGCGCAAGGTCGGCGAAGATCTCTATTCAGCGGGCGTCATCCTTCCGGTTGGTCCCGACGGCAAGAGCGCGGTTTCGCTTTACGCCGGCCCGCAGGAGCAGACCAATCTGGAGAAGATCGCACCCGGGCTCGATCTGGTCGTCGACTATGGCTGGCTGACGGTGATTGCGGCGCCTTTGTTCTGGGTTCTCGGTGCGATTCACAAGCTGGTCGGCAACTGGGGTTGGGCCATCATCGGTCTGACCATCCTGCTCAAGCTGATGTTCTTCCCGCTCTCGGCGGCGAGTTACAAGTCGATGGCGAAGATGCGGGTGCTGACACCCAAGCTGGTGAAGCTCAAGGAAGCCTACGGTGATGACAAGCAGCGCCTGAACCAGGAAATGATGGCGCTGTACAAGAAGGAAAAGGTCAATCCGCTGGGAGGCTGTCTGCCGGTCCTGGTGCAGATTCCCGTGTTCATCGCACTTTACTGGGTGCTGCTGGGCACCGTCGAGATGCGCAACGCGCCCTGGCTGGGCTGGATCACCGACTTGTCGGTGAAGGATCCGTTCTATGTGCTGCCGTTGATCATGGGTGCCACCATGTTCATCCAGACCAAGCTCAATCCGACGCCACCCGATCCCATCCAGGCCAAGGTCATGCTGTTCATGCCCATCATGTTTACCGGAATGTTCCTTTTCTTCCCGGCCGGTCTGGTGCTCTACTGGACGGTGAACAACATCCTGTCGATCGCGCAGCAATGGCAGATCACCCGTCTCGTCGAGGCAGGGGAAAAGAAATAAGCGAGCCGCCAGTCCTGCGGGATTGGAGGATTTGCCGGGGCGCCTTGCCCCGGCTCTAGGGAGAGCGGATGGGACCGCCGCGCACCGACGAAACCATTGCAGCCATCGCCACGGCCCCGGGTCGCGGCGGCATCGGCGTGGTGCGGCTGTCCGGTGCCGGTCTGCTGCCCCTTGCCGAAGCCTTGACCGGCAAATCGCCACAGCCGCGCCATGCCACGCTTTGCCACTTTCTGGCCGCGGACGGCGTGGCCATCGATCACGGCATTCTGCTGTATTTCCCGGCGCCGCATTCCTTCACCGGCGAGGATGTGCTGGAACTTCAGGGTCATGGCGGGCCGGTAGTACTGCAGATGCTGCTCACACGTTGTCTGGAACTGGGTGCGCGCGTGGCCGAGCCGGGTGAATTCTCGCAGCGCGCCTTTCTCAACGACAAACTCGATCTGGTCCAGGCGGAAGCGGTCGCCGATCTGATCGAGGCCGGCAGCGCAGCGGCGGCGCGTTCGGCCTTGCGTTCGCTGTCGGGCGAGTTTTCGCGCGAGGTGCGTGCGCTGGTGGCGCGTCTCACCGAGCTGCGTATGCTGGTGGAAGCGACCCTGGATTTTCCGGAAGAGGAAATCGACATTGTCAAGGATACCGATGCCGCACAGCGGCTGTCGGTTATCCGTGCCGACTTGTCTTCGTTGCTGGGACGGGCGCGTGCCGGGCGCCTGCTGCGCTCCGGCCTGCATGTCGTGCTCGCCGGCCTGCCCAATGTCGGCAAGTCCTCCTTGCTCAATCGCCTGGCCGGCGAGGAGCGCGCGATAGTCACCGAGGTGGCAGGCACGACGCGTGACGCGGTGCGCGAAACGATACTGATCGAGGGTATACCGCTGCACATCATCGACACCGCGGGACTGCGTGATACGGACGACGTGGTGGAAAAGATCGGCATCGAGCGCGCCTGGCGCGAAATCGAGCGAGCCGATGTGGTGCTACAACTGCTCGACGCGCGCAGCGGCGAAACACCCGCGGATCATGCGATCGCGGTGCGCCTTCCGCCGGGTATTGAGCGCGTTGTGGTCGAGAACAAGTGCGATCTGGCCGGAGCGGCGGCGGGACGCTTTACCGAAGCCGGCCGCGTGCATTTGCGCCTGTCCGCAAAGAGTGGCGAGGGGCTAAGCCTGCTCCACGATGAACTGCTGCGGGTGGCCGGCTGGACCGGGCATGGCGCGGATGTGGTGCTGGCGCGGGAGCGCCACCTGGAGGCGCTCGGGCTTGCGGCGGAAAAGTCGGCGCTGGCGGCACGGCGACTGGATCAGATCGAGCTCTGCGCGGAAGAGTTGCGCCTCGCGCAGGAGGCGCTGTCGCGAATTACCGGCGAATTCACGGCCGATGATTTGCTGGGGGAAATCTTCTCCCGCTTCTGCATCGGCAAGTAGCCAGAACGGCATGGCGGAATTCGACCTGATTCTGCTGCTCGTGGCCGCGCTGTTTGCCGGGTTCGTCGATGCGGTGGCTGGTGGTGGCGGCTTGATCCAAGTGCCGACCTTGTTGATGGCGCTGCCGGCCGAGTCGCCGGCAACCGTGTTCGGCACCAACAAGGTGGCGAGCATTTTCGGCACGGGCAACGCGGCGCTGCGCTATGCACGGCGAATAGCGCTGCCTTGGGGCGTGGCCTTGCCGGCAGCGATCGCGGCTTTTGTTTTTTCCTTTGCCGGTGCCGCGGCTGTGGCGTGGCTGCCGAAAGAAGTGGTGCGGCCGCTGGTGCTTGGCTTGTTGTTGTTGGTCATGGTCTATACCGTGGCCAAGCCGGATTTCGGTGTGGTATCAGGCGAGCGCCTGACGCCTCGTGTGGAACGCCGCCTGGCGTTGCTGGCTGGCAGCGTGTTGGGGTTCTACGACGGTTTCTTCGGCCCCGGAGCGGGCAGCTTCATGATTTTCGCCTTCGTGCGCTTCTTCAGGCTCGATTTCCTGCATGCGTCGAGTGCTGCCAAGGTAGTAAATTTTGCGACCAACGCTGCGGCGCTTGCCTATTTCGTACCGAGTGGACACGTACTCTGGATAACAGGCTTGGCGATGGCGGTATTCAATATTGGTGGTGCGCTTCTTGGCGCAAGACTCGCACTGCGTCATGGCAGCGGCTTCGTGCGCTGGGTCTTTGTGGTGGTGGCGTCACTGCTGATTGCCCGGCTGGGGTATGACACATTCGGCTGAACTGCACTCGACTCAGGCGCTGTGGGCAACCGGATAGGTGGATGGCGGTGTGTGTTGGCTGTAGTATCGCGAACTTTGTGTCCTGGATTTCCGGGGGCAGGAAATCCAGGCGGGACCTGCAAACGGCCGGTGCATGATCGTCGCGACGTATACTGTATACTGAATTTGATATCAATTTGGAGGAGACCCTTGATGAAACTTGGAAAACTTACGGTCGCGGTAGCCGCGGCATTCACCACCTTCGCGGCTTATGCCGACATTACGGTCGGCGTTACCCTGTCGGCGACAGGTCCGGCCGCTTCGCTCGGCATTCCGGAGAAGAACACGCTGGCCCTGTTGCCCACCACCATCGGTGGCCAAAAGGTGAATTACATAGTTCTCGATGACGCGTCCGACACCACGACGGCGGTCAAGAACGTGCGCAAGCTGATTTCGGAAAACAAGGTCGATGTGATTGTCGGATCGACGATCACTCCCAATTCACTGGCGATGATCGACGTCGTGGCTGAGGCGGAAACACCAATGATTTCGATGGCGGCATCGGCGCGGATTGTCGATCCGGCGAATCCCAAGACCAGATGGGTGTTCAAGACGCCGCAGAATGACCAGCAGATGGCGATCGCAATCGCTGCGCACATGGCGGGCCAAGGCGTGAAAACAGTGGCTTTCATCGGTTTCAATGACGCCTACGGCGAAGGCTGGTATCAGGAATTCGTCAAATACGCCGACACCTACAAACTCAAGGTGGTGGCCAGCGAGCGTTACAGCCGTGCCGACACTTCGGTGACTGGCCAGGTGCTGAAGATGATGGCGGCCAAGCCCGACGCGGTGCTGATTGCAGGTTCAGGCACTCCGGCTGCCTTGCCGCAGGTGACGCTCAAGGAGCGGGGCTTTGCGGGCAAGTACTATCAGACTCATGGCATCGCCAACAATGACTTCCTGCGCGTCGGCGGCAAGAACGTGGAGGGAACCTTCCTTCCCGCCGGCCCGATTCTGGTGGCTGCGCAGTTGCCGGACAGCAATCCAATCAAGAAGTCGGCCTTGGCGTATATCGCGAAGTACGAGGCGGCGCAAGGCAAAGGCAGCATCTCGACCTTTGGCGGACATGCATGGGACGCTGGCCTGCTGCTGCAGAATGCCGTGCCCGCTGCATTGAAAAAGGCGCAGCCGGGGACCAAGGAGTTTCGCACGGCCTTGCGCGATGCGCTCGAAGCCACCAAGGATCTGGTAGGCGTGCACGGCGTGTTCAACATGTCGCCGAGTGATCACCTCGGCTTCGACCAGCGCGCGCGAGTGATGGTGCGGATCGAGAATGGAGCCTGGAAGCTCGACAAGTAAAGGCCGCTCTTGACGACTTGCTGAGAGATGAAGGCCGGGCAGGGTCTTTGCATCCTGCTCGTGCTCCCTCAAGGAAGAGTCAGGGGAGGTTTGCCGGGAGTTGAGCTTGACTCTGGGGGTGCTTGAGAGGCGTCCCGAGTTCACTTGAGAACGGATTAATGGATCTGCAAATTGCGCTCCTGCTGGGGCAGGACGGCATTACCAACGGCGCGATTTATGCGCTGCTGTCATTGGCGCTGGTGCTCGTATTCGCCGTTACTCGCGTGATTTTCATTCCGCAGGGCGAGTTCGTTGCTTTTGGTGCCTTGACCCTGGCCAGCTTTCAGGCGGGCAAGACGCCCGGAACGCTGTGGTTGCTGATCGGTGCCGGCGTGCTGGTGGCCTTGGTCGACATAAGCCTCGCGCTGCGCTCGGGCATGGCCAGGAAGATTCCCCGTATCGTCGGCTGGAATCTGGTTTATCCGGCGGCAGCGGCAGCGGTGGTGTTCCTTTTGAAGCCAAACGAGCTTCCGCTGCTGGCTCAAGTCGTTCTCGTGCTGGCGCTGGTGGTACCGCTGGGCCCCATGTTATATCGTCTGGCCTTTCAGCCGCTGGCCGAGGCCAGTGTGCTGGTGTTGCTGATTGTTTCGGTGGCGGTGCACCTGGCATTGGTGGGGCTGGGTCTGCTGTTCTTCGGCGCCGAAGGTTCCCGTACGCCGGCTTTTTCGGATGCCAGCTTTGACTGGGGTGTCATGACGGTGACCGGCCAGACGCTTTGGGTGGTCGGTGCCAGCCTGCTGCTGATCGTGGTGCTGGCAGTATTTTTCGAGCGCACGATTTATGGCAAAGCGCTGCGCGCCACCGCGATGAATCGAACAGGCGCCCGCCTGATGGGCATCTCGACAGTAATGGCGGGAAAGCTTTCCTTTCTGCTGGCGGCTCTGATTGGCGCCTTTTCCGGCGTCCTGATCGCTCCGATCACCACGGTTTATTACGATACGGGCTTCCTCATCGGCCTCAAGGGTTTCGTCGGCGCCATCGTCGGCGGGCTCGCCAGCTATCCGATTGCCGCGGCAGGCGCGATCCTGGTCGGCTTGCTGGAATCCTTTTCGTCCTTCTGGGCCTCTGCCTTCAAGGAAGTGATCGTGTTTACCCTGATCATTCCGGTGCTTGTCTGGCGTTCGCTGACGACGCACCATGTCGAGGAGGACGAGTGATGCCGCCACGCCTCCTGCTTGCCGGATTTCTCGGCCTGCTCCTGATTGCGCCTCTGGCGGTATCCGAGTTTCACGTTACCCTGTTGAATTACATCGGCCTCTACGCGCTGGTCGCGCTGGGTCTGGTGCTGCTTACCGGAGTGGGCGGACTGACTTCTTTCGGGCAGGCCGCCTTCGTCGGGCTTGGCGCCTACACCTCGGCCTATCTATCCACCGCCCAGAGCCTTCCCGGTTGGCTCGCGCCCCTAGGCGGTTCGCCCTGGATCGGGCTGGTGGTCGGGCTGGTGGTTACCGCCCTGGTGGCCTTTGTGCTGGGTTTGCTGACCCTGCGGCTTTCCGGGCATTACCTGCCGCTGGGAACCATCGCCTGGGGCATCAGCCTTTACTTCCTGTTTGGCAATCTCGAGTTTCTCGGCGGCCATACGGGCATGTCCGGCATTCCGGCCTTGTCCTTGTTTGGACTCGAGCTGAAAGACGGCCGTAAATTCTATTACGTGATCTGGGCAGTGGTGCTCGGCGCGGTCTGGCTGACGCAGAACCTGCTCGATTCCCGCGAGGGCCGCGCGATTCGTGCGCTCAAGGGAGGCGTCGTGATGGCCGAAGCCATGGGCGTCGATACGGCTCGCTCCAAGGTGGTCATCTTCTTGATCGCGGCCTTGTTTGCCTGCATTTCAGGCTGGTTGTATGCGCACCTGCAGCGTTTCGTCAATCCCACGCCGTTTGGCTTGGGCATTGGTATCGAGTATCTGTTCATGGCGGTGGTCGGTGGGGCCGCCCATGTCTGGGGTGCTTTGATCGGCGCAGGGGTCATTACGATACTCAAGCAGTGGCTGCAGGACTGGCTACCGAAGCTGCTGGGCGCTTCGGGCAATTTCGAGGTCATCGTCTTCGGCGTCATGATGATCTTCGTCTTGCAGCGCGCGCGCGATGGCTTGTGGCCAATCCTGACGCGCTTCATTCCGCAACGCGAGGCAAAGCGCGAAGTTCCGGACGGCGAGGCGCTGCCGAAAAAGCCGGTGCCGGAATCGGGCCAGGTCCTGCTCGAAGCGAAAAATGTCTTCAAGCGCTTCGGCGGCCTGGTGGCCAACAACAACATGAGCCTCACCGTCAAGGCGGGTGAAGTAATGGCGCTGATCGGGCCGAACGGCGCGGGCAAGTCGACCATGTTCAACTGCGTCTCCGGCGTTGATTCGGCCAGCGAGGGCGAGGTGCTGTTTCGCGGCAGCGCCGTGACCGGCCTCAACTCGCGGCAGATTGCCAAGCTGGGGATGAGTCGAACCTTTCAACATGTGCGCCTGCTGCCGACGATGACGGTTCTGGAGAACGTGGCAATCGGCGGTCACTTGCGCGGCAGCAAGGGCGTGCTGCCGGCGCTGCTGCATCTCGACCGTGCCGAGGAGGCACGTCTGCTGGCGGAGGCGGCGCGCCAGGTTGAGCGGGTGGGGCTGAAGGATTCGATGTTCGAGCCGGCGGGCAGTCTTGCCCTCGGCCAGCAGCGGACGATGGAAATCGCCCGTGCCTTGTGCGCCGACCCTTGTCTGTTACTGCTCGATGAGCCGGCGGCAGGCTTGCGCTATCTGGAGAAGCAGTCCCTGGCTGAACTGCTGCGCAAGCTGCGAGGGGAGGGAATGGGCATCCTTCTGGTCGAGCACGACATGGATTTTGTGATGGGCTTGGCGGACCGCGTGGTGGTGATGGAGTTCGGCGAAAAGATCGCCGAGGGTATGCCCGAGGAGGTGCAGCGCGACCCCGCCGTAATGGAAGCCTACCTCGGGGGGGTCGATTGATGAGCGAAGTGAAGACCATCCTCGAAGTCGAAGACCTCTGCGTTGCGTATGGCAAGGTCGAGGCGCTGCATCACGCCAACATCAAGGTGGGCGAGGGCCAGATCGTGACGGTGATCGGCCCCAACGGTGCCGGCAAAACGACCATGCTGTCGTCCATCATGGGATTGCTGCCCCACACCCGCGGCGCGATCAGCTTTCTCGGCAAGCCCGTCGGCGACGCCGAAGTCGAGCAGATGGTCGCGCTCGGGATCAATCTGGTACCCGAGTCGCGGGCGCTGTTCGGCGAGATGAGTGTCGAGGACAACCTCCTGCTGGGTGCTTTCATGCGGCATCGCACGGGGCACCGCGATCATGAGCGGACCATGGAGGAAGTTTTCCAGATATTTCCCCGGCTCAAGGAGCGGCGCACGCAACATGCCGGCACCCTGTCGGGTGGCGAGCGTCAGATGCTCGCGGTGGCGCGGGCTCTGATGGCCAAGCCGAAACTGCTGATGCTGGATGAGCCGAGCCTGGGCCTGGCGCCGCTGATCGTGCGCGAGATCTTTCGCGTGATTGCCGATCTCAAAAAGACCGGAGTGTCAATCCTGCTGGTCGAACAGAATGCGCGCGCTGCGCTGCAGGTCGCGGACTACGCCTATGTTTTGGAGACTGGCGAGATCGCACTGGAGGGGCCGAGCGAGAAGCTGATAGATGATCCAAAGGTGGTGGAGTCCTATCTCGGTCTGGGCGGGAAACGCTAGAGCGCTGTTTCACGTGAAACAGAATATGGGTAGTTTCACGTGGAACAAGCGATGTGGTTTGGTTCTTCGAACGAGAGGCGTATGATTGCGCCTCTTTTTGATTTGGTCTCGCGGCGTGCAATTTTCGGCTTCGTTCGATGTGATTGTGATTGGCGGCGGCCATGCCGGCACCGAGGCGGCGCTCGCTGCGGCCCGTTCCGGCGCGCGGACCCTGCTGCTGACGCACAACATCGAAACCCTGGGTGCCATGTCCTGCAATCCGTCGATTGGCGGCATTGGCAAGGGGCACCTGGTCAAGGAGGTCGATGCACTTGGGGGCGCGATGGCTTCCGCAACCGACGAGGCGGGCATCCAGTTCCGCATCCTGAATGCTTCCAAGGGGCCGGCGGTACGCGCCACCCGCGCCCAAGCTGATCGCCAGATGTACAAGCAGGCGATTCGCAGTCGCCTCGAAAATCAGCCGAATCTGACGCTGTTCCAGCAGGCGGTGGACGATCTGATCCTTACCGGCGATCGTGTTACCGGCGTGGTGACCCAGCTCGGTATCAGCTTCGAGGCTCCTGCCGTGGTGCTGACTGCCGGGACCTTTCTCAATGGCCTGGTCCATGTCGGGCTCACCAATTACCGGGCTGGACGCTTTGGCGATCCGCCCGCGATTTCGCTGGCCGAGCGCCTGAAGGAGATCCGCCTTCCGGTGGGCCGGCTCAAGACCGGGACGCCGCCACGGCTCGACGGACGCAGTATCGATTATTCGGTTCTCCAGGCCCAGCCCGGAGATGATCCGGTACCGGTGTTTTCCTTCATGGGTACGCGCAGCCAGCATCCGCGTCAGGTTTCCTGCTGGATCACCCAGACCAACAGCCGCACTCACGACATCATTCGCTCGGGGCTGGATCGCTCGCCGATGTTTACAGGCGTCATCGAAGGCGTCGGGCCGCGCTACTGCCCCTCGATCGAAGACAAGATCCATCGTTTCGCCGGCAAGGACAGCCATCAGATATTTCTTGAGCCGGAAGGCCTGGAGACGCACGAGATCTATCCGCAGGGCGTCTCCACCAGCCTGCCCTTCGATATCCAGCTGGCCTTGGTGCGTTCCATTCGCGGCCTCGAGAACGCCCATATCACGCGCCCCGGCTACGCCATCGAATATGACTATTTCGATCCGCGCAACCTCAAGGACAGCCTCGAAACCAAGTCGATTGCCGGGTTGTTTTTTGCCGGCCAGATCAACGGTACGACGGGCTATGAAGAAGCCGCAGCGCAAGGTCTGTTGGCGGGTATCAATGCTTCGCGCCAAGCCAGGCAGTTATCGACATGGTCGCCGCGGCGGGATCAGGCCTACCTCGGCGTACTGGTGGACGACTTGATTACGCGCGGGGTGTCCGAGCCCTACCGGATGTTTACCAGTCGCGCCGAATATCGCCTGTCCTTGCGCGAGGACAACGCCGATGCGCGTCTGACCGAGATTGGCCGGGAACTTGGCTTGGTGGACGATCGGCGCTGGGCCGCGTTCAATCGCAAACGTGACGCCGTGGCGCTCGAAATGGAGCGGCTCAAAACCACCTGGGTCAATCCCCGTCAAATGCCGGAAGCCGATGCGGTGCGTGTGCTGGGCCAGCCGATGGAACGCGAATATCGCCTGTTCGACCTGCTGCGGCGGCCTGAAGTCAGCTACGCCAGCCTGTTGACCCTCCCCGGCGCGGGCGAGGGCATTGGCTCCGCCGATGAAATCGAGCAGGTAGAGATCCAGGCCAAGTATCAGGGCTATATCGAGCGGCAAAAAGACGAGGTTGAAAAGAGTCTTGCGCACGAGTCACTGGCTTTGCCCGGTGACATCGACTACGCAGAGGTTCATGGTTTGTCCTTCGAGGTGCGGCAGAAGCTGACCCAGGCGCGACCGCAGACCCTCGGGCAGGCCTCGCGCCTGCAGGGCATGACACCGGCGGCCATTTCCCTGCTGCTGGTGCATCTGAAGCGGCGCAAGGCAGCATGAGTCTGGCGGACGAGTTGCATGCGGGCCTCGTTGGCCTCAGGCTTGACCTGTCTGCGGCAATGCAGGAAAAACTGCTGGGCTTTGTCGCCCTGCTGAAGAAATGGAACCGTACCTACAACCTGACGGCCATCCGTGATGAAAGCGAAATGGTCACCCAGCATTTGCTCGATTCCCTTTCTCTGCTGCCGGCTGTCCAAGAGTCGGCGCTGGCGGGACGGCGTTGGGCGGATGTCGGCAGCGGCGCCGGGTTGCCGGGGATCCCGCTGGCCATCGCGCGACCCGATCTCGACATGACGCTGATCGAGGCGGTCGAAAAGAAGTCGGCTTTCCAGCGCCAGGCGAAGATCGAGCTTGGCCTGGCGAACATCACGGTAGTTGGCGGGCGCGTGCAAGATGTTCCCGGAGGCCAGTTCGATGCCGTGGTTTCCCGTGCTTTTGCCGAGCTGGCTGACTTCGTGGATGTCGCAGGACATTTGCTGTCCCCGAATGGCCGGCTCTACGCCATGAAAGGCCTCGCGTCCGAAGATGAAATGCGCCGCTTGCCGCCCGGCTGGGCGGTGCTTGACCGCGCCAGACTGAGTGTTCCGGGACTGGACGCGCAGCGCCACCTGATTGTTCTTGAGAGAGCCTGACGATGCACATATTCGCAATAGCCAATCAAAAGGGCGGGGTGGGCAAGACCACAACCGCCGTCAATCTCGCCGCCGCGCTGGCCGCCAGCGGTCAGCGTACGCTGCTGGTCGACCTCGATCCCCAGGGCAACGCCACCATGGGTTGCGGCGTCGACAAGCGCACTCTCAAGTCATCCGTCTATCAGGTATTGCTCGAACTCGCGAGCCTTGCGGATGCGCGGGTGGTGTCGCCTTCCGGCAAGTTCGACGTCCTGCCGGCAAACCGCGATCTGGCCGGAGCCGAAGTCGAGCTGGTCGATCTGGAACTGCGCGAGATGCGCCTCAAGGCCGCGCTGGCTGAGCACAAGGAAGATTACGATTTCGTCCTGATCGACTGCCCGCCTTCGCTGTCAATGCTGACGCTGAATGGGCTGTGCGCGGCGCATGGCGTCATCATCCCGATGCAGTGCGAGTACTACGCGCTGGAAGGCCTGTCGGACCTGGTGAACACTATCAAGAAAGTCCATGCCAACCTGAATCGCGACCTCAAGATCATCGGCTTGTTGCGGGTCATGTATGACCCGCGAAACACCCTGTCTACCCAGGTTTCGGCGCAACTGGAACAGCATTTCGGCGACAAGGTGTTCAAGACCCTCGTGCCACGCAACATACGCCTCGCCGAAGCGCCCAGCTATGGCGTGCCCGGTGTCCTCTTCGACAAGGCGGCCAAAGGCGCTCAAGCCTACCTGGCCTTCGCCGTCGAGATGATTGATCGTGTCAATTCCTGGAAGGACAATTCGTGAAGCCATCGAAACAAAAGGGCCTCGGCCGCGGGCTCGATGCCCTCCTGGCCGCCAACAACACTCCGGAGACCCAGCGCCAGGAGGTGCTCACGGTCGGCGCCCTGCAGCCCGGCAAGTACCAGCCGCGCACCCGCATGGACCCCGGTTCGCTGGAGGAACTGGCGGCCTCCATCAAGGCCCAGGGCTTGATCCAGCCGATCTCGGTGCGGCCGGTGGATAGCGGTCGCTACGAGATCATCGCCGGCGAGCGGCGCTGGCGCGCAGCGCAAATCGCGGGCTTGCTCGAAGTCCCGGTGCTGATCCGCGACATCCCTGACGACGCCGCGCTGGCGATGTCGCTGATTGAGAACATCCAGCGCGAAGATCTGAATCCGCTGGAGGAAGCGGCGGGCCTCCAGCGCCTGATCGACGAATTCAAGATGACTCACCAAGAGGCTGCCGATGCCGTCGGCCGTTCGCGTTCAGCCGCTTCCAACTTGCTGCGCCTGCTGCAACTGGCGAAACCGGCCCAGGACATGTTGATGGCCGGCGATATCGAGATGGGGCACGCCAGAGCGCTGTTGCCGCTGTCCAAGGGCGAGCAGGGGCGCATCGCCGCCCTGGTGGCGGACAAAGGTTATTCAGTGCGTGAAACTGAGCGCATGGTAGCGAGGGAGCTGAATCCGCCGGTCAAGAAGGGCGGCGACAAGAAGCCGGATCGCGATCTCCTGCGCCTGGAAGAAGAGCTGTCCGATCGCCTCGGCGCGACGGTCAAAATCAGCGCCAATCGCAAAGGTGGCGGCAGCCTGACGATCCGCTTCGGCAGTCTCGACCAGCTCGACGGCCTGCTGGCCAGGCTCGATTGACCGTCTCAATTTTCATGGCTGAAAGAACACCCTTGCGACAGTTTCATCTAGCCCAATGGCATGTAACTGTTCTGCCCCGAATGCGGATGGCGCGCTGCACCATAAAATGTTTGACAACCCATGATCAATGGCCTATATTCGCGGGCTTTTGGAAGCGGCCTGGTCTTATAGATGTTTAGGGCTGTTTTTCATCAAATCGTTGCAACCCTGATCGTTGCCGGGATCGCCTGGTTCTGGGCTGGTCCGCATGCCGGAGTATCGGCCGGATTGGGTGGTGCGGCGATAGTGGTTCCGAACCTGCTTTTCGCCTTGAGTCTATGGGCGGCGGCACGCGCCGGCAGGGCTTCGGTAGCGAGGTTTCTTGTAGGTGAATTCATCAAGGTCGCGGCAACACTGGCGTTGCTCGTGATCGTGGCGGGGGCGTATCGAGACTTGCACTGGTTAGCCTTGCTGGCCGGCCTGCTCGTTGCGCTGAAAGCGAATCTGTTAGCGATATTGATTAAGGCCTGATCATGGCAGCCGAGCACGCTCCGAACGCATCGGAATACATCGTTCACCACCTGACCCACCTGAACAGCCTGGGCCACAAGCAGGCTGCCCTGGTCGATTGGTCGGTATTCCATCTCGATACTCTGTTCTGGTCCGCCTCCCTCGGACTGCTGGCCGTGCTGATACTGGCGCTCGCTGCCGCCAGAGCGACATCCGGCGTACCCGGCCGCTTCCAGGCCGCCGTCGAAATCCTGGTGGAGATGGTCGAGTCGCAATCCAAGTCGATTGTCCATGGCGATCGCAGTTTCATCGCGCCGCTGGCGCTGACGGTGTTCATCTGGATCTTCTTCATGAACGCCATGGACCTGCTGCCGCTGGACTTGTTGCCGCGGGTGTGGGGCGGCGTCTATGCGGCCGCCGGCCATGATCCTGCGCATGCCTATCTGCGCATCGTGCCGACCGCCGACCTCAACGCCACGCTGGGCATGTCGCTCGGCGTTCTGCTGCTCTGCCTTTACTACAGCGTCAAGATCAAGGGCTTCGGCGGCTGGATGCATGAATTGTTTACGGCACCCTTCGGCAGTCATCCGGTGCTCTACCCGATCAACTTCGCCATGCAGCTGATCGAGTTCGTCGCCAAGACCGTATCGCACGGCATGCGACTGTTCGGCAACATGTATGCCGGCGAACTGATTTTCATGCTTATCGCCCTGATGGGTGCCGCCTGGGCTGGTACCTTCGGTAGTGGCCTGCTGTGGCTGGGTGGTGTTTTCGCCGGAACCGTCTGGGCCATCTTCCACATTTTGATCATCACGCTGCAGGCTTTCATTTTCATGATGCTGACGCTGGTCTACATCGGCCAGGCACACGAAAGCCACTGATTCTTTTAACTTAAATCCGTTACTGTTACTAAAGGAGTTGTCATGGAACAAATGGTTGGTTTTGTCGCTCTTGCCGCCGGTCTGATCATCGGTCTCGGCGCTGCCGGCGCATGTATCGGCATCGGCATCATGGGTAGCCGCTTCCTCGAAGCTTCCGCGCGTCAGCCGGAACTGATGAACACGCTGCAAACCAAAATGTTCCTGCTGGTCGGTCTGATCGATGCTGCGTTCATTATCGGTACCGGTATTGCCCTGTGGTACACCACGGCCAATCCCTTCCTTGCCAGCATGCCCAAGTAATCGTCTTCCCCAACGCTTAAGGAGCGATTACCGTGAATCTGAACGCAACGCTGTTTGCCCAGCTGGTTGTGTTCCTCATATTGGCGTGGTTCACGATGAAATTCGTGTGGCCTCCCATCATGAAGGCACTCGACGAGCGTGCGGGCAAGATAGCTGACGGGCTTGCGGCCGCGGACAAGGCCAAGGCCGATCTGGCGCACGCAGAAAAGAAGGCCTCCGAGGAGCTGCGCAAGGCGCGTGAATCGGCTGCCGAGTTCCGCAGCGGTGCCGAAAAGCAGGTGGCCCAGTTGATCGAAGAAGCCCGCGCTGAAGGCGCGCGCATCGTCAATGCTGCGCGTGAGGCAGCGGAGAACGAGGCTGCCGCAGCTTCGCAGCGCGCCAGGGAGGCCTTGCGCGAGCATGTGGCCGTCCTCGCAGTTGCTGGCGCCGAGCGCATCCTGCGCAAGGAAATCAATGCCCAGGCCCACGCCGAGCTGCTGACGCAACTCAAGTCGGAACTGTAATCTGCCATGGCTGAAAATGTCACCCTTGCGCGCCCCTACGCCGAGGCCGCCTTCCAACTGGCCAAGAGCGGCGGTGCGCTAGCCGCCTGGTCCGATGTCCTGTCGCGGCTTTCCGCTGTTGCTGGCCGTCCGGAGATGGAAGAGTGCATCGGCAACCCGCGCCTGAGTCCTGCCCAGTTGGCACAGCTTTGTCTCGAAGTGGCCACCAATGTGGCCACCCCGGACGCCAAACTCAGCCTGTCGGCCGACCAGCAGAATTTCGTCCGCGTGCTGGCCGACAACGACCGCCTCATCGTCCTGCCCGAGATCGCCGAGCTTTTCAACGAACTCAAGCATGGTCATGAGGGCGTCAAGGACGCCGAGATCAGCTCGGCCTTTGCCCTTGACGATGCGACGCTGAAGACTCTCGTGGCTGACCTCGAACGCAAGTTCGAGTGCAAGATCCAGGCGACCGTCAAGGTCGATGCCGAACTTATCGGTGGCGTCCGCATTGCCGTCGGCGATGAAGTGATTGACGCCTCGGTCCGCGGCAAACTTGCCGCCATGGCCACCGCGCTAAAGAACTAGGAGTAATTCGATGAACCTCAATCCATCCGAAATCAGCGACCTGATCAAGAGCCGGATCCAGAACATGCAGTTGGCCGCCACGGCCCGCAACGAGGGCACCGTGGTTTCGGTAACCGACGGCATTTGCCGCATTCACGGTCTGACCGACGTGATGCAGGGCGAAATGCTGGAATTCCCCGGCAACACCTTCGGCCTCGCGCTGAACCTCGAACGCGACTCCGTCGGCGCCGTGGTCCTCGGCGACTACGAGCATATTTCCGAAGGCGACACCGTCAAATGTACTGGCCGCATTCTCGAAGTGCCGGTCGGCCCTGAACTGCTCGGCCGCGTGGTCAACGCCCTGGGCGAGCCGATCGACGGCAAGGGCCCGATCAACGCGAAGATCACCGACAAGATCGAAAAGGTCGCGCCGGGCGTGATCTGGCGCAAGTCGGTGTCGCAGCCGGTGCAGACCGGTCTCAAGGCGATCGACTCGATGGTGCCGGTGGGCCGCGGCCAGCGCGAGCTGATCATCGGAGACCGCCAGACCGGCAAGACGGCGGTGGCGGTTGATGCCATCATCAACCAGAAGGGGCAGAACATGTTCTGCATCTACGTCGCGATCGGCCAGAAGGCTTCGACCGTCGCCAACGTAGTGCGCAAGCTGCAGGAGCACGGCGCGATGGAATACACCATCGTCGTCGCGGCCACCGCTTCCGACTCCGCCGCAACCCAGTTCATCGCTCCCTATACGGGCTGTTCGATGGGCGAGTACTTCCGCGACCGCGGCATGGACGCCCTGATCATTTATGACGACCTGACCAAGCAGGCCTGGGCCTATCGCCAGATATCCCTGTTGCTGCGCCGTCCGCCAGGCCGCGAAGCCTATCCCGGCGACGTGTTCTACCTGCACTCGCGTCTGCTCGAGCGCGCCGCGCGCGTCTCCGAAGCCTGGGTGGAAAAGCTGACCAACGGCGAAGTCAAGGGCAAGACCGGATCGCTGACGGCGCTGCCGATCATCGAAACCCAGGCCGGCGACGTCTCCGCCTTCGTGCCGACCAACGTGATTTCGATTACCGACGGCCAGATCTTCCTTGAGACCGACTTGTTCAACGCCGGTATCCGTCCCGCCATGAACGCCGGCGTCTCGGTGTCGCGCGTCGGTGGTGCGGCCCAGACCAAGATCATCAAGAAGCTCGGCGGCGGCGTGCGTCTGGCGCTGGCCCAGTACCGCGAACTGGCGGCCTTCGCCCAGTTCGCGTCCGACCTCGACGAAGCCACGCGCAAGCAGCTCGAGCGCGGCCGTCGGGTGACCGAGCTGATGAAGCAGTTGCAGTACGCGCCGCTGTCGGTCGCCGAAATGGGCGTCACGCTGTATGCGTCCAACGAAGGCTTCATGGACGACATCGACGTCACGCGCATCCTCCCGTTCGAAACGGAACTGCATCAGTACATGCACCACAAGCATGCAGACCTGATGAACAAGATCGAGACCACCAAGGATCTGGACAAGGACGCCGAGGGCCAGCTCAAGGCCGCCGTGACCGAGTTCAAGAAGTCCTGGTCCTGATCGCGCAGCGCTGACGGGGAGCGATCATGGCAGGCAGCAAAGAGATCCGCACCAAGATCAAGAGCGTCCAGAACACGCGCAAGATCACCAAGGCCATGGAGATGGTGGCCGCATCCAAGATGCGCAAGGCGCAGGAACGGATGCGTGCCGCTCGTCCCTATAGCGAAAAGATCCGTCGCCTGGCGGCGAATCTTTCGCAGGCCAATGTCACCGAGTATCGGCATGCCTTCCTTGGCCGAACCAAGGCGGCGGTGGTGAAGCGCGTCGGACTGATCGTGGTGACGACGGACAAGGGCCTTTGCGGAGGCCTTAACACCAATATCCTGCGCCAGGCGCTGAATACCATGCGCCAGTGGGAGACCGACGGCGCAACCGACATCCGCGTCACGTGCATCGGCAACAAGGGCCTGGGTTTCATGCAGCGCCTCGGTGCCAATGTCATTTCGCATATCACTCATCTGGGCGATACCCCGCACCTGGAAAAGCTGATCGGAGCGATGAAGGTCATGATCGATGCCTTCCAGGCCGGTGAGCTGGATGCCGTGCATATCGCCTATACGCGTTTCGTCAATACCATGAAGCAGGAACCGGTGATCGAGCCGCTGCTGCCGCTGTCGGGCGAGCGCATGGGTACTCCGGATCGCAGCTGGGATTATCTGTACGAGCCCGATGCGCAGACCGTGATCGACGAGCTGCTGGTGCGCTATGTCGAAGCGCTGATCTACCAGGGCGTCGCCGAGAACATGGCCTCCGAGCAGTCGGCACGGATGGTGGCGATGAAGGCGGCGACCGACAACGCAGGCAGCGTGATCAAGGAATTGCAGTTGGTCTACAACAAGGCGCGGCAAGCGGCGATTACCAAGGAAATCTCCGAAATCGTCGGTGGCGCAGCAGCCATTGCGGGCTGATCTGGTCAATGGATTTAATTTAAGGAAACAACCATGAGCAACGGAAACATCGTCCAGTGCATCGGCGCCGTGGTGGACATCAAGTTCCCCCGCGAAGCGATGCCCAAGGTGTATGAAGCGCTGACCCTCGACGAAGCCGATTCCGGCAACGCCGAATCCGGCCTGACTTTTGAGGTCCAGCAGCAGCTTGGCGACGGCATCGTGCGCACCATCGCGCTCGGTTCCTCCGACGGCCTGCGCCGCGGCATGTCTGTCAAGCCCACGGGCGCCGCGATTTCGGTGCCGGTCGGCTCCGGTACGCTGGGTCGCATCATGGACGTGCTGGGTCGCCCGATCGACGAAGCCGGCCCGGTACCCTACGACGAACTGCGTCCGATCCACGCCAAGGCACCGAAGTTCGACGAGCTGTCGCCTTCCACGGAACTGCTGCCCACCGGCATCAAGGTTATCGACCTGATGTGCCCGTTCGCCAAGGGCGGCAAAGTCGGCCTGTTCGGCGGCGCTGGCGTCGGCAAGACCGTGAACATGATGGAACTGATCAACAACATCGCCAAGTCCTACGGCGGCTACTCGGTGTTCGCCGGCGTCGGCGAGCGCACCCGCGAGGGCAATGACTTCTACCACGAGATGGAAGAGTCGAAGGTTCTCGACAAGGTCGCGATGGTGTTCGGCCAGATGAACGAGCCTCCCGGCAACCGTCTGCGCGTGGCGCTGACCGGCCTCACCATGGCCGAGAAGTTCCGCGACGAAGGCAAGGACATCCTGCTCTTCATCGACAACATCTACCGCTACACGCTGGCCGGTACCGAGGTCTCCGCGCTGCTCGGCCGCATGCCTTCCGCCGTGGGCTACCAGCCGACGTTGGCCGACGAAATGGGCCGCCTGCAGGAGCGCATCACCTCGACCAAGGTCGGTTCGATCACCTCGATCCAGGCCGTGTATGTGCCAGCCGATGACTTGACCGACCCGTCGCCGGCGACGACATTCCTCCACCTCGACGCCACCGTCGTGCTGTCGCGCGACATCGCCTCCCTGGGTATCTACCCGGCCGTCGATCCGCTCGATTCCACCTCGCGCCAGCTCGATCCGCTGGTGGTCGGCGAAGAGCACTACAGCGTCGCCCGCCGTGTGCAGTCGAACCTGCAGCGCTACAAGGAATTGCGCGACATCATCGCGATTCTGGGCATGGACGAACTGGCGCCGGAAGACAAGCTGGCCGTGACCCGCGCGCGCAAGATCCAGCGCTTCCTGTCGCAGCCCTTCAACGTCGCCGAAGTGTTCACCGGCACGCCGGGCAAGATCGTCCCGCTGGCCGATACCATCAAGGGCTTCAAGATGATCGTCGACGGCGAGTGCGACAACATTCCCGAGCAGGCCTTCTACATGGTCGGCGCGATCGAGGAAGTATTCGAGAAGGCCAAGACGTTGCAGTAAGCGAGTCGGGGCGTGTGGAGCGGAGCGAGAGACATCGCCCGGTCCGCGGGTCCCAACCAGCGATTACATAAGAGGTAAGTAATGGCCATGACTATTCATGTGGACGTCGTCAGCGCAGAGGAATTGATTTTCTCCGGTTTGGCGGAATTCGTCGTCCTCCCGGGCGAAGCAGGCGAGCTGGGGATTCTGCCCGGCCATATGCCGCTGATGACCCGCATCAAGCCGGGTGCGGTTCGCGTCAAGATGCCCGGCGACAAGGAAGAATTGATTTTTGTTGCCGGCGGCTTGCTCGAAGTGCAGCCCGGTCTGGTGACCGTGTTGGCGGATACCGCGATTCGCGGCGCCGATCTGGATCAGGCGAAGGCAATGGAAGCGAAGAAGATGGCCGAGGAAGCGATGGTCAATCGCGGCTCGCAAATGGACTACGCCCGTGCCCAGGCCGAACTGGCCGAAGCCATTGCGCAACTGGCGGCGATCGATCGTCTGCGCAAGCAGCGTCACTAAGAGCGCAACGCCAGGCGAAAAAGGGCAGCTTCGGCTGCCCTTTTTGTTTGCCGTGAGCCTGAAAGTCGGTGCTGGCGATACGCCGATCAGGGGTTTGCAATTCGTGCAGGCCTGAACTAGACTGTACCGTCCAGTCTATTTGGCCGCTTCATGGAACAGCTTCTGGAGACCGATCTGAACGACTGCCGCGCCCGGCTGATCCAGGCTGCTGCGGAAGTCTTTGTCGAGGAGGGTTATCGTGCCAGCGTCGAACGCGTGGCGGCGCGGGCAGGTGTCGCCCGGCAAACCCTCTACAATCATTTTCCTTGCAAGGCGGATTTGTTCGGCGAGGTCGTCAGGCAGGCGACTGCCGCCCTGCTGATTACACTGGACGCAAACCAGCAATCGTTACGTGAGCGCTTGCTCCGTTTTGGCGCCATGTATAGAGACAAAGTCCTGAGCGCCGAGGGACTCGGTTTCTTTCGCACTCTCGCCGCCGAAACGGTGCGCTTCCCGGAACTTGCCGCAAGCTTTTATCGCAACGGCCCGACACAGACCGCCGCGCGCTTGTCAGTGGTGCTGAAGGAGGCGATGAGCAAAGGCGAATTGCGTTCCGCATGCCCCGAATTTGCCGCCAATCTACTGCTCTCCATGCTGGTCGGCGCCGACCGCAGTCATTACCTGTTCTCGGGCGATCCCCCCCCCGAACCGGATCCCGGCCTTGTCGGTCAGATTATCGATTGTTACCTGCGAGCCCTTGCGCCAGACGCTTCCCCTCCCCCTACCGTCCCCCAACGGAGCACCCCATGAATAAAATTATCCCTTTGCTGTCGCTCGCATTCTTGGCCGCTTGCGGCGACGGCGAGAAAAAAGGCCCGCCCGGGGCGGGGCCGGGAGCAGGCATGCCGCAGTCCGAGGTGGATGTGATCACCATCGCCGCCGGCAGCGCGACCATCACCCAAGACTTGCCCGGCCGGCTGCAGGCGGTGCGTTCCGCACAAGTGAGGGCTCGCGTCGAAGGCGTCGTCGAGAAACGCCTGTTCGCCGAAGGTACCGACATAGCCGCCGGCACGCCATTATTCCGGATCGACGCCCGTACCTACCAGGCCCAGGCGGCGGCGGCCGAAGCAGACCTTGCGGCGGCCAAGGCGACTGCCGATCGTTACAAGCCCCTGCTCGACATCAAGGCGGTCAGTCAGCAGGAGTTCGATGCCGCCCAGGCGCGGATGAAGCAGGCCGAAGCCGCGTCGGCGAAGGCCAGGCTCGACCTCGAAAACGCCGTGCCGCCAGCGCCGATTTCCGGCCGCATCGGTCGGGCATTGGTTACTGAAGGTGCCTTGGTCGGCAAGGGCGAGGCGACACATCTGGTGACCATCGAACAACTCGATCCGATCCGTGTCGAGTTCTCGCAGTCATATTCCGATCTGCTGCGCCTGCAGCAGGCGGTCCGCAGCGGCAAGCAGAAAAAGGCCGATGCGGCACGAGTCGAACTGGTACTCGAAGACGGTTCGCTTTATGCGGAGAAAGGTCGGCTCCAGTTCACCGATCTCGCCGTCGATCCGAACAGCGGCGCCGTGCTCTTGCGTGCCGAATTCCCCAATCCGCGGCGCGAACTGCTGCCCGGTACCTTCGTCCGCGTGCGTTTCCCCCAGGCCCAGCTCGACAGCGCGATTCGCGTGCCACAGCGCGCGGTGCAGGGCGGCGCCCAGGGCCAGTTCGTGATGACCGTCGACACCGAAGGCAAGGTGGCGCCGCGACCGATCAGGACCAGCACCATGGCGGGCGGCGACTTCATTGTCGACGACGGATTAAAGGGTGGTGAAAAGGTCATCGTCAATGGCCTGCAGAAGGCCAGACCGGGCGCCGTGGTGAAACCAATGCCCTGGACGCCGGGCGCCGCGCTGATGGCGCCACCGTCAGGTGCCGGCGGCAAACCGCCCGTGGCGCCGGCCACCGCTGCCAAGCCCAATGAAGAAAAGAAGTAAGCCATGATTCCAAGATTCTTCATTGACCGGCCGATCTTCGCCTGGGTCATCGCCATCGTCATCGTGCTCGGCGGCATGCTTGCCCTGCGCCAATTGCCGGTGGCGAGCTATCCGGCCGTGGCGCCGCCCGCGCTGGCGATTACCGTCAATTACCCGGGTGCTTCGGCCAAGGTCGTGGAGGAAACCGCGGTCGCGCTGATCGAACAGGAACTGAACGGCATCGAGAATCTGCTCTATATGGATTCGGCCTCCGAGCAGAACCTTGGCACCATTACCCTGACCTTCCAGGCCGGAACCAATCTTGATCTGGCCTCGGTGGAAACGCAGAACCGCATCAAGCGTGCCGAGCCGCGCCTGCCCGAAGAAGCGCGGCGTCTGGGCATCACCGTGGTTAAGTCGGCGCGCAACTACCTGATGTTCATTTCCCTGTTCTCGCCGGACAAGTCGCTGGACAACGTCGCACTGGGTAGTTACGCGGCAGCCAACGTGCTGGAAAGCATCCGCCGCACGCCGGGCGTGGGCGAGGCGATCCTGTTCGGCACCGAATACTCAATGCGCCTGTGGCTCAAACCCGAGCGCCTGACCGCCTTCGGCCTGACTCCGGCCGACGTGGCGAAAGCCGTGCGTGCGCAAAATGCGCAGATCGCAACCGGCGAGCTCGGCCAGGTTCCCGCCGTGCCTGGTCAGGAATACAGCGCCACCATCATCACCCAGGGCCGACTGGCGACCCCCGAAGAATTCGGCAATGTCATCATCAGGAGCGACGCGCGCGGCGCCACGGTGCGGGTCAAGGATGTCGCCCGCGTCGAACTCGGCGCGCAGGACTATTCCATCGCCGCCCGCGTCGACGGCCAGCCCACCGCCGCGATTGCCGTGCGCATGGCGCCGGGCGCCAATGCGCTCGACACGGCCAAGGCGGTCAACAACCGGATGACCGAGCTGGCGAAGTATTTTCCGTCCAGCATTTCGTGGATGGTGCCCTACGACACCTCGACCTTCGTCGACATCTCCATCCGCGAAGTGGTCAAAACGCTGATCGAGGCCATGATCCTGGTGGTGCTGGTGATGTATCTGTTCCTCGAGAACATACGCGCCACCTTCATTCCGACGGTGGTGGTACCGGTCTCGCTGTTCGGCGCGCTGATCGGCCTTTATCTGTTCGGCTATTCGATCAACGTACTGACACTGTTCGCCATGGTGCTGGCCATCGCCATCGTCGTGGACGATGCCATTGTCGTGATCGAGAACGTCGAGCGCATCATGAGCGAGGAAGGACTCAGCCCGCGCGATGCGACGCGCAAGGCCATGGGCCAGATCATCAACGCGATCATCGCCATCACCGTGGTGCTTACGGCGGTGTTCGTGCCTTTGCTGTTCTTCGGCGGCTCGGTCGGCGCAATCTATCGCCAGTTCGCCGTGACACTGATCCTGACCATGGGCTTCTCGGCCTTCATGGCGCTGACGCTGACGCCCGCGCTGTGTGCGACGCTGCTCAAGCACGAAGCGGGCAAGGACGACGTGATGCCCACGACCGGATTCTTCGGCTGGTTCAACCGCTTCTTCGCCGCCACCGTGCGGCGCTACATCGGCGCCACGCGGCGCATGCTGGGCAAGCCTGGACGCTGGCTGATCCTCTATGCGACGATCCTGGCCGCCACCGGCTGGTTCTTCACCAAGCTGCCGGGCAGCTTCCTGCCCAGCGAAGACCAGGGCTACTTCCTCAGCATCGTCCAGTTGCCGCCGGCGGCGACACGGGAGCGCAGCCTCGAGGTCCTTGAAACCGTCGAAAAGCACTACCTGGCACAGAAGGAAGTCGCCCACGTGATCGGCGTCCTCGGCTTCTCCTTCTTCGGCCGCGGCCAGAACGCCGCCATTACTTTCGTCCGGCTCAAGAGCTGGGACGAGCGGCCGAACAAGGAAAACAGCGCCGAGTCGGTAGTGCAGCGCGCCAACATGGCATTCTTCCGCATCAAGCAGGCGATGATCTTCGCCATCAACGTGCCGCCGATTCCCGAACTGGCCGCCGTCGGCGGCTTCGATTTCCGCCTGCAGGATCGCGGCGGCCTCGGCCGCGACAAACTGCTCGAAGCACGCAACATGGCACTCGGCATGGCCGGCCAGAACCCGGCGCTGGTCGGCGTGCGGCCCGAAGGGCAGGAGGCAGGTCCGCAGGTCTTCCTCAGCGTGGACCGGGTCAAGGCGCGCGCGCTGGGCATCGACCTCGGCGAACTCAACGACACGCTGCAGGCGACCCTCGGCACTGCCTACATCAACGACTTCGTGCGCGAAGGACGCATTCTGCGGGTGCAGATGCAGGCCGAGGCGGAGACGCGGCGCACGCCGGAAGACCTGCTGCGGCTGCCGATCAAGAATGCGCGCGGCGACATGATCCCGCTCGCTGAAATCGCCACGGCGGAGTGGATCGTCGGCAGTCCCAAGCTCGACCGCTACAACGGCCTGCCCTCGATGAAGATTGCCGGCAGTCCGGCGCCGGGTCGTTCGACCGGCGAGGCCTTGCTGGCGATGGAGGACGTGGCAGCCAAGCTGCCGGCCGGCATCGGCTTCGAATGGTCGGGCAGTTCCTACGAGGAGCGGCTCTCCGGTACCCAGGCGCCCTTCCTCTTCGCCGTCTCGCTGATCGTGGTCTTCCTCTGCCTCGCCGCGCTCTATGAGAGCTGGTCGATTCCGTTCGCGGTCATGCTGGTGGTGCCGCTCGGCATCTTTGGCGCCGTGCTCGCCGTCAACCTGCGCGGCCTGCCCAACGACGTCTATTTCAAGGTGGGCCTGATCGCCATCATCGGCCTGTCGGCGAAGAACGCGATCCTGATCATCGAGTTCGCCCGCGAATTGCAGGAGCAAGGCAAGGACCTGATCGAAGCCACGCTCGAAGCCTGCCGCCTGCGCTTCCGGCCGATCCTGATGACCTCGATCGCGTTCATGTTCGGCGTGCTGCCGCTGGCCGTTTCTACCGGCGCCGGCGCCAACAGCCGCCACGCCATCGGCACCGGCGTGATCGGCGGCATGTTCACCGCCACCGTGCTGGCGGTCTTCCTGGTCCCGGTATTTTTCGTCGTGGTGCGGCGAATCTTTCCCGGCGGGGTCAGGCACACTCGGCGCCATCACGAGGAGAAGCATGATGCGTAAGACACTTCCCCTCGTGATTGCCCTGGCATTGGCTGGCTGTTCGTTTACGCCCGATTATCAGCGCCCGGCGCCGCCGGTGCCCGCCGGCTGGCCGACGGAAGCAAGAGTCGGCGCTGGCGATACGGCGATTCCGACAGACTGGCGCACATTTTTTCCCGATCCGCGCCTGCAAAGCCTGATTGCCGCCGCGCTGGAACACAACCGTGACATGCGGGTCGCCGTGGCGCGGGTCGATGAGGCCCGCGCGCTGGCCGGTATTGCCCGCGCCGAGCGTTTCCCGACGGTGGATCTTGCCGCCCAGCGCGCCGCCTCGCTGACACCTGCCGATCTGTCCAGCACGGGTCGCCAGCAGAACAGCCAGCGCTACGACGTCAATCTTGCCGTCGCTGCGTTCGAGCTGGATTTCTGGGGCCGGGTCAAGAGTCTCGACGATGCCGGGCGCGCAAACTTCCTCGCCAGCGACTATGCGCGCGAGGCCTTCCGCCTGTCGCTGATTGCGGATGTGGCCAACGCCTGGCTCAGCCTGCTGGAACTTGGCGAGCGACTCGAACTGGCCCAGGCCACCACGAAAAGTCGCGAGGAGACCCGCACGCTGATCGGCCGCCGTCGTGACGTCGGCCTCGCCGGCGACCTCGACTATCTGCAAGCCGACGGCGCCTTCCAGAATGCGCGTGCCGAAACTGCCAGCCTCTCGCGCAGCCATGCGGCTGCAGAAAACGCCTTGCGTCTGTTGGTCGGCGCTTCGCCGGCGCAGGTGGCTGGCGGCAAACTGGCTCAGCCGGGCCTGATTGCCGAGGTGGCCGTCGGCCTGCCGGCGGAAGTCTTGCTCATCCGTCCGGACGTCCTGGCCGCCGAACAGAAACTGATCGCGGCCAATGCCAACATCGGTGCCGCACGCGCCGCCTTCCTGCCGAAGATCGTGCTGACCGCCGCTCTCGGGACCGCCAGCCGGGGGCTATCCGGTTTGTTCGATGCCGGCAGCGGCGCCTGGAACTTTGTCCCGGCCTTGCGCCTGCCCCTGTTCGACGCGGGCCGCAGCAGCGGCAACGTCGATCTGGCAACGGCGCGCAAGACCATTGCCGTGGCCGAGTACGAGAAGGCGATCCAGCAGGCATTCCGCGAAATTGCCGACCTCCTGGCCGCACGCGAGCAACTGGCGGAACAACTGCAGGCGCAGGAAGCCAATGTCGCTGCGCAAAGCCAGCGCCTGAAGATCGTCGATGCCCGCTACAAGGCCGGCGTCTCCAGTCACCTCGAACTGCTCGACGCGCAACGCGAACACTTCGCCGCGCAACAGTCGGCGCTGGCGGTACGGCGCCAGTGGCTGTCGACGGCGGCGAGCTTCTACAAGGCGCTGGGCGGCGGCATCGCCGACCAGCGCCAGTGAGCAAACTCAGAGTGCCTTGCGCACGCTGATCACGCCGCGAATCTGGCCTTCGGAATAGCCGGTGGCCTTGTCGTTGGGGTAGTGCTGCGAAAGGCTGGACTTGACGGCGGGCTTGAGCTTGTCGTCGGGGCCGTGGCAACTCAGGCACAAACCCTGGACCGGCAGCGCCTTGACGAAGCGGTACTCGTTGCCGATCTTCTCGCCTTTTTCCAGCTTGGCGGGTGACTCGCCGGTCGCCGCGCGCTTGTCGAAATCCTCCAGCGCGGCTTGTTCCCATGCATCGGGAATCGCCCGCGCATCGTTGCGGGCCTTGAGGCTGACGCGCTTGATCTTCCAGCCGGTCTGCTGCGAGACTTCGCCGGCCATTTTCGGCGCCATGTCCTTGCACACCGAGATCGCACCCTCGGCGCCTGTCCTGGCAATTTCTTCCTGCAGCGCGACCAGCAGCTTGGGTGGCAGCGTTGTAGCTACCTTGCGCGCTTCGCCGAACAGGGCCTCGTCGTTGGCATGGGCCAGAGTGGCGGCGAACGGAGCAGTGAACACTGCAGCGGCGAACAGAAACTTATTCATTTTGTGATCCTCCCTTTGTTTAGGAGGGCCATTGTGCCCAGCCTGCCGACGGCAGGCCAATAAAAATATTTCAGCCGCCGATCAAGCCAGTCGCTGCACGCGCTTCTCGAGTCGGGCCACATCGTCTCGCAGCCGGTCGATCTCGCTTGAAAACAGCTCGATATCAGCCTGACGCGCAATCAGCGGCTGTTCTTCGGTGAAGTATTCGGCGAGGTTCTCGGCAAGGTTTCTTGCCGCCTGCTGCTGCCAGGCGGCAAACTCGCGCGTCCCGGCAACGATGCGGTGGGCCGCGATGTCGCCGACGATGGTGGAAAGGTCTTCCTCGGCGTCCCAGCGCAGGTTGCGAATGACGAAACCGAGAGTTTCGGCGAATTCGGCCGAGCCTTCGATGCGCGCCGCCCGCATCACGGCATCCTTGCCCTGCAGGGCAAGCAGCGGCGTTGCCGCCGGCAGTGCAATGCTGACTTCCAGTTCGGCTTCAGGCGGTGGCGCGGAGAGACAGCCGTCGGGACCAATCAAAAAAGCCGCCTCGAAAGGCGGCATTTTGATCAGCGCGGCATGCCCGGCAAACGGCGCCAGCTTTTCGCGCGCCCACGCAGCCTGCCCGAGCAGGTGATTGATCGCCGCTTGCAGCGGCGCGGGCAGGGCTTGCATGGGTATTATTCGCTTTGCGCGCCGGGGATTCCGCTTTGCGGGCCGGCGACTTGCTGGATGCCGGCCACGTTCCAGCCGCGGCTGCCGTCGGCCGGTTTGACGAGATGCCAGGTTTCGGCGAAGGCTTCCGGCGCGCCGTTGTCCTCACGCAGCTGGCCGGAGAAATGCACGCTGGCGATGTGGCGGCTGTCCTCGGTGACCACTTCGAGCAACTCGGCGTTGAGCTGCATGACGTCGGTTTCCTGGGCGCGGCTGCCGCGCTCCTGAAGCTGCATCTTGATCTCGGCGTACATCTCGGGTGAAGTGAATTCGCGGATGTCGTCCATGTCGCCGCGGTCGTTGGCGGCCTGGAGGCGTACAAAATTGAGCTTGGCCTGGCGCAGGAAACCCTCGACGTCGAAATCGGCGGGGATGTTCGCTGCAACTGCGCCTGCCGCCATGCTGCCAGCGCTGTGCGTCCCTCCGGGAACTCCCGAGGCTTCGAACTGGGCCGGATTGAAGTTCGCCGGAGCCGCATTGCCCGGGCCCGTACCGGCGTACTGCATGCCGGCTGCGGGCGTGCGCTTGCTCATCAGCCAGCGGATGACGAAGAACGCGACCATGACCAGCGCCAGGATCAGCAGCATGTTCGCCATGCCCTCGCCCAGACCGAAGTGCGACAGCAGGGCGGCGATGCCCAGACCGGCGGCGAGGCCGGCCAAGGGGCCGAGGAAGCGGCTCATGCCGGCCGGTTTGGCGGCAGCAGCGGGAGCGGCCGCAGCTGCCGGAGCGGCGGCCGGCTTTCCAGCCATTGCCGGAGCGGGTGCGGGCGTTGCCTGACGTTTCATGCCTATCGAACTGCCACCACCCAGGCGCTTGGCTTCGGCGTCGGGAACCATCATGCCCAGACCAAGCACGGCCGCGAAGGCGGCAATCACTAATCGTTTCATTGTCTCTTTCTCCTCGTTAGAACTTGTAACCACGATGCAGCGCGACGACGCCCGCTGTCATATTGAACACTTCGACACGTTCCAGCCCGGCTTGTTCCATCATGGCCTTGAGCGCGGCCTGGTCCGGGTGCATGCGGATTGATTCGGCCAGGTAGCGGTAGGACTCGGCATCACCCGCAATTTTTTCGCCCAGCCATGGCAGCAGCTTGAAGGAGTACGCATCGTAGACCTTTTCCAGCGGTTTCCATACTTTGGAAAATTCCAGCACCAGCAGCCTTCCGCCGGGGCGCAGCACGCGGTGCATTTCCTGCAGGGCCTTGTCCTTGTGCGTCATGTTGCGCAGGCCGAAGGCTACCGTGACGATATCGAAATGATCGTCGGGGAAAGGCAGCTTTTCCGCGTCGCACTGGGCCACCGGTGCCAGCACGCCTTCGTCGAGCAGGCGGTCACGACCGACGCCGAGCATGGCGTTGTTGATGTCGGTGAGCCAGACCTCGCCGCCGGTCTTGTCAAATGCGCCAACGCGGCGGGCAAAGGCCGACGAAAGATCGGCCGTGCCGCCGGCGACGTCGAGCACGCGTTCGCCGGGCCGCGGCGCAGCGATGTCGATGGTGAATTTCTTCCACAGGCGGTGCAAACCCATCGACATGAGATCGTTCATCACGTCGTATTTCTGCGCGACCGACGAGAAAACGCCTGCTACGCGCCGGGCTTTTTCTTTTTCGTCTACGCTTTCAAAGCCGAAATGGGTTTGGGTCATCGCGTTTAACGTGAAATAACTTGTTCGGAGCGATTGGTGATAGTCGAGCGAAGCGAGCCAATCAGTAGCCCCCCGCGAGGGGGGATGGGGGGGCGGGTCATCAATTCGCCTTTAACGATTTCATGGCACAGGGGCGGTCTTGACGACCATGCAAGTTAATGGCTGCCGCACCCACCTGACTTGGGCGGCTGCGTTGTCGAGTCTATATCGCGGCTGGCACCGGCTTTTTCAAGGCGTTCGAGGTATTCGGCCCACAGCGTTTCATGGTTGGCGCCAAGATGGTGCAGCCAGTCCCACGAGTAAATGCCCGTGTTGTGTCCATCGGAGAAGGTCGGCTGCACCGCGTAGTTGCCGACGGGTTCGAGGGTGGTGATCTCGACATTGCGCTTGCCGGTTTGCAGCGTCTCCTGCCCAGGGCCGTGGCCACGAACCTCGGCCGACGGGCTGCAGACGCGCAGGAACTCGGCGGGCAGCTGATAGTGGCCGCCGTCGTCGAACGTCAGTTCGAGCATGCGGGATTTCTGGTGCAGGGTGATCTCGGTGGGAATCGGGGTTTTGCGGTCGAGACCGGACATGGCTACAGCTCCTTGATTGGGCCCGCTATCATAGCGCACACTGCCTGGCGGCCCGGTGTCACGGAACCGTCATCAAGTCGCAATAGACTCGGTGTTTTACTTGGGCTGAACGATCAATGTCCGCAACAATACTGGTAGTTGAAGATGAGCCGACGATCCAGTCGCTGATCGAGGTCAACCTGCGCCGCGCCGGGCATGTCGTGCAACTGGCGCCGGATGCCGAAACCGCCCGCCGGCTGGTACAGGATGCACTGCCCGATCTGGTGCTGCTCGACTGGATGCTGCCGGGCATGAGCGGCGTCGATTTTGCGCGCCTGCTGCGCGGCGAAGCGCGCACCCGGCGCCTGCCGATCATCATGCTCACCGCGCGTGCCGAGGAGCGTGACAAGATCGAAGCCCTCGACCTTGGCGCCGACGACTACGTGACCAAGCCGTTCAGTCCGCGCGAGCTGATCGCGCGCATCAAGGCGGTGTTGCGCCGGCATGCGCCGCAGGCCACCGAAGACGTGGTCGAGCTCGGCGGCTTGCGGCTTGATCCCGCCACCCATCGAATCACCGCAGGAAGCGCGGAGGTGACGCTCGGTCCCACGGAGTTCCGTCTGCTGCATTTTCTGATGACCCACCCCGAGCGCGTGCATGGCCGCGCGCAGTTGCTCGACCAGGTCTGGGGCGACCACGTTTTTGTCGAAGAGCGCACGGTGGACGTGCATATTCGCCGCCTGCGCGCCGCCCTTGAAGCCAGCGGACAGGACGCGCTGATCCAGACGGTGCGCGGCAGCGGTTACCGGATGTCGGCAGCGTGAACGCGGTTCTGGCCGAGCTGCTGCTGGCAGTTTTGCTGGCGGCGCTGGCGGCGCTGGCCGGCTGGTTTGCGGCCGGTGAGGTCGGTGCCGAACTGATGGGGTTTGGCGCCGTCGCATTCTTCTTTCTGCGCCAGCTCTGGATGGTGCTGAGGCTGATTCACTGGGCGGCTTGCCCGCTCGGTACGCCGACGCCGAGTGCCAGCGGCGCCTGGGGCGCCGTGTTCGACGCTTTGCACCGGCGAGGCCGGCTGGCCAGCGCCGAACGCGAACAGGCCACCCAGGAGCTGGACCGCTTTCGCCGCGCCGCGGAGGCTTTGCCCGATGGCGTGATGATTCTCGATGGCCACCGCGCCATCGAATGGATGAACTTGCAGGCCGAGGCTTGTCTGGGCCTCAAGGGATCGGTCGATACCGGCAGCCGCATCACGCATCTGCTGCGCGAACCGGAATTTCTCGAGTATCTCGACAGCCCCGATCATCGCGGCGTGCCGCTCGAACTTCACACGCAGCGCAATCCGGGCCGCACCCTGCAGGTTCAGGCCGCCCCGTTCGCTGCCGGACGCACGCTGCTTCTGGTGCGCGACATCACGCAGTTGCAGAAGCTCGCCACCATGCGGCGCGATTTCGTCGCCAATGTTTCCCATGAACTGAAAACGCCGCTGACGGTCACCCTCGGTTTTGTCGAAACGGCGCTTGACGCCCTCGAAGACACGCCGCCGCTGGAGATCGCGCAGTATCTGCAAACCGCCATCGAGCAGGCGCGGCGCATGCAGCAATTGATCGATGACCTGCTTACGCTCTCCTCGCTGGAAACGGATTCGCCGCCGCCGCTGGAAGACCCGGTCGATGTCGCCGTCCTGCTGATGGAGGTGCGCCAGGAAGTGGAGGCGCTGTCAGCCGGGCGACATCGCATCTCGCTGGAAAATCAGGGGCCGCGCGGTTTGCTGGGCAGCGCCCGCGAGTTGCGTTCGGCGTTTGCCAATCTCGCAGTAAATGCCGTGCGCTACACGCCGGAGGGCGGCGAGATCGTGCTGCGCTGGAGCGTTGAAGGCGAGGCCGGCGGGCGATTTTCCGTGCGCGACAGCGGTATCGGCATTGCCCGCGAGCACCTGCCCCGTCTCACGGAGCGCTTCTACCGGGTTGATCGCGGCCGTTCACGCGAAGCAGGCGGCACCGGGCTTGGCCTGGCGATTGTCAAGCATGTGCTGGAGCGACATCAGGCGGTGCTTCTGATCGAAAGCGAGCCGGGCCGGGGATCGCGGTTCAGCGCGGTGTTCCCGCCGCACCGGGTTCAGCCCTGAAAGGCGCAGCGCTCGAACTCGATGCCGCGGTCGAGGACATGGACCAGCTTGAGCACCTGCGGCTGTTCATCGACCATGACTTCAATGCTGCGATCGAGACGAAACGTGCCGGGAGGCGCGACCACGCTGGCCGGTTCATTCAGCGCGGCAAGTGCCGACAGCAGAAAGCCCTGACGCCAGGTGCCGCGGGTGCCATCCGGGTCCACGGCGCGAACCGCTACCGGACGAGGCTCGCCCGGAAACAGTTGAACGCCTGCCGCAAGTGAATTGTCTCCTTCGCGCAGCGCCCAGCGAACGTTGCCCAAGGTAAAACGCTGGCTGTCGGCCGTTTTCGCGGCGATCAACTGGCCGGCGCCGATGCGCACGCCTTCCTTGAGCGGCCTCGTGATGCGCAGGCCGGTGGCTGATTGGTCGAGCAGATGCCAGTCATCCATGACTTGCCAGTTCTCGACGTGCGAATCGTCTGCCTCGCCAGCGCCGGCACGATGGCTGCGGTCGCCGAAAGTCTCGAATTCCTCGCGTTCGCGACGCAGGGTTTCATCGTTACGCGAGGGCGCGCGGAAGACCTTGCGACCCGAAAGGTGGTAGTGCACGGCTTCGAAGCCCGCAATGAAACTGCAAGCGGCATTCGAGGCGTGCCGCTCATGACGCCGCGGCGCTCCGCCTTTGCACCAGCGCTGCAGCACTCGCTGCAGCAACTGACCCGCTGCCGGTTGGGTGACGTCGTCGCCGAGTTGAAGCTCGGCCGGCGCACGACCCTGTTCCAGCAGGGTGATGCGGGCAACCAGGCTCCTTCTGAGTTCGGTGGTTTCCAGCCAGCGGCCGCCGCTTGAGTTTTGGGCCCAATAGCTCGCCGGACGATCCGACTCAAGGTCGACCCAGAGCGGCACGGCACGGTTGCGGATGTCCTCCGGAGGTGCCTTCAGCAGCGCCAGCTTGGCGCCCCAGCGCCGCGCCCAGCGCGCAACCCAGGCCAGGTGGCGTGCCGGAAGCTCATAGGCGTTGGCAGTGCTCAGCAGGTTGCATTCGGAATAAGCGGCCAGGGCGCTGGTCGGTGCATTGCCGTGGCGCGTGGTATCGCTGACGGCGCGGGTCGCGATGCCGAGGGTCTCCGCGGCAAAAAAGACCTGATGCAGCTGTTTCCAGTAGGAGGCATCAGGCAACTGCTCGCCGCGGCAGAGATCGACCTGCCAGTCGGCGAATACCGACAGCGTGCGTTGGGCCAGCGTGGCGGCTTTGGAGGTCAGGTCGGCGTTGCCGACAATCACCGTGTGCTGGGTCTGCAAGGCGGCTATCGAAACCCTGGCGTTCCCGTTCCCGTTGCCATTGCCGGAACAAAGAGCCTCGAAACAGCGCAGATAGCCGAGTGCGAGAACATGCCAGATGCTCAGCGTGATTTCCAGGGCCGCCTGTTCATGCGGCGCCAGCGGCAAGGGCTTGCCGGCAAACTTCTTCGCCGCGTCGTCCTGCACGTCGCTGATGGACCCGCGCAGAGCTTCGAGGATGGCAAAGCGCTCGGTCGCGGACAGGGCAAACCGGTGCAGCAAATTGAGTTGGCGCAGGAACATCGACTGCGCCTGTATGGCATTTGCCAGTGGCACGGTGACCAGCCAATCACGGCAGGCGACGGGATTGAGGAAGGCGGGACTTTGCTCGGTTCCGGTAGCAGGCAAATCAAAGTTCATGGCATCTCATTCATGGTCGAGAGTTCGGCTTCAAGGGCGTGCAGCAAAGCGGCATTGCTGGGAGCAGCACGGACAGCCCCTGCGCGTTGCGCTTTGCCCCAGATGGACTCGGGGAAATGACTATCATCGCGCCAACGGGGGATCACATGCCAGTGCAAATGTGGCACCAGATTTCCAAAACTTGCGAGATTGATCTTGTCTGGCTGGACCACCCGCCGGATGGCGCGCTCGGTGGCGAGCACCACATCCATGACATGCCGCGCCTCGCTCCTGGCGAGCATGCTCATTTCAGCGATATGACGATGCCAGACCACGCGACAGAAGCCGGGGAAAGCCTCTCCGTGGGCACCCGCTACCCGTACCACTCGGCAAGCACTACCGTTCCACAGCAGATCACCGCCGGGATCGGCACAGAGTTCGCAATCCGTATTTGTCGCCACCGGCCAAGCATAGCGCCAATCCGGTGCTCCGTGCTAGCTAGAGCAATACCCGTTCGATGCCGCCGTTGTTCGCGGCGCGTATGTAGTTCTGCATCCAGTCCGGGCCCAGAATCGCCTTGGCCATTTCGACCACGATGTAGTCGGCCGTGATGGAGGCATCGTTCTCGTAGCGCGACAGGCCTTGCAGGCAGGACGGGCAGGAAGTGAGGATTTTCACCGCCGTGTCGCCGGCGCCGACTCTCAGTGCGGTAGCGCCCGTCTCGATTTCCTGCTGCTTGCGGAAGCGGATCTGGGTCGAAATGTCCGGCCGCGACACGGCCAGCGAGCCGGATTCGCCGCAGCAGCGATCGCTGAGGTCGACGCGCTGGCCCATCAGGACATTGGCCACCTTGATTCCCGAGTGATGCTTCATCGGCGTGTGGCAGGGCTCGTGGTACATGTACTGCGTGCCTTTGACGCCATCGAGCTTGATGCCCTTTTCGAACAGCCATTCGTGGATGTCCACCAGCCGGCAGTCGGGGAAAATCTTGCCGAATTCGTACTTCAGCAACTGGTCCATGCAGGTGCCGCAGGAGACCACCACGGTCTTGATGTCGAGATAGTTCAGCGTGTTGGCGACGCGGTGGAACAGCACACGGTTGGCCGTGGTGATCGCCTGGCCCTTGTCTTCGTCGCCGCTGGCGGTCTGCGGATAGCCGCAGCACAGGTAGCCCGGCGGCAGCACCGTGGTGGCGCCGGCATGCCACAGCATGGCTTGGGTGGCGAGGCCGACCTGGGAGAACAGACGCTCCGAACCGCAGCCGGGGAAGTAGAACACCGCTTCCGAGTCATCGCTTGCGCGTTTGGGATCGCGGATTACGGGGATCAGGCTGTCGTCCTCGACGTCGAGCAGACCGCGCGAAGTGCGGTTCGGCACGTTCTTCGGCATCGGCTTGTTGAGGAAGTGGATCACCTGCGCCTTGATGTCGGGCCGCCCCAGCGTGGCCGGCGGGTGTTTCACGCTGTCCTGGATCAGGCCGAAGGACTTCGCCAGCGTGTGGCCCAGGCGCTGCGCCTTGTAGCCGAGCTGGATCATGCCGGCGCGCACCAGCTTGATGGTCGACGGATCGGTGGCGCTGAGGAAGGCCATGGTCGCGGCCGTGCCGGGATTGAACTTCTTCTTTTTTTGGCGGCGCAGGAAGTTGCGCATCGCCACCGACACGTCGCCGAAGTCGATGTCCACCGGGCAGGGCGTCACGCACTTGTGGCACACGGTGCAGTGGTCGGCGACGTCCGAGAACTCGTCGAAATGCTGCAGGCTGATGCCGCGCCGGGTCTGTTCTTCGTAGAGGAAGGCCTCGATCAGCAGCGAGGTGCCGAGGATCTTGTTGCGCGGGCTGTAGAGCAGGTTGGCGCGCGGCACGTGGGTCGAGCAGACCGGCTTGCACTTGCCGCAGCGCAGGCAGTTCTTGATCGACTCGGAAATCTTGCCGATGTCCGACTGCTCCATGATCAGCGACTCGACGCCGAGCAGCGCGAAGGAGGGCGTGTAGGCGTTGGCCAGGTCGCCACCCGCCATAAGCTTGCCGCGATTGAAGCGGCCCTCGGGATCGATCTTTTGCTTGTAGTCGCGGAAGGGGCGGATCTCGTCGTCGCTGAGGAATTCCAGCTTGGTGATGCCGATGCCATGTTCGCCGGAAATCACCCCGCCCAGGCTTTTCGCCAGCGCCATGATGCGCTCGACGGCCTTGTAGGCCGTCTGCAGCATCGCGTAGTGGTCGGAATTCACCGGAATGTTGGTATGCACATTGCCGTCGCCGGCATGCATGTGCAGGGCGACGAACACGCGGCCGCGCAGGATATCCAGGTGGATGCTCTCGATGCGGGCCAGCACCGGGCGGAAGGCATTGCCCTCGAAGATGCCCTCCAGTGGCGCCTTGAGTTCGGCTTTCCACGACACCCGCAGGCGGTAATCCTGCAGCTCGGGGAAGTGCCGGTCGAGATTGTCGAGCAGCGTCTGCCAGTTCGCGCGCACGCCAGCGACCAGTTCCAGCGCCTGTTCGCGCTTGTCGCCCAGCAGCAGGTCGGGGTCGAGGTTGGCGTCGCCCGCGTGCAGCGGCAATTCGCCCTTGAGGAATTCGGCGAGCGCGTCGGCCAGCGCGATCTTGTTGGCGAGCGACAGCTCGATGTTGATGCGCTCGATGCCATCGCAATAGTCGCCCATGCGCGGCAGCGGAATCACCACGTCCTCATTGACCTTGAAGGCGTTGGTGTGCTTCGAGATCGCGGCGGTGCGGGCGCGGTCGAGCCAGAACTTCTTGCGCGTCTCGGGCGAAACCGCGATGAAGCCCTCGGCGCCGCGCGCATTCGCCAGCTTGACCACTTCCGAGGCGGCGGCCATCACCGCCGTGTCGTCAGCGCCGACTATGTCGCCGATCAGCACCATCTTTGGCCGGCCGTGGCGTTTTGCCTTGGTCGCGTAGCCGACAGCACGCACATAGCGCTCGTCGAGGTGCTCCAGTCCGGCGAGCAGCACGCCGGCGGCGAGGCCTGCGCCGCCCGGCTTGAAGTAATCGGTGATCTCGACGATCGACGGCACGGCATCGGTGACGCGGCCGAAGAACTCGAGGCAGACCGTGCGCGTCACCGGCGGCATCTTGTGCAGCACCCAGACCGCCGAGGTGATCAGGCCGTCGGTGCCTTCCTTCTGCACGCCGGGAATGCCGGCGAGGAACTTGTCGGTGACGTCCTTGCCGAGGCCTTCCTTGCGGAACAGCCGGCCGGGCACGTCGAGCTGCTCCTCGCCCAGTTTTTTCTTGCCCGTCGCGTCCCAGCGCACGAGGCGGAAGCTGACCAGTTCCTGCTCGTGGATCTTGCCGAAATTGTGGTTCAGGCGTTCGACGTCCAGCCAGTTGCCGTCGGGCGTCACCATGCGCCACGAGGCCAGGTTGTCCAGCGCCGTGCCCCACAGCACGGCCTTCTTGCCGCCGGCATTCATCGCGATGTTGCCGCCGATGCAGGAAGCATCGGCCGAAGTCGGGTCGCAGGCGAAGACCAGGTCGGCCTTTTCCGCGGCTTCCATGACGCGCCGCGTGACCAGTCCGGCGCCGGTGCGCACCGTCGCGTAGTCCTTGTCGGTGCCGGGCAGGCGCTGCATCTCGACGGTGCCGAGGTCGATCAGTTTCTCGGTGTTGATCACCACCGACAGTGCATCGAGCGGCACCGCACCGCCGGTGTAGCCGGTGCCGCCGCCGCGCGGGATGATGGTCAGGCCGAGTTCGATGCAGGCGCGCACCAGTGGCGCCATTTCCTCTTCGGTGTCGGGCGCCAGCACCACAAACGGATATTCGACGCGCCAGTCGGTGGCGTCGGTGACATGCGAAACGCGGGCCAGGCCGTCGAAGCAGACGTTATCGCGGCGGGTGTGGCGCGCCAGTACCTTGAGCGCCTTCTTGCGCAGGCTGCAGGTGTCCTCGAACCAGCGCTCGAAGGACTGCACGGCGGTTTGTGCGGCGGTCAGCAGCAGCGCGACACGCTCGTTGCCCTCGCGGCGCTTGTCGATCTCGCGCAGCCGGTGGCGCAGGGCTTCCACCAGCGCCTCGCGTCGTTCGCGATTGCCCAGCAGATCGTCTTCCAGATAGGGGTTGCGCCGCACCACCCAGATGTCGCCCAGCACCTCGTAGAGCATGCGCGCGGACCGCCCGGTGACGCGCTCGCTGCGCAGTTCCGTCAGCGTCGCCCATGCATTCGCACCCAGCAGGCGAATGACGATCTCGCGGTCGGAGAACGAAGTGTAGTTGTAGGGAATCTCGCGCAGGCGGGCGGTCATGATGCGGGTATTCGATGGAGCAGAAGGGCTCTATTGTAGGCGAAGGGCCGCGGCAGAGGCCCTGCGCGCCGAGTGGTCAGCGCCGACTCTTGCCGGGTCTCGCCCCGATGGGCGACCTACTTTCTCGCTCGGCGGGTCAGAGGGGATGAAAACCGGTGCGCGTGATGGGTAACGTAGAAAACAAATCGAAAGCCGTCCTTCTTAACGCGTGCATCGCTCCAATATGTTTCGGCTGTTTGCCACGATAAATTGGGAAGATAGTTGTGCCAACTTCCAATTAAAGTTGTCCACGATGTCTTGCTTCCATACGACGCCGTGAATGATTGGTATCTGGCCATCTTCGTGAACCGGTGTAGGTAGTACTTCCAGCGGCGACGTGAGGGAGTCATTGCTGTATTCAGGATGGCGCATCACCAGTGCGTACCGGGAACTTGGTGGGCAGCTATTGGGGTCGGGTTCGGAATAGTTTTCGCGACATCGGGTTTCCCCGAAAGTCGGCGCTGGCGGGACGGCGATCAGCTACGCTGCAAACGTTCCGTAATCGACGCCGGATTCTGGCGGCAGTCGAGCACGGCCACGACGGTCGCGATGTTGTCTCTCAGGTCGTAGTAAATCGCGAACGGAAAGCGTTTGGCGAGTGTGCGATGCAGCTTGCCGTCCGGCTTGGGATGAATACCGGCAAACAGCGCCAGCGCATCGATGTCGGCGAACAGGCTGTCGAGGAAATACTCGCCGATGCCCGCCTGCTGCTCCTCTTAAAACGCGTAGCCTTCGAGCAGGTCAGTCTCTGCCGAGCGGGTGATCCTGACTTCCATCAGTGCGACTTGATTTGAGCGCGGATGCGTTCCTTGGCTTCGTTCCAGGGCGCCACGGTTTCGTCTCCGCTGGCGAGGCGGCGCAGGCGCTGCTCAAGCACCTCGCCATGCCACAAAGGCAATTCCATGTTTTCACCGGATTGCAGGCACAGCGAGTCCCAAAGCGTTTCCATCAGCTTCAGCTTTTCGGCAACCGGCATGGCAACGATGTCAACGGTGGTCATTGGAGAACTCCTTGTCTTGATGCAGCTATGGGACCGATGCTATCAAAAATCGGCGCTGGCGACACGGCGAATTTCGGCGGCAATTCTCACCCGGCTCAAATCTGCCAAGGATCAAAGACCTGCGGGTAGAAACGGAAATCTGCGGCGTTGCGCGTGACCACGGTGAGGCCGTGGCATTGGGCGGTGGCCATGATCAGGCCGTCCATCACCGGCAGGCGCTGGCCGGCGAGTTCGGCGCGGGCGGCCAGCTGTGCCCAGGCGTGCAGCGTGGCTGCATCAAGCGGCAGGATGCGGCCGGCAAAGCGCTGTTCGATCTTGCCCAGCCAGGCGGTGAGTTTCTGGCTGCGGCGCGAGTCGGTGGCGCGCAGCTTGAGGATGCCTTTTTCGATTTCGCCGAGGCTGATGACGCTGAGGAAGAGGCTGGTTTCGTCCTGTTCGTCGAGCCACTGGATCACTCCGGCGGCAGGCGCCTTCCTGACGTATTCGGAGAGAACACAGGTGTCGAGCAACCAGCTCACAGCGCGGCATCCCGCCCGGTGTCGCGGTCGCGCGCGAAGTCGATGTCGTCGCCGCCAATCTCCGGCTTCAGCAACGCGGTCGAAAGCTTGCCTTTGTTGCGTTTCGTCAGGCGTTCATATTCTTCGGCCGAGACCACCACTGCCGCCGGCTTGCCGTGCAGGGTCACCCGCTGCGGCGAGCCGCCGACGGCTTCCTTGATGAGCCGGCTGAAACCGTTCTTGGCCTGTTGCAGTTGCCATTCGCTGTGCATGACGTACTCCTTCTTAAACTGGCTAGTCTGGCTAGAATATAGCACAGGCCGGCGCCGTCCGGCCATCCGCTACGGCGAGGAGAGCGTTTGTTGCTCGACCGCCCTGTAGCGCAGTTGCTTCATCAGCGCCGACTATGGAGGGAAACGTACCCCTTGCAATCCCTCCCCATCGCCACCATATTCGCAACTGTTTCCCCTCCCGATTGGAGAACACCATGCGTATGCGTCTCTTTGCCGTGCTGGCCCTTGCGGCTTCCCTGCTGTCCGGCTGCGGCTACAACCAGATCCAGATCAACGACGAGGCGGTGAATGCCGCGTGGTCGGAAGTACTGAACCAGTACAAGCGCCGCGCCGACCTGATTCCCAATCTGGTGTCCGTGGTGCAGGGCTATGCCAGCCATGAGAAGGAAGTGCTGACGCGGGTGACCGAGGCGCGCGCCAATGTCGCCGGACTGAAGGCGACGCCGGAATTGATCAATGACCCGGCTGCCTTCGCCAAGTTCCAGAAGGCCCAGAGCGAACTGGGCGGGGCGCTGGCGCGCCTGCTCGTCGTGGCGGAAAACTATCCCCAGCTCAAGGCCGACGCGAATTTCCGCGACCTGCAGGCTCAGGTGGAGGGCACCGAGAACCGCATCACGGTGGCGCGCAACCGCTACATCAAGTCGGTGCAGGAGTACAACGTTTCGGTGCGCACTTTCCCCAACAGTCTGACGGCCAGCGTCATGGGCTGGAAGACCAAGGCCAATTTCACGGTCGAGGACGAGAAGGCCATGTCGACGCCGCCGGCGATTAAGTTCGACGCGCCGGCTGCACCTGCTCCGGCGCCAGCCGCCGCTCCCGCTTCGCCGACTTCCGCCGGCTATCAATAAGTGCGCCGCGTCTGGCCCGCGCTGCTGGCACTGCTCTGGCTGGCCCTGCTGCCGGCCGGCAGCAGGGCGGCGGAGTTGCTGCCGCTGCCGGTCCTGAGCGCGCGGGTCACCGACCTGACGGCAACGCTCGACGAAACCCAGCGCGGGCGACTTGAAGCCCAGCTTGCCGCCGTCGAAAGAACGCGCGGCGCGCAGATCGCCGTGCTGCTGCTGCCGACCACCCAGCCCGAGGCCATCGAAGCTTTCGGCATTCGCCTGGCCGAAGCCTGGAAGATCGGCCACAAGGGCGCCGACAACGGCGTCATCATCATCGTGGCGAAGAACGACCGCAGCATGCGCATCGAGGTCGGCTACGGCCTCGAAGGCGCGATTCCCGATGCCGTTGCCAGTCGCATCATCCGTGAGCGCATGACACCGCAATTTCAGCAGGGGAATTTCTTCGGCGGCCTGCAGGCGGCCATCGAAGGCCTGGACCGGGCCATCGGCGGCGATGCGCCGGGTGTGCCGGTCGCGCGTCCGTCCGGCAGCGGAAGCCAGCACGCAGAGGGCTCCAACCTGTTTCCCTGGCTGATGGGCGCGGTGGTGGCCGGCGGCGTGCTGCGCGCGATGTTCGGCATTCTCGGATCGCTGGCCGCCGCCGCCGTGGCCGGCTGGCTGGGCTTCGTCATCTTCGGGTCGTGGCTGGCGGCGGCGCTGGCAGGCTTCGTCATCTTCGTTCTTTCGTTCTTCAATTTGGGTTCGCGCGGCGGCGGCTTGGGCGGCGGCGGATTTTCCGGGGGAGGCGGCGGCTTCTCGGGCGGCGGCGGGGGTTTCGGCGGCGGCGGTGCCTCGGGGAGATGGTGAAATGAAGCTTTCATGGGCACTCAAACATCTGCTGCTGCCGGACTGGTTCGTCCAGCGCGTATTTGCCCGCGCCGATCTGGCAAGCATCGGCGCGGCCGTCACCGCCTGCGAGCAATCGCATCGCGGCGAATTGCGCTTCGTCGTCGAAGGCGCGCTGCCTCTGTCGGCGCTGTGGCGCGACCTGTCGCCGAGGGACAGGGCGGTGGAGCTGTTTTCGCAGCTGCGCGTCTGGGATACCGACGAAAACAGCGGCATCCTGATCTACGTACAACTGGTCGATCATCGTGTCGAAATTCTTGCCGACCGCGGCATCGCCGCACGTGTGCCGCAGGCCGAATGGGATGCGATCTGCCGCGCCATGGAGGCGAGCTTCCGCCGCGGCGAATGGCGGCAGGGCGCGTTGCAGGCCGTGACGCGCGCCGGCGAATTGCTGGCGCGCCACTTCCCCGCAGGCGAGAACAACCCTAACGAACTACCGGACCAGCCGCTGGTGATTTGACGCCGGCTGTCGGCGGGCTGCTGCTGCCGACGTCGGCTAGACTCAGCGCATGCCCGTCCCACGCCCCCTTCCGCGCGAACTGCTGCACCTCGCCTGGCCTGTGCTGATCGCCCAGGCTGCGGTGATGGCCAATGGTGTGATCGACACGCTCATGGCAGGGCGGCTCTCGTCGGTCGACCTGGCGGCGGTGGGCATCGGCGCCAGCATTTACGTCACCGTCATCATGACGATGATCGGCGTGCTGCTCGCGCTCACCCCGGTGGCTGCCCACCATTACGGTGCGGGTCGCTATCAGGAGATCGGCGCCGACGTACGGCAGTGCGTTTGGCTGGCCGTGGCTTTGTCGCTGCTCGCGTTCGTTGCCTTGAAAAATCCCGATCCGCTGCTGGCATTTTCGCGCCTGACGCCGGAGGTGGAAATCAAGGTGCGCGCCTATCTCGACGGCACGGCCTGGGCGGTGCCGGGCGTGATGTTCTTCCGCGTCTTCTACGGCTTTACCACCGGCATCGGCCGGCCGCAACCGGTGATGAGTTTCAATCTTCTCGGGCTGGCGCTCAAGGCGCCGCTCAACTGGGTCTTCATGTACGGCCATTTCGGCCTTCCCGCCATGGGCGGCGCCGGCTGCGGCTGGTCTTCGGCCGTCATCATGTGGGTCATCGCGACCCTGGCCTGGCTGTGGTGCCGTCACGATGCCGAGTACGCGCCGTATGGCGTCTTCGCCCGCTTCGAATGGCCGCGCCTGTCGGCCCTCCGCGAATTCCTGATGCTGGGCCTGCCGATGGGCGCCACATTCCTGGTCGACGTCACGGCCTTCACTTTCATGGCGCTGTTCATCGCCCGGCTCGGACCCGAGGTCTCCGCCGCGCACCAGATTGCCGCCAATGTCGCGGTCTTTGTCTTCATGGTGCCGCTCGCCCTGGGCAGCGCCACCGGCGTGGTGGTCGGGCAGGCGTTGGGCGCCGGTGAAAGTCGGCGCGCGCGGCACGCCGGTTTGCTGGGGCTGGCGGTTGGCTGCGCCGCCGCCGCCGCTCTCGGCGCGGCGATCGGCTTCGGCGCGGGGCCGCTGGCGCGCGCCTATACCTCCGATCCCGCAGTCGCGGCCGCCGCCGCGACGCTGCTGTCCATCGTCGCTTTCTATCACCTGGCCGACGCCGTGCAGGCGGTCATGGCCCAGGTGCTGCGCGGCTACAAGCGCGCCACGGTGCCGATGGTGATCTATGCCATTTCGCTATGGGGCGTCGGTCTCGGCGGCGGCTACCTGCTGGGCTTGACCGATACTTTCGGTGCGCCGCGCGGCGCCGCGGGTTTCTGGATGGCGGGAGTGGCGAGCCTGTCGCTTGCGGGTGCCGGCGTGCTGGCCTACTTCCTGCACATTTCGGCTCAGGCCATCCCGGCGCCGGCCACCACCAGCACATAGCGGGCGGCCTTCCCCGCCGCCATCCACGCCGCACAAGCGACCGCCGGCAGGCGCAGCCAGCCGGCCGCCGCGCACAGGGCATCGCCGATGACCGGCGCCCAGGCCAGCAGGAGCAGCGGCGCGCCATGCTTGCGCAGGGCGTCGAGCCGCTTCATCACCGTATCGTCAGCGCCGACTTTCCCGGGGAGCAGGCGCGCCATGCCATAGGTCGTCATGCCACCCAGCGTGTTGCCCAGCGTCGCCAGCAGCAAGGCGGCCATCACCTGATCGGGATGCTGCTTGATCACGGCGAACAGCACGACTTCCGAGCCGCCGGGCAGCAGCGTGGCGGAAAGGAAGCTGGCGAGGAAGAGGCCGGCCAATCCGGCTTCCGCCGTGAAAGAGAAGTCCATGCGCCATGTTACCCTTGCCGGTCAACGAACCTTCCGCCCTGCTGCCATGGACTATCTCGAAAGAATTCTCAACGCCCGCGTCTATGATGTTGCCATCGAGACGCCGCTGGAGCCCGCTGCTATCCTTTCGGCGCGCGTCGGCAACAACATCCTGCTCAAGCGCGAGGACATGCAGCCGGTGTTCAGCTTCAAGCTGCGCGGCGCCTACAACAAGATCGTTCACCTGACGCCGGCGCAGCGCAAGCGCGGCGTGATCTGTGCCTCGGCCGGCAATCACGCCCAGGGTGTCGCGCTCTCGGCGCACAAGCTCGGCATCCGCGCCGTGATCGTGATGCCGACCACCACGCCGCAGATCAAGATCGACGCGGTGAAGAAGCTCGGTGGCGAGGTGGTGCTGGCCGGCGAATCCTACGACGCGGCCTACACGCATGCGCTGGAACTGGAGAAGAAGCAGAAGCTCAACTTCGTGCATCCCTTCGACGATCCGGACGTGATCGCCGGCCAGGGCACCATCGGCATGGAGATCCTGCGCCAGCACCCGGACACGATCGAGGCGGTGTTCTGCTGCGTCGGCGGCGGCGGGCTGATCTCCGGGGTGGCGGCCTATATCAAGCGCCTGCGGCCCGACATCAAGATCATCGGCGTCGAGGCGGCCGATGCCGATGCCATGGACCGCTCGCTGAAAGCGGGCCGGCGGGTGCGCCTCGAAAATGTCGGACTGTTTGCCGATGGCGCGGCGGTCAAATACGTCGGCGCCGAGACCTTCCGCCTGTGCCGCGAATACGTCGATGAAATGGTGCTGGTCGACACCGACGCGATCTGCGCGGCGATCAAGGATGTGTTCGAGGACACGCGCTCGATCCTCGAGCCGGCCGGCGCGCTCGCCATCGCGGGCGCCAAGGCCTGGGCCAAGAAGCATGGCGTGCAGGGCAAGACGCTGGTGGCGGTGGCTTCCGGCGCCAACATGAATTTCGACCGCCTGCGCTTCGTCGCCGAGCGCGCCGAAGTCGGCGAACAGCGCGAGGCCGTGCTGGCCGTGACGCTGCCGGAGAAGCCCGGCGCCTACAAGAAATTCGTCGCGCTGATCGGTTCGCACAACATCACCGAATTCAACTACCGCTTCCACGATGCTGCCGAGGCACATGTGTTCGTCGGCATGCAGGTGGCCAATCGCAGCGAGGCGACCAAGCTCGTCCAACAACTGCAGAGGAACGGCTATCCGGCGCTGGATCTTACCGACGACGAAATGGCCAAGCTGCACATCCGCCACCTGGTCGGCGGCCACGCGGCGCAAGTGAAGAACGAGCTGATCTACCGCTTCGAGTTTCCCGAGCGTCCCGGCGCCCTGATGAATTTCCTCAACAAGATGAGCGCAGGCTGGAACATCAGCCTGTTCCACTACCGCAACCACGGCGCCGATACCGGTCGCGTGCTGGTCGGCATGGAAGTGCCGCCGAAGGAGATGAAAGACTTCCACGCCTTTCTCAAGAGCCTCGGTTACCGCTTCTGGGACGAATCGAAGAACCCGGCCTACCGCTTGTTTCTGGGCTAGGCATTGCCACCGCGTGGTGCACCCGGATGAGCTTCGACTTTGACGCCGTTATCGAGCGTGCCAACACCGATTCGGTGAAGTGGGCGAAGTACGCCGGCCGGGCTACGCCAGGCGAAGTGTCCCGGGATTCGGTCCCCACCCAAGAGGATGGGGACATAATTCCGCTGTGGGTCGCCGACATGGACTTTGCCGCGCCGCCGGCGGTAATCGCCGCCCTGCGCGAGCGCGTCGACCATGGCGTGTTCGGCTACAACCAGCCCACCGCAAGCCAGATCGACGCCGTCGTCGGCTACCTCGGGCGCAAGTTCGACTGGAGCATCGAACTCGAGTGGATCGTCTGGTTGCCGGGTTTGGTGTCCGGTCTCAACGTCGCCTGTCGCGCCGTCGGCGCGGCGGGCGACGCGGTATTCACCGCGACGCCGATTTATCCGCCTTTTCTGTCGGCGCCGGGGTATTCCGGCCGGCGCGTGGCGAGCGCTCCGCTGGTGCGCGACTCCGCGGGCTGGCTGTGGGATTTTCCCACCGTCGACGCGGTACTCAGGACCAGCCGGGCAAAACTCTTTCTGCTCTGCCATCCGCACAATCCGACCGGACGGGTATGGAACGAGGACGAGCTGTGGCAGATCGCGCTGCTGGCGGAAAAGCACGATCTGGTGGTCTGCTCGGACGAAATCCACAACGGCCTGATCCTGTCGCCGTATCACCAGCACCGACTTTTCGCCACGCTCAGCCCGGAACTGGCGGCGCGCACCATCACGCTGATGGCGCCGTCCAAGACCTTCAACATCCCCGGGCTGGGCTGCGCCTTCGCCATCATTCCCGACAGCCGCCTGCGGCGCAGTTTCCGCGACGCCATGCACGGCATCGTGCCGCACGTCAATGCGCTGGGCATGGTTGCGACCGAAGCCGCGCTGACGAGCTGCGACGATTGGCAGGCGGCCCTGCTCGACTATCTGCGCGGCAACCTGCGCGCCGTCGAGCGTGCGGTCGCTGGGGTGCCGGGCCTGGCCATGCGGCCGGTGGAGGCGACCTACCTGGCCTGGATCGATGCGCGCGAATTCGCTTCCGATCGCGGCGTCGACAATTCAGCTCGCTGGTTCGAGCAGCATGGACTGGGGCTATCGGACGGCGCCGATTTCGGCGCGCCGGGCTTCGTCCGCCTCAATTTCGGCACGTGCCGCGGCTTGCTCGACGAGGCTTTGGAGCGACTGGGCCGGGCGACCGGGCGTTAGGCGGGGGTAAAACGCATGATGCCGGCCTCGGTGACCACCGCGGCGAGGGGTATGTCGTGCGTCTGCGGCCGGATGTCCGCCACGCGTCCGAGTTCGAAGCCAACGCCGATTGCCAGCGGGCGGGGAACCAGCACCGCAAGTGTGCGGTCAAAATATCCACCACCGTAGCCAAGGCGGAAACCCTGTGCGTCGAAAGCCAGCAATGGAAGCAGCACGACGTCGGGGACCAGATCCGGACCGTCGAGCGGAATCGGAATGTCGTAGCGATCGACGCCCATCGTGCAAGAAGGTGTCCAGCGCCTGAAGCGCATTGGCGCATCCGATTCAAGGACGACGGGCATTGTCGCCTGCCAGCCGCGGTCAAGGAGGAGCGACGCCAGTGGGCGTGCATCGAATTCGCCACGCACCGGCGCGCAGAAGGCCAGAGTTTGCGATGGCAGGGGTGCCAGCAACGCGGCAAGATGGGACTCGATCCGCGCCGAAAGTTCGGCATGGGTTTTTTTGTCGAGCGCCATGCGTGCGGCCAGCTTCAGGCGCCGCAATGCAGCGCGAGGAATCGGGGAATCGTCGGTGTGTTCGCCTGACGGCGAGTCTGCGGTCATGTGCTAACGTGGAGCCGGAACAAGTCAAGAAGCAAACATTGGATGAACTATAAGCTCAAACCCGCCATGTCCCTATCCCGGCAAGCCTTCATTGCGGCTTTCTCGGTAGCGGCTTGGCTGTTCTCGGCGCCAGCATTATGCGTCCCTGCGGGAACGTCCGCCGAGCGCGGCGATGCGGCCTTTCTTCTGGCGCGGGACGCTTTTCGCAACGGCGAGCGGGTGCGCCTCGGGCGTCAGCTGGATGCCCTGCAGGAGCATCCGCTGCGCCCGTGGGCCGAATACTGGGCCTTGCGGCTGCGTCTCGACGATGGCGACGACAGCGGCGTTGCGGACTATCTGAGCCGCCATCCGGGCGCCTATCTCGCCGAGAAATTGCGCGGCGACTGGCTGCGGGTATTGGGCAAGAAGGGCGACTGGCAAAGTTTTCAGCGTGAGCTGCCGGCGCTCGCCTTGCCCGATGCCGAAGTGAATTGCTACGCGGCGCAGGCCTCGCGGACGCCCGAGGCGGTGCGTACGCTGTGGACCAGCGGCCAGGATTTGCCGCAGGCCTGCGAGATGGTCGTCGATCAGCTGGTTGCCGCGGGTGGATTGACGGCGGAAGAGGTCTGGCAGCGCGTGCGGCGGTTCTTTGAAGCGAAGCGGGTGGGCGCCGCACGCAGCGCGGCAGCCTATTTGCCGGCCAGCGAAGGTTTCGACGGGCGCGGCCTCGAATCCATCGCGCAAGGCCCGGCGCGCTATCTCGACAAGCTCCCCGCCGGCTTTGCGGCAAAGCGCGGCGGACGCGAAACGGCGTTGTTCGCGGTGCAGCGTCTGGCTCGGAATGACCCGCAGGATGCGGCCAGGCGCTGGATGCGGATCGAGGCGCGTTTTACTGCCGAAGAGCGTGCCTACGCCTGGGGCCATCTGGCCTGGCAGGCGGCGCTGCGCCACCAGCCGGAGGCGCTGGCGTGGTACGAAAATGCGTCCGCCACCCGCTTGTCCGAGGAGCAGATGGCCTGGCGGGTCCGTGCCGCCTTGCGCGTGCATGACTGGAGCGCCGTGCGGCGGGCGATTGCCGCAATGCCGCCGACCCTGTCCGCGCAGCCGGACTGGACTTACTGGCAAGCCCGGGCGCTGGTCGCCGGCGGCCGTGCCGAAGAGGCGCGCGCGCTTTACTCGAAGCTCGGCGGCCAACCGAATTTTTACGGCAACCTTGCCGATGAGGAGCTCGGCCGCACCATCGACGTGCCGCCCCTCGCGCCGGCGCCGAGCGCCGAGGAACTGGCCCTGGCCACGGCGAACCAGGGTTTTCAGCGCGCGCTGGCCCTGTTCCGCGTCGATATGCGCATCGAAGGCGTGCGCGAATGGGTGTGGTCCCTGCGCGGCATGGACGACCGGGCCTTGCTGGCGGCGGCGGAGCTCGCCCGGCACAACGAGATATGGGACCGCGCCATCAACACGGCCGACCGGACGCAGGCGCAGCACAATTACAATTTGCGCTACATTGCGCCCTTCAGCGACCAGGTGCGGCCCAAGGCCGACGAACTTGCGCTCAACAACGGCTGGGTCTATGGCCTGATGCGGCAGGAATCGCGTTTCATCATGAACGCCAAGTCTTCGGTCGGCGCCAAGGGCCTCATGCAGTTGATGCCGGCCACGGCGAAATGGGTGGCGAAGAAAATCAACATGGTCCATTTTCACCCGGCCCGGGTGACCGAGATGGACACCAACGTCACGCTCGGCACCCACTACATGAAGATGGTGCTGACTTCGCTCGACAACCATCCGGTGCTGGCTTCCGCCGCCTACAATGCCGGCCCCGGCCGGGCCCGCAGGTGGCGCGCGGAGAGGCCTCTGGAAGGCGCGATCTACGCCGAAACCATCCCCTTCACGGAAACGCGTGATTACGTGAAAAAGGTCATGAGCAACGCGGTCTATTACAACACGCTGTTTTCCGGCCGTCCGCAGTCCCTGAAAGGCACACTGGGGGTGATCGGCGCGCGCGGACAGGGCGAAACGGGAGTGGAACAGCTGCCGTGAAGAACCTGCTGATCATCGGCGGCACCGGGTTCCTGGGCACGGCGATTGTCGGCGAGCTGGCTCGCCGCACCGCCAGCGCCGACTTTCAATTCACGTTGCCGACGCGCCGGCGAGACCACGCCAAGCACTTGCTGGTGCTGCCCACGGCGACCGTGGTCGAGGCCGACGTCCATGATCCGGCGACGCTGGCGCGGCTGATGGTCGGGCAGGATGCCGTGATCAGCCTGGTCGGAATATTGAAAGGCGGTGAGGGCGAACCCTACGGCAAGGGCTTCGCCCGCGCCCATGTCGAATTGCCGCAAAAAATCGCCGCTGCGGCGAAGGCGGCCGGCGTGCGCCGCGTGCTGCATGTCTCGGCGCTGAAGGCGGCGACCGACGCACCTTCCGGCTATCTGCGCTCCAAGGCGGCCGGCGAGGCGCTGCTGCGGGAGGCGGACCTCGACCTCACGCTGTTTCGTCCCTCGGTGATTTTCGGCCCGGGCGATTCCTTCCTTACGCTGTTCGCGCGACTGGCAAGGATCGCGCCCTTCTTCCCGCTGGCGGGTGCCGCTGCGCGCTTCCAGCCGGTGTGGGTGGGCGACGTTGCCGCCGCGGTGGCCGACAGCTTGCTGCGCCCGGAGAGCATCGGCGCGGCCTACGATCTGTGCGGCCCGAAGCAATACAGCCTGCGCGAACTGGTCAGCTACGCCGCGGAGGTTTCCGGCCATCCGCGCGCCGTGGTCGGGCTGCCGGAGGCCGTCGCCTGGCTGCAGGCCTGGTCCATGGAGTTCATTCCCAACGGCCCGATGACGCGCGACAACATCCGTTCGATGCGCGTCGCCAGCGTTTGCGACAGCGGCTGTGCGCTGCCTTTCGGGCGCATCGCGACGCCTCTTGAAATTGTGGCGCCCACGTATCTGCGTGGCTGACATCGCGCAAATGAAGACCTACGCCGTGGGCGGTGCCGTGCGCGACGAGTTGCTCGGTCTGCCGGTCACGGATCGCGACTGGGTGGTGGTCGGCGCCACGCCGCAGGAGATGCTGGAGCGCGGCTTCGTCGCGGTCGGGCGCGACTTCCCGGTGTTCCTGCATCCGCAGACGCATGAGGAATACGCGCTGGCCCGCACCGAACGCAAGACGGCGCCGGGCTATGCCGGATTTGCCTTTCATGCCGCGCCCGGGGTAACGCTGGAAGAGGACCTTGTGCGCCGCGACCTGACCATCAATGCGATGGCCAAGGACGAGACGGGCGCCATCATCGATCCCCACGGCGGTCGGGCCGACCTCGCGGCGCGATTGTTGCGGCACGTGTCGCCGGCCTTTGCCGAAGACCCGGTGCGCATCCTGCGCGTCGCCCGTCTCGCGGCACGCTTCGCCGATTTCTCGGTTGCCGCGGAAACCATGGAGCTGATGCGCGGCATGGTCGCCGCCGGTGAAGTCGATGCGCTGGTATCCGAGCGTGTCTGGCAGGAGCTGGCTCGCGGCCTGATGGAAGCGAAGCCGTCGCGCATGTTCGAGGTGCTGCGCGAATGCGGGGCCCTGTTGCGGCTGTTACCCGAACTCGACGCCCTGTGGGGTGTACCGCAGCGCGCCGACTATCATCCCGAAGTCGATACCGGCGTGCATGTCATGATGGTCATCGACATGTCGGCGCGGCTCGAAGGCGCCTTGCCGGCGCGCTTTGCCGCGCTGATGCACGATCTGGGCAAGGGCCGCACGCCGGCGGACATTCTGCCGCGTCACTACGGCCACGAGGCGAAGAGCGTGGCCCTGCTCGAAGAGATCTGCGAGCGGCTGCGCGTGCCGACGGATTGCCGCGACGTCGGGCGTCTGGCCGCGCGCTTTCATGGCGACATTCACCGCGTTGCGGAATTGCGGCCGGAAACCAAACTGACGGTGCTCGAGCGTTGCGATGCGCTGCGCCGGCCGGAGCGCTTCGAGATGATATTGCTCGCCTGCGAGGCGGATTACCGCGGCCGGTTGGGCTGGGAAGAACGTGACTACGTGCAGGCGCGTTTCTGGCGCGCTGCGCTGGCGGCGGTGCGCGCTGTCGATGCCGGCGCGATAGCTCGTGAAACTGCGGCGCGTGCCGCTGCGGCCAAAGACGAAGCCAAGCCCGACCCGCAGGCCATCGCGCGCAACATCGGCATCGCGCGCGTGGCTGCTTTGCGGGAACTCAAAGCAGCCGACCGATAAGGCCGGCGACCAGCGACAGCAACACCGCCGAGGCGAAGGGGAAGACGTAGTCCCTGCCGCGCAGCCGCACGCGCAGGTCGCCCGGCAGCCGACCGAGTTGCAGCAGGCGCGCCAGGCGAGGCTGCAACAGGCCGACAATGAAAACAGCGGCCACCAGAACAATCAGCCATTTCAGCATGGATGGCGCGCGGTAAAATTATAAAATGAACATTTTATCCCACCAGGGGATACCGTCCGGCGGCTTGACAGCCGCCGGACATAACAGAGTCGCGCGCAATGACGCACCGATGACACCTGCGCGCGCCTGTCGTCCAGCAGCCCTTATAACCTGTCGCAATGAATATGCCCCGATTCGAGCATCACGAAGTCCTGGTCCGCGTTCCTGCGGGTAAAGCGCAGCCGACGCCGCTGCTTTTCATCCACGGTGCCTATACGGCCGCCTGGTGCTGGGAGGAACATTTCCTGCCCTTCTTCGCCGAGGCCGGTTACGCGGCCTATGCCCTGAGTCTTTCGGGACACGGCGCTTCGCCGGGCCGCAAGCATCTCGACAGCTTTTCGATCGGCGACTACGTGAAGGATGTGGCGACCGTGGCCGCCACCCTGCCGGCGCCGCCGGTGCTGATCGGGCATTCGATGGGCGGCTTCGTGGTGCAGAAATATCTCGAAGATCATCAGGCGCCCGGTGCGGTGCTGATGTGTGCGGTGCCGCCGCAAGGCCTGCTGTCGGCCGCGGTGGGCATGATGTTTTCGAAGCCCGGCATGATGACGGACCTCAACAGCCTGATGAGCGGCGGCAAGGCCTCGCTGGAAACCCTGCGCGAGGCGCTGTTCGCCCAGCCGGTTTCGCTGGACGACCTCAAGCGCTACTACAAGGGTTCGCAATCCGAATCGCACCGCGCGATCTGGGACATGTCCCTGTTCGGCATGCCGCGGGCCGGGCGCGTCAAGCGCACCCCGCTGCTGGTGCAGGGCGCGGAATTCGATCACCTGATTCCCGCTTCGCTGGTGGAAATGACGGCGCGCACCTACGGCGTCGATGCCCATGTGTTTCCGGGCATGGGCCATGGCCTGATGCTCGAGCGCGACTGGAAGAAGCCGGCGCAGCAGATTCTCGACTGGCTGCAGGAGCTGGACCTATGATCGTCACCTTTCAATCTCCCGCCTCCGGCGACGTCATCATGTTCGGCGACGTCGCACAGCGCATGATGAAACTGATGGGCAAGGACGCGACCGACAAGGGCATTGTCACCGTCGAGCAGTTGCCCGATGCGATCGCACGGCTCAAGGCCGCGATCGAGGAAGACAAGCGGCAGCGCGCCGGCCTGGACGAGGAAGACCTGCCGCGCACCGAGCCGGACGCGGGCAGGGGCAAGGCCCAGGGCTCGCGGCCCTTCGTCACCCTGACGCAACGCGCCGTGCCGCTGCTGGAACTGCTGGAGTGGTCGTTGAAGAAGAAGAAGCCGGTGGTCTGGGGCGTCTGAATCCGCGCAGGCGGCCACGGGTTTGGGAGGCGAAGATGGCGTGGAACCCCGATCAATATCTGAAGTTTTCCGAGCCGCGACTGCGGCCCGCAGTCGATCTGCTGGCCCGGATCGACCTGACGGCGCCGAAGCGTATCTACGATCTCGGCTGCGGCGCCGGAAACGTGACGCGCCTTCTGGCCGAGCGCTGGCCCGCGGCCTCGATTACCGGGGTCGATGATTCGGCCGAGATGCTGGCGCAGGCCGCGCGTGCCCTTGGCTCGGCGACATGGATCCGGCAAAGCGTGGCCGACTGGGCGCCGACGTCACCTGCAGACCTGATTTTCTCCAACGCCGCGCTGCACTGGCTGCCGCAGCATGAGCAGCTGTTCCCGCGGCTGCTGGCGCAGCTTGCCCAAGGCGGCGTGCTTGCCGTGCAGATGCCGCGGAATTTTGCGGCGCCCTCGCATGCCCTGATTGCCGAGACCGTGCGTCAGGGCGCATGGCGAAGCAAACTCGAACACCTGCTGCGCCCCGCGCCGGTCGCCGGCCCCAACGATTACTACGCGATGCTGGAGCCGCTGGCGAAGAGCATCGATATCTGGGAAACGGAATACTTGCAGGTCCTTCACGGCGCCGATCCGGTCAAGGAATGGACCAAGGGAACCTGGCTCAAACAGTTCCTCGACGAACTGGTAGAGCCGGAGCGAGCGGAGTTCGAAGCGGACTATGCCCGACGGCTGCGCATCGCCTACCCGCCGCTGGCCGACGGCACGACCCTGTTCCCGTTTCGCCGGCTGTTCATGGTCGTGCGCCGGGCCTAGCCTGATCCGTGCCGCTCAGAGCGGCTTGTTCAGGCCGATGAAGGACACCGGAAAGACCACATCCTCCGCCGCCTTGGCGGGCTGGGAAGTGTAATCAGGCATCTGATCGCCGATGCCGGCAGCTTGCGTCAGCTTCGCCAAAAGCATCTGCAGCTGGTCAGCCAGCCAGTCCTCCTCGCAGCGCGTCGGCACGAACAGCAGTTCGCGCACGCGATCGGGAATTTCGTCGGCGGGAATGATGTCGTTGGCGGCAAAGGCGTTGGAAAAGAACGGCCCGGCGATGAAACGCAGGGTCCAGCCTTCATCCTCGTCGGGCAGCAGGATGAAGACGCGCGCGCCCTCGGCTGTTGCATTTTCGTCGCCTTCGTCGTCACCGAATACCGGCATCGCGGCAAAGGCCGCGCGCTTGTTGTTTTTGACGAAGACCACGGCTTCATTGAAGCTCAGGCGGTTTATCTCTGACATGGGGGTTTCCTTGGGGTCACAGTAGGGGGGCGAGCCATTTTTCGGCTTCTGAAATAGGATAGTTGGTGCGTCTTGCCCAATCTTCAAGCTGGTCGCGGCCGATCTTGCTGACGGCAAAGTAGTGCGCCTCGGGGTGTGCGAGGTAGAAGCCGGCGACCGATGCGGCGGGCGTCATGGCATAGCTTTCGGTGAGCCCCATGCCGGCGTTTTTCGGCGCGTCGAGCAGAGTGAACAGCGCTCCCTTCGACGTGTGGTCGGGGCAGGCCGGGTAACCCGGCGCCGGGCGGATGCCGCGATACTGCTCGGCGATCAGCGCCGCGCGGTCGAGCGACTCCGCGCTGTCGTAGCCCCAGTAGTTAGTGCGTACTTCGCGATGGAGCCATTCGGCGGCCGCTTCGGCCAGCCGGTCGGCCAGCGACTTGAGCATGATCGCGCGGTAGTCGTCGTGCTGCGCCTCGAACTCGGCGAGCTTTTGCTCGATGCCGATGCCGGCCGTGACGGCGAAGGCGCCGGCGTAATCCGCCGCGCAGTTCGCCGTACCACCAGCGCCGACTTCCGGCGCCACGAAGTCGCTGAGGCACTGCTGCGGCTTGCCGGCGGGGCGCTCCTGCTGCTGGCGCAGGCCGTGCCAGGTCATTGCCGCCTTGTCGCGTGTCTCGTCGGCGTAGAACACGATGTCGTCGCCCACGGCGTTGGCCGGGAAGAGGCCGAACACCGCATTGGCGCTGATCCACTTTTCCGCTATCAGTTGCTGCAGCATTGCCTTGCCATCGGCAAACACGTTGCGCGCCGCTTCGCCGACGACGGCGTCGTCGAGAATCTTCGGATAGCTGCCGGCGAGGTCCCAGGTCTGGAAGAAGGGGCCCCAGTCGATGTACTCCGCCAGCGTCGCAAGATCGAGGTCGCGCAGCACGGTGACACCTAGCTGCTTCGGCTTAACCGGGGCGTAGTCCAGTTTGGCGCGACTCGCGCGCGCCGCTTCCAGCGAGACCAGCGCAATGCCCTTCTTGTTCGCATGCTGGCCGCGCACCTTGTCGTAGTCGGCGGCGATTTCGGCGACGAAGGAAGCACGCATGTCGATCGACAGCAGCTTGGTCACCACGCCCACGGCACGCGAGGCGTCGGGCACATACACCACCGGTCCGGCATAGTTCGGCGCGATCTTGATTGCGGTGTGGGCACGCGAAGTCGTTGCGCCGCCGATCAGCAGCGGCAAGGTGAAGCCCTGGCGCTGCATTTCGCCGGCGATATGGCCCATTTCTTCGAGCGACGGCGTGATCAGTCCGGAAAGACCGATCGCCTGCGCGCCGTGTTCCCGCGCCGCATTCAGGATCTTGTCGACCGGCACCATGACGCCGAGGTCGATGATCTCGTAGCCGTTGCAGCCGAGCACGACGCCGACGATATTCTTGCCGATGTCATGGACGTCGCCCTTGACCGTGGCGATGACGATGCGGCCTTTCGAGGTCGAGCCGGTGCGCAGCTTCTCCGCCTCGACGTAGGGGATCAGGTGCGCCACGGCCTGCTTCATCACGCGCGCCGATTTGACCACTTGCGGCAGGAACATCTTGCCGGCGCCGAACAGGTCGCCGACCACGTTCATGCCGTTCATCAGCGGGCCTTCGATCACCGACAACGGCGGCTTGCCCTCGGCGAACAGTGCCGCGCGGCATTCCTCGGTGTCGGCCACGACGAACTCGGTGATGCCCTTGACCATCGCGTGCTCGAGTCGCTTGTCGACCGGCCATGCGCGCCAGGCGAGATCGACCACCTGCTCCCTGGCTTGGCCCTTGACCCGCGTTGCGAGCTCGGTCAGCGTGTCGCCCGGGTTTGCCCCACCAGCGACTTTCCGGTTGAGCACCACGTCCTCCACCTTCTCGCGCAGCTCGGGCGCCAGGTCGTCATAGACGCCGAGCTGGCCGGCATTGACGATGCCCATGGTGAGCCCGGCCTTCACCGCGTGATAGAGGAACACGGTGTGTATCGCCTCGCGCACCGCATCGTTGCCGCGGAAGGAGAAGGACACGTTCGAGACGCCGCCGGAGGTCCGCGCAAAGGGCAGATTGGCCTTGATCCAGGCCAGCGCGTTGATGAAATCCACCGCGTAGTTGTCGTGCTCGGGAATGCCCGTGGCGATGGCGAAAATGTTCGGATCGAAAATGATGTCCTCGGCCGGGAAGCCGTCCGCCAGCAGCACGTCGTAGGCGCGCTGGCAGATGCCGATCTTGCGTTCGTAGGTGTCGGCCTGGCCCTGCTCGTCGAAGGCCATGACGATCACGGCCGCGCCGTAGCGCCGGGCCAGACGCGCCTGTTCGAGGAACTTCGCCTCGCCTTCCTTCATCGAGATGGAATTGACGATGCCCTTGCCCTGAATGCACTTGAGGCCGGCTTCGATCACGTCCCACTTCGAGCTGTCGAGCATCAGCGGCACTTTGCAGATGTCCGGCTCGGAGCCGACCAGATGCAGGAAGCGCACCATCGCCGCCTGCGAATCGAGCATGGCCTCGTCCATGTTGATGTCGACCACCTGCGCGCCGTTCTCCACCTGCTGGCGGGCGACCACCAGCGCGTCGTCGAAGCGGCCTTCGAGGATCATGCGGGCGAAGGCCTTGGAGCCGGTGACGTTGGTGCGCTCGCCGACATTGACGAACAGGCTGTCGTCGCCGATGTCGCAGGCTTCGAGGCCGGCCAGGCGCAGCTTGCGCTCGATCTGCGGGATCGCTCGCGGCTTCATGCCGTGCAGCGCCTGCGCGATGGCGCGGATGTGGTCGGGCGTGGTGCCGCAGCAGCCGCCGGCGATGTTGATGATCCCTGTCGCGCCCCATTCGCGGATCTCGTCGGCCAGTGCCTGCGGCGTTTCGTCGTAGCCGCCGAAGGCATTGGGCAGGCCGGCGTTGGGATGGGCCGAGATGAAGCAGTCGCAGAGTCGCGAGAGTTCCTCGACGTGCTGGCGCAGTTCCCTGGCGCCGAGCGCGCAGTTGAGGCCGAAGCTCAAGGGCTTGGCGTGACGCAAGGAGTTCCAGAAGGCCTCCGCCGTCTGCCCGGAAAGCGTGCGGCCCGAGGCGTCGGTGATGGTGCCGGAGATCATCACCGGCCAGCGCCGCCCCGCCTCGTCGAAAAACTTCTCGATGGCGAACAGCGCGGCCTTGGCGTTCAGCGTGTCGAACACCGTTTCCACCAGCAGGATGTCGGCGCCACCCTCGGTCAGGCCGCGCGCGGCCTCGACGTAATCGGCCACCAGTGCGTCGAAGGTGATGTTGCGTGCGCCGGGGTCATTGACGTCGGGCGAGAGCGAGGCCGTGCGCGAGGTCGGCCCCAGCACGCCGGCGACGAAGCGCGGCTTGTCGGCGGTGGAAAACTTGTCGGCGGTCTCGCGCGCCAGCCGCGCCGCGGCCACGTTCAATTCGAAGGCGAGGTCGGCCAGCCCGTACTCGGCCTGCGAAACCCTTGTCGCGTTGAAGCTGTTGGTCTCGATGATGTCGGCGCCGGCTTCGAGATATTCGGCATGAATGCCGCCGATCACGTCCGGCCGCGTGATGCTGAGCAGATCGTTGTTGCCCTTCAGGTCCTTGGCCGAGTCGGCAAAGCGCGAATTTGTCACACCCACGCGGTAATCGGCCTCGACCAGGCCGTGGCGCTGCACCATGGTGCCCATGGCGCCATCGAGTATGAGAATGCGCTGCGCGAGCAGCTCGCGCAATTCGGTGCTGCGGTCGGGTTGCAGGCGGGCGGTCATGCGTCTCTCCATTCCATGACCGGGGCGGGGAGCCTAGCTGCGTGACGGCTCACCTTGTGCCCCGGCCGAATACTCCTGGGTGGGTGAGCGCGGTTGTCATCAGGTTCCGAGCCTAGGGTCGTGGCCCGTGAATCTGGGGCCATCCACCTTGCAGCGCTCCTCGGAAGCGAACCACGATTATACCGCCGTCCCGCCGGCGCCGACTTTCGAAGTTCAGCACTGCTGCGTGCAGGTCTCCACCGGCAGGCCGCGCCTGATCCAGCCGGGGCCGGCGGCGCTACCGGCCATGCCTTCCTTGACGTTATAGACCTGAGTGAAGCCGACGCTTTGCAGGTAGCGCTGGACCTGGGTGGTGCGGTTGCCGGTGCGGCAGATCAGGGCGATGGGCGTGTTCTTGTCGCCCTTGAGTTCGCTCATCAATTGATCGGTAAAGCCCTTGGCCCCTTGCGGGTGAATCATATTGACCTGCCTGGCGCCCCTGGCTACGCCGGTCTCCTTCCATTCCGGCGGAGTGCGGATGTCGATCAGGATGAGCTTGCCGGACTGCGCCTGGGCGGCGGCTTCGGGCGCGCTGAGGTCGGGTTCGGCGCGGGCCGACAACGCCAGCAGGATACAGGCGCAAGGGATCAGGTTTTTCAGGACAGAGGTGATCATGGGGTTCAGGAGGGGGAGTGGATTCATCGACTTACTATACCGCGCTTGGCTACAATTGCCGTTCCAACAGCGGAGCGGAGAACATCATGAAACACCTGACCCCCAAGGAAGCGGCCAAGTTCCTGCACGACAATCCGAGCGCGCTGTTCGTCGATTGCCGCAGCGAAATGGAATTCTTTTTCGTCGGGCATCCGGCCGGCGTCAGCCATGTGTCGTGGAACGACGGCCCCGACTGGGAAATCAATCCCCACTTCGTCGGGGAAGTGAGGAAGCTGGCCGGCCATTCGGGCGATCGTCCGGTGGTACTGATCTGCCGCAGCGGCAATCGCTCGGTCGACGCCGGCCACGCGCTCGAAGCCGTCGGCTTCACGCGGGTGTACAACGTCCTGCACGGCTTCGAGGGCGAGCTCGACGACACCCATCATCGCGGCTCGATGAACGGCTGGCGCTTCGAAGGCCTGCCGTGGGAGCAGTGCTGAGGGTTTAGCAAGGTCGTGGCAGGGGCATCCCCAAGCAGCAGGAGGCTTGCCACATTCAACGATTACCGTATACTGTCCGTACAGTAAATGGAGGCCGCCATGGGTGCCACAATCAAGGAAGAGCGCATAGAAATCCGTCTCGCAGCGGCAGAGAAGGAGCGAATCCGGCAAGCGGCGGTGCTCTGCCACCAGAATGTCAGCGAGTTTGTTCTCCGCGCCGTGCGAACCGTGGCCGATGAAACACTGGCCGAACAGACCCGCTTTGTACTGCCGGCGGATCAGATGACGGCGTTCTACGCGGCCCTCGATCAACCCGCGAAGTCGATTCCCCGCCTCAGGGAACTGCTCAGGAAGCCCAGCGTTTTCGAGAACAAATGAAGTTGCCGCTGCGGGGCCCCGAGTTATTTGTCGAGGGCCACGATGTTGCTTCCTTCGATTGCGGCAGCGATGCCCTGAACCGCTTCCTCCAACGGCATGCCTTGAACAATCAGCGCAATCAAAGCGCGCGCACCTACGTTGCTCTGCGCGGAGAAACCAGGGTTGTCGGCTATTACACGCTGGCGGCGGCATCCGCTGAATTTGACTTCGTGCCGGCTCGACTCGCCAAAGGTCTGGCCCGACATCCCATCCCGCTGACACTGCTGGCGCGGCTCGCGGTTGATCTGACAGAGCAGGACGCGGGGCTCGGCACGGGTCTGTTGAAAGACGCAATCAAACGGTTTCTTCAGGCCCAGGCCATCATCGCCGCACGAGCCCTCGTGGTTCAGGCCAAGGACGAGCAAGCCAGTGCGTTCTACCAGCATTTTGGGTTTGCTCCCTCGCCGATCGACGCATCCCATCTATTCCTGATGACGAAGGACATTCACGCGTCAATGTTGTAAAAGCCGGTCTGTAGCAGATTGACTTGCCCAGCCAGGGATGAGAAGATGCGACCTATCATTTTGATAGGAACGATCCAGTGGCCGGCTGGTCGAAAGCGCAGTGGCAAAAGCATATCCGGACGCTGGTCAGTGTCCCCGCCAATGTGGTCTTCACCAATCACGCCCTGCTGCGGATGCGACAGCGCCATATCTCGCGCCTTGCCGCTTTCGAAATCCTGAAAAAGGGCGTCATTCGGCGCGAACCGGAAGTCAATCTCCGGCGCGGCACGCTCGAATGCCGAATGGATTACTACGTTGCCGGGCGCAATCTGGCGCTTGTGGCAGCCGTCGATGCCGGCAACCCGTCAGTGATCGTGGTGACGGCGATCGATCTGGACAAGGAGTAAGGCAATGTACCGATGGGACGACATGGGGCTGAAGAACGTCTGGCTAGCCAACGGTTACACCCTGCACGACACGCCCTATGGACGCGGCGTTTCGTTCGACGATGTCGAAGGATTGACGCGCGCCGTGTGCCTCGCGTTGGCACGGAAACCCGGCAAGCTGACCGGTGCCGAGTTTCGCTACATTCGTCAGTCGGGCCTGAGTATGTCGCAGCCCTCGCTCGGCAAGGTTCTAGGCGCCGACGCGCAATCCATCGCGCGCTGGGAAAAATCCGGCAAGGTTCCGAAATGGGCAAACCGCATGATCCGGCTGGTTTATGAAGCGCACGCCGATGGCGATGTCGCGATCCGCCGCGTGGTGGATCGCATCAACGACATCGACCGGCTGGTCAATCGGCGCATCGTGCTGGAACAGACCGGCCGACGCGGCTGGCAGGCGCGCAGCGAGGAAGACGGAATCGAAGCAGCGGCGTAAACGTTCGCGCCGGGGAGCCACGAAAGTCGGTGCTGGCGGGACGGCGACGCTACCCGGCCGGTCCTACTTCATAGTGTGTATAATGCGCATCATGAACAGCTCGGACATTGTCAAGCAGCTGGAACGTGCAGGCTGGGTGCTCCGCGGGGTAAAGGGTTCCCATCACGTCTATATCCACCCGGATAAACCCGGACATATCAGCGTGCCGCACCCGAAAAAGGCTCTGGGTACCGGTCTTGCGCACAAGCTGCTGAAACAGGCCGGATTGAAATGAACGGAGGGCCGCCATGAAATATCCAATTGCCATTGAAGCGGGCGATGCCGATCACGCGTTCGGCGTCGTGGTGCCCGATCTGCCCGGCTGCTTCTCGGCCGGCGACACGCTGGATGAAGCCATCGACAACGCCAGGGAAGCCATCGAACTGTGGCTGGAGACGGTGATCGACGACGGCGGCGCGGTGCCCGAAGCTCGGCCGATTGCCGAACACCAGGCCAATCCGGAGTTTGCCGGCTGGATCTGGGCAGTGGTCAGCGTTGATCTGGCGTCATTGTCGGACAAGGCGGAACGGGTGAACATCACGCTGCCTGCCCGCGTTCTGCGCCGGATCGATGCGGCGGCCAAGGCGGCGGGCGAATCACGCTCCGGATTCATCGCGCATCTGGCGCTGCGGGGATGATGGGCGGGTTGAAGTGCTGAAAGTCGGCGCTGGCGAGACGGCGATGGTTTAAAGAACGCCATCGCGTTTGCGTCCAGCACCTCGAGCTCGCATTTCGGAATCTTCACAACGGCGCGATTGCCGCCTGTCATGCCACGCTATTGCACGCATCAGGATACCCAGGCATCGGTGCGTGGGCAAAAACGCGCAGTCAGGGCCGGGGCATTTTCTCCCTTGTCGATATGTGAATCATGGATTACACTTCTGCCATGGTTGAGATCCATCAAAGCGACACCTTCAAGACTTGGCTTGCCAAGCTGAAAGATCGGCAGGCCGTCGCCAGAATCAATGCCAGAATTCTCCGCCTGTCCGCTACCGGCAACTTTGGCGACGTCAAACCGATCCGCGAAGGCGTCAGCGAGATGCGCATCGACCATGGCTCCGGTTACCGGCTCTACTTCATGCAGCGTGGCGCGGTACTGGTCGTGTTGCTGGCCGGTGGCGACAAGGGCTCGCAGGGGGCGGACATCAAGCGGGCAATCGAAGTTGCAAAGGAATGGAGCGATTGAACATGGCTGAGAAATTCACCCGGTGGGACGTTGTTGATTACCTCGCGACCGAGGAAGACATGGCGCTCTACCTCGATGCATGCCTGGATGAAGATCCCGGCGACGGCAGTCTGGTGCGCGCCGCGCTCAACGACATTGCCCGAGCTCGCGGCATGTCCCAGCTTGCCCGCGACACCGGCCTGACGCGCGAGGGACTTTACAAGGCCCTGTCTGCAACCGGAAACCCCGAGTTCTCGACCATGCTGAAAGTCATCAAGGCACTCAAGATCAAGCTGCACGCTGCGCCGGCAACTCCGGCAAAAGCGCGCAAGGGCGCCCGCAAGAAGGCGGCAGGGGAACTGGCGGCGGCTTGATTTTCTGAAAGTCGGCGCTGGCGGAACGGCGAGGATTCAGAGAGACGCGAGGGCGTTGGCATCCAGTACTTCAAACTCGCATTTCGGAATTTTCACGACAGCCGAATTGCCGCCTGTCATGCCGCGTCCACCCTGCTGCTGTACCCACGAAGCGAATTGCGCAAGCCGGTCGAAGGTGATGTAGCGCCAAGCCACCAACTCGCGCGCTTCTGGATCGGCGATCTCGCGAACGATGAACAGTGAATGGAGATTTCCCCGCTTTGCCGCGTAATGCGCCAGCTTCACGAAGGGGCCAACATCGAGCCCGAAATACTCGCCGAGGCGGGGGTCGCGGTTACAGGTCTTTTCCTTGATCTCCAGTGGGTAGGTGTACTGCCTGCCCCAGAAAATCCCGTCCACGTCGGACATCTCCGAAATGTAGCGATCGCTCAGTGCGACTCGCAGGTGTTCTTTGGAAAACTCTTCCGGGATGTAGGCATCCGGCACGATGGAAACATCGGTGTGATTGCGTAAGAAGTTGTAGCGCCGTCCGCGCGGCTGAAAGCCTGCCAGTTTGCCGGGAAAATCCTGATAGGCGTCTTCCCACGGAATGCCAAGTTCTTTCGCGCGCCACGTCATGCTGATACTGTCATTCGCAACGGCTACCGACGGAATGCAGAAGTAACTCTGGATACCAAGCTGCCGGAAGGTGGAACAGATCGTATGCAGGCCAATTGGAGGATTTGGCAGCGCTCGCGTCGGGCGGTAGTCAGCGCCGGGCTCCATGATCTGGGGAAAGACGACGATAGCGTGATGACCGAAGTTGCCGGCACCAGTGCTGCGAGCAATCAGACCCGTGGACGAGAGGCAGGAGCCGTGGCCAGTAGCAGCTACAGCGCCACGAAACTCTGCTCTCACCATCGTGTGCCGTTGATCTCGGCCGCTGGTTGAGAGATAGGAACGCATCGCTTCCAAAGAAATCATGTGTGGCAATGTCCTCCCCCTCGCCTAGTCCAGAAACGCATGACAAGAAGACTCAAGCTTCCACGCATTGACGTTTCTGAAGCGATTCAGTAAATCGTCTAAGTTCCCATGGAGAACGTCACCTATCTCGCTTTCTGTCGCCGGACGCAGATCGTGGAACCGATGCCATACGTGGTCGTCCGCAGTCGGACCATTGCTCAGTTTCCATAGGCCTTCGTAGAGCGTAGGAATTCCAACTTGCTCGGCTATGAAGAACTCGCCAGACTCAAGACCGTCGGAAAGAGCAGAGAGATCTTCCGGCTTCACGATTCCCTCAACCAGAAGCCGACCCCATGATTTGAAGTTACCCGCGTCGCAGTAGGAATACTCGAACACGCTGAACCCGCTCATTGAAACTCCCTGTGATTGAATGGAGAAACCATACGGCGATGCATTAATGCCGGTGCCACCTATAGTTTCCTTAAAGTTCGAGTCCGTCATATCGTGCCTCGTCTGTTCCGCTGTCGTCGGAGGAAAGCAATTTCGAAAGTGGCCCCAGTTTCTCCGATTGCGGGCTCACCAGATGAGCCAAGTCCGCTCCTTAGTCATCGGCGAAAAGTCGTTGCGCCTACTAAGATTCGGCGATGAATCTACCTTTCAATTTCTCCACCTTGTCTGCCGCAACACACTGAAAACTCTGGATGCTAGCAATCGCCCCGCGAGTTGCTGGTTGCACTGCTGTCCGTTTCTACCTGTCTCGCGATCTATCCAAGGACGTGCCGCTGCCGCTTGAAAGCTTGTGGCTCTGAGAAAGTCAGCCCACGCCGGACAGGCTGCAAAAGTCGGCGCTGGTAAGACGGCAACTCCCCTTCAACGGTACGTTGGTAGAGCAGTAATGTCTTTGTCCTGGCACAATCAAAGGCATTCATTCAGCTTAGAGATCCCGTGCCTGCCTTTTATCGCGCATCACTGAACGCTTTTCTTGCGGCCTCGACTGAGGAAGTCGTGGGCAGCTTGGTTACCGGACTGGTCATGTCCGCAGGTTTCGATGCTGATCAGAAGCAAGTACGAGCTTGGGCGGCACAGATTGAACTGCTGAGGGTCGCTGCAAGAAGATGGGCTTGCCACCCCGATGGCAGTTCTTGGTACCTGCTGCTTGAATATCCCATCCCGCGTCGATTGAAACGGATCGACACAGTGTTACTGACACCAAAACAGATCTTTGTCCTTGAATTCAAGATGGGGGCAACGCAAGTCGATCGCGCAGCGATCCGCCAAGTTGAAGATTATGCATATGATCTGAGGGATTTTCATGCCGAGTCTTGCGCATCGCATATCGTGCCAGTGGTGATTGCCTCAGATGCGGAAGTCTTGCCCGAGCAGCGCCCAGTCGATATTAGTGGCCCCGTCGCGCAGACTCGATTTGCCAACCAGCACACATTAGCCGAGTTGATTCTTGACCTAGAGACGAACCGATTTGCGACCCAATGTGTCGACTCGCGATGCTGGGATCAGAGCGGTTACCGGCCGGTACCGAGCATCATTGAAGCGGCACAGACACTCTTTTCACGGCATTCTGTCGAAGCTATCGCACACAGCAATGCCGGGGCGCGAAATCTAACTCACACAGTCGCGTGTATCGCTCGAGCAATACGCGAAGCACGTGAGACCGGCGGCAGGATCATTTGCTTCGTGACTGGGATTCCCGGTTCGGGAAAAACACTGGCAGGACTCTCGGCTGCTCATGCAGTCGACTATGAAAATCTCGCCGTATTCCTTTCCGGTAACGGTCCCTTGGTGAAGGTGCTGTCAGAGGCACTTGCCCGCAACCATCGTGACCAGTGCGGATCAACTCTGACAGAGGCGCGCCGGAAATCACAGACCTTTATACGCAATGTTCACGAGTACATACGCACGCACGATCCTGACAGTGGCACCGTACCGCCAGACCACGTCGTGGTATTTGACGAAGCTCAGCGGGCGTGGAATGCAGAACATTCAAAACGGAAGTTTGATCGCTCCCATTCTGAGCCATACACCATGCTGCGAATTGCCGAGTCAATACCCGACTGGGTTGTTCTGGTCGCCTTAGTGGGCGGTGGTCAGGAGATCAATACCGGAGAAGCCGGCCTTGCCGAATGGGGGCAAGCATTGAGCCATCATTTTCCTCGCTGGCAGATATGGGCTTCACCTGAAGCCTTATCCAATGACTCCGCGATGGTTGGCGGTGGGTTGTTCGATACGCCACCACTAGCAAAACTGGACGTAAGGCGTGAGGCGGATCTTCACCTAAAGATCTCGCTAAGATCCTTCAAGTCAGAAGATGTAGCGCGGTGGGTGGAAGCCGTGCTGGCCGGAGATGCTGCAGTTGCTCGTGCGCATTATCCCGATCCTGAAGAATTTCCCATTGTGATCACGCGCTCTCTCGATAGAGCTCGTGCATGGCTTCGATACCGAACCCGTGGCAGTCAGCGTTCTGGACTTCTTGCAAGTGCAGGTGGTTTGCGTTTGCGTGCATACGGTATCGAGGTGTCAACCGGTTTCACTGGAGGGTTTCCCTTTGAGGAATGGTTTCTCGCGCCGGAGGGTGACGTACGCGCCAGCAATCAACTGGAAGTCGCTGCTACCGAATTTCAGGCTCAGGGTTTAGAAATTGACTGGGCCGGCGTGTGCTGGGCCAACGACCTTTGCTTCGAGAATGCCACACTTATAACGCGGCGTTTCAGAGGTAGCCGCTGGCAACAAGTACGCAAGCCACAAGACAGGAGTTTCTTGATCAATTCCTACCGTGTTCTATTGACCCGTGCTAGACGTGGCTTGGTAATCTGGGTGCCACCGGGGAATCTCGCGGACCCAACAATACCTCCGACCGACTTCAACGCGACTGCCGAATTTTTGCTGGAGTGTGGAGCCATCTTTGTTCCGTAAGGTAGAGGCATCGAATACCATTGGCTAACATGCCTCTAACCCGCATCCTTACCTATTTGTCCGATCGTTCTCGCTGGAAACGCTGGCTGCTGGAAGCCCTGCTCATCCTCGGCGTGATTCTTGGCGCCCAGTATTACCAGACGCGGGACCTGCCCGAAGGCATCGCGCCGCCGCTAGTCGGTGTGCTTACCGATGGTAGCGCCGTGAAAGTCGGCGCTGGTGACACGCCGACGCTGGTGGCTTTCTGGTCGACCTGGTGCCCGGTGTGTAAGGCGGAGGAGGGCAACATCGTTTCCGTGGCGAAGGATCATCGCGTGATTTCGGTGGCGATGCAGTCGGGCGACGCAGCGACGGTGCTGAAGCATCTCAAGGAGCGCGGCATCGATTTGCCGCAGTTGATCGATGCCGATGGCCGCCACGCGATCAACTGGGGAGTGCGCGGCGTACCGACGCATTTCGTGGTCGACGCCGCCGGCAATGTGCGTTTCCGCGTGGTCGGCTATGCGACGACCTGGGGTCTCAAGGCGCGGCTGTGGTGGGCGGAGAACATCAAGGCATGAGCGAGCAGAAAAACTTTTCTCCTGCCGCGCTGGCATGGAGCGTCTGGGGCCTCGGCGCCCTGCTGTACCTGATCGGCTTCTACCAGCGCGTCGCGCCGGCCGTGATCACCGACCGGCTGATGACCGAATTCGCCATCGGCGGCGCGGCGTTGGGCAATCTCTCGGCCTTCTATTTTTATTCCTACGTCGCGATGCAGATCCCGACCGGGATGATTGCCGACCGCTGGGGTCCGCGCCGCCTGCTGACCGTCGGGGCCGGCGTGGCGGCGCTGGGCACCGCCGTGTTTGCGTTTGCGCCGGACATCTATTGGGCCGGCATCGGGCGGCTGCTGATCGGCGCCTCGGTGGCGGTGGCTTTCGTTTCCATGCTCAAGCTGGCCAGCCACTGGTTTTCGCCGCAGCAATACGCGCTGGCTTCGGGCATGGCGCTGCTGATGGGCGTCGTCGGCGGTGTGGTGGCGGGTGTGCCGCTGCGGATGCTGGTCGAGGCTTTCGGCTGGCGCCCGGTGATGGGCGTGTCCGCTGCGCTGACGGCCATGCTGTGCATCGCCACCTGGCTGCGCGTGCGCGACGATCCCGTCGAGCGCGGTTACGCCAGCCACTTTCAGGGCGCGCATCACGCGCACCAATCGACCTCGGTGCTGCGCGGCCTGATGGAAGTGCTGTCCTACCGCAACGTCTGGATCCTGACCGCGGTGCCGATCGGGTTCACCGGCGCGGTGCTGACCTTCGCCGGACTCTGGGGCGTGCCCTTCCTGCGGCAGGTGCATGGGCTGGACCCCAAGGCCGCGGCCGCGATCACCTCGACGCTGCTGGTTTCCTGGGCGCTCGGCGGTCCGCTGCTGGGAAGCTGGTCGGAGCGCATGGGCCGGCGGAAGCCGCTGTACCTCATCGCGGCCGGCGTGGGTCTGCTCGGCTGGGCAGCGATCATTTTTCTGCCGCTGCCGCTGTGGGCGCTGGTGGCGCTGCTGGTTCCCACCGGCTTCGCCTCGGGCAACATCATCATCGGCTTTGCGTGGGCCAAGGAGTCGGTGCCGCTGCGGCTGGTGGGCACGGCTTCGGGCGTCTGCAACATGGGGCCGCTGATGGGAGGGATGTTTCTTCAGCCCGCGGTCGGCTGGATGCTCGACCGCAACTGGAACGGTGCGATAGAGGCCGGCGCGCGGGTCTATGACGCGGCGGCCTATCAGGCCGGCTTCTCGCTGATCTTCGGCACCCTGATCGCCGCCGCGATCATTTTGACTTTTGCGCGCGAGAGCCATTGCCGGCAAATGCACCAATGAGATCTCTGAGGTTTTTCGAGTTATGAGCCCCGACATCCTCTGCCAGCGTGACGGCGATATCGCGACGGTCACGCTGTTCAATCCGGACAAACTCAACGCGCTGAGTGCGGCCATGTGGCAGCGGCTGCGCGAAACCATGGGCGAGTTGAGCGCCGACAGCTCACTGCGCTGCATCCTAGTGCGCGGCGAGGGCGTGGTCTTCGCCGCCGGCGGCGACCTCGAGGAATTCCGCACCGCGCGCGCCACGGTCGATCTCGCGCTGGCCTACCACGAGGCGGTGGGCGAGGCGCTGGCCGCGATCGAATCCTGTCCGCATCCGACCGTCGCGGCGATCCTCGGCCCCTGCGTCGGCGGCGGGCTGGAAATTGCCTGCGCCTGCGATCTGCGCATTGCCGGCGAAACCGCGCGCTTCGGCGCACCGATCATGAAGCTGGGTTTCTCCATGTACCCCGGCGAACTGGCGGGCCTGCTCAGGCTGGCCGGCCCGGCGGTGGCCAAGGAAATTCTGCTCGAAGGACGGCTGCTGAGCGCGGCCGAGGCTTATGCCAAGGGCTTGTTGACGCGGGTTGTCGCCGACGCGCAGGTGGAGCAGGAAGCGCAGGCGACCGCCGCGCGCATCGCGGCGGGCGCGCCGCTGGTCGCGCGCTGGCACAAGCAGTGGATCGCGCGGCTGATGGAGGATCGTCCGCTGAGCATCGAGGAAAAGCGCGAGTCATTCGCTTTTCTCGGCACGCAGGATTACGCGGAAGGGCTGGCGGCTTTTCTCGCCAAGCGGCCGCCGCACTTCAAGGGCCGCTGAGCGGCCGCGCTGCCTGCGTCAGAACCGGCTTGTCGCGCGGCGTGCTGGAATCCTTCACTCGAAGACCGCCTGCGCCGGCCGGGGGAGCGAAAGTCGGCGCTGGCAGTACGGCGGGGAATTCGACGCTGTCGAGCGTGGTGGTGCCGGTGTATTCGCCCATCGCGAAATGCCGCTCGATCATGGCCACGCGCCGGCCGGCGACGATGCGGTAGTCCTCGTAGCCGGTGGCGAACTCCATCGAGGCGTTGTTGATGGTCAGTATTCCGCGCGAGCGCAGGATCAGCCGGGATTCCGCATCGATTTCGACGATCAGCTTGATTCCGTTCTGCACAGGCCATTCCAGCACCCTGACCGGTTTCCCGTCGCTGCTTTTTCCGGTGCCGAGATCGATCACGCGGCGCGCGTTTTCCTGCAGCCGCCAGGGCAGCGCCATGCGTGCCGCCTGCAGCAGCAGCGAGCCGTGAAACGCGGCCGTGGCCGGCTGGCCCTGCTGCCATGCCTCGTTGCCGCGCAGCAGACGCGATTCCGCTTCACCGGGATACCCGATTTCGATGCGGAAGCGATCGGGCGCCTGCCACCAGCGTTCCACCACCCCGTTGCCGCGGCGCAGGGATTCGATCACGCCGCGTTCGTGGATCGCCGCCGGCGCCGCGCCGCCGCCATGTGCGACGAGCACCTCCGCCAGAAGCTCGCGGACATCGGCCAGGGCCGGCCCTGCCAGCGCCAGCCATAACAGGTAGGCGACTGCTGTCTTGCTCACGAATCCCGCCATGATTGCTCCTGTCGTTTTGCCGGTCGTGGCACGGAACCGGTCCGGCTCAGGAATCCAGCTTGTCTTTGGCCTCAGGCCGCGGATTCTGTGCTGGCGGCGTCTTGGGCGACAGATTGATCTTGGCGCCGCCGAGGCTCTGGGTGATCTCCGCCACGCCGGACAGTATTCTGTCCTCGGGTTTCTTCTGGCAGTAGCTGTCGAGCAGCGGAATCAGCACGCTGGCATTGGCGATGACCGGGTTCGCCGTTTCAGTTCCCGCGCGGGCATAGACGTTGTGGCCGGAAATGAATCCCTGCGCCCACTCCAGCACCATGGCGCGCGCTTCGGTATTGCGCGACTCCTTCCAGTGCTGCCACTCGCTGCATTTGCGAGTTCCCATGCCGGACAGCTTGACGTCCCTGGTCTGCGCCTGGGTGCCGTCCGCCGCAACGGCAAGCAGAACCAGCGCGAGGACAGGAACTATCGTGGCGGCGCGAAGCGGGTGGCAGGGCATCGTGTGAGCAGGACGAATTAGGGAGGCAGGGGCTATCCTAGCAGTTTGCCGTCTCTGCTTCGTTCAGCAGGCGAGCCGGTCGGCCACGTGGTCGGCGAGGGCGAGGCAGGCCGTCAGCCCCGGCGATTCGATGCCATACAGGCAGACCAGCCCGCCGATGCCGTGTTCGGCCGGACCGGAAACCAGAAAATCGCAGGCCGCCGCGCCCGGGGCGTGGGGTTTCGGGCGGATGCCGGCATAGGCCGGGAGCAATGCGCCATCGGGAAGCTGCGGCCAGTAGCGCCGCACCTCGGCGTAGAAGGCGTCGGCGCGTTCGGGGGCGACCGTGTAGTCGATGCGGTCTATCCATTCCACATCGGGACCGAAGCGCGCCTGGCCGCCGAGGTCGAGCGTGAGGTGCACGCCGAGTCCGGCCGCTTCCGGTACCGGGTAGATCAGTCGCGAGAACGGTGCGCGTCCTTCCAGTGCGTAGTAGTTGCCCTTGGCGTAGGAGAGCGGCGGCACGACTGCCGGCGGCAGGCCGCGTAGGCGCTGCGCGAATGCCTGGGCGCCGAGCCCGGCGCAATTCACCACGGTGGCGGCGTGCAGCTGCATGGCGTCCTCGGTGTCGGTGCCGATGTCGAGGACGATGCCGTCGGCGACGATCTCGCCGCCGCGCACGGGGCTTTGCAGGGCCAGCACCGCGCCCTTGCGTTCGGCGTCGCCCAGCAGGGAGAGCATCAGGGCATGGCTGTCGATGATTCCGGTCGAGGGCGACAGCAGCGCGGCCGCGCACTCGAGTGCCGGCTCCAGCGCGCGCGCTGCATCGCGCGACAGGAATTGCAGGTCATCCACGCCATTGGCCGCGGCAGCGGCGGCGATGCGGCCCAGCTGCTCACGCTCCGGCTCGCCCGCGGCAACGATCAGCTTGCCGCAGCGCCGGTGGCCGATGCCGCGCTCTGCGCAATAGGCGTAGAGCATGCTGCGCCCGGCGACGCAGAGTCGGGCCTTGAGCGAACCCGCCGGATAGTAGACGCCGGCATGGATTACCTCGCTGTTGCGCGCACTGATGCCCGTGCCGAAAGCGCCCTCGGCTTCGAGAATCAGCACCTCGCGACCCGCGGCGGCCAGCCTGCGCGCGACCGCCAGACCGATGACGCCGGCGCCGATCACGGCACAATCGATTTTCTCCATGGGGAATTTGTGGCAGAGTGAAGCCGATGAAGTGCTGCGAAGGATAACCGACATGAAGCTGAGACGATTTACGACATTTGCGCTGATGGCCTTGTTCGCCCTGGCGACCTCCGGCGTTCGTGCCGCAGATGCGGCCGGCAGCCCGGCGGCAAAGAACCGCATCGTGTTTCAGGTCAATGAAGACGACTCGAAGAAGTGGAACACGGTGCTGTCCAACGTCAACAACGTGCAGGAAGAACTCGGCAAGGTCGAGGTCACGGTCGTCGCAATCGGGCCGGGGCTCGGCATGCTCAAGGCCGATGCGCTGACCGCGAACCGGGTGCAGGACGCGATGGCGGCCGGCGTGCGTTTCGTCGCCTGCGGCAATTCGATGCAGTCGATGCATCTGACCAAGGACGACATGATCGACAACATCGCCTATGCCAAGGCCGGCTATGTCGAAATCATGCGCCTGCAGCAGCAGGGTTATGCCTACATCCGCCCCTGAGGTCGCGTCGGCACTTTCGCCGCAGCTCGACTGGTCGCGCATCGATACCGTCCTGCTCGACATGGACGGTACGCTGCTCGACCTGAATTTCGACAACCATTTCTGGCAGACCCATCTGCCGCAGCGTTATGCCGAGGCGCGCGGCCTCTCGGTCGAGGCCGGGCGCGAGGATTTGATGGCGCGCTATCACGGTCGCGCCGGGACGCTGGATTGGTACTCGGTGGATTTCTGGGAAACCGCGCTGGAACTGGACATCATGCGCCTCAAGGAAGAAGTCGCGCACCTGATCGACATCCATCCGCACGTGACGGCCTTCCTCGAAGCGATGCGCGCCAGCGGCCGGCGCGTGGTGCTGGCGACCAATGCCCACCACAAGAGCGTGACACTGAAAATGGCGCGAACCGGCCTTTCGCCGCACTTCGATGCCATCGTCAGTTCGCACGCGCTGGGCGCGGCCAAGGAGGAGCAGGCCTTCTGGCGGCGGCTCAACGAGATCGAGCCCTTCGATCCGGCGCGCACCGTGCTGGTTGATGACAGCCTGCCGGTGCTCGACAGTGCGCGCCGCTACGGTATCGCCCAGCTGGTGACGATCAGGAAGCCGGACACGAAGCAGCCGGAAAAGAACACCGGCGACTATCCGGCGATCGACGACTTCTCCCAGTTGATGCCCTGAAGCTTATGAATAAATCTACTGCGCGGACCGGATCGGGGCTTGGGCGGCGTAGCTGCGCTCCGGCCGCACCCCGCTGCGGCCCGCTCGCTACGATTTCTTCACAAGCTGTGAATTTCCTGTTGCAGCGCAGCTTGACCTCGCCACCCAAGCTCCGGTATGTTGTATACAAAATATCGTATGCAATTACCAATCCCAATTGAAATCAAGGGTTAATCGCTCATCCCTGTCGCAGCAGGCCGTCGATTTGCTGCGCGAGCAGATCTACAATCACGTGCTCGCGCCGGGTCAGCGGCTGGACGAGGCGCTGCTGGCCGAGCAGCTCGGCATCAGCCGCACGCCGCTGCGCGAAGCGCTCAAGGTCCTGTCCGCGGAAGGACTGGTCGATCTGCAGCCGCACAAGGGCTGCTTTGTCACCGAGTTGACGCTGCGCGATCTCGAGGAGATTTTTCCCATCATGGCCACGCTCGAAGGGCGCGTCGCCCATGAAGTGGCGGAGAAGCGCACGCCTGCCCAGCTCAAGGCGCTCGACGCGCTGCATGAAAGACTGGAAAAGCACGCGGCGGCGGACGACGTGAATCGCTACTACGAGACCAACTACGTCTTCCACGACCAGTTGCAGGAATGCGCCGGCAACCGCTGGCTGCAGATGGTCATTGGCGATCTGCGCAAGCTGCTGAAACTTTCCCGCCATCATTCGCTGCGGCTGGAGGGCCGGCTGGCCGCGTCGCTGGCGGAGCATCGTGCGCTGATGCAGGCATTGCACCGCCAGGATGCCGATGCGGCGGAGCGGGTGATGCGCGGCCATCTGCTGGCGCAGCTCGAGGCCCTGCGCGAAATGTCGCTGGCAGCGGAGGTCGTTCATGGTTGAGGGACTGGTGCAGCGTCTGCGTTCGATAGTCGGCGCTGGCGGTACGGCAAGCGTCGGGCCGAAACAGCTCGGCGAGTGGCGCCGGCTGCTCACCGAGTGCGCCGAAGCGCGGGGCGGCGAGGTTTCGGCGCGCATCCGGGCGGCGGCCCTGGCGCAGACCTATCTCGAACTCGACGACAGCGGACGCCACGCCTTCCTGCGCCTGATCTCGCTCGAGTTCGGGCCCGAGCCCGGGCGCGTGGCGAAAGCCCACGAGGCCTATCAGCGTTCGATCGGCACGGAGGGCCAATGGGATGCGGAGGCCGAACTGCGCGCGGCCCTGCGCTCGGCGCGGTTGCGCATCCTGACCCAGTTCAACGCGATTCCGCAGGGCGTCAAGTTCCTCGTCGATCTGCGCGCCGACCTGCTGCGCTATCTGGACGAAGACACCGAGCTGGCGCCGCTGGACCGCGAACTCGAATCGCGTCTGGCCGCGTGGTTCGATGTCGGTTTTCTCGAGTTGCAGCGCATCACCTGGAATTCGTCGGCGGCGCTGCTGGAAAAACTGATCCAGTACGAGGCGGTGCATGAAATCCGCTCCTGGACCGACCTCAAGAACCGGCTCGATTCGGACCGTCGCCTCTACGCCTTTTTTCATCCGCGCATGCCGATGGAACCGCTGATCTTCGTCGAGGTGGCGCTCACCGATCATCTGGCCGACAGCGTCCAGGCCCTGCTCGACGAGCACGCGCCGGTGTTCGACTCGCGCCGCGCCGATACCGCGATCTTCTATTCGATCTCCAACACGCAGGCCGGCCTGCGCGGCGTGTCCTTCGGCAGTTTTTTGCTCAAGCGCGTGATCGACGACCTGCAGCGCGATTTTCCCAAGCTGCGGCATTTCGCCACCCTGTCGCCCCTGCCCGGATTTGGGGCGTGGGTGCGGAAGAATCCGCAGGACGTGGTCGATGTCGGGCTGGAGCTCGATGCCGGACAACTGGCCGCGGGCGATTGGGCACAGAAAGCAGCAACGGCGCGCAAGGTCAATGACGCGCTGTCGAGGCTCGCGGCGCGCTACCTGACGCTGGCCAAGGCCAGCCGCGGCGACGGCCGGCAGCCGCTCGATGCGGTTGCGCGTTTCCACCTTGGCAACGGCGCCCGCATCGAGCGCATCAACCCGCTGGGCGATGCGTCGTCGAAGGGCATGCAGCAGTCCTTCGGCGTGATGGTGAATTACCTGTACGACCCCGACTCACTGGAAGACAACGTTGAAAGCTTTGCCCGCGAGGGTGCTATCGCCACCTCGGCCGCCATCAGGCGCCAGGCCCGGCAAAAATAAATCATAAAAGGAGACCAAGCATGCGACGCAATTTTCTGAGAAACGCTCTGGCTGCGGCGGTGACCCTGAGCCTCGGCCTCGCCAGCGTACCGGCGCTGGCCCAGGCCAAGGTGATCAAGATTTCCCACCAGTTCCCCGGCGGCACCATCGACGACGGCGATTTCCGCGATCGTCTGGTGCGCAAATTTGCCGCCGAAGTCGAAAAGAAGACCAGCGGTCAGTTGAAGTTCGAGATCTATCCGGCCGCCTCGCTGATGAAACCGGTGCCGCAATACAAGGCGCTGTCCACCGGTGCGCTGGACATGGCGCTGTATCCGCTGGCTTATGCCGGCGGCGAATTTCCCGCGGCCAACCTGACCCTGATGCCGGCCTTGATCACCAGCTACGAGCAGGGCCTGCGCTGGAAGGACGCGCCGATCGGCAAGGAACTGGTGCGCCTGCTCGACGAGCGCAATGTCAAGATCATCACCTGGGTCTGGCAGGCCGGCGGGATTGCCTCCAAGGGCAAGCCGGTGGTCAGCCCGGACGACGCCAAGGGCATGAAAGTGCGCGGCGGCAGCCGTGAAATGGACCTGATGATCAAGTCGGCCGGCGGTGCAGTGACGAATGTGGCGTCGAACGAGATCTACAGCGCAATGCAGTCCGGCGTGCTGGATGCCGCAATCACGTCGAGCACCTCGCTGATCAGTTTCCGCCTGCACGAGACCTCGGACCACCTCACCGCCGGGCGCAAGCATTCCTTCTGGTTCATGTTCGAGCCGCTGCTGATGTCGAAGAAGACCTTCGATGCGCTGACGCCGGCGCAGCAGAAGATCGTCATGGAAGTCGGCGCCTCGCTGGAGAAGTTCGGCATGGAGGCCGCCAAGGCCGACGACGAGCGCGTGGTCGAGGTCTACACCAAGGCCGGACGCAAGGTCGGCGACATGGATCAGGCGGCCTTCGAGAAATGGCGCGAGGTGGCGAAGGCCTCGGCCTGGAAGGACTTCGAGGAGAAGGTGAAGGGCGGCAAGGAGCTGTTCGACATGGCTGTGGCAGTGAAATAAGAGCATGCATACAGCCTGGCGGCAGTTCAGCCGTGCGGTGAATGCGATCAACACCCTGACCGGCTACCTGTCCGGGGTGTTGATCGTGATTTGCAGCGGTGTCCTCGTCTTCGAGGTAGTGGTGCGCTATTGGCTCAACTGGCCGACCGACTGGGAAATCGAAATGTCGATCATGCTGTTGATCATCGCCACCTTCATGAGCGCGGCCTTCACCCAGGCGTCGCGCGGGCACGTTGGCATCGAGGTGCTCGATTCACTCCTGTCCGAGCGCGCCAACCGCTGGCGCAATTTGCTGGGCGACATCCTGTCGATGGCCTTCTGCCTGTTCATCGCCTGGCATGCCTGGAAGTTCTTTCACGAAGCCTGGAGCGAGGGCAAGATGAGCAACACCGCCTGGGCGCCCAAGCTGTGGCCCGCCTACCTGTTCATGGCGCTGGGCATGACCATGCTCTCGCTGCAGATGCTGGTGCAACTCGGCGATCAGCATATTCACCAGCATCGCGAGGACGAGGAATGAGCCTGCAAAAAGCATTTGATCCGCAGATTTCGCCGATCAACGCAGATGGATCAGCGCATTACCTGAATGAGCCTCATCACCTTTCGGGTGGGCCGTGCGGGCTGATCGCTTCGTTGTTTTCTCTGCGTAATCTGCGTCATCTGCGGATTGAACCGAGGTTCTTAGAATGAGCACGCTCCAGATTGGAATCCTCTTCGGCATCGCCACCTTCGTCGCATTGTTTTCCGGCATGCCGATCGCGTTCGCGGTCGGCGGCGTGGCGCTGGTGTTCATGCTGATCTATATGCCGGCGGAAACCGTCGGCCTGGTGGCCGAGACGCTGTATTCCGAGCTCGATAATTTCGTCCTGCTGACGATCCCGCTGTTCGTGCTGATGGGCGCGGCGATCGGCAAGTCGCGCGCCGGCGGGGATCTGTATTCTTCGCTGAACCGCTGGATGGGGCGCATCCCGGGCGGTCTCGGTGCGGCCAATGTCATGGCCTGTTCGGTGTTCGCTGCGATGTGCGGATCGAGCCCGGCCACCTGTTCGGCGATCGGTTCCTCGGGCATTCCGGAAATGCGCAAGCGCGGCTATTCCTCCGGGCTGGCAGCCGGCATCATCGCGGCCGGCGGCACGCTGGGCATCCTGATCCCGCCCTCGCTGACCCTGATTCTCTACGGTGTAGTCACCGAGCAGTCGATCGGCAAGCTGTTCATGGCCGGCGTCGGCCCCGGGCTGCTGCTCACCGCGCTGTTCATCGTCTGGGTGGTGATCCAGTTTCGCCGCGAGCAGGCGCGCGCGCGGGCGCAAGGCGGCAACACGGAAATCCTGCGCGTGGAAAGCTTCACCTGGCGCGAGAAGTTCGAGACCATTCCGCGGTTGGCGCCCTTCATCGCCATCATCGTCATCATCATGGTCGCGCTCTACGGCGGCTGGGCGACGCCCTCGGAAGTCGCCGGCATCGGCGCCTTCGCTTCGCTGCTGATGGTGATGATGATCTACGGCTGCTGGCGCTGGACCGAAATGAAGGCCATCCTCGGCGGCACGGTGCGCGAGTCGACCATGGTCATGATGATCATCGCCATGAGCTTCCTCTACACCTATGTCATGAGCTATCTGCACATCACGCAGGAGGTGGCGACCTGGATGGTCGCTCTGCCGCTGGGCAAGTGGGGCTTTTTCATCGCCGCCAACATCCTGCTGGTGGTGCTCGGCTTCTTTCTGCCGCCGGTGGCCATCATCCTGATGGTGACGCCGATCATCCTGCCGGCGTTGAAGGCCCACGGCATCGACCTGGTCTGGTTCGGCGTGATCATGACCATCCTGATGGAAATGGGCCTGATCCATCCGCCGGTCGGGCTCAACCTGTTCGTCATCAACTCGATTGCGCCCGACATCAAGCTCTCCGAGATCATCTGGGGCACGCTGCCCTTCATCGGGCTGATGATTCTGGCCATCGTGCTGCTGTCCTTCTTCCCGGACATTGCCATGTGGCTGCCGAACAATGTCAAATGAAAATCTGAAGTGACCGATTCATGAACCAGAACCTGTATTCCCTGCTGTCCGAGCACTTTCCGAAGCATTCCGCCGAGCCCTGCATGATCCTTCCCGATGGCCGGGTGTGGACCTACGGCGACATCGAGCGTGCCTCGGGGCGCATGGCGAACCTGATCGTCGCGCTCGGCCTCAAGCCCGGCGATCGTGTCGCGGCCCAGGTTGAAAAGACGCCCGAAGCGCTGGTACTGTATCTGGCGGCGATTCGCGCCGGCATGGTGTTCCTGCCGCTGAATCCGGCCTATCAGCGCCACGAGCTGGAGTACTTTCTCAAGGACGCGACGCCCGGCCTGTTCGTTTGCCGGCCGCAGACGAAAGCGCTGGCCGACGAGCTGGCGGCGAAAGCCGGCGTGCCCGATGGGGCCACTGCGGGTTGCACGGTACTGGAGCTGGATGATGCCGGAAGCGGTTCGCTGATCGCCGCGGCCGCATCACACGCCGATGGCTTTGTCACCGTGACGCGGGAAACCGCGGACCTCGCCGCAATCCTGTACACCTCGGGCACCACCGGGCGCTCCAAGGGCGCGATGCTGACGCACGGCAACCTCGCGCACAACGCCAGGACGCTGCATGCGTATTGGCACTTCCAGCCCGGCGACGTGCTGCTGCACATGCTGCCGATCTTCCATGTGCATGGCCTGTTCGTCGCCTGTCATTGCGCCCTGCTCAACGGCTCGGCGATGTTCTTCGAGCCGAAGTTCGACATTGCGCGCGCCATGAAACTCTTGCCGCAATCGACCGTGTTCATGGGCGTGCCGACCTATTACGTGCGCCTGCTGCTCGATCCGGCCTTCGGCCGCGATACCTGCCGCAACATCCGGCTGTTCGTTTCGGGTTCGGCGCCGCTGCTCAAGGAAACCTTCGACGAGTTCAAGGCGCGTAGCGGCCGCACGATACTCGAGCGCTACGGCATGACCGAGGGCGGCATGTTCACTTCCAATCCCTATGAAGGCGAGCGCCGCGGAGGCACCGTGGGTTTTCCGCTACCGGGCACCGAAGTGCGCATAGTCGGCGCTGGCGGAACGGCGGCAAAGCCCGGCCTCGTCGGGCACATCCAGGTCAAGGGCGACAATGTCTTCGTCGGCTACTGGGGCATGCCCGAAAAGACCAAAGAGGAATTCACCGCCGAAGGCTGGTTCAAGACCGGCGACATGGGCAGCCTGTCTGCCGACGGCTACGTCACGATCAGCGGCCGCTCGAAGGATCTGGTGATCACCGGCGGCCTCAACGTCTATCCCAAGGAAATAGAGGAGCTGATCGACGCCATGCCCGGCGTGGTCGAGTCTGCGGTGATCGGCTTGCCGCATCCCGATTTCGGCGAAGCGGTCACGGCGGTGGTCGTGCGCCAGAAGAACCCGGCCGGCCGCGCCTTGACCGAGTTCGGTATCATCGCTGCGATCAAGGACAAGCTGGCTAACTTCAAAGTGCCGAAGTGGGTGTATCTGGTCGATCAGTTGCCGCGCAACGCGATGGGCAAGGTGCAGAAGAATGTCCTGCGACAGCAGTACGGCAAGAACGTGTAACGCCCCGGATCGGGGCACAGGCACGGCGCATCGCCCATGGCTGGTGCGCATTGCGACGCGAAAGAGCAAGACGAGCCCTCTGCGGCCCGGCACGAGTATTGCAACCACACGGCGACTTGCCGCTTTTCCATTCTCAGTAAAGGAGTTCGTCATGCAGCGCAGAAGTTTCGCTCGATTCACCCTCGCCACCGCCGCGCTCGTTGTCGCCGGCGCCTTCGCCGCGACGCCAGCCAGCGCCAGGGACACGGTCAAGATTGCCTTCATCGGCCCGTTGACCGGCGGCGTTTCCGTCAATGGCATCGGCGGCCGCAACTCCACCGATCTCGCGGTGCGTCTGCGCAACGCCGATCCGAAGAGCAAGTATCGCTACGAACTGGTCTCGCTCGATGACGAATGCAAGCCGAATGTCGGCGTGCAGGTGGCGACCAAGGCAGCCTCCGACAATTCGATCATCGCCGGCGTGACCCACTACTGCTCGGCGGTGGCGATGGGCACGGTCGACGTTTATCACAAGTTCGGCATGCCGGTGATCGTCTGGGGCGCGGTGCTGCCCGAGATCACCTATGGCAACAACCACAAGGAGATCCATCGCGTCAACGGCACGATGGTCAACCAGAACGAAGTGGCGGCCAAGTTCATGACCAGCCAGGGCTACAGGAAGTGGGCGATCATTCACGACACCACCGACTACGGCAAGGGTCACAACAAATACTTCAGCGAATATCTGACCAAGAGCGGCGGCCAGATTCTCGGCACCTTCGGCGTCACCGCCGACCAGCAGGACTTCACCTCCGAACTCACCAAGATCAAGGAGCTGAAGCCCGAGGTCATCTTCTTCGGCGGCCTGACGCCGCTGGGCGTGCGCATTCGCACCCAGATGGACAAGCTGGGCGTCAAGGCGCAGTTCGAGGGCACCTCCGGCATCAAGTCCGACGCCTTTGCCGAGGGCCTCGGCAAGGATCTGGCCGAAGGTTCGCTGTCCTTCATCGAGGGCGCGCCCTGGGAGAAGCTGCCGGGTGGCCTGGTGTTCACCGGCAAGTACGCCCAGCAGAAGTACGCCGAAGCTCCGGAAGCCTATGGTCCCTTCGCCTTCGCCGCAGCCAACATGATTCTCGACGCCATTGAGAAGGTCGGTCCCAACCGTAAAAAAGTACGCGACGAACTCAACAATGCGAAGAACGTGGACACCATCATCGGCAAGGTGACCTTCGATGACCATCGCCAGAACATCGTGCCGCTGATCACCAAGTACGTCGTCCAGGACGGCAAGTGGGTGGTCTGGGAAGACAGCGAGTACGGCAAGGGCAAGCGCAAGCTCATGGGCCGCTGATCGGCGGGTCCTTTGGCCGGCTGCCGGGCGTCTGTCCGGCAGCCGGCCACTTCTCAGTCATAAACAACGGGAGTCTCCAGCGCATGGATCTCGGGCTTTTAGGCCAGTATCTGCTCAACGGGCTGATGCTGGGAATGATCTACGCCATGGTTGCTGTCGGTTTCACGCTGTTTTTTGGCGTGCTCGACGTGATCAAATTTTCGCACGGCGATGTACTCATGGTCGGTACCTTCGCCGGGCTCGCGACCTATCTGGGTCTGGAGAGTGTCGGCATCGACTCGCCCTGGCTGCAGTTGCTGCTGGTGGTGCTGGTTTCGGTATCGGCGATGGCCGTGCTGGGCGCGCTGATCGCCAAGTTCCTGATACTGCCGCTGAAGGACGCGCCGCCGCTGAACACGCTGCTGGCGACGCTGATGCTGGGTTCGGTGCTGCGCGAGAGCGTGCGCCTGTTCTACCCGAACGGTTCGAACCCCAAGCCCTTTCCGCGACTCCTGCCCACCGATGAATGGAGTCTGGGAACCTTGACCTTGCGGGTGGACAATCTGATCCTGCTGGCCGCCGGCGTTGCGGCGATTGTCGGCGTTCATCTCTTGATCACGCGCACCAAGCTCGGCCTGGCGATTCGCGCCGTGGCCCAGGACGGCGAGACGGCCCGCATCATGGGCATCAACTTCGAGTGGATCGTCCTGCTGACCTTCGGCCTCGGTTCCGGCCTGGCGGCGTTGGCTGGCGTCATGAACGGCCTCTATTACAACGAGACCAACTTCGGCATTGGCCTGCTGCTGGGCGTCATCGGCTTCTCGGCCGCCATCCTCGGCGGCTTGGGCAATGTCTATGGCGCCATTCTCGGCGGCTTCATCTTCGCCGGCCTGCAGACTCTCGGCTCGGTGGCGCTACCTGCCGTGTTGCCCTCGGTGCCAAGCGCCTACAAGGACGTGTTCGCCTTCACGGCCGTCATCGTCATCATGGCCTGGAAGCCCACCGGGCTGATCGCCGAAAAATCCAGCGAACGGGTATGAGCATGCAAAATTCCAATTCTTCTGCTGCGCCGTCGTGGCCGCTCCTGACCGGGGTGTCGGTGGTCGGCGTCTATGCCCATTTCCTGCTTCATGCCGAGAGCCAGATCGCCGTGCTGGGGCTGGCGGTGGGCGCCATCCTGCTGCTGATCGCCTTTTCGCGCTTCGGCTGGACGGCGCGCGTCGCCACTTCGGCCGCAACATACCCAAAGCTGCTCGGCGCCGGCGCAGTGGCAGCGGTCGTGCTGGTGGCGGCTGTTTCCTACGAGATGCACTTCGCCTTGCTGATGCTCACCACGGTCCTGCTCTATTCGACGGTCTGCCTGGGTCTCAACATCCAGTTCGGCTACAGCGGCGTGGTCAACTTCGCCGGCGCCGCCTTCTTCGGCATCGGCAGCTACACGGCGGCGGTACTGGCTTCGCATTCGCCGTTGCCGCATTTGCTGATCGTCGCGCTTGCCGGACTCGTGGCGGCGCTGCTCGGATCCCTGCTGATCCTGCCGGTGCTGCGCACGCGCGGCCATTACGCGGCACTGATCACGATTGCCTTCGGCATCCTGTTCAAGACCTTCCTTGAGGTCAACGACGCCCTGGGCGGCCCGCAGGGCCTGAAGATTCCCGGCATGGAAATCCTCGGCTGGAAGTTCAACGACAACATCGCGATCGGCGATCATGAGCTGTCGTTCTATCTGAACTATCTGGTCCTGAGCCTGGCGTTGTGCGCGGTGACCTTCGTCCTGGTGCGTCGCCTCGAGCGCTCCTGGATGGGCCTGTCGATGGACGTGGTGCGCCTCGACGAAACCGCCGCGGCCACCTTCGGTGTGGACATCGCGCGCTGGAAGATCACCGCCTTCACGCTCGGCAACGGGCTGGCCGGCATGGCTGGCGCAATTTACGGAATGATGACCGGCTTCGTGGCACCCAACAATTTCACCTTCGGCGATTCGCTGATCCTGGTGTCGATCGTCATTCTCGGCGGCATCGGCAATCCCTGGGGCATCCTGCCGGCCGCGGCCATTGTCCTGATCCTGCCCGAGAAGCTCCAGTTCATCCAGGAATACCGCTTCCTGCTGTATGCCCTGCTGGTGATCCTGATCCTGCTGTTTCGGCCCGACGGACTGCTGCCGCGCAAGATCCGCAATTACTTCCCCGGGGATGCCGGGCGATGAGCACGATCCTGCTCGAGGCCCGCGGCCTCACCATGCGCTTCGGCGGCGTCACTGCGCTCGACGCGCTCAATCTTGCCGTGCATAAGGACGAGGTGCTTGGCCTGATCGGTCCCAACGGCTCCGGCAAGACCACCTTTTTCAACGTGGTCACCGGTCTCTATGCCGCAAGTGCCGGGAGCGTCGACTTCGAGGGCCGCGAGATCACCCGCCGCGCCGCGCAGGAGATCTACCGCGCAGGCATTACACGCACCTTCCAGCGTTCGCGTTTGTGCCTGCCGCTGACGGTATTCGACAACATCGCGATCGGAAATTACCAGCATCTGCAACACGGATTGCTGTTCAACCTGTTTCGCCGCCAGGCGCTCAAGCGCCAGTATCAGGAGAATCTCGAGGAGGCCTGCCGCCTGCTGGCCACCTTCAACGACAAGCTGGTCGATCGCCTGTTCGACCCGGTCAGCGCGCTGACCATGATCGATCGCCGGCGCGTGGAGATCTGCCGGGCGCTGATCAGCCGGCCACGCCTGCTGCTGCTTGACGAGCCCTCGGCGGGCATGACGCACGACGAGACGCACGAGTTGATGAGCGACATCCTGCAGGTGCGTCAGCGCCTGCGCGAGGCCGGCAACAGCGTCACCATCGTCATCATCGAGCACGAGATGAACGTCATCGACCGGGTCACCGACCGCTGCGTCGTGCTCAATTACGGCGAGAAGATCGCCGAAGGCACCTACGCGCAAATCGCCGCCGATGCCGAGGTGCAGCGCGCCTACCTGGGGAGCGATTGACATGGCCCATCTGGTCATCGAAAACATCACCACCGCCTATGACAAGGCCGACGTCCTGCAGGATGTTTCGCTGGAGGTCGAGCCGGGCAAGATCACCTGTATCCTCGGCTCCAACGGCTCGGGCAAAAGCACGCTGATCCGCTCCATCCTCGGCCTGACGCCGCCGCGACGCGGCAGGATTCTCTTCGACGGCCAGCCGATCACGCATCTGGCCACGCATCGGATCATCGCTTCCGGGATCGCCTGCATTCCCGAGGGGCGCAAGGTGTTCCCCAAGATGAGCGTCGCGGAGAACCTGCGCCTGGGCGCTTACCAGGAATCCGATCAGGCGGTGGTCGCCCGCCGCCTAGACCAGGTCCATGAGATATTTCCCCGCCTCAAGGAGCGCACCGGCCAGTTCGCCGGCACCATGTCGGGCGGCGAGCAGGCCATGGTCTCGATCGGCCGCGGCCTCATGGCGGCACCCAAGCTGCTGATCATCGACGAGCCGTCGCTGGGCCTGTCGCCGCTGTACGTCAAGGAAAACTTCAACGTCATCCGCCGCATCAACGAACTCGGCATCACGGTGCTGCTGGTCGAGCAGAACGTGCACCAGACGCTGGCCATTGCCCACGCCGGCTACGTGCTGCTGCAGGGCCGTGTAGTGGCGCGCGGCAGCGCCGCCGAACTGGCCGACAACGAAGAAGTGCATGCCGCCTATTTTGGCTAGGAGAATACGATGACCGACGCTGTTGCCCTGACCCAGACCCTGGTGCGGATGAACACCATCAATCCGCCGGGAGACGAAGACCAGTGCTGCGACTACCTGGCCGGGCTGCTCTCCGCGGCCGGCTTCTCCTGCGCACGCTACGAGTTCGCACCGCGCCGCACCAGCCTGGTGGCGCGCATCGGCGACGGCAGCGGCGGCAAGGCGCCGCTGTGCTTCACCGGCCACGTCGACGTGGTGCCGCTGGGTGCTGCACCCTGGAGCCGCGATGCCTTTGCCGCCGAGATCGTCGACGGCAAGCTCTACGGTCGCGGTTCCTCGGACATGAAGAGCGGCGTCGCCGCCTTTGTTGCCGCTGCGCTTGACTTGGCCGACAAGCTGAAGAAAGGTCCGGGCCTGGTGCTGGTGATCACTGCCGGCGAGGAAACCGGCTGTGAGGGCGCCTTTGACCTGGCCAGGCGCCACGAGGTCGAAGGCATCCTTGGCAGCGCCGGCGCCATCGTGGTTGCCGAGCCCACCGCCAATTACCCGCTGGTTGGCCACAAGGGCGCCTTCTGGCTCAAGGCCAGCACCGCCGGGATCACCGCCCACGGCTCCATGCCCGAGTGTGGCGACAACGCCATCTACAAGGCCGCGCGCGCCGTTTCGGCCCTCGAGCGCTTCGAATTCGAGGCAGCGCCGCATCCGCTGATGGGTCGGGCGACGCTCAACGTCGGCAACATCCGCGGCGGCCTCAACATAAACTCGGTGCCCGACGCCGCCGAGATCGGCATCGACATCCGCACCATTCCGGGCATCCGCCATTCAGATCTGTATGGCTGCCTGTGCCGCCACCTGGGCGAGACGGTGCGGCTCGACACCCTGCTCGATGTCGAGAGCGTGTACACCGACCCGGCCGATCCGTGGATGCAGAGCGTGTTCGCCGTGATGGTACCGATCCTGGGCGAAGTGCCGGTGGCGCGCTCCGTGTCCTACTTCACCGACGCCGCGGCGCTGACGCGCGTCTATGGCGGTCCGCCGACGGTTATCCTCGGCCCGGGCGAGCCGCAGCTTGCCCACCAGACCGACGAATACTGCCATGTCCACCGCATCGAGCAGGCGGTGCTGGCCTTTCGCCAGATCATCACAGAGTGGTACATGCCATGACGCATGCCAATGAACTGGGCGCCCTGGAAGCGGCGCGCCGCATCGCCCGCCGCGAACTGAGCGCCGAGGCCCTGGTGCGCGCCTGCCTCGAACGCATCGAGGCGCGCGAAGCCGTGGTCGGTGCCTGGATCCAGCTCGATGCGGAGGCGGTGCTCGCCGAGGCGCGGTCGCTTGACGCCGGCCCGCTGCGCGGCGTGCTGCACGGCCTGCCGCTGGGCGTCAAGGACCTCATCGACACGGCGCAGCTGGCGACGGCCTACGGCTCGCCGATCTATGCCGGCCACCGTCCAGCCTGGGATGCCGCCTGCGTCGCCAGTGCGCGCGCCGCCGGCGCCCTGGTGCTGGGCAAGACGGTGACCACCGAATTCGCCACCTATCATCCGGGCAAGACCGCCAACCCGCACAACCCCGCACATACGCCCGGCGGCTCGTCGAGCGGCTCGGCCGCTGCGGTGGCCGATTTCATGGTGCCGCTCGCCTACGGCACCCAGACCGCGGGATCGGTGATTCGCCCGGCCGCATTCTGCGGCGTGGTCGGCTACAAGCCCAGCTTCGGCATGATCAGCCGCGCCGGCGTCAAGTCGTTGGCCGAATCGCTCGACACCATCGGCGTGTTCGCGCGTGATGTCGCCGACGCCGCCCTGTTCGCTGGCGCGCTGGCCGGCCGCGACCTGCTGTCGACGGCCACGCCGGCGGCCCCGCGCATCGGCTTGTGTCGCACCCACGAATGGGGCGAGGCGGCGCCTGAAGCCAGGCAGGCCTTCGAAGCCGCCGCCGCGGGCTTATCCGCCGCCGGCGCCAGGGTGCATGAAATCGAACTGCCTGCCGACTTTTCCGGACTGGCGGCGGCACAGACGGAAATCATGGCCTACGAGGCGGCCCAGGCCTTCGCCCACGAAAGTCGCGCCCATGGCGATCAATTGAGCGTCAAGCTGCGCGAATTGCTGGCACAGGGCGCTGCACTGACGCCGCAGCGCTACGACCAGGATCGGTTGCTGGCGCGGCGTTGCCGACACCTGCTGAGCGATCTGTTCCGCGAAGCAGACATCCTCATCGCCCCTTCGGCCCCGGGCGAAGCGCCCGACGGGCTTGCGGCCACGGGCAACCCGGTGTTCAACCGGATCTGGACGGTGCTCGGCACGCCCTGCGTGCATTTGCCCTTCGCCCAGGGGCCACGCGGTCTGCCGGTGGGCGTGCAGGCGGTCGGTCCCTGGGGCGCCGATCGCGCAACGCTGGCCGCCGCTGACTGGGCGCACACGGTTTTGCGCAACACCGGCCGCTAGCAGATCAACTTCGAGGCTATCCTGTGGCAGCATTGCCGGATCCCGGATCCCGGACACTTGAGCTTGCCATGCTGAATTTCCTGCCGGCGCCGCTGATCGGTCTCATCGCCTCGCTACTGCTGGGGCTAAATGCGCTGTTCTGGGTGCCGATCCTGCTGCTGGTGGCGATCCTGAAACTGATCCTGCCGTTCCATGCGGTCCGCCTGCGCATCGACCCGGTGCTGGTTGCCATCGCCGAGGCCTGGATCTCCTGCAACAGCGGCTGGATGGCGCTGACCCAGCGCACCGCCTGGGATGTCGAAGGCATCGCCGGACTCGATCCGCACAACTGGTATCTGGTCAACTGCAATCACCAGACCTGGGCCGACATCTTCGTCCTGCAGCACTTGTTCAACCGCCGCATTCCGCTGCTGAAGTTCTTCATCAAGCAGCAGTTGAAGTGGGTGCCGGTGATGGGTCTGGCCTGGTGGGCGCTGGATTTTCCCTTCATGCGCCGTCACAGTGAGGAATATCTCAAGCTGCATCCGGAGATGCGCGGTAAGGACCAGGCGGCCACGCGCCGCGCCTGCGAAAAGTTCGCCCTGATCCCGACCAGCGTCATGAATTTTCTCGAAGGCACGCGCTTCACGCCGGCCAAGCACCAGCGCCAGCAATCGCCCTACCGGCACCTGCTCAAGCCCAAGGCGGGCGGCATCGCGCTGGCGCTGAATGCCATGGGCGACCGCTTTCGGGCCATACTGGACGTCACCATCGTTTATCCCGATGGCAAGCCGAATTTCTGGGAGTTCCTTTGCGGCAAGCTCAAACGGGTGATCGTGCGGGTGCAGACCCTGCCGGTTCCCGAACACCTGATGAAGAGCGATTACGCGGCCGATCCGGCGACGCGCGAGGCCTTCCAGCGCTGGGTGCAGCAACTCTGGCAGGACAAGGACGCGCAGATCGAGCGGTTGCTGAAAGCGGCAAGGCGCTGAACCCGCCGCTGCACCTCCTCTTGGCGTCGGGACTTCAGCGAAATGAAGAATCGTGGTGTCGAGGAGATCCTCGATCACCACCGTTTGCGACGCCTTATGACGACTTGGCGGATCAAAACAACATTGGAAAGACCAGTGCTTGCCAATGGCCCCTCAGCCCGCTAAACTACTGTTCAAACCATGAACAGGCCAATTCAAAGCCATCATTGCAATGACCGTGTTCCCCGAATCCCATCACTACAAGCTGCTTAAGCTCATCGACGCCAACCCCGCCATTCAGCAGCGAGAAATGGCCAAGGCGATGGGCGTTAGCTTGGGCAAAGCCAATTACTGCCTGCAGGCATTGGTCCAGAAGGGGTTGGTGAAAATGGACAACTTTCGTCGCAACGACAACAAACTTGCCTACAGCTACCTGCTCACCCCCAGAGGCATTGAAGCAAAGATTCTTCTCACTGCCGCCTTTCTCAAGCACAAGGTGGCTGAATACGAAGCCATCCGCAAGGAGATCGAAGAGCTTCGGCAGGATGCTGAAAGAAACGCCGCGGCATGAGCCTGTTGCGCGAAACGGTGCTTGAGCACCACCTGAATTCGTTATCCAGTCTGGCGCTAGCCCGGTCCTCTGCCACTATGCGGGTTGCCGAAGACACCGCCGCAAACCTGCCCTGGTATGTCGTGCATACCAAAGTCCGGCAGGAGCAGACAGCGTGCGAGAACCTTGCCCGCCAAGGCTACGCCGTCTATCTGCCGCGAATCAAGAGATTGAAACGCATTCGTGGTCGTCAGCAGGCTCAAAAGGAACCGCTGTTTCCGCGCTATCTTTTTTTGCAACCTGGCTCAAGCGCCCACTCTATTGCTCCGGTGCGCTCCACTCTGGGCGTAACGACCATTGTGCGTTTTGGCCAGGAACCCGCAGTAATGAGGCCTGAGATCCTGAGCAGCATTATCGATTTCGAAGCCCGTTGGAACGAAGCTGGTGATGAGAAGATCAGCCCCTTTCAGCCCGGAGAACGGGTCCGCGTCGTCGATGGTCCGTTGTCAGGGCTTGACGGACTGATATCGGGCGTTTCCCAGGAAAGGGTTGTCGTCCTGATGCAACTGCTCGGACAAGACACACGAGTGAGTCTGAGTCACCATCAGCTGTTGGTTGTCAGCTAACTGAATAGTTAGCGAAAAAGCGTTTCGCCGCAAACAAGCTCTTTGCGCCGGACGATGTAAGGCGTCAGGTTGAAGCAAACAACAGAAGTAACGAGGCAAGCATCTGCTGTGCGCCGCGGCGCACGGGCATGGCGGTAGCGTGCCAGATTTCATCGCACCGCCTTGCAGCAAGAGTCGGCGCTGGCAAGGCGGCGAATTGAAGTTTCTACGGAATCCCCAAGACTTGCCACAGCCACGGCCCGTTGCGTTCCACGATTTGCATTTTTCGGACCGGCGCAGGTAAAGCATCGCCGAAAGTCGGATTCTGCGGAAGCAGTACCCGCCAGCCCACTCATCCCTAACCCGCCTTAACTCGTGCAACCCATCCAGCCGGTCACGCAGCTTCTCAGCCAGTTATGGCACCACATCGTCCCTCGACGACGGGCGCAGTTCGCACTCCTGCTCGTCTTGATGGTTCTCGCCTCCTTCGCCGAAATTCTCAGCATCGGAGCGGTGTTGCCCTTCCTCGGCGTGCTGACCAACCCGGGCGGCGTTTTCCTGCTCCCCGTTACGCAGCCGTTCATTCGGATTCTGGGGCTCTCAGGGCCGGAGCAACTCCTGTTGCCGCTGACCATCGCCTTCGGCCTGGCAGCCTTGGTGGCTGGTGCGATGCGCCTGTTGCTCCTGTGGGCGAGCACGCGGCTTTCCTACGCTACGGGGGCCGATCTCAGCATTTCCATTTACCGCCGCACTCTCTATCAGCCTTATTCGGTCCATGTCGCCCGCAACAGCAGCGAAATCATCAATGCCATCGCGACCAAAGCCGGTGTCGTAATACACACGATCATGATGCTCCTTACCCTGATCGGGGCGATGGTCATGTTGATTGCGATACTAATGGCGCTGCTGGCCATCGAACCCTTCATCGCTTTGGCGGCATTCGGCGGCTTCGGCATGATCTACGCGGCCATCATCCGGATTACCCGGAATCGGCTGTGGGTCAACAGCCAGGTGGTTGCCCGTGAGTCCACTCGTGTGATCAAGTCGCTGCAGGAAGGTCTGGGAGGCATTCGCGACGTGTTGCTCGACGGCAGTCAAATGGCCTATTGCCAAATCTACCGCGACGCCGATCTGCCGTTGCGCCGCTCCCAGGGCAGCAGTGCGTTCATCGCGGGCAGCCCGCGCTACGCGACCGAAGCGTTGGGTATGGTGTTGATAGCCGTACTGGCCTATGTGCTCGCTCAGCAAGCGGATGGCATCGCCAGGGCGATCCCTGTGCTGGGTGCGTTGGCACTCGGTGCCCAGCGGCTGTTGCCCGTGCTGCAGCAGGCGTATGCGTCCTGGTCCGGGATTCAGGGCGGGAGGGCGTCCCTGCAGGACGCCCTTGACCTGCTGAACCAGCCCCTTCCCGAACATGCCGACCAGGCCGTCGCCGAACAGATGCCCTTCGAGCGGCACATCCGCCTGAACCAGATCGGATTCCGCTACAGCCCGCAAGCACCATGGGTTCTGCAGAACCTTGATCTCGCCATTCCAAAAGGCAGCCGCATCGGCTTCATCGGCCTGACCGGCAGCGGCAAGAGCACCTTGCTTGATATCGTGATGGGCCTGCTGCAGGCAAACGAAGGCACGCTGGAGATCGATGGCCGGCCCGTCACGCCCGGCAATTGCCGGGCATGGCAGGCACACGTCGCACATGTCCCGCAAACGATCTTTCTTGCGGACGTCACCATAGAAGAGAACATAGCCTTTGGTCAGCCCAGGGACGGGATAGACGTCGAGCGTGTCAGGCGGGCCGCACGCCAGGCACAGATAGCCGATACCATCGAGACTTGGCCCGCAAAATACCAGACCTTCGTTGGCGAACGCGGCATCCGGCTTTCCGGCGGCCAGCGCCAGCGTATCGGCATCGCCCGCGCCCTTTACAAGCAAGCCGACGTCATTATTTTCGACGAGGCCACCAGTGCACTGGACAACGAAACCGAGCAGGCAGTAATGCAAGCCATCGACGGCCTGAGTGACGACCTTACCGTTCTGATCATTGCTCATCGTCTGACGACCTTGAGAAACTGTTCCCGGATAGTCGAGCTTGGGAACGGCGGCATACGCCGCATTGCGCCTTACACTGAGATCCAGGCCGTCCAAGCATCCACATCTGCCGAAAGGCCCTCAGCATGAAAGCCGTCATTCTCGCCGGTGGTCTCGGCACCCGCATCATCGAGGAATCGCACCTGAAACCCAAGCCGATGATCGAGATTGGTGGCAAGCCGATACTCTGGCACATCATGAAGATCTATTCCCGCTATGGGATCAACGACTTCATTATTTGCCTTGGTTACCGCGGCTATGTGATCAAGGAGTATTTCGCCAACTACTTCCTGCATATGTCCGATGTCACCTTCGACATGGCGCAAAACCGCATGGAAGTGCATCAGAATTCAGCCGAGCCGTGGCGGGTGACGCTGGTCGACACCGGGCCCGACACGATGACCGGCGGGCGTCTGAAGCGGGTGCGCGACCATCTCGATGACGGGGCTTTCTGCTTCACTTACGGTGACGGCGTTGCCGATATCGACATTGCGGCACAACTTGCCTTTCATCGTGGCCACGGGAAACTGGCCACGGTAACGGCAATCCAGCCTCCCGGTCGCTACGGCGCGCTGGAGATAGATGCCGGACGCGTTTTGAGCTTTCAGGAAAAGCCCGCTGGTGATGGCGCCTGGATCAACGGCGGATTCTTCATCCTCGAGCCGCGCGTGATCGATTTCATCGACGGCGATCAGACCAGTTGGGAGGCGGATCCCCTCGTGCAAATGGCTGCAGCGGGCGAGTTGATGTCCTACCAGCATCGGGGCTTCTGGCAGCCGATGGACACCCTGCGCGACAAGAACCATCTCGAAGAACTCTGGGGCAGCGGTCGTGCGCCATGGCGGGTATGGACGTGAAGGCATTCGGCGACGCCTACGCCGGACGGCGGGTTTTGGTAACCGGCCATACGGGCTTCAAGGGCAGTTGGCTTGCCCTTTGGCTGCATGAGCTTGGCGCAGAGGTAACGGGCATTGCCCTCGATCCCGAAACGGCGCCCAACCACTGGGACTTGTTGGGCTTGCCGGTGCGAGACCTGCGTTTCGATATTCGGGACGCCGGCCGGCTTGCCACGGCGGTCGCCGAGGCCAAACCGGAAGTCGTTTTCCACCTTGCGGCGCAAGCGCTGGTGCGCCGCTCCTATCGCGCGCCGCTCGATACCTGGACTACGAATGTCATCGGCACGGCAAACCTGCTCGACGCCTGCCGTGGCGTGAATGGCCTGAAGGCAGTCGTTGCCGTGACGACAGACAAGGTCTACCAGAACAACGAATGGCCCTGGGGTTACCGCGAGAACGATGCGCTTGGAGGGCACGACCCCTACAGCGCCTCGAAGGCCGCCGCCGAACTCGTGGTTGCCAGCTACCGGAAGTCCTTCTTTTCGGCGGAGAACGCGCCCCTGATCGCCAGTGCGCGCGCCGGTAACGTGATCGGCGGCGGCGACTGGTCGGAGGATAGGCTTATCCCCGATATCGTCCGTGCCACTGCACGAGGCGAATCGGTCGAAATCCGCTCGCCCGGCGCCGTTCGCCCCTGGCAACACGTCCTCGAATGCCTCGCCGGATATCTCATGCTTGGCCAGCGGTTGCTGGCAAGGGACGCCGCCTTTGCCGAAGCGTGGAACTTCGGCCCGGAGGCGGCCGACAGTCGCAGTGTTGAAGAGGTGCTGCGCGCCATGCGCGGCCATTGGCCGCAGTTCTCGTGGCACAGGAGCAACGAGACTCATCCGCACGAGGCAGGCTTGCTTCGGCTGGATACGGCAAAGGCGCGCAGCCGCCTGCATTGGTGCCCCGTCTGGACGCTTGAAGAAGCCCTGGAAAAAACCGCGACGTGGTACCAGGCACACTTCTCCGACGACAAGCCGCCGAGCCGTGACCAGCTTTTCGAATATGTCGCTGCGGCGCGGAAACGCGATGTTTCATGGGGTGCGACATGAACATTCGACCGACGCCGCTAGCCGGCGTCGCGGTGGTCGATACCACCCCGTTCGCCGATCATCGCGGGTCGTTCGAGCGATGGTTCTGCGAGCGCGAACTTGCCGCAGTTCTGGGCACTCGCCGCATCGTGCAAATCAACCATTCGCGTACCGGCGCGGTCGCGGCGGTGCGTGGCATGCACTACCAGCGACCGCCCCATGCCGAGATGAAATTCGTCCGTTGTCTGCGAGGTCGCGTGTGGGATGTCGCGCTCGATTTGCGGCGCGGTTCCGCCACCTTTCTGCAATGGCACGCCGAAGAGCTTTCGCCTGAACGCGCAACCATGCTGGTAATTCCGGAAGGCTGCGCGCACGGTTTTCAGGTGCTCGAAGCTGACAGCGAACTGCTGTATCTGCATACCGCGCATTACGAACAAGCCGCCGAAGGCGGTGTTCGTCATGACGACCCTGCAGTCGGGATATCCTGGCCGCTTGAAGCGGCCGATCTGTCGGAGCGAGACCGGAACCATCCGCTTCTCGACGATGCGTTTCCCGGGATCGGCGCATGAACTGCCGTCACTGCCAGGCGGCGCTCACACATGTCTTTCTCGACCTTGGCTTTGCGCCGCCCTCGAATGCGTATCTGACCGAACGCGACCTGCATGCGCCGGAAACCTGGTTTCCCCTCAAGCTCTATGTCTGCGACACCTGCTGGCTCGTTCAAACGGAAGACTACGCCAGTGCCGATGCGCTGTTCAGCAAGGATTACGCCTACTTTTCCTCGACCTCGACGACATGGCTGGAACACGCGCGACGTTATGCGGAAGAGATGCGGCAGCGTCTCGGCCTTTCCAAAGACAGCTTCGTTATCGAAGTCGCCTCCAACGACGGTTACCTGCTCAAGAATTTCGCCGCCGCGGGCATTCCCTGCCTGGGGATAGAGCCTACCGCCAGCACCGCTGCTGCTGCCGAGGCCCTCGGTATTCCCGTTCTGCGCCAATTCTTCGGCGAACCTCTGGCGTGTGAACTCGCTGGTCAGGGCAGGCAGGCCGATCTGATTCTCGGCAATAACGTATATGCCCACGTGCCGGACATCAACGATTTTACGGCCGGCCTCAGGGCGGCACTCAAGCCGGGCGGTACCATCACCCTGGAATTTCCGCATCTGCTCCGCTTGATCCAGGAAGCCCAGTTCGACACCGTCTACCACGAGCATTTTTCATATTTGTCATTGCACACCGTCCGCCGCATCTTCCGACAAGCCGGTCTGCGCGTCTGGCATGTCGAACAATTGACGACCCACGGCGGCAGCCTGCGCGTGTTCGGTTGTCACTCCGATGACCCCCGGCGCGACACGCCGGCCGTCGCGGAACTCATCCGGGCCGAAGAGGATGGCGGCCTTCGCAAGCTCGATACCTATTGGCAATTTCAGTCTCGTGCCGAGGCTATCAAGCATGGGCTTCTTGCATTCCTCCTCGAAAAAAAACGTGCCGGCCAAACTGTCGCGGCCTATGGAGCCGCCGCCAAAGGCAACACCCTGCTCAATTTCGCCGGCGTCAAGCCGGACCTTCTGCCGTTTGTTTGTGACGCCGCGCCGTCGAAGCAGGGGAGCTATCTCCCGGGCAGCCATATCCCGATTCTGCCGCCGGCCGCGCTGATCGAGCGCCGGCCTGATTTTGTCCTGATCCTGCCGTGGAACATCGCGGATGAGATTAGGCAGCAAATTGACTTCATCCGCGAATGGGGCGGGAGGTTCTTTATTGCTGTGCCCACGCTCAGATTGCTCGATTGACCGCCGTCCCGCCAGCGCCGACTTTTACTGACATGAGAGTACTTCTTACCGGAGCCAGCGGATTCCTCGGGCGATACGTCCTGAGGCGGCTGCTCCAGCAGAAAATCGACGTGGTCGTCGTTGGGCGCTCCAGCCCTGTCGGGCATTCGGGGGACTTCATCCGGGCTGATCTGTTGCAACCCAACGGTTGTGCCGACCTCATCGATCGCGCGCGACCGACTCACCTGATTCATTTGGCGTGGTACGCGGAGTACGGAAAATACTGGGCATCACCGCTGAACCTTCGCTGGTTGGAGGCATCCGTCCGCCTGGTTGAGGCTTTTTGCGCTGCGGGCGGACAGAAAGTCGTCGCGGCCGGTACCTGCGCCGAATATGATTGGTCATGCGGCTATTGCCGTGAGGACGCCACACCGCTGAGGCCGGCCAGCATGTATGGCACGGCAAAAGATGCAACCCGACGCTTGCTGGCCGAGGTTTGCGGCACCAAGCAGATACCTCTTGCGTGGGGCAGGGTTTTCCTGCCCTATGGAAATGGCGAAGACAGGCGGCGCCTGATACCTTCTCTGGTGGAGGTCTTTCAGGGGAGGCGCCCTCCCTTTGGCGTGAACGCCAGCGCCTATCGGGACTTTCTGCACGCGGACGACGTCGCCAGCGGTTTCGTCCGGCTGCTTCTGTCCGGCGCCGAGGGAAGCTACAACATTGCGTCGGGTCGGCCGATGGAAATCGCCGAGGTAGTGCGGGTGATTGCGAATGCCGCCAACGGCGATCCCCGCATCGTGCTCGACTTGTCGACGGAACGCCCCGACGAGCCTGAAATACTTCTCGGCGACAACGGAAAATTGAAAGCGCTCGGCTGGCAGCCCATGCATTCGACGGCTGAAATGGCCGCCAGTCGGGAGCTGCGATGCTGAACGAGCAGGAGTTGTATCGCGTCGAGCAGTTGCCGATCTTCCAGAACCGGATGTACGACTCTGCACAAGAGGCGCGATCATGCCCCCGTGGCAACGTTCGCTTGGTTCAAGACCTTGCAACGGGGCTGGTCAGCAACGCGGATTTTTGTCCCGAACTCATGGTCTATGACGCCCGGTACCAGAACGAGCAGGCCGTAAGCCCGCAGTTTCGCGACCATCTCGGCAGCGTTGCGAAAATCGTCGAGCGGACCATCGGTCGATCCGGTCTGGTCGAAGTGGGCTGCGGCAAGGGCTACTTCGTGGAAGCCTTGTCGGAAAGCGGCTTCGACATCACCGGCTTCGATTCCGCCTACGAAGGTTCCAACCCGCGCATCAAGCGACACCACTTCGAACCGGGAGTCGGAATGACCGCGCAAGCCCTGATCCTTCGCCACGTGCTCGAACACATACAGAACCCTCAGCAGTTCCTTCAGGGCTTGCGCACAGCCAACGAGGGCTCCGGCCTCATTTACATAGAGGTGCCCTGCTTCGACTGGATATGCGAGCATCGCGCGTGGTTCGACATCTTCTACGAGCACGCAAACTATTTTCGCCTGGCGGATTTCGGGCGCATGTTCGATCGCGTCATCGAAAGCGGGCGGATCTTCGGCGGACAATACCTTTACGTCGTCGCCGATCTTGCCAGCCTGAAACCGGCGCGGGCCGATGCTTGCGACCGGGTGTCGTTTCCCGATGACTTCCTGGGCGATCTCGGTGATGTCGAACAGCCCGAGAGGTCCGCAGTGTGGGGCGGAGCATCGAAAGGCGTCATTTTCACTCTCCTGAGAGAACGGATCAACCGCCCCATCGAGCTTGTCATCGATATCAATCCCGCCAAGCAGGGAAAATATCTTCCCGCCACCGGCCTCAAAGTTCTATCACCCGAGGAAGGCCTGGCAATGCTGCCGGCCGGATCGACAATCTATGTCATGAACTCAAACTACCTTCAAGAGATCAAGCAAATGTCCAGCAATGCCTACCGATATGTGTGTGTCGATCATGACTGAATTCGAAAAGGAAGTGGAAAGCAGGATCGCTGCGAATCCGGGCGATGAGGCGTTGTGCGCAAGCGCGGAGGCCTTCATGCGGACCTCCATCGCGGCCATGTATTCCTACAATTACGGATGGCTGGGACGCCCCGTCATCCAGTATCCGCAAGACATGATGGCGATGCAGGAGATCATCTGGGAGGTGAAACCGGACCTGATCATCGAGACCGGCATTGCGCACGGGGGTTCCCTGGTTTTCAGCGCCTCGATGCTCGCCCTGCTTGATGTATGTGATGCGGAGACAGGCGTCGGAACCGGGCGGCCGCGCCGCAAGGTGCTTGGCGTCGATATCGACATACGCGCCCATAATCGGGCGGCAATCGAGGCGCATCCGCTCTCGTCGCGCATCCAGATGATTCAGGGTTCCAGCATCGATCCGGCAATCGTGGCCGAGGTCCGCAAGATCGCCACGGGATACGACACCGTGCTGGTATGCCTCGACTCGAACCATACCCACGATCATGTATTGGCGGAACTGGAGGCCTATGCGCCGCTGACTACCCGAGGCAGCTACTGCGTGGTCTTCGATACCGTCGTTGAAGACATCCCGGCCGACTTGATTGTCGACCGCCCCTGGGGCCCGGGCAATAATCCGAAGACCGCCGTATGGGAGTACCTGAAGTCCCATACGGAGTTCGAGATTGACAAGCGGATCGATCACAAGCTGCTGATAAGCGTTGCGCCGGACGGCTATTTGAAGCGAGTTCGATGAAGCGTCCGCTTCTGTCGAAACTGAGCCTGGTCATTCCAAGCTATGACCGACCTTCCTTTGCGCTGCGGAGCATGAGGTATTGGTCCGGGCAAGGTGTTGCGGTCCACATCATCGATGGCAGTCCAACGCCGATATCGCCAAGTGATCTGGATGGGTTTGCAGGAAACATTCACTATCATCATTTGCCAGCTTCATTTATTCAAAGGCTGGAAGCCTCTTTCGGATACCTGGATACCGAATACGTGGCTCTGGCAGGCGACGACGAGTTTTTCGTTCCGAGCGGTTTGGAGGCGTGCATTGCTGAATTGGATTCGCAGCCGGAGTTGGTGTCGTGCATGGGACGATGCCTCCGCTTCAACCATACGGTCGAGGGGGTATGGGGCAATGCAGACTATCTGGCAATGGAAAGCTACACCGTTCTCCAGAGCGATCCAATCGAGCGCATGGTTGCACATATGCACCCGTATACCTGTTCGACGGTCTATTCCGTGGTGCGCACCCCGGTTTGGCGCAGGGCCGTCTCGACCTATACAAGAAAGGAATTCCCTGTTTACGCCATTGGCGAACTTCAAATCGAGCTGGCCATCTGTTACCAGGGGAAGTCCCGGGTGCTTCCCGAGCTAACGTGGCTGAGGTCCAGCGAAGTGTCGCCAACCCGGGGAACGGACATATCCCTTGCGCCGGCGAATACCTTCGCCAACTGGTGGTCGGATCCGGCCAAGAATGCCGAGCATGCCGAGTTCCTGGCCATAATGGGCGTCACTCTGGCGGAAGGCACGGCGGTACCGGCAGAAATCGAAGCAGGTGTGAAAACCGCGCTCGACGCCTATCACGCGTATGGACAAGCACTGTCGTCCCGGCGCAGGACCGGAGCGGTTCAGCAGTTCAAGGCCAAAGCCACCGAACATTTGCCAGGCTCGTTGAAAGCCCTTGCAAGAAAAGCGCTTTACCCCTTCATGAAGTCGCTTCGCCACGCCCCAAGGCCGATTTTGGAGGCAGCCAGGGAATTGGCGGCGACAGGAGTCCGGGTGGATTTCGAGGAAGTCGCAAAGATCGAGTCCATCGTGTCGACATTTCACGCCAAGGCGAAGCCGGCTCCTCGGCCGCAAACGTAGCGGCATATCAAATGCATTTCGAGCGAGCATTGAAACCATGAGGTCTGCCGTTGCGACTGTCTGTGTTTCCGGCGCAGGCCAGCTTGGATCCCGTTATCTTCAGGGCTTGGCGAAATGCCGCATGCCGTTGCGGATCCATGTCCACGACGTCGTTGCGGAGGCTCTTGAGCGGGCACGCCAGCGTTGGAGCGAAGTCCATGGCGCAGAATCCGACCATGAAGTCCTATTCCATGAGGCGGTTGAAACATTGCCCCGGGAATTCGACATTGTCATCGTGGCTACTACCGCCGACGTTCGTCCCGCGCTGCTTGGCAAGATTGCCAGGCATGCTGCCGTGCGCTTCTGGGTGCTGGAAAAAGTCCTGGCGCAAAGCCTGTCGGGCCTCGATGAAATTGTCGCCGGAGTTGGGAGCGGCGCCAACGCCTGGGTCAATACCCCTCGCAGAATGATGCCCTGGCATCAAGCCATCAAGGCCCAGCTTGGCCTGGCGCGTCCGATGACGTTGCGCATGGAAGGTGGGGCGTGGGGACTGGCGTGCAATGCCGTTCATGTTCTTGATCTTCTCGCCTGGTGGACAGGGGAAACTTTGCAGAGCTTGATCACAGATCGCCTGATACCACCCTGGTACGAGAGCAAACGCCGCGGCGTCTGGGAAATAGCAGGAGTGCTGGAAGCGCGGTTTTCGGGAGGATCGTGCGCGGTACTTGATGCAGGAAAGGGTACCGAGCCTACCCGGCTGGAGGTGACTGATAGTCGACTAACATGGCTGATCAAAGAGGCCGATGGCCTGGCCAGCCGCTCCGACGGGCTGGCGATCCCTGGGCGGATGGAGTACCAGAGCGAAATGACGGCTCCCCTGGTCGAATCCCTGCTGGAGAAGGGTACTTGCCATTTGCCGACACTGGAAGAATCGCTTGCCCTTCACCGCGTCTTCATCGGCGGCATGTTGCAGCACTGGCGACAAGCAGTCGATTTCAAGGCGATTGCCGTCCCGATTACGTAAACTGACGAAGCAGACGAAATGAGTCTTTGGTTAATTGGCGCCGGTGTGATGGCGCAGGACTATGTGAAGGTATTGAATGCCCTCGACCTTGAATATTCCGTTATCGGAAGATCCACCGCTTCCGCCGAGAAGTTCGAATCGGCTACCGGACGTCCCGCAAGGCAAGGCGGCCTGTCCGCTGCCCTGCGGGCGCTCGACGCTCCGGAACGGGCAATAGTCGCTGTCGGCGTCGAGCAGTTGGCGGACACCGCCATCGAACTGATTGAGGCAGGTACCCGACGCATCCTGGTCGAAAAGCCGGGCGGATTGAACACGGCGCAGGTCAGCGAACTGGCGCAGGTTGCAACCAGACACGGTGCCGAGGTTCTGATTGCTTATAACCGCCGCTTCTACGCCTCTGCGGCCACGGCCAGGAGGATGATTGTCGAAGACGGTGGTGCGACAAGCTGTTCGTTCGAGTTTACCGAGTGGTCCCATGTGATCGCGCCATTGACCAAGGGACCGGGAGTAAAGGAGGTATGGTTTCTCGCCAACTCCACACATGTCGTCGACCTTGCTTTCCATTTGTGCGGATTTCCGGCCGGCTGGAGTGCGTGGTACGGAGGATCGCTGAGCTGGCATCCGTCCGCTGCAAGATTCTGCGGCTCGGGAATTACCGAAAAGGGCGTGCTGTTCAGCTATCAGGCAGACTGGGAAGCGCCGGGCCGCTGGGGCGTGGAGGTGCTGACGCGCAAACGGCGATTCGTTTTCAGGCCCATGGAACAGTTGCAGGTAATTCTGCTGGGTTCCGTAAAGGCGGAAAGCGTCGAACTCGATGATCGCCTGGACAAGGAATTCAAGCCGGGCTTGTACATGCAGACCAAGGCGTTTCTGGACGGAGATGACAGCCTGTTCTGCTCGGCTGACGAACAGCTCCAGCACTGTGCCATCTATGACCGGATGGCCGGCTACGGCCCGGGGGATTCGAATGGCTCTTGAGAAATGGCGGCATTGACATGACGAAGGTCCTTGTTACCGGCGCCGACGGTTTCATCGGCTCGCACCTCACCGAAGCACTGGTTCGCCAGGGTCACGAAGTTCGCGCCTTCGTGCTTTACAACTCCTTCAATTCCTGGGGTTGGCTCGATCACTGCGCGCCGGACGTCAAGGGCCGGTTCGAAGTCTTTGCCGGCGACATCCGGGATCCGCACGGAGTGAAGGAGGCGGTCCGGGGAGTGGACGCGGTGCTGCATCTGGCGGCCTTGATTGCGATTCCCTACTCCTATCACTCGCCCGATACCTATGTCGATACGAATATCAAGGGCACGCTGAATGTATTGCAGGCAGCGCGCGAACTTGGTGTCGGCAGGGTGATCCATACTTCGACCAGCGAAGTTTATGGTACGGCGCGCTATGTACCGATCACGGAGGATCACCCCTTGCAGGGCCAGTCGCCCTATTCGGCGACCAAGATCGCCGCCGACCAGTTGGCCTATTCCTTCTACTCGTCCTTCGGCCTGCCGGTGGTGATCGCGCGCCCATTCAACACCTATGGCCCTCGCCAGTCAGCCCGTGCGGTGATCCCGACCATCATCACGCAGATCGCCAGCGGCAGGCGCCAGATTCGACTAGGTGCCGTAACGCCGACCCGGGATTTCAATTTCGTGGGCGACACGGTAGACGGATTCGTCGCCGCATTGAATTCCGACCTGGGCCTGGGCGAAGTAGTCAATTTCGGCAGCAACTTTGAAATCTCGATAGGCGATACCGCCCGGCTGATCGCGGAAGCCATGAACGCAGAGATCGAGATCGTCACCGACGAAGCCCGCTTGCGGCCCGAAAACTCCGAGGTTGAACGACTCTGGGCGGACAACGCCAAAGCCAGTCGGCTTTTTGGCTGGCAGCCTGCCTATGGCGGCCGCGAAGGATTCAAACGCGGCCTTGCCGAAACAGCGGAATGGTTTGCGCATTCCGGCAAGCTGATGGGGTACAAGGCGGACGTCTACAACGTATGAGCCCGGTGCCACAGCCAACGTCTCTTGCTGAGGAGGTCGTCAGCGCCCTGCGCGCGGTCGTCGGCGCGGGATCCGCGGCCTTGCACGAGCCCAGTTTCGGCGGAAACGAGTGGTTGTACGTCAAGGAATGCCTGGATTCGAGCTTCGTTTCATCGGTAGGCAAGTTCGTTGATCGCTTCGAGTCGGAACTGGCAAGTTATACCGGCGCCAAACATGTTGTTGCCGTGGTCAATGGAACGGCTGCCCTGCACATTGCCCTGAAGATGGCTGGCGTGCGAATCGACGATGAGGTCCTGATTCCGGCCCTGACCTTCGTTGCCACGGCCAATGCAGTCAGTTATTGCGGCGCCACGCCCCATCTGGTCGACAGCGAAGAGTCCACCCTCGGAATGGATGCGGCCAAGCTGCGTGCACATCTGGTCAGTCAGACTGAACAGCGAGCCGGTCTATGCGTCAACCGCGCCACCGGGAGGATCATTCGAGCCATGGTTCCCATGCATGCCTTCGGCCATCCTGTGGATCTTGATGGGCTGCTGGCGGTGGCGAAGGACTTCAATATCACCATGGTGGAGGATGCTGCAGAGTCCCTGGGCAGCTACTATCGCGGCAGGCACACCGGTACATTTGGGCTGTTCGGTACTCTGAGTTTCAACGGCAACAAGACGATTACCACCGGTGGCGGTGGCGCCATTCTTACGAACGACCCCGAGCTTGCACGCATGGCCAGGCACCTGACCACCACGGCCAAGGTGCCCCATCGCTGGGAGTTCGTGCATGACGAGGTCGGCTACAACTATCGCATGCCAAACATCAATGCGGCCTTGGGGTGCGCCCAGCTTGAGCAAATTGACGGGTTTCTCAACAGCAAGCGTACGCTGTTCGAACGCTATCGAAATGCGTTCGCGGCAGTCCCAGGCGTCAAGATGTTGAAAGAGCCGTCGGATTGCCATAGCAACTATTGGCTGCAGGCGCTGCTCCTTGAGGAATCCATCGCCGAGCAGCGTGACGACATCCTCGCAGCTACCAACGATGCAGGCCTGATGACACGGCCCGCATGGGCTCTGATGAGCTGTCTGGCGCCGTTCCGCCAGTGTCCGTCCATGAGCCTAGAGGGCGCCGAATCTCTGGCAAGACGGCTGATAAACCTGCCGAGCAGCGCATTCTTGTCGAACAGAAAAGCAAATCCGCCGTGACGGCCGTACTAGACCTTTCAGTGAACGATGGCGTTCCGACTATCACTTTCGATGCGATGCCGTTCTGGGAAGGCGCGCAGAAGGCGCCCGGTGTCAGGCGAAGCTATCCGTTTGCCTTGACCGTGGGGAACGATGGCCTTATCCGGCAGGTTAGCTCGGAGCCGATCATCGCGGAAGTCGTGAGTGCCTATGGTCTGGACGAATACAATTTCATAACGCCGCCGCCGGGCGCAAGCGCCTGGGCCAACGCCCTCGGTGAGCGCAGCGTGACAGCCGTGAAGAACGCCATCGGCGGCATGCGCCCTGAAAACATCCTGGAAATCGGCGGCGGAAGTACCTGGGTGGCAAGCCGGCTAAGGGCGTTGTACCAGCCGAAATCCTATGTGCTTGTCGATCCGTCCGCGCGGGACTCCGCGGAAGGGGTGGAAGTCGTTCGCGACTACTTCCCCAACCCGCAACTGGCCGGCCGTCGTTTCGACCTTGTCCTCGGCTTCAGCGTCCTGGAACATGTTCCGGATCCGCTTGATTTCCTGCGCAACATACGGGGACAACTGGCGGAGGGCGGCAAGGTCGTCCTGATCTATCCCGACTGCGAAGCCCAGTTGCGTCGCGGGGATCTGAATGCGCTGCTGCATGAGCATCTAAGCTACTTCACCGCAACGTCTTCCGGCTGCACCGCATCTCTGGCCGGCTTTGATGTTGTTTCCCTTCACAGCGGGAATGACCTCTTCACCCTGGTCCTCGAAGCCGGTTCGGGAAACCTTGTCACCAGCCAGGCCGGCGGCGAGTCGGAGCTGCTTCTGCAAAGTGCCGCCATGTATCGGAATCTCTTGACGAACACGGCCGACAAGATCCGGCGCTGCCTGCAGCGCGGTGAGCTTGTGGCATTTCACGGCGCCACCCAGGGGCTGAACAGCTTCCTTGCGCTGACCGGTCTGGGCAGTCATTCCGGGATTCGCCTGTATGACGGCGATGTATCAAAGGAAGGACTTTATCTGCCGGCATGTACAACTCCGATTCGGGTGTCGACCGACGCGTCTTATGCGCAGAACTCGCTGCTGGTGATATCCGCCATGTCGTTTTACGACCAGATCAGGCAATTCGCGATCGAGAAAGGTGGATTCGATCCTTCGCGCCTGCTGCCGCTGGGCGGCTGCTCACCATGAACGGGAGATCAAGAGCCATGGATCGCGATGGCCTGATCCTTAAGGCAAGAGAACTCGACCTGGCCGATCTGCCGAGGATAGATTCGCACCTGCATACGTCGTGGACGGATGGCGAGGCGAGCGTGGACGCCGTCTATCAGGCCGCAGTTGCCTGCGGCCTGGCGACGGTGCTTTACAGCGAACACAGCCGGAAGACGAGCGTCGACTGGTTCCCGTCGTTTGCCGCGCAAGTCAGGGCACTGCCCCAAACGCCTTGCAAGGCTTATGTGGGTACGGAGGTAAAGGTCGAATCGCGCGATGGGGACATCGACACCATTCCGGCGATCAGCGAGCTGTGCGACTTCGTGATGGCAAGCGTGCATCGCTTCATCGGCTCCGACGGGCGCACCCTGCAGTTCGAGCAAACCGATCCGGATGCCGCGATCGACCTCGAGTTCGACCTGAGCTGGGCGGTATTGGCAAATCCGCAAGTCGACATTCTCGGGCACATGTTCGGCATGAGCTACCGGCGCTTCAAGCGGGTTCCGCCGGACGACAGGATCCGTCCGCTGATTGCACGCGCGGCAGAGTATGGAGTGGCGGTCGAGGTCAATTCCTATTACCACCCGAATCCCTACCGGATGATCGAATGGTGCCGTGAATTCGATGCCTTCATCACCTTTGGTTCAAATGCCCACTCCCTGGCGGAAGTCGGCGCAATCACGCGACTCCTCGAACGGCAGGCGAAAAATGCATAGACAATGTCGTGTCCTGGTGACGGGTGCAGGCAGCGGTGTCGGGCAGGGCATACACAAGGCCCTTCGTTGGTCCCGCTTGCCGGTGACCATCGTCAGCGCCGACATCGCACCGCTGAACGCCGCGCTCTATCGCGGGGATGAGGCGATTCTCATGCCGCGCGTAGAAGCCGCCGGGTCGCTGGAAATCATCACGGAAATTCTGGTCCGGGAAAAGATCGACGTGGTCATGGTCGGATCGGAATTCGATTTGCTGTTCTTCGCCGAGCACAAGGCTCTGATCGAACGCCAGACCGGCACGCTCGTGATCGCCGCTCCGGTCGACACGGTCCGGATCGCTGATGACAAGTGGCTGACAGCGGAGTTTCTCCGCGCCAACGGACTCCCCTATGCGGAGGCGTTTTTGCCGGGCGACATGGCCGCTGCGGCCAGGGTGGCAAATGAATGGGGCTATCCCGTGATGCTCAAGACGCGCCGTGGCACTTCGTCGCGGCATGTCCACGTCGTACGGGATCGTGCGATGCTGGAGGAGTGCTACTCCTCGACTCCCCTGCCGATGCTGCAGCGAGTGATCGACCTGCCGACAGCGGAACTGCACAGCGAATACACCTGCAGCGTATTCAAGACGCTGGATGGACGGATTCTCGGACCCTTTGCGGCGCGCCGCACGGTTCGCGGCGGAACCTCGTGGCATGTCGAAGTCGCCCGCTTCGGCGAACTGGATGAATTGATGCTGGCGATTGGCGGCGCCATGGACTTCATCGGGTCCCTGAATGTTCAGCTGATGCTGACGGAGGCCGGCCCGGTCCCGTTCGAAATCAACGCGCGCTTTTCCGGCACCACGGCAGTGCGCGCCCATTTCGGGTTCAATGAACCGGAGATGACGTTGCGGAACTATTTCTATCGAGAGGACATCACCGACCCGGTGATTCGCTCCGGAATCGCGCTGCGATACCACGAAGAGGTATTTGTCGATGATGTCCGGGCGGATGAGCTGCAGCCCGGCATTCACAAGGGCTGCGTGAATCCATGGTTCTGAACCGGATCGGCCTGACCGGTGCGACGGGAATGCTCGGCCGTCACATACGTGCGGCACTGGAGCACGAAGGGGCTCAGGTCATCGCGGTTGGTCGCGGGACCGCAGCGGACGGCGAAGCTGGCACCTGGGACCTGGCGAACTGGCTGGCGACGGAACAGTTCGATACCATGTTTCCCGGTGTGCAGGCGGTGGTACATGCAGGCGCGATGGTTCAAACAGCGGGGCCTGTCGATCAGGGCCTGATGTTCGACACGAATGTCCGGGCGTGCGTCAACCTGGCCCAGTGGGCGATCAGTCGCGGCGTGCCGGTGGTGCACATTTCGAGTGCGACTGTCTATGAAGACATCGCTTCAGGCGAGTTGCAGGAAGATGCGGCAACGGGTTGGAGCGGGCTGGGCGGGTTTTACGGCCTTTCGAAACTGCTCGCCGAGGATGCGCTCAAGCGCCTATGCCGGCAGGGACTCAAGCTGGCCATCGTCAGACCGTCCTCCCTCTATGGCTTCGGTCTTCCCGAGACGAAGATGGTCAGTCGATTCCTTGCCACGGCGAGCGCAGGAGCTGCCATCGAACTGATCCCGCCCGTGAATGACAGGATCGATTTCGTCCATGCCGCAGATGTGGCGCTTGCGATACTTGCCATACTGCGCGCAGAAGCCTGGGAGACGTTCAACATCGCTTCCGGTAGCCCGCTCTCGGTAAGGGAACTCGCGGAAGCTTGTGTTTCTGTTGCAGGTCAGGGGAACATAGTCGTAGATGAAATTCAGGCGGTCCAGCACGAGCCGGTCACCCGCTTCGGCCTGGATATCGGGCGCGCGAAACATCGCCTTGGCTGGCAGCCGCAATCGGACATAAGGCAGGGGTTGGACATGATGCTTCGGGAATGTGTGCACGCAGGCAGTCGCGGACTGCCCCGGCGAGTGCGGCAGGAGGTTTGACGATGAACAGGACTTTCATCATCGCGGAAGCCGGCGTCAATCACAACGCCGATCTAGGTCTTGCGCGCGGTCTGATCGACGCGGCTGCAGCGGCCGGAGCCGACGCCGTCAAGTTTCAGACGGCAATACCCGAGCTGGTCGTTACCCGCTACGCGCAAAAGGCGGACTATCAGAAAGAGACATCCCGGGCCGACGAGTCCCAGCTCGAAATGATCCGGAAAATACTTTTCCCGCTGGAAACCCACCGGGAGCTCAAGGCCTATTGCGAGGAACGCGGCGTCATTTTCTTCTCCACGGCCTTCGATCCCGTCAGCCTGGAGTTCCTCGAAAAACTCGGGCAGCCCTATCACAAGATTCCGTCAGGCGAGATCACCAACCTACCGTATCTGCGACAGGTCGGCGCCTATCGCCGACCGACCATTCTTTCGACCGGAATGTCAACGCTGGGCGAAATCGAAGCGGCACTGGAAGTGCTGGAGCAGTCGGGGACAAATCGCGAGCGAATCACCGTGCTCCATTGCAACACCGAATATCCGACGCCGATGACGGATGTCAACCTTCGCGCCATGCAAACCATCAGGGATGCCTTCGGCGTGCGGGTGGGCTATTCCGACCACACCGCGGGCATCGAGGTGTCCCTCGCCGCGGTGGCACTCGGCGCTACCATGATAGAAAAGCATTTCACGCTGGACCGCCAGCTTCCCGGGCCCGACCACAAGGCGAGCCTGGAACCTGACGAGCTCAAGGCCATGGTGTCGGCCATCCGCAATATCGAGCTGGCCATGGGGGACGGCATCAAGCGTCCCAGCTCCAGCGAATCGAGGAACAAGGATATCGCCCGCAGGTCGCTCGTGGCGGCGCACGCCATACGCGTCGGAGAAGCCTTCAGCGCAGCGAACCTGACCGCCAAGCGTCCGGGTTCCGGCCTGTCCCCCATGCGCTGGGACGAGGTGATGGGCCGCAAGGCGCCGCGCGACTTCCTTCCAGACGAGATGATCGAATTATGACCCGCAAGATTTGCGTCGTTACGGGAACCCGCGCGGAGTACGGGCAACTGCGATGGGTATTGGAAGGTATTCGGGCGAGCCGGGATCTTGAACTGCAGCTGATAGTGACCGGAATGCATCTGTCGCCGGAATTCGGTCTCACTTATCGCGAGATCGAGCACGACGGATTCAAGATCGATCGCAAGATAGAAATGCTCCTCAGCTCGGATACGCCGACCGGCCTGAGCAAGTCGATTGGAGTGGGACTGATCGGTTTTGGAGATGCGCTGCAGCAGCTGCAACCGGACTTGTTGCTGGTGCTGGGCGACAGGTTCGAAACATTTTCTGCCGTGGTTGCCGCCATGGTCGCTCGTGTTCCCGTGGCTCATTTGCACGGAGGGGAGACGACCGAAGGTGTGATAGATGAAGCAATTCGCCATTCGATCACCAAGATGTCCCACCTGCATTTCGTTGCTGCGGAAGAATATCGTCGTCGAGTGATACAGCTCGGCGAGCAACCCGAGCGCGTATTCCTGGTGGGGGGCATGGGTGTCGACAACATCAAGCGCTTGAAGCTTCTGGACCGTGCGGAACTGGAGGCATCGCTCGGCCTCAAGTTCGGAACAAAAAACCTGCTCGTCACATTTCATCCGGTCACGCTGGAAACTGCAACCGCTGCAGTCCAGATGACCGAATTGCTGTCTGTCTTGGCGGAGTTGCAGGACACGCAGCTCATTTTCACCATGCCGAACGCCGACACGGATGGACGGATCCTGATCGGGATGCTGCAACAGTTCGTTGCGCAGCACGCCAATGCGCACGTCTTCACGTCCCTCGGGCAGCTGCGCTACCTGTCCTGCATTGCCCAGGTCGATGGCGTGGTCGGCAATTCCTCCAGCGGCCTGACGGAAGTACCGAGTTTCCGGAAGGGAACCATCAATATCGGAGATCGTCAGCGCGGCCGGCTTCAGGCCGCGAGCATCATCAACTGCGAACCGGTCAGGTCGAACATCAGCGCTGCCCTGCAAAGACTGTACGCCGCCGATTTTCAGGCCAGCCTGCGTGAAGTGCGCAATCCCTACGGCGAGGGCGGCGCAAGCGAAAAGGTGGTCGACACCTTGCGCCGGGTAGCGCTTGAGGGCGTGACCAAGAAGGCCTTTTTCGATCTACCTGCACCTTGAGTTGAGGCACGACACGTGAATTCAGACGAAGAACTCTGGCGCAAAGCCATCCTCCCTTCGAGTGCCACCATTCAGCAGGCGATACGCAATCTGGACCAGGTTGCGATCAAGATCGTCCTTGTGGCCAATGATGCCGGCGAACTGGAGGGCACGATTTCGGACGGGGATATCCGGCGCGGATTGCTCAGGGGGCTGGACATCAACAGTCCGATTGCCAGCATCATCCATCGCAATGCGCTGGTAGTGCCGCCCCAGATGGGAAGAGAGACGGTAATGCAGATCATGGTGGCCAACAAGATCCAGCAGATTCCGGTTGTCGACGAATGCCGCCACGTCGTCGGCTTGCATCTCTGGGACCGGATCACCACACCTCCGCTGCGAGCCAATCTCATGGTGATCATGGCCGGCGGCTTGGGCACGCGGCTGCGCCCGCATACGGAAGACTGCCCCAAGCCGCTGCTTCCCGTCGCTGGCAAGCCTATGCTGGAACACATCATCGAGCGTGCCAAGCTGGAGGGCTTCAGCCACTTCGTCCTGGCGATCCACTATCTGGGGCACATGATCGAGGACTACTTCGGCAAGGGCGAACGCCTGCAGGTGCAGATCGACTACCTGCGCGAACGATCGCCCCTGGGTACCGCCGGCGCGTTGGGTCTGCTCAGCCCCCGACCCGAAGTTCCCTTTGTGGTGACCAACGGCGACGTGATCACCGACATCCGCTATGGCGAACTGCTGGACTTCCATATTCGTCACCAGGCCGCCGCAACCATGGCGGTACGTGTTCACGAGTGGCAGCACCCCTTCGGCGTGGTGCAGACCGAGGGGGTCGATATCGTCGGCTTCGAGGAAAAGCCCGTAGCCCGCAGCCATATCAACGCGGGGGTTTACGCGCTCGATCCCAAGGCCCTCGCCGTGCTGGAAGAAGACGCACGTTGCGACATGCCCACCTTGTTTGAGCGCCTGCAGGCAAGAGCGATGCGCACAGTAGCGTACCCGATGCACGAACCGTGGCTGGACGTGGGAAGGCCGGAAGACTTGACGCGCGCCATCGCCGAAACGCCTGGCGATATTAAAACGGACCCGGGAACATAGGAATGTCGCCGCCATGAAAGGCAAAGAGTCCATTTGCCGCGCCCTCATTGTCGGGCAGGGAAGCATCGGCAAACGGCATCTGCGCCTGGCCAGGGCCTTGTTGCCTGATGCGGACATCCGTGTCCTGCGTCATCGGGACAACGAAGCGGTTCCCGAATTCGCAAATGGCGGCTTTTCGCGCCTGGACGACGCAATCGGTTTTGCGCCGCAGATTGCAGTCATTGCAAATCCCGCCACATTTCATGTGGACGTGGCTCTGCCTCTGGCCAGGGCAGGCACGCATCTTCTGGTAGAGAAACCGCTTTCAGCGACGCTTAATGGCGTATCCCGGTTGCTCGACACCTGTCGTGAACGGGGAACCGTCCTGATGATCGGCTACAACCTGCGATTTTTTCCTTCGCTACAGCGGTTTCGCGATTTGCTTGGCCAGAAAGCTATCGGCAGGGTGCTGTCGGTCCGTTGTGAGATCGGACAATACCTGCCATCCTGGCGTCCCGATACGGATTATCGACAGGGAGTATCGGCGCGCAGTGAACTCGGCGGTGGTGCATTGCTTGAACTCAGCCACGAACTTGACTATTTGCGCTGGATTTTCGGTGAGGTCGATTGGGTAAAGGCGACGCTGAGCAAGCAAAGCACCCTTGAGATCGACGTCGAGGACACGGCTCACCTGATCCTTGGTTTTGCACCCGGGACCGACGGCCGACGACTTATCGGAACCCTGAGCATGGACTTTATCCGCCACGACACCACGCGAATTTGTACCGCAATAGGTGAGGAAGGTAGCCTGCGCTGGAATGGATTGACCGGTTTGGTCGAACGGTTTGACCCAGGGGCAAGCCAGTGGAGTGAGATTTTCTGTCACCAGCACAAGCGCGACGATAGCTACCTCGACGAATGGCAAAATTTCTTCGAATGCATCAACGGACGGGCGGCACCATTGGTTGCGGGCGAGGACGGACTGCGGGTTTTGCAAATCATTGAAGCAGCCCGACAAGCATCAGTATCTGGAGCGCAGATGGAAGTCGCAAAGGAAATGCCAAACGGAAGGATCCATGCGTGAAAGCGGCCGCATTCATTTTCGCCCGCGGTGGATCAAAGGGGTTGCCGGGGAAGAATATTCGTTGTTTGGCGGGAAAGCCGCTGATTGCCTGGGCAATTGAAACGGCATCGGCCGTCGCTCGTATTGACCGTGTGATTGTCTCGACGGATTCAGAAGAGATCGCAGATGTCGCACGCACGCACGGTGCGGAAGTGCCGTTCATGCGACCGGCCGAACTGGCGCAGGACAATACGCCCGAGTGGCTGGTTTGGCGCCACGCACTGGACTTCCTCAAGGAGGCAACGGGAGGCTATCCAGAAGCCTTGGTATCTGTCCCCGCCACTGCGCCGTTGAGGGCCGTGGAAGATCTGGAGCGCTGCCTGGATGAGTACGAGAAGGGCGGCGTGGACGCGGTTATTACGGTTACCGATGCCCATCGAAGTCCCTACTTCAACATGGTGAAGATGCAGAGTGATGGATGCGTCGGTCTGGTTATCCCTCCCGTCGGATCGGTATTCCGTCGCCAGGACGCTCCGGTGGTTTTCGATGTCACAACCGTGGCTTATGTGGTCCGGCCGGAGTTTGTGATGACCAAAAATGGAATATTCGAGGGCTTGGTTCGCCATGTGCATGTTCCGATCGAGCGCGCGCTGGATATCGACACCCTGCTCGATTTCAGGATTGCAGAGTGCCTGATAGCGTCACGTTAAGGAGTCGCACATGCTGACCATAGCAAAACTGATGAGTCTGCGGGGCAGGCAAGTCCTGATCACAGGTGCCGCCGGGGGAATCGGAAGAGTTATTGCCCACACGCTCGCGGAATTGGGTGCCGATTTGCTGCTGGTTGATCTTTCCGGCGCAAGCTATGGGGCATTGGCTGAAGAGATCGAAGGGACCTGGGGCGTGCGGGTTCGTATGTTCGATTGCGATCTGGAATTGCAGGAGGACCGCGCCCGATTGATCGACAGCGTTGTTCGGCAAGGCGCGGGTCTAGATGTCCTGATCAATAACGCAGCCTTCGTCGGAACCACTGGCCTGCAGGGTTGGGGTACTGCCTTTGAGCAGCAGACGGTGGAGACATGGCGCAGGGCGTTGGAAGTCAATCTCACGGCGGCTTTCGACCTGTCGAAGGGACTGCTCCACCTGCTGAAACAGAGCAATGGTGGAAGCATCATCAACCTTTCATCGATCTATGGATCGTATGGCCCCGACTACAGTCTTTACGACGATACGTCCATGGGCAACCCGGCAGCATATGCCGCTTCGAAAGGCGGCTTGATACAGCTTACGCGCTGGCTCGCCACAACTTTGGCGCCGGAGGTGCGGGTGAATGCCATATCGCCCGGTGGTGTTTTTCGTAACCAGCCCGAGGCTTTTGTCAAACGCTATGAAGCGCGAACTCCCCTCAAGCGAATGGCCACCGAAGATGATTTTCGTGGCGCCGTCGCCTACCTGGCCAGCGACTTGTCTTGCTATGTTACCGGCCAGAACCTGGCGGTTGATGGTGGTTGGGGCGTCTGGTGACAAGCGGGCTCGCTGCAAATTGAGCGGTTGCGCAACTCCCTGTGTGGGCGTGCGTCGCGCCATGCAAGATGACCATCAACAGTAACCACAGCTTTATAGCGTTCGGACGCGAAATCGAAAACGCGAAGCTTTGGCTCCAATCCAGGGTGTTTGCTGCCTGCGGCTATTCATCCGAGATACTGGTCGAGCGCCTGGTGCAACGCCTCATTGAACTCAGCCTGACTCCCTATGCCATAGCGGTGATGGCGCTTTGCAGGACTTCAGCAGACAGCTTTCCTGCCACCGGTTCGCGCATCCAGTGCGGACGTGCATCCATGGAACTGGGGGCTGGCGCCATACGCGTTTCCTTGAGGCAGCTGCTGGCCAACCACCTCGATTTCCTGCTGCACTGGGGATTTTGTCTGGGGGCCATCTTGTTCCCGGCCAGGGCGGCAACTCGACAGCCTGCCGTCCTTGTGTTCGGAGTCGGGATGGAAAGCCTGTTCGCCAACGGGAGTGATGAAAGGTTCGTTGCCTATTGCCGGCGCGGCCCGATTGAACCGCTGGCCAAGGCGCAGCGGCTGTTGATTCAATGTTCGATCCGCGAAGCCGTGTCGACGCGTGCCGGGTTTGCCTATTGCGCCCGGCCCCTGATCAGCCTGGTACGTTGTTCTCGATTGGGGCCTTTTGCAAGGCTGGCGCTGGCACTTGAGCACCTGGTCCTGTTGTTCCGCTATGCAGTCGCCACCACTCGGCTGCCCGCGCTCTCTTTGCTGGGGAAGGACTTCGCCTATAGCGCGATTTCGTTTGGTCTTGATCGGAAGGGCCTGATCGAGGCAATCGTTTTCACGACCTCCAACTACAATAGCCAGCCGCTCTGGGTCCGGGGATTGCGAAATGCAAAGCTGCACCTGGTCTGGTACGCACAGAACTTCAAGCCTGTTACCTATGCGACTGACAAGGTGGAGTCGCAGATTCCCTGTGCACGATGGGTTCGAGTCGATACGCATTGGGTGTGGACCCAGGCCTTTGGCGACTACCTCAGGACATTGGGACACCGCGGAGCGATTGAGGTGGTGGGACCGATTGTCTGGTACCTGCCGGAATCAAGGCAACCGTCATCAAGCAGCATTGATATCGTTGTGTTCGATATCTCGCCATTCAGCGACGACGTTGCATTGCATGCGGGTGGATACATCGCCAACTACAACAATGTCGATAATTTGAATTCATTCATCGCCGATGTCGCCGCCTTGCGGCCGCGCCTGGAAGCGATCCTGCAGATACCCGTTTCGTTGCGCCTGAAAACCAAGCGCGGTTACAACGCAATTTACGACAAGACGTACTTCGACTCCCTGGATCAACTGAACTCCGCGGGGGCCATTTCGCTTGTCGAACACTCGACCAACATCTATTCATTGATATCCAGCAGCCACCTGGCTGTCGTATACCCCTTCAGCTCACCGGCATACATAGCCGATGCACTGGATGTCCCGGCGATCTACTACGATCCGACGAAGTCCATCGTTGAACAGAATTTCGGCGACGCCCCTTCGCTGGTCCGTTTTGCCAACTGCCCGGAAGACCTGCTGAGAATTGCAGTCGTCGCGATACGGGAGGTCCTGGCGAAACGCGCGATGCAACATGCCGCCGCAGGCGATCATGGAAAATGAAGGGCAGCGGCTTGCCGCCAGTCGCATGGCTGCCTCATCAGGGACCGATCCGAAACCGAAGGTTGTGGTCTGTTCAGCCGGCAGGGAGTGGGCCGAAATGGCTGCGGCAGTGATTGGATCTTCTGTTGACGTGGTCATTGCCGGAAGGGGTGCCTGTTCCCTGATGCTCACCGGGGGGAAAACCGCAGAGCACCTTTATAATCACTGGTTCAGGTCTTCGGCACTGCCAAGGCAGGGCATGCGGTACTTTTTCGGGGATGAACGTTGCGTGCCCCCGACGCACAGGGATAGCAACTTCGGCTTGGTAATGAGGACATTGTTCGCGAACGAGAGTGCTGTTGGTGCTTGCGTGTGCCGTATGGAGGCAGACGATCCGGATCGGGAGGCCGCAGCGAGGAGATACGAGGCATTGCTTCCCGAACGGATCGACATCCTGTTGTTGGGAATGGGAACCGACGGCCATGTCGCTTCCCTGTTTCCCTATAGCGATGCCTTGCGTTCGACGGAGCGGACCGTGCTGCCGGTGCAGGGTCCGGATTCGGGGCATCCGCGCTTGAGCATTACCGGCAAGCTTGTCGCCAATGCAGAAGCAGTCTTTCTTCTGGCGACGGGCGAAGAGAAGGGAAGGGTGCTGGCGGAGGCAATGCGATCGCCGCATGACGTCATGTCGCTGCCGGTGCGCTTGGCGTTGAACGCTACCTGGTTGCTGGATGAGGCGGCTGCAGGGCAGCTCCGCTAGAAACTTTTCGAAAAGGCGCGACAGTTTGAAAAAGCTCATCAAGGCAGGCATCAAACAATTGATCGACTGGTCCGTTGCCATCATGGGGAAGACGCTTCCCGGGCGCTACGTTTACGCCCGGATTGTCGGCGACGCGATGAATCGAACCCGGACGGCAAATCATCAGGGTACGAGCCTGAGTTTTGCCGTACCCAATGCGCTGAATCAATACCGCGTCGATACCTTTTCCACAAAGGAACCAGAGACCCTGGAATGGATTGACGGAATTCCCGAGGGTTCGGTGCTTTGGGACATCGGGGCGAACGTCGGCCTGTACGCCTGTTATGCGGCCAAGCACCGCAATTGCAGGGTTTTCGCTTTCGAGCCATCGGTCTTCAACCTTGAACTGCTGGCGCGCAATGTATTCTTGAATGGCTTGACCGAACGGGTAACCTTGGTACCGTTGCCGCTGTCGGATGGATTGGCGGTCAGCACCCTGAATATGACCACCACCGAATGGGGCGGCGCGCTGTCGAGTTTTGGTCAGGAATACGGTCATGACGGAAAGCTAATGCGCCAGGTATTCAAGTTCCCGACCATAGGCCTTTCCATGGTTGATGCGGCTGAACTGCTGAGGATTCCTCGACCCGACTTTATAAAGATGGACGTCGACGGCATCGAGCACCTGATTCTCAAGGGTGGAATGCCTTTGCTGAAGACCATAAAAGGCATCCTGATCGAGATAAATGACAGTTTCAAGGCCCAGGCCAATGATTCAAGCATGTACTTGCAGCAGGCAGGGCTTTCACTGCGCGAAAAGCGGCATGCGGATGTGTTCGACACCGGCATGGCCCAATACACCTTCAATCAGATATGGGTCAGATAGGAACACCTCTGTCTCCGTCGGAAGAAAATTGAAAAATCATGTCTAGCGTGAAGGTTGGAATCGCAGGGTTCGGAGTGGTTGGCAGACGCCGCAAGGACTGCATCGAGCGGCATCCGCACATGCAGGTGGTTGCAGTCTGCGACCAGGCCTTCGAAGGGGAAGGCACGCTTCCTGACGGCACCCGGTATTTCCGGGACTACCGTCGTTTACTGGCGGAAGGCCTGGATGCGGTGATTGTCTGCCTGACGAACGACATCGCCGCCGAAGTGACGATCGCCGGTCTGGAATCCGGCTTGCACGTATTCTGCGAAAAGCCGCCCGGGCGCAGCGTCGAGGACATCGTGCAGGTCATCGCGCATGAGCGCCGCCATCCTGGTTTGAAGCTCATGTACGGCTTCAATCACCGCTATCACGAGTCGGTACAGGACTCCCTTGCCATCCTGCGATCCGGGGAACTCGGCAGAGTCATCAACATGCGCGGTGTGTATGGCAAGGCCAAGCTCATCACTTTCAACCAGCCTGACTGGCGCACCAAGCGGGAGATCGCAGGCGGTGGCGTGCTGCTTGACCAGGGCATACACATGGTCGACCTGATGCGCCTGCTGGGCGGCGATTTCACCGAGGTGCACAGCTTCATTTCGAATAGCCATTGGGGCTACGACGTCGAAGACAATGCTTACGCCCTGATGCGCACCGCCGAAGGCGTGGTCGGCATGCTCAATTCCTCTGCCACCCAATGGCGGCATCGCTTCCATCTCGACATCAACCTGGACCGGGGCAGCCTGATTCTGGGTGGAATTCTTTCCGGGACCAAAAGCTACGGAGCCGAGACACTGACCGTGGTGCGCGCCGATCCCGACAATGATCGCGGCGATCCGAAGGAAGTCATCACCCGCTACAACCGGGATCCCTCCTGGGATGAGGAAATGCGCGCATTCGCCGACGCTGTCCTGAACGACAAGCCGGTGCAAAGCGGCACTTCGGACGATGCGCTGCGTACCATGCAACTGGTTTTCAAGATCTATTACGCCGATCCTGCCTGGCGCAAGGCCTATAACATTCAAGACCCTGACATCCATGAATAACATCGACCGCTTTTTTTCTCCCGATCCGGCCGCATTCGCCGACGCCTACATCCATTACCTGCAATCGGTATTGAAGGGCATCGAGGTCAAGGAGATCGCGCGTTTCATTGAAACGCTGCTGGATGCGCGCGGGCGCGGGGCCACCGTTTTCTTCGTTGGCAACGGCGGCAGCGCCGCCACGGCGAGTCACTTCGCCAATGACCTGGCGTTCGGCACCAATGACTATGAGAAACCGTTCCGCGTCATCAGCCTGACCGACAACGTTCCCGTCCTTACGGCACTGGGAAATGATTTTGGCTACGAGGAAATATTTGTTCGTCAACTCAGGGTTCTCGGTCGACCGGGCGATGTACTGGTCGGCATTTCGGCCTCCGGCAATTCGCCAAACCTGACCCGGGCATTCGACTATGCAAACTCGGCCGGGATCAAGACCGTGGCGATCACCGCTTTTGATGGAGGCAAGATGAGGACCATGGCGAGCGAGGGAATCCACGTGCCGACCGGCCCAAAGGAATACGGACCTGCCGAGGATGCGCACATGGTTCTTGATCATCTTGTCGGTGCCTATTTGATGCGGTATGTGAAAGCCGGCGGAAAGCCCTGACCATGCGTTTTTCCGGCAAGAAGGTTTTCGTCACCGGGGCCTCGCGGGGGATTGGAAACGCAATCGCCGCGATGTTCCGCTCCGAGGGGGCGACGGTGACGGGAACCCGCACCGCGCCGGGTGCCGAGGGCAAGGATGCCTGTGACGAATGGGTGCTGGCCGATTTCTCGGATCTCGCGCAGATTCGCGCCTGCGCCGAATTCGTGCGACAGGCAGAACCTGACGTGCTGGTGAACAACGCCGGCATCAACAGGATTGCACCATTCGCGGAAATTGCGCCCGACGATTTCCAGCTTGTCCAGCAGGTGAATGTATTTGCTCCCTTCCTGCTGTGCCGGTCGGCGCTTCCGGCCATGGCTCGCAAGCGCTGGGGCCGGATAGTGAACGTCTCGTCCATCTGGGGAAAGATCAGCAAGGCGCACCGGGCCGCGTATTCAGCCAGCAAGTTCGCCCTGGATGGAATGACCGTGGCGCTTGCTGCCGAGTACTCGGCCCATGGCGTGCTGGCCAACTGCGTGGCCCCCGGTTTCATCGATACCGACCTGACGCGGCGGGTGCTCGGGGACAGCGGAATTCAGGCTTTGATTCCTGCGATACCGGCGCAACGCCTCGGCCGGATAGACGAAATTGCCCGGGCGGTTCTTTGGCTTTCGAGCGAAGAAAACACCTACCTGACCGGCCAGAACATAGCCGTGGATGGAGGCTTCAGTCGTGTCTGAAGGCCTGGTAATCCAGTCCCACAAAGGGCCGTATGCCGTGTCATTCGCCGGCGACCTCCTTCGCGATCCGGCCCGCCTGCTGCAGGGGGAGCCGCATTTCCTGGTCGATGCCACCGTGGCACGCCTCTATGCCCGCCAACTGGAGCGCATACTTGCCCATCCCAATCTGATCCTGATCGAGGCGAAGGAAGAGAACAAGTCGCTGCAAAGCATCATTCCGGTGTTCGAGCAACTGGTCAGAAACCAGGTGCGGCGGAACCAGGTGCTGGTGGCAATCGGCGGCGGCATCGTCCAGGACATCACCTGCTTCATCGCCAGCACGCTGTTGCGCGGATTGCCCTGGCGCTTCGTTCCCACGACCCTGTTGTCACAGGCGGATTCCTGCATCGGGTCGAAGAGCTCGATCAATCTCGGCGATGCCAAGAACATCCTCGGTACCTTCAATCCGCCGCAGGAGATATTTGTCGATCCGGCATTCCTCGACACGCTGGATCCGCGCGAAATGCGCTCCGGAGTCGGGGAGATCATCAAGGTTCATGCAATTGACGGCGCTGCTTCCTTTGACCGTTTGGCGGCCGACTTCGACCATCTATTTGCCGATCGGGCCTTGTTGAGCAAATACATTCGTTCCGCGCTGCTGATAAAGCAGCGTTTCATCGAGCAGGACGAGTTCGATCAGGGGATACGCAATATTTTCAATTACGGGCACAGCTTCGGCCACGCCATCGAGTCGGCCACCGATTACGCGGTGCCGCACGGAATCGCAGTGACCATGGGCATGGACATGGCCAATCATGTCGCCACGGCACGGGGCTTGTTGCCGGCCAGTCACTTTGCACGAATGCATGCCACTCTGCGCAAGAACTACGGCGACTATTCCGCCACGCCGATTCCCCTGGCTTCGCTTCTGTCCGCCCTGATGAAGGACAAGAAGAACACCAGCACCAAGCTGGGACTGATTCTGCCGGTGGGCGAGAGCGCCGCCATCCAGCGAGTTGAAGTCCCGCCGGATGGTGCCTTCCATGACCAATGCGGAAGTTTTCTGGAAAGCCTGGGCGCATGAGTTTCGAAATCAAGGTCGCGGTTTGCTCCCGTTCCTTTTCCGCCAACCCGGTTCTGCGTGCGGAATTGCTGGCGCGGTACCCGAACGCCACCTTCAATGATGCCGGCCTGCAACTGCGGGGAGACAGCCTGGTTGAATTCCTGAAGGGGCATGACAAAGCAATCACCGCCCTGGAAGTAATCGACGATTACGTTCTGGGCCAACTTCCCGAACTCAAGGTGCTCAGCAAATATGGCGTCGGGCTGGACATGATCGACATGGCGGCATTGCGCGCGCACGGCAAGCGGCTTGGATGGACGGGTGGAGTGAACCGGCGGTCGGTGTCCGAACTGGTGATTTCCTTCGCCATCGCGATGCTGCGCCACGTTCCGGCGGCCAATCGTGAGGTTCTTGCCGGAATCTGGCGCCAGCATGTCGGCGGACATCTTTCCGGGAGAACGGTCGGCATCATCGGCTGCGGAAACGTCGGCAAGGACCTCGTCCAGTTGCTGAAGCCCTTCGGGACTCCGGTTCTGGCCAACGACATTCGCGACTATCGGGAATTCTACGAGGCCCACGCCGTCAAGCCGGTGGCCCTGGAGGAACTCCTGGCACAGTCCGACCTGGTGACCCTGCATGTGCCGCTGGATCAGAGCACACGCGGCATGCTCGACGAACGGCGGCTTTCCCTGATGAAGCCTTCCGCGGTGCTGATCAACCTTGCGCGCGGGGGGTTGGTCGACGAGCTTGCGCTGAAGCGCATGCTGCAGGAGAAGCGATTGGCGGCGGCAGCTTTCGACGTGTTTGCTGTCGAACCGCCGCTGGATGAAGAACTCCTGGCGCTCCCGAATTTTCTTGCCACGCCACACATCGGGGGCAGTGCCCATGAGGCGATTCTGGCCATGGGGCGCGCGGCGATTGCCGGACTCGACGACAACAGCATTCCGGTCGAGGAACAGCTCGGTCAGGAATAATCCGACAAGAAGGCGCGCATGAGTACAAGACCCCGACGTTCCCTGCTGAACCCCGCCCTGCAGCGTCCCAGCGCGCTGGGTTCGATGCCGCGGGATCCCGGTCGTCTGTGGCTGGACAAGAACGAGAATCTCGACGAGGAGCTGGAGGCCGTATTGCATGGCGTTCTGCGCGCGCTGCCAGCCCGGGTCCTGAATACCTATCCGGAAGCGGGCGAAGTCTATCGCAAGCTCGCACGGTGGCTTGGCATCGGCCCGGAACATCTGCTTCTGACGCCGGGCAGCGATGGGGCCATCCGCCTCGTGTTCGAGGCCTTCGTCGAAGAGGGCGATGCCGTGGTGCACACTGCGCCGACCTTCGCCATGTACCCCGTTTACAGCCAGATGTTCGGCGCGGATGCCCGGGCGCTGGAGTATGCGAGAACCGAGGCTGGACCGTTTCTCGATGCAGCGGCAATCATTGCAGCCGTGCGGGAAATCAGGCCGAAGTTGCTGTGCCTGCCCAATCCGGACAGCCCGACCGGCACCACGCTGGCGCCGGAAGTCCTGCGCGACGTGCTCGCGGTTTGCGAAGATTCCGGAACCGTATTGCTGCTGGACGAGGCCTATCATCCATTCCATGAGTGGACCGCCGTGCCATGGGTCGCGAGTTCCAGGAATCTGGTGGTCGCGAGAACCTTTGCCAAGGCGTGGGGCGCGGCCGGTCTGCGGATCGGCTATGCCGTCGCCCATCCTGAAACGATAGCGCTGTTGCACAAGATGAGGCCGATGTACGAAGTCAGCACGGTCGCCATCGAGTTCATGTCCGGGTTGCTGGACCGCTCCGCGGACATGCTGAAGTCCGTCGCCAGAATCCGGGAGGGCAAGCACTACTTTGTCGAAGAAATGCGGGCGCTCGGTTTCGCCGTATTGCCGACGGCGGGCAACTTCCTGCATGTCGCATTCGGCGCGAACTCGCAGGCAATTCATGCGGCACTGTCGTCGAGAGTGTATTACCGTGCGACATTCGATACCCCCAGCCTGTCCGGCTACAGCAGGTTCTCGGTGGCACCCAGGCCGGTCATGGAAATAGTGGCCGGATTGATCAGGCAGGCAGTTGTGGAGAGCAGGCGATGAAGGATGGTTTGGTCAGGGTGGCGGTTATCGGCTGCGGTCGTGTTTCGGGTCATCACTGCCGATCGATCGCGGAAACCGAAGGCGTCGAGCTGGTGGCGGTCTGCGATCTGGCCATCGAAAAGGCCAATGTATATCGCGACCAGTTCGGCGCCAGGGCCTATGACAACTATCACCGCATGTTGCTGGAGAATCCCCGAATCAATACGGTCGCCATTGTCACTCCCTCGGGCATGCACCATGAACATGCGCTCGACATCATTGCCAGATACCGGAAGAACATCATCGTCGAGAAGCCGACGTTCATGAAACCCTCGCAGGTGGCGGACGCCTATGCCAGGGCGGCAGCCGCCGGTGTGGAGGTTTTCGCCGTGTTCCAGAACCGGCACAATCTTGCGGTGAAGCGTGTGCTGCAGGGGTTGGCCCAGGGGGAACTCGGCAAGCTGCGCTCGGTGGCGGTTCGCGTCCGCTGGTGCCGTCCCCAGCGTTACTACGATCTGGCCCCATGGCGCGGCACCTTTGCCATGGATGGCGGGTGCCTGACCAATCAGGGGATACACCATATCGACCTGTTGCGGCGCCTGGGTGGCGAGGTCAGCCGGGTTTGCAGCACGCACCGGACACTTGGCGCCGAGATCGAGGTCGAGGATACCGCCACCGCGGCGATCGAGTTCGAAAGCGGCGCGATCGGCGCGCTCGAGGTAACTACCGCCGCCCGCCCCATAGACTACGAGGCCAGCCTGTCGCTGGTTTGCGAGAAGGGGCTGGCGCAGATCGGCGGCATTGCGGTGAACGAGCTGCAGATCTACACCCCCGATCCGGCGGCCTGCGCGGCAAACTCGGAGGATTTTTCGGGGAACGTATACGGCCACGGTCACGTGAAGATCTACGAGGAAATCCTGGCGCACTTCAAGGGGGAGCAGAAATTCCCGGTTAGCTATGAAGATACCCTGCGGACGATCCAGCTCCTGAACTCGTTCTATCGGGCGGATGAGACCAGGGGATGGGTGGACGTCGCCACGGCCGGCGACAGCATTCGTCTGGGCCGGGAGGACGAGCGCCTGGCCGACATCTACCGTACCGCCATTCCGTCGGCCACCTGACCACCGGGGCCGAAAACAAGGCGGCGACCGGACAACACTACGAGCAAGGACAATATGGCAACGGAACAGATACTGAGGGCGGACCGGATAAAGCCGGATTTCGAAGGGCTGAAAAGCGCCTGGGAGGCCATGCTCAGGAAGTATTACCTGGGCACCAACGAATTGAATTCGGCCTATACGCTGGAGGTGCCCTGCCCGTACTGCAACTCGACCACTGTCGAGCAGTCGTTCAAGCTGAATGGTTTCTGGCACCGGACTTGCGCGGAATGCAAGACCCTATACGTCAGCCCCCGCCTGTCGGACGCATGCATCGAAGAGCTGTACAGCGACGAGTACTACAGTGAAATGTACGGCCGCTCCATGCTTCCCGTGTTCGAGCAGCGCAAGCAATTGATCGGTCGCCGCAAGTTTGCCCAGACCGTCGCCCGCTGGGGAGGGAACGGGAAGGGCCGCGTGCTGGACATAGGGGCTGGCATCGGCGAGGTTCCGGACGTATTCCGGGACGAGGGCTGGCTTTCCCATGTGATCGAGATGAATCCGGTTGCAGTGGAGTGGCTGCGCGGACGCGGCCACGAAGAAGTATTCCATGGGTCCCTGGACGGCTATGCGACGAACCACAGCTTCGACATCATCATGGCGTGGGGTGTTGTGGAACATGTGGTGGACCCCGGCGCTTTTTTGCGACGGGTCCATGAGCTCCTTGTCCCTGGCGGGCTTTTTGTATCGGAGGTGCCGCACGGACAGTGTCTGCTGGTGGACGTCGCCCGCAAGACGGGAATGGACCCGAAGCGAATCCTCATGGGGGAGCAACACATTGTGCTCTACTCAACCAGTGCCTACGCTATGCTGCACGAGAGAAACGGTTTCGAAAAAGTACACCTGCAGACAAATGGCCTCGACTGCGACACGATCCTGAAGGAGAGCGGGTCGGACCTGCCGGATGAAATCCTCGCGGCGATGCAGGAGTGCATTGACCAGAAATTGTATGGAGACCTTCTGCGCGGGTTCTGGCGGCGGCCGTGATGTCGAAGCTTTTCTGCCTTCGAGCGACTATGCCGCCGTGTCGCCAGCGCCGACTTTCACGGGATATCGATCCCTCTACCCACCTTCAGTTTTTACAAAGGCGAAGATGAAAACCATAGGCATTGTCCCCGCTCGAATGGCGGCGTCACGTTTCCCCGGCAAGCCCCTGTACCCGATTCACGGCCGACCGATGCTGGAACACGTGATGCTGCGGGCAAGGATGTACCAGGGTTGGGACCAGTTGGTACTGGCCACCTGCGATCGCGAGATCGAGCAGTTCGCAAAGGACAAGGGCTTCCCCGTCATCATGACCGGCGCACACCACACCCGGGCGCTGGACCGGGTGGCGGAGGCGGCCGAGCGCCTGGACGGGGGAGTGGCCGATGACGATATCGTCGTCTGCGTGCAGGGGGATGAACCCATGATGCGCCCGGACATGATGGAAGCCGTGGTTGCGCCCCTGCGGGCGGACCCGTCGATTCCCTGCACGGTCCTCGCGATGCACATCACCGAGGAATCCATCTGGCGCAATCCCGACACGGTCAAGATCATCCATAACGAAGCGGGCGAGGTGCTGTATACCTCGCGCGCTCCAGTACCGTACTGCAAGGGGAGTTTTACTGCCGCGCACATGGCGCGGCGGATCTACGGCATTTTTGCCTTTCGCTGGCAGTACCTCAAGGCGTTCTCGGCCCATCCCGAAACCCGCCTCGAGCAACTGGAGGCTTGCGACAGCAACCGCATACTGGATATGCCTTTCCGCCAGCATATTGCGCCCTACCCCTATATCGAATCCTTTTCCGTCGATAGCCCGCAGGATATCGACCTGGTCGAGCGCCACATGGCAGCGGACACGTATTGGGCGCAATACAAATAATCCGATGAATCGATATCCATCGCCTGTCGATGCTCTTCGATGAAAAGCAATATCGCCTATCAGACTGACCAGCTGGCGCGCTATTTCACGTCGAATCGCGTCACCTGGGAGCAGTTCTACGAATCCGAGCGTGCGATCATCGGCCGACTCCGGCCCGACGCGCGGCAGCGGATTCTCGACATAGGCTGCGGATGCGGCGGCCTGGGCTTGGCGCTACGCGATCGATTCGGAGTCGAGCACTACACCGGGGTGGAGATCAATCCGCTAGCGGTCGAGGCGGGGCGGGCGATGAACCCCGCGGCCGAAATCCTGTGTGGCGACATCCTCGACCTGGGCCGGGGCGTTCTGAGCGGAACATCCTACGACGTGGTGTTCTCCCTGAGCTGCGTCGATTGGAATGTCCGGTTTTCAGACATGCTGGCTGCCGCCTGGGGCTTTGTCGCGCCGGGGGGGAGTCTGGTGGCGACCTTCCGCCTCGCCATCGGCGATGGCTGCGATGACATGGAAAAGTCATACCAGTACATCAATTGCGACGGACGCCTGGAAGGAGAACGCGCCGCCTATGTCGTGCTGAACGCCAGGGCCTTGATCCGGATCCTGGAAAGCTTCAGCCCCGCATCGATCCGCGCCGTCGGCTACTGGGGTTCACCTTCGGCGACGGCAGTCACGCCCTTCGAGAAACTGTGCTTTGCCGCCTTTTCCATCCAGAAGCGCGCGGATGACGATACTGCCGCGCCTCGGCTGGAGTTGGATCTCCCGTCGGACATAAAGGATTCAATTGGCTACGGGTTGGCGAGGTGATGGCGATTCCCGCTTGCGTGCGGGCGCCCCGGTAGGCTTGAGCCAGCCTGTCAGAGGCTCCGGTTGGTGAGTGTTTCCGTCGTGGTCTGGGCGCTTCAGGGCGACCCGCCGGCTGACGCAGGTGATGTGCTGCTTTGGCAGGGCTACGCCGACGGCAGCGGGGTGCAATCGGTGCCGCGCTACCTTGAAGCGCATGCCAAGCGCCTGCGATCCAGGTACCTTGAATTCATCCATGATCTGGGTGAGCGACAGATAAACGGCAAGAGCGTCGCCGAGCATCTCGACCTTGGCGACGGCTTCAGTTTCTGGTGGATGACGCACCTGGCGGAGAAGAGTCCCTTCAAGTCGCCGCAACTGTATGACTGCCTGCGCCTGATGGCGCTGGAAGAGATTCTGGTCGAACGCGGACCGTCGAGGCTGGCCCTCCATGGCGTGGAACGGGATCTCGCGGAGGCAATCGAGGCCATGTGCCGAAACTTGGGGATCGGCTTTGTCTGGCATTTCGCAAGCCGGCCAAAAAGCAAATGGTCGCTCAGGCGCATCTATCTTGCGTTGCCTCATCCGGTTCAAGGCCTGATCAGTTTGCGGCATCTGGTCATGAAGTGGCCGCTGCGCCGGCCGGAACGGCCGCGCTGGTTTTCTGATCGCAAGGCGATCTTTCTCTGTTCCTACTTTTTCAATCTGGATGTGGCCTCTTGCTCCGCGGGGAGCTTCCATTCGAACCAGTGGGGAAACATGCCCGCGTATCTGCAGCAAGGCGGATGGCATGCGAACTGGATTCATCACTTCCTGCGCAGCCCTGATGACCGCGATATCCAGGCGCGATCGCAGTGGTTGAATCTGTTCAATCGCGATGCGTTGAATCAGGGATGCCACAGTCTTCTGGAAAGCTATTTGTCGTGGGCTGTCGTGAGGCGGGCCCTGTGGAAATGGCTGTGCCTCAACGCGATTTCCCTGCGCTTGCGAAACGCACACGGGATGTTCAATCCGAGGGACTCCGCAGCCAGCCTGTGGCCATTGCTGAGGACCGACTGGTGGACGTCGCTGCGCGGTCCGGCAGCCCTCAGCAACTGCCTGTGGGTCGAGTTGTTCGATGCGGTGCTGAAGGACATTCCGCACCAGCCAACAGGCCTTTATCTTTGGGAAAACCAGGGATGGGAATGCGCGCTGCTGCGCGCCTGGCGTCGCCATGGACACGGCCGGATCATCGGCGTGCCTCACGCCACCGTGGTGTTCTGGCACTTGAACAATTTCGACGATCCCCGCACCCTGGAATCGGTTGCGGGATGTGCGAAGCCGTTGCCGGATCATTTGGCCGTAAATGGTCCTATGGCGTGGAGGGTGTTCGAGGATGCCGCCAATGTTTTGCCGGGCCGATTCGTCGAGGTGGAGGCCTTGCGCTTTCAGTATCTGGCTGAACCCGGCTTTGGACTGCCAGGGACTGGAAGTTCCAGCCCGCATGGCCGCGCCTTTCCAGTCGACGGGAAACGGAGGAAAGTTCTGATTCTTGGCGATTTCACCGAGAAGCAAACCCTGAAGATGTTGTCCTGCATGGAGGAGGCCTTACACCTGTCCCGCGCTGACGTTTCCCTTGTCTTCAAGCCGCATCCGGTGAGCCGAATTCGACAACGGGACTATCCGTCCCTACCGTTTGAGACGACAAGCAGTGCGCTGGTCGAGATTCTGCCGACGTGCGATCTGGTGTTTTCCAGCAACACCACGTCGGCCGGTCTGGAAGCCCTGCTGGCCGGGTTGCCGGTGCTCGTATTCCTCGATGAGGAGGATTTCAACCACAGCCCCCTGCGCGGCGTCGAGGGTGTCAGGTTTGTGGGTACTGCCCGGGATCTGGCTGCAGCCCTGGACTCGATCCGGCATCCTGCCACTGCGCCGGCACTGGAAGAGTTTTTCTGGCTGGACCAGAAAATGCCAAGGTGGGGCAAAGTCCTTGCGCCGGCGTGCGGGGGATGACGTCGGGATGACGAAGCGGCGAGTCTTGCTCACCGGTGGCAGCGGTCTGCTGGCGATCAACTGGGCGTGCGCCTTGCGGGAAGGATGGGATGTCGTTCTCGGAACCCACCTCCATTCCGTCGACTTGAAGGGAGTCGCTTCCTGCCGGCTCGACCTGGACGATCCGGCGCGCCTGGAGTCGCAAATCGAGCAGTTGGCGCCGGACCTGATTGTCAATGCAGCCGGATTGACCAATGTCGACCGCTGCGAGGCCGACCCGGCACTGGCGAATCTGGTAAATGCCGAATTGGCCCGCAATGTCGCAATCGTTGCGGCACGGATCGGGACCGGCCTGATCCACATTTCCACGGACCATCTGTTTGCCGGCGACCAGGCCCTGGGCAGCGAGGAGGATGTACCCTGCCCGCTCAACCAGTATGCGCGCAGCAAACTTCTGGGCGAAGCGCTGGTCCAGGAAGCCGGCTCCAGGGTCCTCGTCGTGCGCACCAACTTCTTCGGTTGGGGGCACGCAGGCCGGCAGTCATTCAGCGACTGGATCATATACAGCCTGCGTGCAGGAAAGACCATCCCACTCTTTGACGATGTCCATTTCACCCCCATCCTTGCTGACGTCCTGGCCTTGACCGCCCATGACCTTGCGGCGCGCGGCGCTGCGGGTATTTTCAATATCGCGGGCGACCAAAGGGTGTCCAAGTACGAGTTCGGATGTCGGCTGGCCAAACGATTCGGGCTGCCCGAGGATCTGATCCGGCGCAGCCAAATGGACGGTGTCCAGTTGCGTGCCCCGCGGCCGAATGACATGTCCTTGACGACTGCGAAGACCCGAAGGTATCTGGGAACATCCCTCGGAAGTCTGGACGAATATTTCGAGGCGCTGCATATCCAGGAACAGCAGGGCCGTCGGCTGGAACTGCTGGCGGCTGTTGAAAACGAGTGAGGTCCGATTCGAAGCAGGGCATCGGGGCCGGCCAGCATGGAAGGCAGACTGCGCATCAATCACCGCCGTGCTGCGACGACGGGCCCAAGCTCGCAGCCGTGGTTTCGCAGCGGCCGAATCCGCCTGAAGCTGGTAGCATCAAACCTGCCCGCCCGTTGGCCCGGGAGCGTGGTGCCGGGGCCTAAGCCGCGTTATTCAAAGGATCAGGAAACATGTTCAAGAACAAAGTGCTAATGATTACAGGTGGTACCGGATCCTTTGGCAACACGGTGCTGAAGCGCTTCCTTTCGTCAGACGTCCGCGAGATCCGCATTTTCAGTCGGGACGAGAAAAAGCAGGAGGAAATGCGCATTGCCCTCAACGACAGCAAGCTGAGATTCTGCATCGGGGACATCCGCAATTACGACAGCATCAATCAGGCAATGAAGGGCGTTCACCATGTGTTTCATGCAGCCGCCCTGAAGCAGGTTCCGTCGTGTGAGTTCTACCCCTACGAAGCCGTCAAAACAAACGTCATCGGCGCCGAGCATGTAATGAATGCTGCAATTGCCAACGGGGTTGAGCGTGTTGTGGTACTCAGCACGGACAAGGCGGTCTACCCGATCAATGCTCTCGGCCTGTCCAAGGCGCTGATGGAAAAATTCATGATTGCCAAGGCGCGAACGCAGGATGCCGGCGAAACCGTCTTTTGCGCTACACGCTATGGGAACGTCATGGCGTCGCGCGGATCGGTGATCCCTCTTTTCGTATCCCAGTTGAAAGCCAACAAACCGCTGACCATTACCGACCCGAAGATGACGCGGTTCCTGATGTCCCTGGACGAGTCGTTGGATCTCGTCCTGCACGCGTTCAAGTTCGGCGAGCAAGGCGATATCTTCGTACAGAAATCTCCCGCTTGCACGGTGGCTGACTTGGCCCAGGCTCTGCGGGAGATGTTCGACCGGGATACCTCGACTCACGTGATAGGGACTCGCCATGGCGAGAAATTGTATGAAACTCTCGTCTCGCGCGAGGAAATGGCGCGAGCCGACGACAAAGGACCGTACTTCAGAATCCCGGCCGACAATCGCGACCTCAACTACAACATATATTGCGACGATGGCGAACCAAAGATCTCGGACCTCGACGATTACACATCGCACAATACGGAAAGACTCGATGTCGAACAGGTGAAGGCATTGTTGATGAGATTGGAGTACATCCGCAGGGAGCTTTCGTAGCGCCTTGTTTTCATCCCATGAGCGTTTCGACGCGAAATGCCGTTCTCGGCCGCCGAGAGTCTCTTGGCAACCAGGCGACCGGGACTTCGTACCGAAATCATGACCGGCTGGGCAGATTCTCTCAACCAGATGTCAGCCATGACTGACGCCGCTACTGGTTTCCATCCGCGAGCCGTTTCGGTGGTTATCGCGACCTTGGGAGGGCCTACCCTCGAGAAGACGATCGAAACCCTAAATCGCGGCTCGATTGTTCCGGCAGAAATACTGATCTGCATTCCGGCCGGTGAAGCTTCGCGTGTGGCGGGGTTCTCCTTTTCGAATGTCAGAGTGCTGACGACCAGTTGCCGAGGACAAGTGGCTCAGCGCATCGAGGGGTTTCGGCGAGCCAGGCACGATGTCGTGGTGCAACTCGACGATGACATGCTGGTTGACGAGAAATGCCTTCAGTACTTGCTGGATATCCTGGCAAAGTTTCACGATGTGGCAGTCGCTCCGGCGCTGGTCGATTTCGATACCGGCGAGTCAGTGTATAAACTGCGCAAGGAAGCCGGTTACGTCAGGAAGATTTACCATTGGCTGATGAATGGGACAGACGGCTATCTGGAGGGGCGCATCGAGAAATCAGGCTCGCCGATAGGAATCGTTCCGGACGAGGGCGTCAGGGAGCACTATGAAGTCGAGTGGCTTGCTGGTGGTTGTGTGATGCACCGGAAGAAAAACCTGATACTGGAAAACTATTTTCCGTTCGTCGGCAAGGCCTATTGTGAGGATCTCATCCATTCACACCTTCTGACGCAGAAGGGGGTGCGTTTATTGGTGGCTTCACGTGCCCGATGCGGCCTTGAGGTGTCATCGGCTTTTGACAGGGAATTTCCAAGGTTTCTGCGCGAAACCCTGGAGGAACTCGTTGCGCGCAAGTATTTCATGCGTCTTTCAGGCAGGGGGCTGGCACGCATGTATCTTTTCTATTTCCTGGTCGTCGTTGCGTATATAGTCAAGACGCTCGCCAAACACGCGAATGGAGTCCAAGGGGCACATTCGGGCGCGCATTCAAGTTCGAGGGCCAAGCCTGATTGACGCGGCGAAAGGGCGGGCTGCGATAGCAACTCTGGCCCCAATCGCGAATCGACTATTCGAGATGCATGGGCCGGATTGAAAAGATTCTCCTGAAACGATGATCATTATCCAAGCGAACAGCATTCACGAAAGCGGCGGGAAATCCCTGCTGCTGAGCGTGTTGAAGTCGCTGGATAATTTGCAGAATGATCAGCAGGTAGTAGTTTTCCTGGATCAACGGTTTGATCGGAATGCACTGGCCGGGCTGCTTGGAAATGCCAGGATAAGCATAAAAAGCGTAATCCCGTCAGTGTTCTCTCGCTTGTCGTCGGAGATCGCGATCTGGCGACTGACCAGCAAGAATCGGAACGCAACCCTGCTGTGCTTTGGCAACCTGCCCCCGCTGCTTCCTTGCGATGCCAGGGTTATTGTCTATTTTCATACCGTGCTGTATTTCAGGAAATTCGGTAAGTATGTTTCCGGATTCAGATCCAAGGCGAAGCGATTTGTAGAGTCAGCCTGGATTCGATCAAGACTGGGTACGGTTGACCATGTTTATGTTCAATCCAGCTTTGTCAAAGAGTGCTTGTGTCGCGAGTTCGGTATGGGCGACAAGTCTGTGACAGTATTGCCTTTCGTGGATTTGAAGAATCTCAAAAGCGGGCCGAGCCAAGCTCGCAACCCAAGCGAGAGCAGATTTTTTTATCCTGCGCTTGGAACGCCGCATAAGAATCACAAGTTGCTTGTCGATGCATGGATTCTGCTGGCAAGACAAAATATTTTTCCTTTGCTGGTTCTGACCATTGATGCGAGATTCGAATCCTTGCTGGCGTATCTGGAGAAAGCCAGACTCGAGAGCAATCTCAGAATCGTGAATCTCGGATTGATTTCGCATGAAGAGGTCCTGAATCAGTTGATGCTGTCGCAGGCGATGATTTTTCCTTCGCTGAGCGAATCCTTTGGCTTGCCGCTTCTGGAAGCGCGAGAAAATGACGTTCCAGTAATTTCAGGCGAGCTGGATTATGTCCGGGACATTCTGAATCCAGTCGAGACATTTGATCCTGAGTCCGCATTGTCCATTTCGAGGGCTATAAAGAGGTTCTTGAAAATTCGCGGCAATCCAATAGAAGTCAGTACCCCGGATTCATTTGTCGATTTGATTGCCGGAAGCTGACCGAAGGGCGAGAGCCAGCCCGGAAGATCGCACAGCAGGATAAGTGATAGCCTTGCCCGCTCGCCGTGCAATGGCGATGATGATATGGAGCAAGAGGATGACGGAAAGTGAGCGGTGGGAGCACTCTCCGACTTTCAAGGTAAGAGCAGCGAAATGCGCAGACTCTGTTTCGTCCTGACCAGCCCGTTCGCCCTGAACGCCTTTCTGCGCCCGCATCTTGAGCGGCTCTCGGCGCTATACGACATCACGGTTTACGTTGGAGCGGATGGCACGCAGACAGGTCCGCTTGCGTCCGGGCGGGTGCGGGTGGTTCCGCTCGCAATCATGCGCGAGATCAAGTTGTGGGCGGACCTGAAGGCCCTGTTTGCGCTGATACGCATCTTTCGTAGCCAGCGATTCGATCTGGTCTATAGCCTGACGCCTAAGGCGGGGCTGCTGACCATGCTGGCTTCCCGGCTTGCAGGCGTGCCGAAACGCGTGCATTGCTTTACCGGGCAGGTGTGGGCCACCCGGAAGGGGCCGGGGCGCTGGTTCCTGAAAGGCATGGACCGCCTGCTCGTCGCCTGCGCGACACGTGTGCTGGCGGACAGCGCTTCGCAACGGCAGTACCTGATCGGGGAAGGAATCGTTGCAGCGGCGAAGATTGAGGTCCTGGCGAACGGATCGATGGCCGGTGTCGATGCAAGACGCTTTCGTCCGGACGACGAAGCCAGAAGGCGGGTTCGCTTGCGGTTTGGCATTGACGACGACGCCTGCTGTCTGCTTTACGTCGGGCGCCTGAAGCGTGACAAGGGCATTCCGGATCTCGTCGAGGCTTTCGGCAGACTGCGGTCCAGGTTTCCGAACCTGCATCTGCTGCTGGTCGGGCCCGACGAAGATGGGCTGGAACCCCTGGTCCGGGGTGTTTCGCAGATCCATCGCGTGGGCTACACGCAAGCGGTCGAGGAATACATGGCAGCAGCGGACGTGTTTTGCCTGCCGAGTCACCGGGAGGGCTTCGGACTGGTACTGATCGAGGCGGGCGCGGTCGGCTTGCCGGTCGTGGCATCGCGGATCTACGGCATCAGCGATGCGGTGGCGGAAGGGGAAACCGGGCTTCTGCATCTTCCCGGCAATGTCGACGACCTGGTGCGGACCATCGAGACCCTGATTGAAGACGCGAACCTCAGAAAGACGCTCGGCGACGCCGGGCGGCGTCGGGCAACCGGGCTGTTCGATGCCGGGATAGTGACGGCGGCAATGGCAGAGTTTGTCCAGCGCCTGTTTCACGAACAATCAGTGCGTACAGGATGACAGGCCCGATGGAAGCATTCTGGATGCCTGCAATCGCCCTGATCCTGACCCTTGTCGTCCTGCACCTGCTTCTCGATCGCGGTTGGGCTGGCCGTCTGGCGATGGACAAGCCCAATGCGCGCTCCCTGCATACCTCGCCCGTTCCGCGCGTGGGAGGACTGGTGCTGGTTCCAGCAGCGCTGGTGGTTTCGCTGCTGTCCCCGCAGTCGGACGGCTTGATGCTGGCGATTGCGGCAGGCTTGTGCGCCATCTCTTTCGTCGATGACCGTTGGGGCTTGCCGATTGTCTTGAGGCTTTCCTCCCACGCGCTGGCGGCAATTGCACTGTGCAGCGGTCTGCAGCCTTCGCTCTCCCCCTTGGCATTCGGATTCGCGGTGATCGCCTTGGTATGGGCCATCAACCTGTACAATTTCATGGATGGGACGGATGGGCTGGCGGGTGGTATGGCGCTTTTCGGATTTGCGGTGCTTGGATGGGCGATGCCGAATGTCATGCCGGGCCTCGTGAACCTGTCTTTCTGCCTGGTGGCGGCGGCGATCGGGTTTCTGGTGTTCAATTTTTTCCCGGCGCGAGTATTCATGGGAGACGCAGGAGCCGTTCCCCTCGGTTTCCTGGCCGGGGCCGTCGGTCTGACGGGATGGCTGCAGCATGCATGGCCGATCTGGTTTCCGTTGCTGGTATTTTCGCCCTTCGTGGTGGATGCCTCGGCTACCCTGCTGAAGCGCATGCTGCGCGGCGAGAGGTTCTGGCAGGCGCATCGGGATCATTACTACCAGCGGCTGGTGCGCATGGGCTGGAGTCATCGCCGCCTGGCCCTGGGTGAATATGCATTGATGGCAGGCGCAGGGGTTTCGGCGCTCCTGATACGCGATCTGGACGTTGTGCTGCAATGGACGGCGCTCGCGGCATGGGCGGTCATTTACCTCGCTGCGATGGCGGCCGTGGATCGGCGCTGGAAGCGCTTCCTTGTTGATGGACAGGCCCTGAAATGAATTGGCGCACCGTGGTCGCGGCATTGCACGACATGGCCGTTGCGGGCCTGGCCTGGATACTGGCCTACTGGCTGCGCTTCAACTTTGATCTGCCGCCGGAATTCGGCCGCGCCATGCTCTCCACCGTGGCGTGGGTCGTGCCGCTGCAGGGTGCGATCTTCCTTGGTTTCGGTCTGTACCGGGGCATCTGGCGCTTTGCCAGCCTGTCGGATCTGAAACGCATCCTCATGGCCGCCGGCATGTCGGCGCTCGCCGTGCCTGCGCTGCTGTTCATGCTGCAGCAATTGCGCGATGTGCCGCGCAGCGTGCTCGTGCTCGATCCACTGCTGCTGGTGCTGATGATGGGCGGTAGCCGCTTTCTCTACCGTGCATGGAAAGACGGTCAGTTGCTGGGCCCGCGCCAGCTCGATGCCACGCCTGTTCTGGTGATGGGAGCGGGGGCCGCCGCCGCCGACCTGTTGCGCGATTTGTCGCGACAGACGCAATGGCGCGTGGTTGGCCTGCTCGACGACGACCCGGCCAAGATCGGGCGGCTGCTTCATGGCGCCCCGGTGCTCGGACCGATGATCGACTTGCCGCGCCATGCCGAGCGTTTTGGCGCCGCGCACGCGATCATCGCCATGCCCAATGCCGGTAGCGCCGCTCGCCGCCGCGCTGCTGAAATTGCCGTCACGGCCGGCTTGAATGCGCTTACCGTGCCGGCCATGGGCGATCTGCTCTCCGGCAAGGTCTCGGTTTCGCAGGTGCGCAAGGTCGAGCTCGAAGACCTCCTCGGCCGCGAGCAGGTTCAGCTGGACGATGCCGGGCTGCATCGGCTGCTGACCAAGCGCGTGGTGCTGGTCACCGGCGCCGGTGGCTCCATCGGGGCCGAACTCGCGCGCCAGATCGCGCGCTTTGAACCCGGGCTTCTGGTGCTGTATGAGCTCTCCGAGTTCGCGCTGTACCAGATCGAGCAGGAATTCGCCGTGCAGCATGTGCAGTGTCCGGTTGCCTGCATTGTCGGCGACGTCAAGGACACGGATCGGCTCGATCAGATATTCGATCGATATGGGCCACAGGTAGTTTTTCATGCCGCCGCCTACAAGCACGTGCCGCTGCTGGAAAGCGAGAATGCCTGGGAAGCTGTCAGGAACAATGTGCTCGGCACGCTGCGAGTGGCGGAGGCCTCGCGTCGACACGGCGTAGAGGAGTTCGTGCTGATTTCGACCGACAAGGCGGTCAATCCCACCAACGTCATGGGCGCCACCAAGCGCCTTGCGGAGATGGTCTGTCAAAGTCTGCAGCAGCCGTCGGGCACCCGCTTTGTCACCGTGCGCTTCGGCAACGTGCTCGGCAGCAACGGCAGCGTGATTCCCAAGTTCCGCGAGCAGATCGCCCGGGGCGGCCCGGTGACCGTGACTCATCCTGAGATCACCCGTTACTTCATGTCCATCCCGGAGGCGGCGCAACTGGTACTGCAGGCCGGGTTGATGGGGGGCGACAGGAATGCCGGCGGCGAAATTTTCGTGCTCGACATGGGCGAACCGATCAGGATTGCCGACTTGGCGCGCGACATGATCCGGCTTTCCGGTTTTTCGGAGGACGATATCAGGATTGATTTCACCGGCCTGCGCCCCGGCGAGAAGCTGTATGAAGAGCTGCTCGCGGACGGCGAGCAGACGCAGCCGACGCCGCATCCGAAGCTGCGCATCGCCCGGGCAGCCGGTCGCCAGGAGAGTGCGTGGCTGCTGGACTTGCGCGATTGGCTGGAGAAGTCCGGACGGAAGGACTATTCTTTGGTAAAGATCGAACTGGTGCAGCGCGTGCCTGAATACCGGCCCGACACTGCCGTTTGACCGGAGTTGCGAGGTTGAACGGAAAGTCGGCGCTGGCGATACGGTGGCAACAAGGCGCTGCTTCGTCTCAACCGATAGCCGCAGTCGTCGCGCCGGAGCGCTGACATGGCCACGCCCATCCAGAATGCAATTGCCGTCAGCGGCGATCCGCTGATCGACGGCCTGATCGAAGGCGGCGCGTGGCAGTTCACCGGCGCGCATGTGCTCACTTATTCGCTCAATACCTTTTCCAATGGCGCCGCGTGGACGGCGGTGGACGCTTCGGCCATCGCCCAGGCGCTGGGTACGTGGGCGGCGGTGGCGGACATCAAGTTCCAGCAGATATCTTCCGGCGTTGCGCCGAACCAGAGTACGGCGGATCTGGCCATCACGCATACGGGAAACTATCTGTTACGGGAGTATTCGGCCGCCGGAGTTTCGGTGTTTCCCGATCCGGCGTGGGGGGATGATTTCCTCACCGGCCTGGTCATGAGCCGCTCGCAATACCCGAAGCCGGAAGGCGACGTCTTCCTCGACGACTCTTTCCTGAATCGCTACAATAGGCCTGGCGCCTACGGTTTCACCATCAGCGTCCATGAAATCGGGCATGCCCTCGGTCTCAAGCACCCGCACGACGATGGCGGCAACGGCCGTCCTCCTCTTGCCGCCGAGTACGACAACGGCCTGTACACGGTCATGAGCTACAACGATCCGACCGTGTCAGCGACGCTGACCTATGGTAACCAATCCACCCCCATGCCGCTGGACATCCTGGCCATCCAGCACATCTACGGCGCCAACACCACGTATCACACCGGCAACGACACCTACCGCCTGACCAACGACGGCATCGTCCGGACCGTCTGGGACGCCGGCGGCATCGATACCTTCGATGCCGGCAGCTTGACTTTCAGCGTCACCATCGATTTACACGAGGGAAAATATGTCTATCACGGCAGCCTCGGTTCGATCACGGCGATCGCCTACGACACGGTGATCGAGAACGCCATCGGTACGTCGGCAGTCGACACGCTTCTTGGCAATGACGCCGACAACATCCTCGTCGGCGGGGGCGGCAACGACTCGCTGAACGGAGGACTGGGCAACGACACGCTGAAAGGCGGCACCGGCAACGACACGCTGGACGGGGGAGTCGGCGCTGGCGACACGGCAGATTTCAGCGATATCGCTGGCGGTGTAACCGTAAATCTCAGCGTCACCGATGGTAGCGGCAATGTGTCTGCCATCGCAGGGACTGCCATCGATCTGCTGCAAAACATCGAGAACCTGACGGGCGGCGCAGGCAATGATGTCTTGACCGGCGAAGGCAGCGACAACGTGCTGAGCGGCAATGCCGGCAACGACACGCTGAACGGCGGCTCGGGCAACGACACGCTGACAGGTGGGCTCGGCAACGACACCCTGACTGGCGGTATCGGCAACGACATCTACGTTTTTACCGGGGCCGCCCCGGAATCGGGCGATCGCATCGACGACAGCGCGGGCTTCGACACGATCGACTTCCGCGCCTCCACAGGCATTCTTGTTCTGCCTGCCGCCTTGCTGCTCGCGGGCAGCAGGATCGACCAGATAACCCTGACCGGCACCAAGACCACCGACGCCATCGGCGTCAATGCCTCGGCGTTCGATGCCGACCTGACGATCCCGGGCACTACCGGCCTTGCCATCATGGGCAACGCCGGGGCGAACACGATCACCGGCACCGGCGGCGACGACACCATCACGGGCGGCGCGGGCAACGACGTCATGACCGGCGGTGCAGGCAACGACCAGATCCATGGTGGCATCGGAAACGACAGCTTCTTCGTGAACGTCGGCACCGAGCATGGCGCCACCGAAGTGATCAACGGCGAAGAGGGCATCGACACGCTGTACTTCACGCCGACCACGGCCTCCGTCGATGCGGCGGCCAACAACCTGGTCATGAACGCCGCCGACGACGTCGAGAAGGTCGTCGTCGGCACAGCAATCTCGACAGCCGGAACGGCCGCACTCGACGTCGATGCGAGTGCGATGTTCAACGGCCTTGGCGTCACCCTCATTGGCAATGGTGGAACCAACACCCTGACGGGCACCCAATTTGCGGACAGCATTGATGGCGGCGGCGGCACCGACCAGCTCGCCGGCGGAGACGGCAACGACACGCTGAAGGGCGGGCCGGGCAACGACACGCTGGATGGAGGAGTCGGCGCTGGCGACACGGCGGACTTCAGCGATGCCACGCTGGCGGTGACGGTGGTACTTGCCGCGGGAACGGCAGGGCTTGGCACGGCCACGGGCGGATCGGGCGACATCCTGAGCGGCATCGAGAATCTGACCGGCGGCGGCGGCGGGGACACGCTGAGCGGCGACGACAATGACAACGTGCTGACCGGCAATGCCGGCAACGACACGCTGAAGGGCGGTGCAGGCAACGACACGCTGCTGGGCGGACTGGGCAACGACACCTACATCGTCGATGACCTGCAGGACACGCTGAGCGAAGCGGCGGCCGGCGGCATGGATATGGTGCGTTCTTCGGTGAATTTCAGTCTGGTCGATACCGATGGTGCCGGTGCCAATGGCGGCAACATCGAGAGCCTGACCCTGACCGGCGGCGACATCAACGGCACCGGCAACAGCCTGGCGAACACGATCACGGGCAGCGCCGGCGCCAACGTGCTCGACGGGGGCGCGGGCATCGACATTCTCAAGGGGGGAGTCGG
>VBWA01000075.1 GCA_006218025.1 Rhodocyclaceae bacterium | reverse complement strand
TTGAGCCCCTTGAGCATCTTGTCGCTGCGGAGCACCAGCACGGAGTAGCCGTGACGGCAGGCGATGTGCCCCAGCGCGTGCGCCAGGAAGGTCTTGCCCACGCCGACCTGGCCGACGATCGCGACGTGCGCGCGTGCCTCGACGAAGCGCATGGAGACCAGTTCGCTCCACAGCGCCTTGTCGAATCTCACCGGGGAGGTCTGGTCCCAGCGCTCCAGTTGCATGTCGGGGTCGAGGTGCGCGCGCTGGGCGCGGACGGTTGCCGAGCACGCGTCGCGACGCGAGACCTCATCACCCAGGAGGGTCATCAGGAAGTCCTGGTGCGGCGTCTTGTTCTGGCGCGCGAGCGTGAGGCGATCGGGCAGCGTATCCAACAGCCGCCCGAGTTTGAGTCGGCGCAAGAGCCTCTGCAGGTCGGGGTCGATGTGTTCGTTCGTGGTCATGACGATTCTCCTTCTGTTGTGTCACCCGCTGCAAAGCGCAGCGCGTACGTCGTGGCGGGGCGGGCGAAGCGTGCCGGCGGTGCCTGCGTCGCGGTGCGCGGCGGCTCCGCACGCACGCCGCGCTCGAGCATTCGACCCAGGCGCTTGAGGTCGTGCATCTGCATCTCCAGTGCGAGCGCGCACGCCTCATCGACTCGCTGGTTGCCGTACTGGTCGCACAGGTCCAACAGCGCGTAGACCCTGCGCATGCGCGCCCAGGGCTGCGGCGCGGCAAGTAGCGCCTCGGCGAAGGCGGCGACCTGTTCGCCGTGCTTCTTGGCGCGCTCGACGAGCCAGTCGGTCGTGCGTCCGGCGAGCTTGCCGCTGTCGTTGGGGAAGTCGTTGTCGTCGGTCGAACGGCCTCCGGGAGCCTTGCGCGGATGCGTTTTGACGAGCACGCCGCGGTCGTACAAGCGCACCGTCTGCGAGTCGGCGCGCGCACGCAGCCGCCTGCCGATGTACTTGGTCGGCAGCGAGTACAGTGCGCGCTTGACCTGCGCGTAGTGGTCGAAGCTGACCTTCGGCTCGCACCAGTACGGCACGTCGTACGCCGCCGTCGGCGCGGGCAACAGCGCCACGCGCTCGGTCGACTCGAAGTGCTCGCGCGGGATGCGCAGCGTCGTCGAATGCGGCTTCATCCCCGCATCCTCGCGGCACCACCACAGCGCGATCTCGTACGCGTGCCCCAGGTCGCGCACGACCTCGCCCCCGTAGCAGTCGTCGCGCACGTAGCGCACCGTGCGCTCGACGCGAGCCTTGTCCGTCGCGCGCCGCACGCGTGCCGCGTCGATCACGAATCCGCGCGCCTGCGCGTACTCCAGGAAGACTTCGTTGAACACCGGCTCCAGTGGATCGGGCTTGTGCACGATCGAGGAGGTGTTGTCGGGGATGAGCACGTGAAAGACGCCGCGGTAGAACGACCACGCCGCCTCGCACGCCGCGATCGCGCACTCGGTGGTGTCATTCCAGATCGGGTACACGAAGCGGTAGCGCGAGAGCACGGGCGTGAAGATCCACGCCTTGAACTTGCGCCGGCGGCCGCGCTCGTCGGTCGTCGGCACCATCCACCCGATGTCGATTTGCAGCTCCTGCCCCGGCTCGCCATCGGCCACCGCGACCGTTGCGCGGCGCTGACCGAAGCCCAACTCGCTCACCGCGAAGCGGTGCAGTGTCGCGTACGGCACGACATCGCCATCGCGCGCGAGCAGCTTGCGCACCTTGGTGAGCTTCACGTCCGCGCCGATGAGAGCGGCGATCCTCTCGCGCAGCGCCACGCAGCGCTCCCACGCGTCGCCGCGTGGCCGGCCCGACGTCGACGTGACCTCCGCGAGCACGGCCAGTACGCGCTCGTCGGTCAGCGACCCCAGGCCCTGGGCGCGTCGCACGCCGTGCTTCTCGCCCAGCTCGCAGTAGTGCCGCACCGTCTTGGGGTCGAGCCCCAGACCGCTTGCGATTCGTTTCTTGGGCACTGCCAGCAGCCACTGCCGCAGCACCTCCTTGACCTCGACCATCGTGACCTCGCGGTATGCCATCGAGCCTCCGGGAGCTCGGCCACAGGCCGGCCCCGGAGCGCTCGTACGGCCCCGGTCACGCGAGGGGGGAAAGGTTTTGAGAAACCTTCAGCCCAGGGGGGAAAGGTTTTGAGA
>VBWA01000074.1 GCA_006218025.1 Rhodocyclaceae bacterium | reverse complement strand
TTCTCGCTCCAACTTCCCAACAAGAATTTCTAGCTCAGCTACTCGTTTCACTTCTTGAACGCGAGAAAAGATCTCATCCAGGACGGCAGAGCTTCGCCAACTTGTGACGGGGATCGGCATCCCCACCTGCAAGGCTCCATCGTCAGTCAATACCACCAGGCCTTCCGAATCAGCGTCCAGTCGGCCGGCTGGATATACCTTGGCGATTGGAATGTAATCAGCCAGCGTGGGCCGCCCACCAGCATCGGTGAACTGAGTCAGCACGCCATAGGGCTTGTTGAACAGGATAAGACGGCTCAAACCGGACAACCATTGCCATAGGCGTTACAGAAGCGAAGCGATTCGGGATAGGGGAAGAAATCCTGCATCGCGCCCTTGCTGATCTGCTCATGGGTGCTCTGCCAAAACTCGGCATCAAACAGATCCGGATGATGTCGCATGAAGGCATCGCGGATTTTGTCCGACACCAGCAGAAAGGTTGCGAACTCCTCGGGGAAAACATCCAGCCGTGACACCGAATACCAGACCTCACCCGACATTTCCGCCTCGAAATTCGGTGGCGGAGGAATACGGCGAAACTTGCAGTCGGTGATGTATTCAATTTCGTCGTAGTCATAAAACACCACGCGGCCGTCGCGAGTGACGCCAAAGTTCTTCCACAGCATGTCGCCGGGAAAAATATTGGCAATGGCAAGCTCGCGGATGGCATTGCCGTATTCCTGCACGGCATGCTCCACCTGATCATCACGGCCGGCCTTTTCCGCCTTCTCGAGATAGATGTTGAGCGGCTCCATGCGTCGCTCGATGTATAGATGCCTGATCACCAGATCGTCACCATCCTCTTCCATCAGGGACGGCGCCTCCTTGTACAACTCATCGATCAGTTCCTGCGAAAAACGCTTGCGGGGCAGTGCGACCTTGGAAAACTCCAGGGTGTCGGCCATGCGGCCGACACGATCCACCTGTTTCACCAACTGATACTTGCGCCGCACCGTGTCGTGATCAACCTCTTTCGATGCCCCGAAAACATCCTTGATGACCTTGAACACATAGGGGTAGGAGGGCAGGGTGAACACCAGCATGACCAGACCGGGGATGCCCGGCGCAATGATGAACTGGTCCGCCGAATGATGCAGATGGAAAATCAGGTCGCGAAAAAACATGGTCTTGCCCTGCTTGCCCAGCCCGAGCATGGTGTAAAGCTCCGAGCGCGGCTTGTTGGGCATGATCGAACGCAGGAACTGGACATAGCCAGAAGGCACTTCCATGTCGACCATGAAATAGGCGCGCGACAAGGAAAACAGCACCCCGATCCGCCAGGCGTCGAGGATGATCGTGTCGAGGCAGAGCTTGCCTGCCTCCGAATGCAGGACCGGAACGGTAAACGGGTACTCGAAGCCGCCATTGACCGCCTTGCCGATCACGTAGGCACCCTTGTTGCGATAGAAGGCCGAATTGAGCACCTGTATCTGGAAATTGGCCTCGCGCGCCGGCATGGTGCCGAGATGGGACTCGATGCGGCGTACTATGAAATCCACATCGCGATCCAGATCCTCGAATTCCCGCGTCCAGCCGAAATCGACGAAGACCTGCCGAATCGAAGCACGGAAGCCTGCTTCATTCGGGTAGTAGCAGCGATAGGTTGGCGGCTCGGACTCGATGTATTCGGTGGATACCGCCGGCCGCACGAAAATGAAATCGTTGTGGAAATAGGTGCGGTGCAGGATCTGGCAGAACACCGAGTTGAAAAAGGTTTCCGCCAGTTCGGGCTGCTTGTGGTTGGTCAGCAAGCCGATATATTGAAGCTTCGCCTGTTGCCAGACGGCATCGCTCAGACTGTCCGCACGGAACTCGCCATGCAGCCTCTCCGTGGTCTCCCTGACGCGATCATCATAAAACTGGATGCGATCCCTGACCGCCTGCTGGCCTTCTTGCCAGCGGGACTGGTCAAAGCGCTGTTTGGCGAGCGCCGAACTCTCATGAAACAGGCGGTAGTGCTTGTTGAAACCATCGACAAGAACATTGGCAATGGATCCGGCGATCAGGTCATCAGAGGGGCCAGCGGGCATGGTGCGAATCTCGGTAAGGGCCATTCCTACAATTCCGGTGTCAATTTGACCGGATCGGCAAGAAGTTCGCATTGGTGGAATCTGGC
>VBWA01000073.1 GCA_006218025.1 Rhodocyclaceae bacterium | reverse complement strand
GCAGCCTGGTCGGCCGACACCCTGCAGGATGTGCTCAAGGCGCGCGGTTTGAGTCAGCAGGATCTGCTGGCCGCGGCCAAGACCTACGTGCCGACCGGCAAGCGCGACGAGTTCGTCGCCTTCAGTTCCGGCGGCCAGTCGGGCCAGGTCATCGTGTACAGCATTCCCTCGATGCGCATCCTCAAGTACATCGGCGTATTCACGCCGGAACCCTGGCAGGGCTATGGCTTCGACGAAAGCTCGAAGAAAGTGCTGGCCGGCGGCCGCATCGACGGCAAGGACATCACCTGGGGCGACACCCACCACCCGGCGATTTCGGAAACCAATGGCGAATACGACGGCCAGTTCCTCTTCATCAACGACAAGGCCAATCCGCGCATTGCCGTGATCGACCTGCGCGACTTCGAAACCAAGCAGATCGTCGTCAATCCGATTTTCAAGTCGGAACACGGCGGCACCTTCGTCACCACCAACACCGAGTACGTGATCGAGGCGGCGCAGTATCCCGCACCGCTGGAGAACAAGAAGTTCTTCCCGCTCGAGGAAATGAACGAGAAGTACCGTGGCGGCGTCACCTACTGGAAGTTCGACCGCAAGGAAGGGCGCATCGTCACGAAGGAGTCCTTCTCGCTCGAACTGCCGCCCTACTGGCAGGATCTGTCCGACGCCGGCAAGGGTCCCTCCGAAGGCTGGTCGTTCACCAATTCCTTCTGCTCCGAGCGCTACGTCGGCGGCATCGAAAAGGGCCGTCCGCCGTATGAAGCCGGGTGCTCCGCCAAGGACACCGACTACCTGCACGTGATCAACTGGAAGAAAGCCGCCGAAGTCGTCAAGGCCGGCAAAGCCAAGAAGATCAACGGTCACGACGTCATCATGATGGAAACGGCGATCAAGGAAGGCTTGTTGTACCTGATCCCCGAGCCGAAGAGCCCGCACGGGGTTGACGTGACGCCGGACGGCAAGCTCATCATCGTCGCCGGCAAGCTCGACACGCACGTCTCGGTGTACAGCTTCGAGAAGATCCAGGCTGCCATCAAGGCCGGCAAGTTCGAGTCGAAGGACGCCTACGGCATTCCCGTGATCGGCATGAAGGACGCCTTGCACGTGCAGGTATCGCTGGGTCTCGGCCCGCTGCATACCCAGTACGACAGCAAGCCCTGCGTCGCCTACACCTCGTTGTATGTGGATTCGCAAGTGGCCAAGTGGAACTACTGCGAAGGCAAGGTGCTGGACAAAATCAGCGTGCACTACAACATCGGTCACCTGATGACCATGGAAGGCGATACCACCAAGCCGGCCGGCAAGTACCTGGTCGCGCTGAACAAGCTCTCCATCGATCGTTTCGTGCCCGTGGGTCCGCTGCAGCCGCAGAGCCACCAGCTGATCGACATCAGCGGCGACAAGATGCAGTTGCTCTATGACATGCCTGTACCGCTGGGCGAGCCGCACTACGTGGTGGCCATCGATGCCAAGAAGCTGAAGCCGGCAGTGCGCTACAAGGTCGGCACCGACAGCCGCACCGACAAGCCGCATCCGGGTGCTGTTCGCGCCGGTGAGGAGAAGGTCGTCAAGAAGGGCAACAAGGTCGAAGTGTTCGGCACCCTGATCCGTTCGCACATCACGCCGGAAACCATCGAAGTCGATGTCGGCGACGAAGTGACGATCAACCTGACCAACCTCGAGCGCGCGCAGGACGAAACCCACGGCTTCACGGTATCGACCTACAACGTGCATGCGTCGGTCGAGCCGGGCAAGACCGTTGCGGTGAAGTTCAAGGCCGACAAGGAAGGCGTCTATCCCTACTATTGCACGGAGTTCTGCTCCGCATTGCACCTGGAGATGATGGGCTACCTGCTGGTCAAGCCGAAGGGCTGGAAGCCGACCAAGATGGAGCTGGCGAAGGGCCACTACACGGAAGCGGACTACAAGGCGACGGTGAAGAAGGTAGTGGATACCCAGGCGATCATCGATTCCGTGGTGGCCTACATCACCAGCGTCAACTACAAGGACTTCCCGGATGTCGTGGCCATGGTGGAAGATGCATTCGACCAATTGGGCAAGACCAAGGGCCTGAAAGAGAAGCATGAAGCCTTTGCCGCCAAGAAGGATTGGGAGAACGCCAACCTCTGGGCCGAGCAGATCTGGCAATACCAGGTCAAGACCGCCGACCTCGGCTTGCGCGCCAAGACCTACCTGGAACAGAATGGCGCCAAGAAGGTCAAAT
>VBWA01000018.1 GCA_006218025.1 Rhodocyclaceae bacterium | reverse complement strand
TTCCATTTGGTTCACGGCAGGATGCGTCTATGAAAAGACTTTTTCTACAGCTTCGTTGGGCGTCACCATCCTCGGCACCGGGCTCGCAGTACAATAACCTTTCTCTCTACGGAGGCACTCGCCATGGGAAGTAAACTCGAATTGCTCGAAGCCGAAGCTCTGCAACTGACATCCGGCGAGCGCGCAGCTTTCGCCCAGCTATTGCTTGCTAGTCTCGACGAAGATGCTGACATTGAGGAAGCGTGGGCCGCCGAATCCGAGCGCAGAATTTCTGACATTGAGAGCGGAGCGGTTCAAGTCATTCCAATTGCTGACGCGCTTGCACAGGTACGTGCGTCGCTGAAGTGAAGCTCGTCGTTGCTCCGCTGGCGCTCGCCGAACTACACGATGCGGCCGCGTTCTACACGCTGAAAGCGAATGTTGAGCTTGGTCTCGCGTTTGTGGCGGAGTTTGAGCGAACGGCCAATTTCGTCTTGGCCAATCCTCTGCTCGGCGCTGTATTCCGTGGCACTCGTCGGCGATATATTCTCCGTCGGTTTCCATACAGCATCATCTATCAGGTCACCGCAGAGGAGCTTCGAATTCTTGCCGTTGCCCATCACAGGCGGCGTCCTGGTTACTGGGCGCATCGGACATAGGTCATCAAGGTCACTACTACAAGTGACGCCCAACCCGTCGGTCGACCTCGCTCCCTTCGGTCGCTGGACGCTGCGCGATGAAGCCGCGCAGCGCCGGTCATCTCCACGTTGGGCGTCTTCAGAGATGAGACTCAAATGGCGCTTACCCATCGAGTAGCAACCCGCGACGACTTGGCGCAGATAGTGGAAATCTACAATTCCACTGTCGCATCTCGCATGGTCACCGCGGACACTGAGCCGGTTTCCGTCGAGAGTCGCATTTCATGGTTTGAAGAACATAACCCCATACTGCGTCCACTTTGGGTGGCTGAGGTCGAGGACAGAGTGGGGGCGTGGCTGAGCTTTTCGAACTTCTACGGACGCCCAGCCTACAGCCAGTCCGCCGAGCTAAGCGTCTATGTCCGCGAAGGGTTTCGAAGAATGGGCCTTGGTTCGTATCTCCTAACCCAAGCAATTGCCCACGCGCCTACACTCAAGGTCAATACGCTTCTCGGCTTTATATTTGGGCACAACCATCCGAGCATCTCGTTGTTTAGTGCATATGGGTTTTCCCGCTGGGGCGAGCTACCCCGCGTCGCAGTACTGGACGGTGTCGAACGAAATCTCGTTATCGTCGGGCGGCGCGTAGAAGACGCCCAACCCGGCAGTCAACAGGACGCTGCGCGATGAAGCCGCGCAGCGCCGGTCACTTCTAAGTTCGGCGTCTTGTAATCCGTAACGCCTCAGGTTACGATAGCGCGTGATCCTAAGTTTCAAACACAAGGGCTTGGCCCGCTTCTTCGAGCACGGTTCCAAGTCGGGCATTCAGGCTCAGCACGCGGAGCGGCTACGGCTCATACTCGGTCGGCTGCATGTCGCAACGGTCGCCCGAGATATGGACTTGGCTGGTTTGCGCCTCCACGCACTCAAGGGCGAGCGCAAAGGCGTGTGGTCGGTGTGGGTGAGCGGCAACTGGCGGGTCACGTTTCAGTTCGTGGGAAGGGATGCCGAACTGGTGGACTACGAGGACTATCACTGAGGTAATTTGCTATGCGTATGCACAACCCCCCTCATCCGGGTGAAATTATCAAGTCTCTGTGCTTGGAGCCTGTAGGTCTTACGGTTACCGAGGCTGCGGAAGGTTTGGGCGTAAGCCGTAAAACCCTTTCGGCAATCCTCAATGGGCGCTCTGGCATCAGTCCCGAAATGGCGATACGCCTATCCATCGCCTTTAACACCAGCGCTGAGAGTTGGCTTAGCCAGCAAGTGCAATACGACCTGTGGCACGCCGAGCAAGGGCGCAAAGCGCTCAAGGTCATCAAGCTTGCCGCCTAAGACGCCGAACCCGTCGTTCCAGGGGACGCGCCGCGATGAAGCCGCGCAGCGCCGGTCACCTCCACGTTCGGCCCAACCAAGAAGGAGTTCCAAATGAAACGATATTGCCTATCTGTAGTGGCCGCACTTTCTGTATTTTCCTTTGCGGCACAAGCGCAAGACCCGGCGCAGGTAGATAAACCTGAACCCAAAGTTGGAGATACTCGGATCTACGCTGCCCTAGAACCAATTTCCAGAGTGGAGCAACGCACTGAGGAATTGATGGTCACCGCGGTAACTGACAGTCAAATCCAAATTACCGACAAAGTTTCTTCTGTGGTGGCAACCTACGACCGCGACTGGGCGCTTAAGCAGGTCGGGAGTCGAAGCTACACACCTTCGATTCAGGCGCTTACATTCCCAATGCTGGTTGGTAAGAAATGGGAACACAGCAATTCCTATGCTCATGAACGCTGCGGAAATACGACATCGGACCTGAAGAACGAAGTTATTGGGTGGGAAGACGTTACGGTTCCTGCCGGTACGTTTCGAGCGCTTCGCATCGATAGCAGTGGCTACTGGAAAAACAATTGCGGCAGTGATCGCTTGGCATTCAAATTTTGGTATGCCCCAAAAGTTAAATGGCTGGTGAAATCAGAAGCCCTTACCTATGCAGGCGGGCGGCTGTACGACGGCCAGATTCGCGAACTTAAAGCATTTCGTATTGAGTAAAGCGCCGAACCCGGCAGTCAACAGGACGCTGCGCGATGAAGCCGCGCAGCGTCGGTCACCTCCACGTTGAAGCTGTAGAAAAACCCATTCCAAGCCGCAAAGCCTCCACCGAATGACGCGATTTCCCTCGCGCCATTTGTCATTTGATTCCCGGATTGCTCAAGTCGCCGTGTCGCCAGCGCCGACTTTCAGGCAAGCCGCCGGCGGGTTCTGGCGAGCGGTTCTTCCTCGCCCGTTCGCCCTGCTGCGCGCAGGCGGCGGCTCCCGTGAGGTCGTTCTTGCAGCGAGCCATGAATCCTCCTGCGCAGGAACTTGTGCCTGGAGTCTTGTTGTTCCATTTGGTTCACGGCAGGATGCGTGGAGGAAGAGACTTTTCTACTGCGTCATTGACCGGGAAAGGGAAATATCATGTCAAAGGCCTATTGGGTAAGCGTGTATCGCGCGGTAAGCGACCCCGACAAACTTGCCGCCTACGCGAAGCTTGCCGGACCGGCAATCGCTTCCGGTGGAGGCCGGTTTTTGGCGCGCGGCGAGCCGGCGAAGGTTTACGAGCAGGGCTTGAAGCAGCGTACCGTGTTGATCGAGTTCGACAGTGTCGAACAGGCGCTTGCCACCCATGACAGCCCCGGCTACCAGGCCGCGCTGGCCGCTCTTGGCGATGGTGCCGAACGGGAAATCCGCATCATCGAAGGGCTCTGAGCATCTGTGTGTCGTCGGTCGCGACGCCTTGAAAGGTCGTTACATGCTGGAGCCCGATCCGACGCCGGCGATTTCGAAGCGTTGGACCTCTCGTAAGGAGTGCACATGCCATACGTCGTCACTGCCGAGCATCTCGCCGCCATCGCAGGACGTGCCAGACCCCTGATGGCGAATCTTGCCGAATGGATCAATGCAACCTGCCCGCAGTACGAGATCGACACACCGCAGGAGTACTGCCACTTCCTGGCCCAGGCCTGCCACGAAACCGATCACTTCAAGACGCTCCGCGAATACGCCTCCGGCCGCGCCTACGAAGGGCGTGTCGACCTCGGAAACACCAGGCCGGGCGATGGCCCGCGATACAAGGGCCGCGGCATCTTTCAGACCACCGGACGGGCCAACTACCTGCAGCTGGGCATCAAGAAGGGCCGCCGGGATCTTTTCATCAACAACCCGGAGCTGCTCGAACAGCCGGAGTACGCGGTATGGAGCGCGTGCGAATACTGGCAGACCCGGGGACTCAACGACGCCGCCAATCACGCCGACACGGACGTATTGAAGAAGAAGTACAGGAAGAACATCATCGACGTCTCGCCCGTGGAATACATCGGCATCACCATCAACGGCGGGTACAACGGCATGGACGAGCGGAAGAAGTTCTACGCCATCGCGCAGCAGGTGCTGGTTGAGGCGACGACACTGCCCGACATCTAGCCGCCGGCAGCGCCGGCACGCAGAGGGGTATCATTTCCGGGCCCCGGATCCGACGTGGAACCGCTCTACCCATGAAGAAAGCGACGCAATGAGCACTGCTTACCTGATCGGACACCTCACCATCAAGGATGCCGACACGTGGGCCATGTACCGCAGCCGGGTTCCGGCCACGCTGGAACCCTGGGGCGCCGAGTTGGTATTCCGCGGACAGCGAGCCGAGGTGCTGGCCGGGGAGCATCCGCACACCGACGTGGTGGTGATCCGCTTCCCCAGCCGCGAGGCGATCGCCGGCTGGCACGCCTCCGCTGCGTATCAGGCCCTGATTCCGCTGCGGCAGCAGGCGACGGACGGGGTCCTGCTTTCCTATGAGGCATAGCCGCGCGCTGCGTGCCCCTCGCTTCCGACCTTAGGACCACGCCCATGCTCTATTACGCGACCAAGATCATCGTTTCGGCCCTGCTGATCGTTGCCATTTCCGAAATCGCCAAACGCTCCACCGGGCTGGCCGCCTTGCTGGCATCGCTGCCGCTCACCTCGCTGCTGGCCTTCGTCTGGCTGCATGTGGAGGATTCGCCGCCGGAGCGCATTGCCGAACTCTCGAGCCAGATCTTCTGGCTGGTGCTGCCTTCGCTGTTGCTGTTTCTGCTGCTGCCGTTTTTGCTCAGGCATGGCCTGAACTTCTGGCTCAGCCTTGGCTTGTCGGCCGCAGCCACCGCCGCCGGCTACCTCGCGCTGCTGCCGGTACTGCGCCGCATGGGAGTTGCAGCGCTTTAAGAATTGGATGAGGAGTGCCGTACAATCGGGGTGTTCCACCCTTCACCCATTCCCTGACAGAGGTAACCGATGGCAAAACCCAATTACTCGTTCGAAAAGCGCCAGAGAGATCTCGCCAAGAAGGCCAAGAAAGAGGAGAAGCTCAAGCGCAAAGCCGGCGCGCCTGCGAATCCGGAAACCCCGGAGCTGGCTGCGGTGCCGCCGGCTGCGGAAGTAAAGACGGTTCCCTGAATCTCCTGACGCCGGCCTGCGCCTAGCGCGCGAGCCGGTAGACAGCGAGGCTGCCGAGGAAATTGGGCTCTTCCGTCACCAGGTGGCCGGCATCGTCGAGCACCTGCCGCTCGCGGATAACGAGGTCCATTTTGGCGCACAGCGCCTCGAAATCGAGCAGGGTGAAGAAGCGCAGGTTCGGCGTATCGAACCATTCGTAGGGCAGGTCTTCGGACACCGGCATGCGCCCGGCCATGATGGCCATGCGGTTCTTCCAGTAGGCGAAATTCGGAAAGCTGACGACCGCCTCGCGCCCCACGCGCAGCATTTCGCTCAAGATTCGTTCGGTGTGACGCACGGTTTGCAGCGTGCGCGAAAGCACGACATGGTTGAAGGTCTGGTCGTCGAAGCCGGACAGGCCCTGTTCCAGATTGCCCTGAATCACGTTGATGCCGTTGCGGATGGCGGCGAGCACTTCGGCGTCTTCGAGTTCGACGCCATAGCCGCGCGCACCGCGTTCCTCGATCAGGCGCTTGAGCAGGGAACCATCGCCGCAACCGAGGTCGAGCACGCGCTCGCCCGGCTGCACCCAGCTTGCGATGAGGTCGAAATCGGCACGTAATTGGACTGCCTGCCCCCCGGCCCCCTCCCCGTGGGCGGGGGTGATTGTGGTTCGCCGCTCGCGCGGCTCCATATTCTTGGCTGCGCCGCCTTGGGGCGGCCCGGCGGTGGCGCTCATAGCTTCACCCGCTTCAGATAGGTATCGACCACGGCGTGGTAGTGCGGCTCGTCCATCAGGAAGGAGTCGTGGCCGTGGGCGCTGTTGATTTCGGCATAGGCGACCGCCTGTCCGTTATGCACCAGGGCATGCACGATCTCGCGCGAGCGGGCAGGCGTGAAGCGCCAGTCGGTGCTGAAGGCGACCACCAGGAATTTCGCCTTGGCGCGGGCCAGCGCACGCGCCAGGTCGTCGTCGAAATCCTGCGCCGGGTCGAAGTAGTCGAGCGCCTTGGTCATGCGCAGATAGGTGTTGGCGTCGAACACGCCGGCGAACTTGTCGCCCTGGTAGCGCAGGTAGGACTCGATTTCGAATTCGACGTCGAAGCCGTAGCTGCCGGCGCCGGTGCGCAGGCGGCGGCCGAATTTCTCGGCCATCTGGTCGTCTGAAAGATAGGTGATGTGGCCCAGCATGCGCGCCAGGCGCAGACCGGTCACGGGGCGCACGCCGTGTTCGTAGAAGTGGCCGCCGTGAAAATCCGGGTCGGTGAGGATGGCCTGGCGGGCGACGTCGTTGAAGGCGATGTTCTCGGCCGACAGTTTCGGCGCCGCGGCGATGACCAATGCATGACGGATGCGTTCGGGAAAACTCAGCGTCCATTGCAGTGCCTGCATGCCGCCCAGGGACCCGCCCATCACCACCGCCCAGGCGTCGATGCCGAGGTGATCGGCGAGCCGCGCCTGCGAGGCAACCCAGTCTTCGACGGTGACGACCGGGAAATCGGCGCCCCACGGCTTGCCGGTGGCGGGGTTGGGGCTGGCCGGACCGGTGGAGCCGTGGCAGCCGCCGAGGTTGTTCAGCCCGACGACGAAGAAGCGGTCCGTATCGAGCGGCCGGCCGGGACCGATGATGTTGTCCCACCAGCCGACGTTGGCGGTGGGTTTGCCAAACTCGTCTGCGGTACGCCCGGCAACGTGGTGATGGCCGGACAGCGCATGGCAGACCAGGATGGCGTTCGATTTGGCGGCATTGAGCGTGCCGTAGGTTTCATACACCAGATCGAAGGCAGGCAGCACGCTGCCTCCCTTCAGATCGAGGGGCTGGTCGAAGTGCGCGCGCTGCGCGGCTACGATACCGACACCGGACATGATCAAAGTTTATCCACTTGTTCGCCGATCTTGTCGGATTCGTCGAGCTTCAGGATCTTCGCGACGCGGACCGCCAGCTGCGAGGCGTCGGCCATCATGATCTGCTGCTTGACTTCGAGCAGCTGCGCCGGGTGCATGGAGAACTGGCGCAGGCCCATGCCGAGCAGGAGCTTGGTCAGCTTCGGGTCGCCTGCCATTTCGCCGCAGACCGCGACCGGCATGCCCACCCGCTGCGCGCTCTGGATGGTCTGCGCGATCAGCTTGAGCACGGCCGGATGCAGCGGATCGTAGAGATGGGCGACCGAGCCGTCGGTGCGGTCGATCGCCAGCGTGTACTGGATCAGGTCGTTGGTGCCGATCGACAGGAAATCCAGCCGGCGCAGGAAGGGTCCGAGGGTCAGGGCGGCGGCGGGGATTTCGATCATGCCGCCGACCTGCATGCCGTCATCGAACTTGTGCCGCGATTCGCGCAGTTGCGTCTTGGCCAGTTCGATCAGGGCCAGCGTCTGCTCGATCTCATGGGCATGCGCCAGCATCGGCACCAGCAGGCGAATCCTGCCGTAATGGGAGGCGCGCAAAATCGCGCGCAGCTGCGCCAGAAACAACTGCGGCTCGGCCAGGCAGAAGCGGATCGCGCGCAGGCCCAGCGCAGGATTGGGCGCGCTGCGGTTGCCGGCGCGGTTGCGTAGCGCGCGGGCCTCTTTTTCGGCGCCGATGTCCAGCGTGCGGATGGTGACCAGCTTGTCGCCGAGCGTCTTGGCAACGCTGCGGTAGGCCTCGAACTGCTCGTCTTCGTCGGGCAGCTCGTCGCGATTCATGAACAGGAATTCGGTGCGGAACAGGCCGACGCCGTCGGCGCCGACTTCCTTCGCGCGTTCGGCGTCCTGCGGCAATTCGATGTTGGCGTGGAGTTCGACGTCGTCGCCATCCAGCGTGCGCGAGCGGGCCGTGACCAGGCGCTTGAGCTTGGAGCGCTCGAGTTCCAGCGCGGTCTTCCTGAGACGGTACTCCGCCAGCACCCCCGAGTCGGGATCGACGATCAGCACGCCGCGCGTGCCGTCGACGATCAGCAGGTCGTCGTCCTGGATCAGCGGGCGCGCATGCTGCATGCCGACCACCGCCGGGATGGCCAGGCTGCGCGCGACGATCGCGGTATGCGAGGTGGTGCCGCCCAGATCGGTGACGAAACCGCCGATCTTGAGGCTCTTGAACTGGATCGTGTCGGCCGGCGAAAGATCGTTGGCGACCACGATCAGGTCGTCATCGGTGGTCGTCTTGCGCTTCGCCAGCTTGCGCGGCTTGCCCTGGAGGATTCTGAGCACGCGCTCGACCACCTGCACGATGTCCTGCTTGCGCTCGCGCAGGTAGGCGTCCTCGAATTCGTCGAACTGGTCGACCACCAGCTGCATCTGCTGCACCATGGCCCATTCGGCATTGCAGCGACGTTCGCGGATCAGCTCGCGCACCCCGTCGGTCAGGGTCGGATCGGCGAGGATCATGACGTGCAGATCGACGAAGGCGGACAGCTCCGCCGGGGCGCCGGGGACGCTGGCCTCGCTGCGCAAGGCGTTGAGTTCGGCGCTGGCGGTGGCCACCGCCTTGTCGAAGCGGACCAGTTCGCCCGCCGCGTCGCGTTCGCGCAGCTGGTACTGGGCCACTTCCAGTATCGCGTGCGACACCAGGTGCGCGCGGCCGATCGCGATGCCGCCGGAGACCGCCTGGCCGTGAAGGCTGAAAGTCATGGTCGCGCCCGCTTACTCGCTCTCGCCGAACTTGTTGGCGATGAGATTGACGAGGGCCTGCAGCGCCTCTTCGGCGCGCTCGCCTTCGGTGTCGATGATCACGCTGGAGCCTTTGCCGGCAGCCAGCATCATCACGCCCATGATGCTTTTGGCATTGATGCGGCGGCTGCCGCGCTCCATCCAGACCTCGCAGGGAAAGGAGCCGGCCAGCTGGGTCAGCTTGGCCGAGGCGCGGGCATGCAGGCCCAGCTTGTTGGTGATTTCGGTTTCGGCGCGCGGCATATCGGCTTAGTGCTTGAGCATGTTGAGAACGCCGTCGCGACCGCCGGCGAGGGCACGGGTGACCAGGGTTTCCATGTCCTTGTCGCGGTAGGCGATGGCGCGCAGCAGCATGGGCAGGTTGACGCCGGCGATGCCTTCGACGCGTCCCGGCTCGAGCAGCTTCATGGCGAGATTGGACGGTGTGGCGCCGTAAATGTCGGTCATGATCAGCACGCCGCGGCCGCTATCGACCAGCTTCAGCATGTCGCGCGCCAGCGGCAGGGCGTCCAGCGGATCGTCCTGTGCGGCGACGCCCAGCTGCGCGATCTGCACCGGCCGCTTGTTGAGCACGTGGCAGGCGCACTGGATCAGCGCTTCGCCATAGGCGCTGTGGGTGAGAAGGAAAATGCCAATCATGTCGGCATTCTAGCGGATCGCGATCCAGGCCAGAGCAAGGACGGCGGCAAGAATCAGCAGGATCGACAGACGCCGGGCCCAGCGTTGCTTGCCGGCTTCCAGCTCGTTGTCGGCATCGACGATGCGGCGGATTCGACGCAGGGCGGCGATGCCCACGGTGCGCCGCACGGCGCGCTGGATTTCGGGATCGTCGCTCATGGACTCACCTCCAACTGCAAGTCGGGGACCTCGATCTTGATCCGCGCCTTCATCGCGGGCGTTGCGCTCGCCGTACCGTCAGCGCCGACTTTCAGCACCGCGTCGACGCCGAGCTTTTTCGCCATGTCGCGCCACTCGCGGCCGGCGATGAAAATCGGCTTCGACAGTGCGTCGGAGCGCATGCCGGCGCCCGGGCCCGGCGCAATCAGCACCGTCACCGCCTGTGTCACATCTGCAGGAAAGCCGCTGCGCGGATCGAGCAGGTGGCAGTAGCGGCGGCCGCCCACTTCGAAGTAGCGGTGATAGTCGCCCGAGGTGCCGATGGCTTCGCCGTCGCGCAGTTCCAGCGTGGCCAGCGGCGCGCCGCCGACGCCCTGCGGCCGCGGGTGCTGGATGCCGACACGCCAGGGCGTGCCGGCCGCATCGCGGGTGCCCAGGGCCATGACGTTGCCGCCGATGTTGATCAGGGCGTTGGCGACGCCGTCCTGTTTCAGCGAGGCCGCCGCGCGATCGAGCGCCACTCCTTTCAAATAGCCGCCGAAGTCGAGGGCTACGCTCCTGTTGCGGCTGCTGACGCGATTGCCGTCCACGCGCAGGTCGGCGATCGAAGGATGCTGCGCCACCAGCACATTGACGGTGGCCATATCGGGCAGGCGCGCCTGGATGTCGTCGGTGTGAAAACCCCACAGGGCGATCAGCCGGCCGATGCCGGGATCGAACAGATGGTCGCCCGCCGCGGCGACGGCTTGCGCCTCGCGGATGTACGCGGCGAACTCGGCCGTGACTTCGTGCGTGCGCCCGGCGGCGATGGCGTCGTTCAGGGCCGACAGTTCGGAGGGCTGCCAGGCGTGGTAGCTGCGATGCAGCCGGTCGAATTCGCGCAGGACGCGATCGCCGGCGGCACGGGCCTGCGCTTCGGGCAGGCCCGCGATCAGCAGTTCGACGCGGGTGCCGAAGACGTAGGACTCCTGCCGCCAGGGCGCCGGCTGCCCGCAAGCCGCGAGCAGCCAAACCGCGGCGAGCAGGGTCAGGAGCCGGAACACTCCCGTTCCAGGGCGTCGATCAAGGTGGCGGCCACGTCGAACTTCGTCTGCTGGGTGATCTCGACGAAACAGGTGGGACTGGTGACGTTGATCTCGGTCAGGCAGTCGCCGATCACGTCGAGGCCGACGATCAGCAGGCCGCGCGCCCAGAGAGTCGGCGCCAGCGCCTCGGCGATTTCACGGTCGCGGCCGAGCAGCGGGCGCGCCACGCCCTTGCCCCCGGCGGCGAGATTGCCGCGCGATTCGCCGGGCTTCGGGATGCGCGCCAGGCAGTAGGGCACAGGCTCTCCGGCGATCAACAGGATGCGCTTGTCGCCGTGCGTGATGGCCGGCAGGTAGCGCTGGGCCATGATGCTGCGGGCGCCGAACTGGGTCAGGGTCTCGACGATGACGTTGCGGTTGGAGTCGTCTTTCAGCACCCGAAAAATGCTGCTGCCGCCCATGCCGTCGAGCGGCTTGAGGATCACGTCGCCGAGTTCGTCGATGAAGGCATGGATGTCGGCCGGATCGCGGGCGATCAGCGTGGTCGGCGTGTATTGCGGGAACTCGGTGATCGCCACCTTCTCGGAATGGTCGCGAATCGAGCGCGGCTTGTTCCAGATCCGCGCGCCCTCGGCCTCGGCGCGTTCCAGCAGCCAGGTGGCCGCGACATACTCGAAATCGAAGGGCGGGTCCTGCCGCATCAGCACCGCGTCGTAGGCGGTCAGCGGTTGCACGGATTCTTCGGCCACGGCGAACCACGCCGTGTCGTCGGCGCCGACTTTCAGGCGTTGCGCGCGGGCGGCAACGCAGCCGTCGCGCCAGGTCAGCGCCGCACGCTGGATGGTCCACACGTCATGGCCGCGCTTCGCCGCGCAGCGCATCATGGCGACGCTGGAATCCTTGTAGGCCTGGATGCTCTCCAGCGGATCCACTATAAAAGCCAGCTTCATGCAGAAACCCTCAGATCGATCCGCAGATTGCGCAGATGTGCGCAGATTTCAGGAACCGGATTTTCATCTGCGTAAATCGGCGAAATCTGCGGACAATTTCATTACTCCCGCGGCGCGGCCTGCTCGAGTTCGAGCGAAGCCGCCAGCATCGCCAGTCGCGCCACCACGCCGTAGGCATAGAAGCGATTGGGCGGCGCGTCGGGGCCGAGCTTGGCATCGGGCAGGGTGCAGCCGGTCTCGAAGGCCAGCGGCTTGAAGGTCATGCCGGGGGCATTGAGGTTCTCGTTGATGGCGCGCCCGGTATTGACGCGGTAGAAGCCGCCGACCACATAGCGGTCGATCATGTACACGACCGGCTCGGCGGTGCCTTCATCAACGCGCTCGAAGGTCGGCACGCCTTCCTGGATGATGACCTCGGTGACCGACATGCCTTCCTTGATCACCGCCATCTTGTTGCGCTGCTTGCGATTGAGGTTTTTCACCTCGCTGGCGTCCTTCACCGTCATGATGCCCATGCCGTAGGTGCCGGCGTCGGCCTTGACGATGACGAAGGGCTCCGACTCGATGCCGTATTCCTTGTACTTGGCGCGCATGCGGTAGAGCAGCGTGTCGATGTTGGCCGCCAGACATTCCTCGCCCGAGCGCTCGTGGAAATTCACCTTGCCGCAGACTTCGAACTCCGGATTGATCAGCCAGGGGTCGATGCCGATCTCCGCGGCGAAGGCGAGCGCGACCTCCTGATAGGCGGCGAAATGCTGCGACTTGCGCCGCACGTGCCAGCCGGCCCACAGCGGCGGAATGAGGAACTGCTCGTTGATGTTCTGCAGCAGTTCCGGTACGCCGCTCGAGAGGTCGTTGTTGAGCAGCACGGCGCAGGGATCGAATCCCTCCAGACCGAGCCGGCGGCCTTCGGTGCCGATGCGCTTCAGCGGTTCGAGCACCAGCTTCTGGCCGTCGGGCAGGTCGAGCGTGGTGGCTTCGGTGATCTCCGGCAGCAGGCTGCCGATGCGCACGTTGAGCCCGGTGTGATGCAGGATGGATGCAAGGCGCGCCACGTTCATCAGGTAGAACTGGTTGCGCGTGTGGTTCTCCGGCACCAGCAGGAGGTTGCGCGCCTCGGGGCAGATCTTCTCGATGGCCGACATCGCCGCCTGCACGCACAGCGGCAGGAAGGCCGGATTCAGGTTGTTGAAGCCGCCGGGAAACAGGTTGGTGTCGACCGGCGCCAGCTTGAAACCGGCGTTGCGCAAATCGACAGAGCTGTAAAAGGGCGGCGTGTGCTCCAGCCACTGGGTGCGCAGCCAGCGCTCGACCGTGGTGTCGTGCTCGAGAATGCGCCGTTCGAGTTCGAGCAGCGGCCCGGTCAGCGCGGTGGTGAGGTGTGGAACCATGGTCTGGGGTCGATGACAGTGGGCAGTGGCCAATCGCAAAGTGTAGCAGCCCGCAACCGACTTGGCCGGCCGCGCCCGATTCGCGTGAATCGCTCCCGCGGTCCGGGGGCCCGGACCGGCCCGGCCCGCCGCTCAGCGCTTGCCGATGCGCGCGGCGAGGCTGGCCGCGTCGAGTATCCGGATCCGGCCGCGACGGGTGTCGACCTGGCCGGCGGCCGCGAATTCGCCCATCAGCCTGGCCACCACCTCGCGCGTGGTGCCCAGATGGTCGGCGAGCTGCTGCTGGGTCATGCGCAATTCGCCCTCGGTCGAGGCGTGCAGCAGCAGGAGATTGGCCAGCCGCTGGTCGAGCTTGTAGGCATGCACTTCTTCCAGCCCCGCCATCAGCCGAAACACCAGCGTGGATAGCGCGCGCACCGTCACATCCTGGATAGCCGGCTCGCTGGCGAACAGTTGGCGAAACACCGGCCCCGGAATCAGCGCCACCGTGGTCGGCGCTTCGGCCTCCACCCAGGCGGGATAGCGCAGATCGTTGAACAGGCTGTTGAGGGCGAAGACGCAGGTTTCGCCGGGGGCGATGAAGTAGAGCGTCGCCTCGCTGCCGTCGGGCGCCACCGAATACACCCGCAGCCTGCCGCGAACCACAAAGTAGGCGCCCGAGATGGCGGTACCCTTGTGCAGGATCGGAGCACCCGGCAAGCACTCCTTGCAGATGACGCCACGATGCAGAAGCTTCCTGCCGGCTTCGCCGAGCTTGCTGAACGGACCCAGGCTTTCCAGTTCGACCATGCTTCATCTCCCCGACATGTGCCGGGGATTCTATCCGCATGGTCGGGCGATGTCCGCCCGTGAATCGCGCGGCTAAGGCGCTGCCTTCTTCTTCGCCGCGACCAGGGAGTCGCTGGAAAGCGCGCCGAGGAAGGCGACGATATCCTCCACCTCGCTATCGCCCAGGACGCGCCGTTCGGTGCGAATGAAGGCGCGTTCCGCCGGCGACCACTCGATGCTGCGCGATGGCGGGCGGGCCGCGCCGACGGTGGCGGCCAACTGGGCCGTGGCCATGATGCGCACGGCATCGGCCAGCTTGTCGACCGAACCGTTGTGCAGGTAGGGTCCGGTCAGCGCCACGTTGCGCAGCGAGGCGATGCGCCAGATTCCGCGCACGTCGTGTTGTCCCGTGGCGCCGCCATCGGCGAGCAGTCTGTACTTTGCCTCGTAGGGATTGGCGTTGGCGGGAAAAATGCGCTGCGCCATGCGGCCGCCGAGCAGGCTCGCATCCGAGAATCCCGGCCCCTGATGGCAGATCACGCAGCCGACGGATTCGAACAGGGCCATGCCGCGCAACTGGGCCGCCGTCAGCGCCGTCGCATCGCCGCGCACGAAGCGGTCGTAAGGCGCATCGGGCGTGATCAGGGTGCGCTCGTAGGCGGCGATGGCCTTGGCCACCCGGTCGATGGTGATGGCCTGCCCGGCGCCGAACACCCGCGCGAATTCCTCGCGATAGGAAGCATCGGCCGCCAGACGGCGTTCTACCTCGGCCGCCGAGGGCATGCCCATTTCGATCGGGTTGAGGATCGGCCCCTTGGCCTGCTCTTCGAGGGACGCAGCGCGGCCGTCCCAGAACAGTACCGACTGGAACGCCGCGTTCCACACCGTCGGCACATTGCGCCCGCCCACCTTGCCGCCGATGCCGCTTGCCGTGCGCCTGCCGTCGCCGCCGGCCAGGCCGTACAGATCGTGACAGGAAGCGCAGGAAAACGTGCGGTCGGCGGACAGCAGGGTATCGACGAACAGGAGCCGGCCGAGGGCGACTTTCTCCGGCGTGGTCGGATTGTCGGGCGGTGCCGGCGCCGCTTCCGGCAGCGCCTGCCATATGTAGCGCGGGGCCAGCGCCCTGTCGTTGAAGACATTGGTGTCGCCCGCGGTGGTCGCCGGCGGCTGGTTGTAGGCGGCGATCAGCGGACTGATGGTGCGGCCCGGCATGCCGGCCATCGCGACGGCAACCACCATCTTGAAAGTGAAGGCCAGCACCCCCATGCCGAAGGCGCCCGAGAGCATCCACTTGCCACTGGCGCTAAGCCCGGCAAACGGCCCCAGCTCCTTCTGCACCATCATCATGATCACCAATAGCGCAATGGCGATTGCCGGCAAGGCTATGTTGAGTAGCGCAGCGAGATCGGTGTCCATGATTGCCTCCAGAAATTCGATTGTCTGGAAGGGAATCTAGCAAGCACGGCGGCAAACATCTGTAGCAAAAGCTACACAGGCGCTGCTTGTTTACACCAGCCCCTTGACCGCGAACTCGGCAAACGCTTCCGGCAGCAGGGCTTGTTCCAGGCTGCGCTGCGAGAACAGGAAGCGGCCATCGCAGACGAAGCCCAGCTCATGCCAATCGACGTCATTGAGCATGTCCTTCAGGCGCTTGAGGTCGGCGGGTTTCAGTTTCGCGCGATGCGGAAACAGCGCCAGCACGGCGCCGTCGTAGTCCTTGCAGGGATGCAGGAAGAAGGGTTGCGGATTGCGCGTGCGGCCATTGACGTAGATCCGCGGATCGGGCGACACATGATGGCGGCGGCCCCATTTCCACCAGTTGGATTCGTCGAAGCGGGCGACGCGACGCGCCAGCAGGCGCTCCTTGAACTGCACCAGATACGGCAGCGGAGCTTCGCGATCGAGGTAGATCATGCGGCGCGTGACTCCGGTCTGCGCGGTTTTCGAGCAGACGAAATCGCTGTTGGCGAATTCCTCGTTGCTGAAAATGTCGTCGGCGCCGGAAACCGCGCCGACCTTGACGGCGAAGACACTGGCCAGCGGCAGGCTGTAGATGCCGCGGGTGAACATCAACTGGCCGCCGGACAGCGCCATGCGCCGCCCGTCCTTCAGGCGATGGCTGGCGTTGCCTTTTTCGAAGCGCCAGATCGCGCAGTTGGGCGCGGCGCCGGCGAAAATTTTGGCGTCGCCGAGGTCCTCGAAATCGGTGATCGTGCCCTGGTCGTGGAGCCAGGTGTTGAGCCGCCCGGCGCCGGTGGCCTTGAGGAAATCGCGCGGCGTGATGAGGATCAGTTCGCCGCCGGGGACGAGATGCCTCACGCATTTCTCGATGAAATGCAGATAGAGGTTGGCGTGGCCGTCGAGCAGGCTGGAGCCGAGGCGCACCGCGGTTTCCGGCAGGATGTCGCGCGCCTTGACGTAGGGCGGGTTGCCGATGACGGTGGCGAACTGCTCGCTCTCGGGATAGGCGAAGAAGTCGATGTTGAGCGCGCCGGCGGGGCAGTGCGCAGCGTCGAGCTCGATCGCCACGCAGCCGGGAATGCGCCCTGAGAACGCGCCGTCGCCGCTGGCCGGGTCGAGCACCCGTCCGTGGTTGCGACGCAGGGCGAGCATGCGGTCGACGATCGCGGGCGGCGTGAACACCTGCCCGTAGCGCGTGATGTCGAAAGTCGGCGCTGGTGGTACGGCGACCGCGATCATGGAACTGCCTTCCCCCCGACCCCCTCCCCGGGGGAGGGGGTGATTCCGGTGCGCCGCTGACGCGGCTCCATATTTCTGGCTGCGCCGCCTTGGGACGGCCCGGCGGTGGCCCTCATGCCGGTTTCTTGCCCACCTTGGCTTTTGCCGCGGCCGCGTGCTGTGCCGCGTAGGCCTGATGCGCCGCGGCTTCGGCCTGGCCGACTTCGACCGCGCAGCCCATGTCGGACAGCACCGAGCCGAGTGCCGACAGCGACAGCATGACGTTCTCCGCCTTGCAGGAATAACCCATCAGGCCGAAGCGCCAGATCTTGCCGGCCAGGGGGCCGAGACCGGCGCCGATTTCGAGATTGAATTCGGCGAGCAGGCGCTTGCGCACTTCGGCTTCGGCGACGCCCTCCGGCACATGCACGGCGTTCATCTGCGGCAGGCGCGCACCTTCGCGGACGACGAACTTGAGGCCCATGGCTTCGAGGCCGGCCTTGATCGCCAGATGGTGGCGCTGGTGTCGCGCCCAGGCGCGTTCGAGGCCTTCCTCGCGCAGCAGCAGCAGGGCTTCGTGCAGCGCATAGAGGCTGTTGCCCGGCGCGGTGTGGTGATAGGTGCGCTGGGTTTCGCCCCAGTAGGCCATCACCAGATTCAGGTCCATGAACCAGCTCTGCACCTTGGTCTTGCGCGCCTTGACGCGGGCGATCGCGGCCTCCGAAAACGACACGGGCGAGAGGCCCGGCGTGCAGGACAGGCACTTCTGGCTGGCGGAGTAGATCGCGTCGGCGCCCCACTCGTCCGTCAGCACCGGCGTGCCGCCGAGCGAGGTGACGGCATCGACGATGGTCAGTGCGCCGGCCTGCTGCGCCAGTGAGATCAGCGTTTTGGCATCCGACTGCGCGCCGGTCGAGGTTTCGGCATGGACGAAGGCGACGATCTTCGTATCGGGATGGGCCTTCAGCGCATCGGCCAGCTTCTGCGGATCGACCGGCTCGCCCCAGGCGTCTTCGACCACGACGGCGACGCCGCGCGCACGCTCGACGTTCTCGATCATGCGCCCGCCGAACACTCCGTTGCGGCAGACGATGACCTTGTCACCGGGCTCGACCAGATTGACGAAGCAGGTTTCCATGCCGACCGAGCCGGGGCCGGAGACGGGGAAGGTCAGCGGATTCCTGGTCTGATAGGTGTAGCGCAGCAGCTCCTTCAGCTCTTCCATCATGCCGACGAAAATCGGGTCGAGATAGCCGATGACCGGCTGGCCCAGCGCGGCAATGGTGCGCGGATGCATCTCCGAGGGGCCGGGACCCATCAGGGTGCGCAGCGGCGGATGGAAGGAAGCGATTTTCTTGGGCGATGGCAGTAGCGTCATGGTTCGGGGATCACTCAGGTCTCAGAAAAAATCCCGGCGCGCGGCCGGGATTGCTTGTCCTTGGTGCGGCAGGTCAGAAGGTGCCGATCACCCACATCGGCACGCGCAGCCCGGCATCCTTCGAATCCTGGCGCACCCATTGACCATCGCCGGTGTTGTCGAGCAGGTAGTAAGGCACGCCGTGCGAGGGCGTCACCTTGAGCATGTAGAGCTTGCCGCTCACGCGGAATTCCTCGACCTTGTCCGTGCCGCGCCTGGTGATGGTGACCTGAGGCTCGAGCGATTCGTTCAGCGTTCCCGGCGGCGGGGGCGGGGGTTCGGGGATGGGTTCCAGCTTCGGCGCCCCGGTCTGGGCGGCAACGTTCAGTGACACGGCGGAAAGCAGAACAAGGATCAGGCGGCGCATGGGATGTCCTTAAGGAATTCCTGCCAGTCTATCAAAGGTTAAGCAGCAATTCGTGCTCTTCCGGCAAGGGCCCGAAACCGCGTGTCTCGTAGTGGTCGAAGATCGCCGCCACGATGCGCTCCGGTTCGTCGATGACCTGCAGCAGATCGATGTCTTCGGGATTGATCATGTTCTCGGCCACCAGCCGCCCGCGGAACCAGTCGAGCAGGCCGGCCCAGAACTCGGAGCCGACCAGGATCAGCGGAATGCGCGGGCTCTTGCCGGTCTGGATCAGGGTCAGGGCTTCCAGCAGTTCATCGAGCGTGCCGAAGCCGCCGGGCATCACGACATAGGCCGCGGCGACCTTGACGAACATGTACTTGCGGGCGAAGAAGTGGCGGAAGCTTTGCGAGATGTCCTGATAGTGATTCATCTTCTGCTCGTGCGGCAGCTGGATGTTGAGCCCGATCGACATGCTCTTGCCTTCGAAGGCGCCCTTGTTGGCCGCCTCCATGACGCCGGGACCGCCGCCGGATATCACCGAGAAGCCGGCGTCCGACAACAGCCGGGCGATCTTTTCGGTGAGCAGATAGGAGCTGGAATCCCGCGCGATGCGCGCGCTGCCGAAGATCGACACCGCCGGGCGGATCGCCGCCAGACGCTCGGTCGCCTCGACGAACTCTGACATAATGCCGAACACCCGCCAGGCTTCACGCGCACTGGTAGCGGTCTGCCGGGCAGGAGCCGCGTCAAAGACCTTCGATTCCTTCCCCAGGCTTTTGGATACGCTTTTGGGTACGCTTTTGGGTAACTTGTCCTTCTCATTCATTTCCTAGCGCTCCTCCATGCCCACGCTTCTGCTCGTCGACGGCTCGTCCTATCTTTACCGCGCATTCCACGCACTGCCCGATCTGCGCACGACCCATGGCGAACCGACCGGCGCGATCCGCGGCGTGCTGTCCATGCTGCGCGTGCTCGAAGCCGACTATAAGTCAGATTTCCGCGCCGTGGTATTCGATGCCAAGGGCAAAACTTTCCGCGACGACTGGTATCCGGAGTACAAGGCGCACCGCCCCTCGATGCCGGAAGATCTGGTGGCGCAGATCGAGCCCCTGCACCAGTGCATCCGCGCCGCCGGCTGGCCGCTGCTGATGATCGACGGCGTCGAGGCCGACGACGTGATCGGCACCCTGTCGACGCAGGCCGCCGCAGCCGGCATAGCCTGCGTGATCTCGACCGGCGACAAGGATCTGGCGCAGCTGGTGAATCCGCACGTCACGCTGGTCAACACCATGAACAACGAAAAGCTCGACGCGGCCGGCGTGCAGGCCAAGTTCGGCGTGCCGCCCGAGCGCATCGTCGATTACCTCGCCTTGGTCGGCGATACCTCGGACGGCGTGCCGGGCGTGTCCAAGGTGGGACCGAAGACCGCCGTCAAATGGCTCGACGCCTGGGGGTCGCTCGATGCGATCGTGGCCCATGCCGGCGAGATCGGCGGCGCGGTGGGCGAAAACCTGCGGAAGCACCTCGATTTCCTGCCGCTGGGGGTCAAGCTCGTCACCGTGGTGTGCGACGTGCCGCTGCCGCAGGCGGTGACCGATCTCGCACCGCAGCCGCCGGACAAGGAAAAGCTGTCCGAGTTGTATGCACGGCTGGAATTCAAGGGCTGGCTGCGCGAGCTGAGCGGGGAGAAGCCGGCGCCGCAGGCGCGCAACGAGAATGCCGTGCCGCCAGCGCCGACTTCTGCAGCTCCGACGAGCGAACCCGACCGCAGCGGCTACCAATGCATTGTCGAGCCGTCACAACTCGACGCATGGCTGGCCCGCCTCGACGCCGCCGAACTGGTTTCGCTCGACACCGAGACCACCGGCCTCGACCCGATGCAGGCGCGGCTGGTGGGCATTTCCTTCGCCATTGCCGCGGATGACCGCGTCGATGCCGCCTACCTGCCGCTCGGCCACAGCTATGCCGGCGCACCGACGCAACTGCCCTTCGCCGAAACGCTGGCCCGGCTCAAGCCCTGGCTTGAATCGGCGAATCACGCCAAGCTGGGCCAGCACCTCAAGTACGATCGCCACATCTTCGCCAATCACGGCGTGCAATTGCGCGGCATCGTCGAGGACACGCTGCTGCAGTCCTACGTGCTGGAATCCGACAAGCCGCACGATCTGGGCTCGCTCGCGGCGCGCCATTGCGGCCTCGCGACGATCAGCTACGACGCCGTTACCGGCAAGGGCGCCAACCGCATTTCCTTCGCCCAGGTCGATGTCGAGCGTGCCGCCGAATACGCTGCCGAGGATGCCGATGTCACGCTGCGCGTGCATCAGGTGCTGCGCCCGCAGCTCGCCGCCGAGCCGCAACTGGAAAGCCTTTACCGCGACCTGGAACTGCCGGTGGCCGAGGTTCTGTTCCGCATCGAGCGCAATGGCGTGCTGATCGATGCGGCGACGCTGGCGCAGCAAAGCGACGAGCTCGGGCGCAAGATCATGGCCCTCGAAACCGAGGCGCAACTGCTCGCCGGCCAGCCCTTCAACCTGAATTCGCCGAAACAGCTGGCCGAAATCCTGTTCAATCAGCAGGGCCTGCCGGTGGTCAAGAAGACGCCTTCGGGCGGGCCATCGACCGACGAGGAAGTGCTGGAGAAGCTGGCCGAGGATTACCCGCTGCCGAAGAAAATCCTCGAGCATCGAAGCCTGGCGAAACTCAAGAACACCTACACCGACAAGTTGCCGAAGATGATCAACCCGGCCACCGGCCGCGTGCACACCAGCTTCGGCCAGGCCACCGCGGTCACCGGTCGGCTGGCCTCGACCGACCCCAACCTGCAGAACATCCCGATCCGCACGCCGGAGGGCCGCCGCATCCGTTCCGCCTTCGTCGCGCCGGCAAATCACCGTATCGTCAGCGCCGACTATTCGCAGATCGAGCTGCGCATCATGGCCCACCTCTCCGACGATCCGCGCCTGCTCGAAGCCTTCGCCCAGGGCGAGGACGTGCATCGCGCCACGGCCGGCGAGATCTTCGGCGTCACGCCGATCGAGGTCAGCAGCGAGCAGCGCCGCGCGGCGAAAGTCATCAACTTCGGACTGATCTACGGCATGAGCGCCTTCGGCCTGGCCAAGCAGATCGGCGTGGACCGCACGGCCGCGGCGGCCTACATGGACCGCTACTTCGCCCGTTATCCCGGCGTCGCCCGCTACATGGAAGACACCCGCGCCATCGCCCGCGACAAGGGCTATGTCGAAACCGTATTCGGCCGCCGCCTGTGGCTGCCCGAAATCAAGTCGTCCAACGCCGGCCGCCGCCAGGGCGCCGAGCGCGCCGCGATCAATGCGCCGATGCAGGGCACCGCCGCCGACCTGATCAAGCGCGCCATGCTGGCCGTGCAGGACTGGCTCGACGCACAAAAGCTGCAAACCCTGCTGGTGCTGCAGGTGCATGACGAACTGGTACTCGAAGTGCCGGAGGCGGAACTCGAGCTAGTGCGCGAGATGCTGCCGAAGCTGATGGGCGGCGTCGCCAGGCTCAAGGTACCTCTTCTTGTCGAAGTGGGAGTCGGCGCCAACTGGGACGCCGCGCACTGAGTTTCCGGCCTAAGCCCCTGTATACTTCGCGGTTTCCCGTTTCCCGACTCCCAGTGCAAGAAAGCCGCGACCTCTATTTGCGCCTGCTCGGCCATGTGCGCCCGCACTGGAAGGGCTTCGTCCTGACCCTCGCCGCCACGGTGCTGGCCGCGGCCACCGAGCCGCTGTTCCCGGCGTTGATGAAGCCGCTGCTGGACAAGGGCTTCGGCCAGGGCGGCAGCGACTGGCTGGCCTGGCTGCCGCTGGCCATCATCGGCATCTTCATGTTGCGCGGCGTGGCGGGCTTTTTTGCCTCCTACGGCATGTCCTGGGTCTCAAACCGCGTGATCACCGACCTGCGCCAGCTGATGTTCGAGCGCCTGATGCGCCTGCCTGCCAGCTACTTCGACGCCCACGCCTCCTCGGTGCCGGCCACGCGCATCGCCTACGACGTGAATGGTGTCGCCGCCGCGGCGACTTCGACGCTGACCGTGCTGATCCGCGACAGCCTCTCGGTGATCGGCCTCGTGGCCTGGCTGCTGTATCTCAACTGGAAGCTGACCCTGATCAGCCTGGCGGTGATTCCGCTGATCGCCCTCATCATTCGCGGCTTTTCTGCGCGTCTGCGGCGCCTGTCGCTCGCCTCACAGGAAGGCATGGCGCAGATGAACGAAGTGCTGCAGGAATCGATCCGCGGCCATAAGGTGGTCAAGATATTCGGCGGCGAGCAGCACGCGACTTCGCGTTTTTCCAGGGTCAATAACGCGCTGCGCGGCTACGGCATGCGCCAGGCGATCGCCGCTGCGGCCGTCGCGCCGATCACCCAGATCTTCGCCTCGGTCGGGCTCGCCATCGTGGTCTACGTCGCGCTGCACCAGTCCGCCGGCAACGAGACGACGGTCGGCGGCTTCGTGTCCTTCATCACCGCCATGTTGCTGCTGCTCGCCCCGCTCAAGCACCTGGCCGACATCAACGCGCCGCTGCAGCGCGGGCTGGCCGCGGCCGAAAGCGTATTCCGCATGCTCGACGAAGCGACCGAAGTCGACCACGGCACGCTCGCCCTCGGCCATGCCCGCGGCGAGATCGAATTCGCGGGCGTCGACCTGCGCTATGCCTCTGCCGAGCGCGACGCGCTGGCCGGCATCGACCTCAAGATCCAGCCCGGCGAAACCGTGGCGCTGGTCGGCCCCTCGGGCGGCGGCAAGACCTCCTTCGTCAATCTCGTGCCGCGCTTCTATCACGCCGGCAGCGGCCAGATCCGCATCGACGGCCACGACATCGAGACGCTGACACTGGGCAGCCTGCGCGCCAACATCGCCCATGTCGGCCAGGACGTCTTCCTGTTCGACGACACGGTGGCCGCCAACATCGCCTACGGCGGCAAGCGCGACGCGAGCCGCGCGGAAATTGAAGCCGCCGCCCGCGCCGCCCATGCGCTGGAGTTCATCGAAGCCATGCCGCAGGGATTCGATACCCTGATCGGCGAGAACGGCGCGCGGCTTTCCGGCGGCCAGCGCCAGCGCATCGCGATCGCCCGCGCGATTCTCAAGGATGCACCGATCCTGATCCTCGACGAGGCGACGTCGGCGCTCGACAGCGAATCGGAGCGTGCCGTACAGGACGCGCTGGAAACATTGATGCATGGCCGCACCACGCTGGTCATCGCGCACCGCCTATCCACCGTGGAGCATGCCGACCGCATCGTGGTGCTGTCGCACGGCCGCATCGCCGAAATCGGCAACCACGCCGAACTGCTGGCGGCCGGAGGTTTGTACGCGGGCCTCTACCGACTTCAGTTCGCCGAAACCGCATGAAAATTCTCCACACCGAAGCCTGGAGTTTTTACGGGGAGACTTCCGCGTGAAAATTCTCCACACCGAAGCCTCCTGTGGCTGGGGCGGGCAGGAAATCCGCATCCTCGAGGAATCGAAGGGCCTGATTGCGCGTGGTCATGAAGTTGCCGTCGCCTGTCCCGCCCACGCCCGGATGACGACCGAGGCGGCCCGCTTCGGCGTGCCGGTGGTGGCGCTGCCGCTCGAGTTCAAGACCGTCGCCGGATTCCGGGCGCTGCGCAGCTATCTGGCAAGCCGGCAGCCGGACGTGGTGAATACCCACAGCTCGGCCGATTCATGGCTGACGGGCCTCGCCTGCGCCACGCTGAGGAATCCGCCGGCGATCGTGCGCACCCGCCACATCTCGGCAACAGTGTCCACCAATCCCTTCAACCGCTGGCTCTACCGTCGCGCCAGTGCCGTGGTCACCACCGGCGAGAGCCTGCGCCGGCACCTGCTGAAAGCCCTCGACCTCGAACCGGCGCGCGTGACCTCGGTGCCCACCGGAATCGACACGGTGCGCTTCAGTCCTGTCAAACGCGCGGCCGACAGGGCCGCCGCAAAACTCGCGCTCGGACTCGATCCGGCGCAGCGCCACCTCGGCATCGTCGCCACGCTGCGCAGCTGGAAGGGCCATCTGTTCCTGCTCGATGCCTTCGCGCAACTCGAGCGGCCCGGGCTGCACCTGCTGATCGTCGGCGAAGGCCCGATGCGCGGCCCGATAGCGGAGAAGATCGCAGCGCTTGGGATAGGCGAGCGGGTCACGCTGGCCGGCCAGCGCGGCGACCCCGAACACTGGCTGCAGGCCATGGATGTTTTCTGCCTGCCGTCCTACGCCAACGAAGGCGTGCCGCAGGCCATCCTGCAGGCCATGCTCTGCGGCCTGCCGATCGTCAGCACCCCGGTCGGCGCGATTCTCGAAGCCGTGAGTGACAGCGAGACAGCGCTGGTAGTGCCGCCGAAGGACGCCGCGGCGCTGGCCGCCGCCATCGCCCGCCTGCTCGACGACGACGCACTCGCCGCCCGCCTCGGCGACGCCGCGCGCCGTGTCGCCAGCGCCGACTTTTCGCGGGACGCCATGCTCGATCGGATGGAAGCCATTTTTAAACAGGCCGCGCAGCCATGAACGAATACCTCGACTGGACCACCGTGTCCGACGACCCCAACAACCGGGAGGCGAAAGCCGCCGTGCGCGCCTGGCTGAAGACCGCGCAGCGCGTCCATACCGACACCGATCTGCTCGGCCACATCGAGAGTCTGGTGCGGGGCAAGCGCGTGCTCGATATCGGCGTGGTGTCGCACAGCGCGCGCTACTTCGATCTGCCGGACTGGCGCCACGGACGCATCCACAAGGCCGCCGGCTACTGCGTCGGCATCGACATCCTGGAACCGCTGGTGAATGAACTCAATGCCCGCGGCTTCAACGTGCGCTGCGTCGATGCCACTTCCGAGGCGGACATGGGCGAGCGCTTCGACGCGGTGTTCATCGGCGACGTCGTCGAACACGTCGACAACGCCGTGCTGCTGCTGAAGTTCGCCGCGCGCCATCTCGCCGCTGGTGGACGGCTCTACGTCACCACGCCGAATCCCTTCTCGCGCAAGTTCTTCCGCCAGTTCAAGCGCGAGGGCGTGATGGTGGTGAACCTCGACCACGTGGCCTGGATCACGCCGACGCTGGCCATGGAACTGGCCCGCCGCGCGGGCATCGCGCTGGCCGCCTACCATCTGGTCAAGCGCTTCTCGCCCATGGCGCTTGTCGTCAAGCGGCTGATCGGCTGGCGCCTGGAGCCGGTGGAATTTTCCTTCCCGGACTATCTGTATGAGTTCGTCCGGCGCGACTGATTCCGCGCTTCCGGAGCCGCGGGACATCCTCTACATCAACGTCTCGCGCATCGGCGACACGCTGCTGGTGACGCCGGCCGTGCGCGCCGTCGCGGCGCGCTGGCCGCAGGCGCGCATCACCCTGCTGGCGCATCCGAAGCGCGAAGAAGTGCTGCGCCATCTGCCCTTCGTCCATCGCACCGGCCCCATCAGCAAGCAGCGGGCGCGCTTCATGGGCCGGCTGCCCGGCAAGCCCTACGACCTAGCCTTCGTCTGCAATTTCGATGCGCCGCTGGTCGAGTATGCGCTGCGCGTCGCCCGCCGCGTGGTAGCGTTTCGCCAGCCGGACGAGACGCTGAATCGCAGGCTGTACCGCGCCGTCGAACATCCGGCGCTGCAGACCACCCACGCCGTGGACATCCAGTTGCTGCTGCCGGCGGCGGTCGGCGCGTTGCCTGCCGGCAAGGCGCTGAGCTATTGCGTCACCGCCGATGAAGACCAGTGGGCCCTGCACTTCCTGGATCAGCATCGCGCTGGCGACCTCCATCCGCTGATCGGCCTGCAGGTGGCGAGCTTTCCCACCAAGGCCTACCGCGATTGGCCGCCCGCCCACTTCAGCGAGCTGTGCCGCCGCATTCGCAGGCGCTGGCCGCAAGCGCACTTCCTGATTTTCGGTGGCGAACTGGAGCAGGAACGCACTGAGGCGCTGGCCGCCGAGCTGGGCGCTGCCGCGACGCTGTGTGCCGGCAAGCTGACATTGCGCGAAACCGCGGCGCTGATGAACCACGTCGATCTCTATGTCGGCGTCGACACCGGCCCCACCCATCTGATGGGCGCGCTGCAGCGGCCGATGGTGGCGCTCTACCACGGCTATTCGCCGAGCCGCGTGCTGGCGCCGCTCGACCACCCCTGCCTCTACGCCGTCGACCATCCGCTGGCCGATCGCTGCACGCCCGAAGCCGACATGGCCGAGATCACCGTGGACCGCGTCTGGGCCGCCGTGCAGCAGGCGCTGACGGAGCACGCGACGGAAACTCGCGCGCCATGAAGTTCGCGCTATTCACCACCAATCTTGCCGGCGGCGGTGCCGAAAAGGCGCTGGCCAAGATCGCCAGCGGACTGGCCGCGCGCGGACACGAGGTGGACTTCATCGTCTGCGAGGATGCGGGCAAATACGCGCCGCCCGCCGGCTGCGGATTTCATGCCCTGGCCGCACGTGCCGGCCACGGCTGGCTGGGCAAGCGGCGACTGGCCTGGCGCCTGAAGCGCCACCTGGCATCGCGCCCTCACGACCTGCTGGTATCGACGCTGCCCTTCGCCGACGAAGTCGCGGCCCTGGCGTGGGCGCCGCGCCACGTCTGCCGCATCGCCAATACGCTGTCGGCCGAGATCGCGCGATTGCCTGCCGCCAAGGCGCAACGGCGCGCGGCCCGTTATCGCGAGCTTTACGGCCCGCGCCGGCTGGTCGCCGTCTCGCAAGGCGTGGAGGCGGACCTGCAATCGCACTTCGGTATCGATGCCAAACGGGCACAAGTCATCGCCAACCCCTTCGACTTCGCCGCCATCCGCGCGCTTGCCGCCGAGCCGTGCCCGACGCGGCCTGCCGGACCTTACGTCCTTCATGTCGGGCGCTTTTCCGCGCAGAAGCGCCACGACCTGCTGCTCGCCGCATTTGCACAGGCGGAACTGCCGCAGACGCTGGTGCTGCTGACGCCGCCCGACGCGAAACTTGCTGCGCTGATCGCGCAACGGAATCTCACGCACCGTGTCCTCATCGCCGACTTTCAGGCCAACCCCTATCCGTGGATGGCCGGCGCCGACCTGCTGGTGCTGTGCTCCGACCACGAGGGCCTGCCCAACGTACTGATCGAAGCGCTGGCCTGCAGCACGCGCGTGGTCAGCACCGACTGCCCCTCCGGTCCGCGCGAGATCCTCGGCGGCGAACTCGCGCAATGGCTGGTGCCCTGCAACGACGCTGATGCGCTGGCGACGGCAATGCGCGCCGCACTGTCGGCACCGAAGCCGGCGCAGGGTGTGGTCGCCGCAGCGCTGGCGCCCTACGCGGCCGAGCGGGCGCTCGACGCCTGGGAAGCCCTGGCGCGGGAGAGCTTCTGATGTGCGGCATCCTGCTCACCGTCGGTGAAATCTTCCGCGCCGATTTCGATGCGGCGCTGGCAACGCTCAAATCGCGCGGCCCCGACGCACGCGAGACGCTGGCCCACGGCGACGCCCTGCTCGGCCACGCGCGGCTGGCCGTGATCGACATCGACGGCGGCCGCCAGCCGATGACCACCGCCAACGGCCGGCTGGCCATGGTCTACAACGGCGAGATCTACAACTTCGCCGCGCTGCGCCGCGAACTCGAGGCGGCAGGCCACGCCTTCGCCACCCGCTCCGACAGCGAGGTGCTGTTCACCGGCTACCTGCACTGGGGCGAAGCCGTGGTCGAGCGGCTCGACGGCATGTTCGCCTTCGCCATTCACGACAGCGCCGATGGCAGCGTCTTCCTCGCCCGCGACCGGCTCGGCATCAAGCCGTTGTTTTGGGGCGAGCATGCCAAAGGCCTGGTCGCGGCCTCGACGCTGGCGCCGTTTTTTGCGCTGACGGCCTTCCCGAAAAAGCTCGACGCCGAAGGCCTGCGCGACTACCTCGCGTTCCAGACGCCGCTGGCCCCGCATACCCTGGTGCGCGGCATCCGCGCCCTGCCGCCGGGCGCCTGCCTGCGCTGGAGAGTCGGCGCCGGCTCGCTCTGCGTATCTGGGGATCCGCTTCGCGGGCAGGTAACGGCGCGGCAGTGGTGGACCATTCCCGACGCGACGGAAAAAGCGCCCGACCGTCAAGCGCTGGTCGAGGAAACCGATAGCCTGCTGGCGCAAGCCGTCAAGGATCAGCTCGTCGCCGACGTGCCGCTGGGCGCCTTTCTTTCCGGCGGCATCGACAGCAGCCTGGTGGTGCATTACATGGCGCAGGCAGGGGCCAAGCCGCTGAATACCTTCAGCGTGCGCTTCGCCGAAGCCGGCTTCGACGAAAGCCCGCATGCGCAGGCCGTGGCCGATCAATACGGCACCGAGCACCACGTCCTCGATGCCCCCGAACTCACCGCCGACACCTTGGCCGCGGCGCTGCGCGATCTCGACCAGCCGCTCGCCGATCCGGCCTACATTCCGACCTGGGCGCTGTCGCGCCTGACGCGGCAGCATGTCACGGTGGCCCTCTCGGGCGACGGCGGCGATGAGTTGTTCGGCGGCTATCCGCGCTTTTTCGACAGCGCCGACCGCTTCCCCGACAGCATCGGCAAGCAGTTCCTGCGCCGCCTGCTGCGTCATGGCCTCGCCCCGGCGAGCCTGCGCCGGCGTGCGCTGGCCGGCGCCGAATTGCTGCTCTATCGCCGCGTCGAGCTGGGCGACTACCCCGGCAGCCGCAAGGATCTGCGCCGCTACCTGGCGCCCGAAGCGGCCTATGCCTCCCGGCCGGAACGCACCCTTGAACTCTGGCGCGAGCTGGCCGCGCGCCACGGCGACTACGACCGCGGCGCGCTGCTGCGCGCCGACTTGTGGACCTATCTCTCGGAAAACTGCCTGCTCAAGACCGACCGCGCCAGCATGGCGCACGGCCTCGAAGTGCGCGTGCCGCTGCTGGCCAACGCCATCCAGGACCGAATGCTGCGCCTGCCGGCCGCGGTGCATTTCGATGCCGGCGGCGGCAAGGCCCTGCTGCGAGCGCTGGCGCGCAGGCACCTGCCCGAGGCCGTCTGGAACCGCGAGAAGCACGGCTTCTCGGTGCCGCTGCGCGCCAACTTCCGCGGGCCCTGGCGCAACTGGGGCGAGGCCCAGGTTGCCAGCGCCGCGTCACGCGCGCCCTGGCTGGCCGCCGGCCCGCTCGCCGCGCTATGGCAGGAAGCGCGGCTGGGCGAGGGCAACGTGCGCCTGATGTACACTTTCGCCGTGCTGCTGGCCTGGCTCGAAACGCATCCGCTGGAACCGATGTGAACTTTCTCAAGCATTTCCTGTTTATCGTGCAGCAGCGCCGCGCCGGCAACCGGGTGTCCTTCTCCGCCTATATCAAGGGCCATGAGCGCATCGAACTCGGACGCGGCTGCAAGATCCACGCGGGCGCCTCGGTCGATGCCTCGCGCAGTCCCGGCGTGCGCTTCGGCGACAAGGTGACGCTCAACCGCTACGCCTACGTGCAGGGCGGCGAGGGCGGCGTCAGGCTGGGTGACCGGGTCGAGGTCAATAATTTCAGCATCGTCAACGGCACCGGCGGCGTCGATATCGGCGAGGACACCCTGATCGGCCCTGGCGTGCGGATCATTTCCTACCAGCACCGCCATGCGCGTGGCGCGACGATCCGCTCGCAGCCGGTGGATGCGCGCCCAATACGCATCGGCCGCGACGTATGGCTTGGCGCCAACGCGATCATCCTGGCCGGCATCACCATCGGCGACGGCGCCGTGGTCGCCGCCGGCGCCGTGGTACGAGAGGATGTGCCGCCTTACGCGGTGGTCGCCGGCGTGCCGGCAGCGATCAAAAAATACAGGGAATAATCCATGCGCAGCAACGGCCGCACCGCACGCAAACTGAAGAAACTCGCCTGGCGCCTTATTTACCAATTCGGCCAGCCCGATTGGGCCGACAACCACGGCGTGCTGCTGCCGGTGAAGCATGCGCTGGTCTCGCCGGGCATCGCGCGCGAAATCTACCTCGGCGACTACGAAGCCAAGGAAATCGAGATCATTTCCAGGCGCCTCGCGGCCGACGATGTGGTGTTCGAAGTCGGCGCCGGACTCGGCTTCCTTTCGGCGTACTGCGCCAAGCGTACCGGTGCGGACAGGGTCTTCGCCTACGAGGCCAACCCGGAGCTGATTCCGCTGATTCGCGAGACCCATGCGAAGAACAAGGTGGCGCCGACCCTGATCAATGCGCTGCTGGCGAGGGGCGACGGCGAACGCGAGTTCCACCTCGAAGACGACTTCTGGGCCTCTTCGGCGCATCGCACGGGTGGCAGGGCCATCACCGTCAAGCAGATCGACCTCAACAGCGAGCTCGCGCGCGTCAAGCCCAGCTTCCTGATCGTGGATATCGAGGGCGGCGAAGCCGAGTTCTTTGCCGGTGCCGAGCTTTCGACGGTGCGGAAGATCTGCGTCGAAACCCATCCCGACGTGCTCGGCGACCGCGTGCTGTCGGAGATGTTCGCCGGCCTCGTGGCGAAGGGCTTCGCGCTGGACTTCTCGCTGATCCGCAAGAATGTGTTTTTCTTCCATCGGCCCGAATGACGGTCAGAGATGTCCTGCTGATCGCCCACGGCAGCCTGCATCCGGCACTGCGCCGCGAGCTCGCGGCGCGCGGCTTGGTTCTGCGCGAAAGTCGGCGCTGGCAGGACGCCGATCGCAGCGAAGCGCAGCGCATCCTCGGCGCCTACACCTGGTTCTACGAAGGCCTGCGCCATCCACTGACGATATGGGGCATGCATCGTTTCCTGCGCCGGCAAGGCATACCGCTGTTCGTCTGGAACCAGGATGCGCCGCACTACCTTAATCGCGCGGCATGGCGGCTGGACTGGCTGGACCGCGGGCGCCTGTTCGACATCTATGCCACGCACAGCCTGGTCGACTCGCAGCGCAGTTTCGCCGACAGCCTGCTCTACCTGCCCAATGCCGCCGACATCGCCCGCTATCACTTGCACGGCGCGACGCTCGCCGAATTGCGCGACCCGGCCCGCTATGAGCACGACGTCAGCTTCTTCGGCGCCATGGACGGCCTTCGCTACCAGGAAATGCGCAGTCGGCAGGAGTTCTTCACCGCGCTGGGCGAGCGGCTGGCGGCGCGTGGCATCCGCTTCCTGTTCCGCGAATCGGCCGGCATGAGTGTCGAAGAACAGGTGGCGCTGATCCAGAAGAGCCGCATCAACCTCAACTTCGGCGCCTCCTGCGACTACGGCGCGCCGGTGGCCTCGGGCCTGCCCGAGCGCTGCTACGGCATTCCGGCCTGCGGCGGCTTCCTGCTCTGCGACCGGCGCACACATGCACGCGACGACTTCACGCCCGGGGACAACTGGGCCGAGTTCGAGGGGCTGGACGAAGCTGTCGCGCAAATCGAATACTGGCTGGCGAACTTCGCCGCCGCGCGCGAGCTCGCCGAACGCTGCCACGCCCATGTCATGGCACGGCACACCTACGCCCATCGCGCGGAAACGCTGCACAACGCGCTGCTGGCCTGGCACGAGGGCAAACGGGGACGGCTGCAATGACCGCCTCTTTGCTCTCACTGGTGGTTCCGGTCTACAACGTCGCGCCCTACCTGCCGCGCTGCTTGGAAAGCCTCGCCGCGCTGAACCCGCCGGTCGACGAGATCATCGTGGTCGACGACGGTTCGACCGACGACTGCCCGACCATCCTTGCCGGGTTCGCGTCGCGCCTGCCGCAGATGCGCGTGATCCGCCAGGAGAACGGCGGGCTTTCGGCGGCGCGCAACACCGGGCTCGACGCGGCGCACGGCAAGTACCTTGCCTTCGTCGATTCCGACGATTTCGTTTCGCCCGACGCCTACGCCGACGCGCTGCGCCTGGCGGAAGACGGGCAGCTCGACATGGTGCTGCTGAATGCCAACTACCACTTCGAGGGGCGCGAGAAGGACTATCCGATCTACGCTGATGCGCCGGTCACGGGCATCGTGCCCGGTCGCGAATGGCTGCGCCAGCGCTTGCGCGCCGGGCGCTTCCTGCACATGGTCTGGATGCACCTCTATCGCCGCGATTTCATCGAGGGCAAGGGCTACCGCTTCGTGCCGCGGCTGATCCACGAGGACGTGATCTGGACCACGCGGGCGCTGCTGGCGGCAACGCGCGTGCGCTATACGGGCCACATCGCCGTGCATTACCGGATTCCGCTGCGCCGCTTCACGCCCGAGCAGAGCCAGCGCCGGCTGCAGGCCATCGTGGACAGCAGCGTGGTTAACGCCGAAGCGCTGGCGGCGATGTCCGCCGCTCTGGATGACGATGCCGAATTGCGCGCGTTGATCGACGAGCACCTGGTGGATGGCGCCCTGTCGGTGTTCCACAAGCTGGCGAAGATGCCCGATCGCGAAGCGGCGGCCCGCACCCTGTGCCGCCTGCGCCGTGAGGGATTCCTGCGCCTGCTCTGGCGCCACGCCCGCGACAACGCGCAGCGACGCCGCATCGCCCGTCACTGGCTGCGCTCCTGGCTGGCCGGAGCCGGCAAATGATGCGCGGCGCGGCGGTGACCTGGTTCTGGCAGGCCTGGCTTGCCGCGATCGTTTTCGTCTTTCCCATTCCTCATACGATTGCCCTGCGCAACCTGCTGCTGCTGGTCGGCTTGCTGACGCTGCTGGCAAGCTTGCGCCGCGCGCCGCGCCCGCAGCCGCTGCCGGCACTGAAGCCCGCGGCGTGGGCACTGGTGGCGACCACGGCCTGGCTGGCCTTGCATTCCGTTACCGTAGCGCCAGCGCCGACTCTTGCGCTGGACAACCTGCGCGGCGACTGGATCATGCCGCTGCTGACGGCGGCCCTGGCGGCCTATGCTGCGACACGTCTGGAACCCCGTCTGGCCATCCGCGCTGTGGTCGCGGCGCTGCTGGCGCACATGCTCTGGATGTTCGGCTGGCAACTCTGGCTGTGGATATCGGCGGGTGCGTCGGGCGCATGGCCTGCCGGAATCGTGCCCATCGGCGAGCGCGACTACCACAGCAGTCTGAGCGGTTTCCTGCTTGCGCTGCTCCTCGCCGACAGACTCGCGGTACTGTCCGTCGGCCCGGTTGAGGCGATTTCCGCACCCCGGCTGGCCTGGTCGGCGTTCGCCCTTGCCCTGATTGCCGACGCTGTCCTGCGTACCCGCAACGGCACCGTCGTCAGTGCCGTACTGCTGTTGACGGCGACCGCCTGGATGGCCCGGCGCCAGCCGCGTTTCCTTCTGTTGCTGTTGGTCGTCGCAGCGCTGGGCGGCGCGTCTTTTGCGCTCGATTCGCGCTGGGGCGGATTGAAGGAGTCGATAGTCGTTGGCTGGAACTCTTCCGGTTTGTATTGGCTGAGCGGCGACCCGACATCGCGTCCGCCGACGCCGTCGGGAGCGGCGCTCGAGGAATCTGCCTATGCGCGTGCCGCCTGGACACACCAGGCCATGCTGGCCGTCGGCGAGCATCCGCTGGGCCTCGGTTTCGGCCGCGACGGCTTCGGTCGGGTGATCGAGGCGAAATTCGGCCAGAAGGGCTTCGTCAGCAGCCACAGCGGCTGGCTCGATTTCGCGCTCGCTGCCGGCCTCCCCGGCCTTGCCCTGCTGCTGCTCACCGCCGGGCTGGCGATTCGCGGCGGCTGGCGGCAGTTCCGCCAGCACGACGACGCTGCCGGCCTGATGTTCAGCTTCCTGACCGGCAGCTATTTGTTGCGCTGCCTGCTCGACGGCCATCTTTCCGGCTGGCGGCTGGGGCTGTTCGCCTTCCTCTGCGGCGTGCTGATCGCGGCGATGAAAAATCCGCGAAAGCAGACATGAAACTGGTCCAGATCAACTTGCAGCAGCACTTCGGCGGCGGCGAGGTGTACACCGCCTTCGTGTGCCGCGCGCTGTCGCAACTCGGCGTGCCGACGCGCTTGCTGGTGCATCCGTGTGCCGGATTCTGGGACAAGCTCGGACTGCCCGCCGATACCGAGCGCATCGCCGTCGCCGGTGCCGCCGACTTGCCGCAGCATCTGCCCGCCGGGCCGCTCTGGCTGCTGTCGCACGGCCCGCTGCCGGTCGAATTGCGCGGCGCGATGCCGCAGCGGATGCGCAGCGCGATCGCGCACATGCCGGTGCAGGGGCGCGACCCTGCCGTCTTCGCCGATCACGATCGAATTTACGCCGTCTCCGGCTGGGTGCGCGACGGCCTCAAGGCGGCCGGGCTGCCGGCCTGGGATGAGCCGCTGTACGGCGTCGCCGACCTGGCCAACCGCAGCGACGGGAAAGAAATCCGCCGCACCAGCCGCTACGACTGGGACCGGCACAAGGGGCGCGACCGCCTGCTGGGATGGTTCGAACCGCTGGTCGAGATGCTGCGCCCGCATCCGCCATTCGAGCGGCGTCCCGGCCTCACGCTGGGCATCGTCTCGCGCCTGACGCCGATCAAGCAGTTCCCGCTGCTGTTCTCGTATCTCGCGCCTGTACTCGCCCGTCATCCACAAGTGAATCTCGAAATCTTCGGCAGCGGGGGCTATGCCTCGGTGCGCGACCTCGACCGCGCGCTCGCCGCGCTGGCGGTCGGACAAGTGCGCTTCTGGGGCCAGCAGGGCAACGTCGCCGCGATTTATCCGCAGCTCGACTACCTGCTCTCGGGCCTGCCCGAAAAGGAGGCGCTGGGTCTCAACATCATCGAGGCGCAGGCCTGCGGCACATCCGTGATCGCAGTCCATGCGCCACCATTCACCGAAACGGTGACCAACGACCTGACCGGTTTTCTCTACCGCGACCCGCGGCTGGATGGCGGCGCAGATTTCGGCCGCCTGCTCGACGAATTGCTCGCGGGCCGCGCCAGACCGAAACCCGAACTGGCCGACACGCACCTCGCGCAATTTTCCTTCGAAGCCTTCGTCGAGCGCCTGCGGCCGGTGGTGGCCGACGCCACGGCTTATACCAGCCGCGAATAAAGTCCCATCAGCTGCGCCGCCATCTGCGCCAGGGCGAGGTGGGCGACGCTGGCGCGCGCGGCATCGCGCATCGCCGGCGCGCGGCCGCACAGGGCATCCAGGCCGGCCGCCAGAGCCGCATCGTCACCGGCGGAAATCACCAGACCATTGTCCGCCGTGACCAGTTCCGCCGCGCCGCAGGTCGTGGTGGTGACCAGCGGCAGGCCGCAGGCCAGCGCCTCCAATGCGGCATTGGGAAAGGGATCGTAGATCGTCGGCAGGGCGAAGACGTCCGCCGCGCCGTAGAAGGGCTTGACATCGGTCTGCGCGCCGAGGAACAGCACGCGCTCATCGACGCCCAGGGTTTGCGCCAGCTTGCGCATCAGCATCTCGTCCTTGTCGCGGCCGACTACCCAGAGCCGGGCGTCGTTGCGCTTCATCTGCGATAGCGCGCGCAGCAGCGTCGGCACGCCCTTGCGCTGGTAGCCGGAACCGACGAAGAGCAGCACCGGCGCCGTCTCGCCAACGCCGGTCTTTTCGCGCAAGGCCAGCCCCTGCTCCTCGCGCAGGCGCGGATGAAAAGCATCGAGGTCGACGCCGCTGTAGATCACCTGCAGCTTCTCGCCGGCGAGGCCGAAGCGGCGCGCGATGTCGTCACGCACCATGCGCGAATTGCAGATCACCGTGCGCAGCTTCGGGTGGCGGAACATTTCCGCCTCCGCCGCGATCGTGTAGCGGTGCCACGGCGAATAGGCATCCGACGGCTTGTTGCGCAGTTCCAGCCAGGTGGCATGGACGCCGTCGCCGGCGCGGTAGATATCGCAGCCGGGAATGCGCTCGTGGCTTTGCACCAGATCGAAGCGCCGCTGCGCCAGCAGACGCTGCACGCCGCGCGAGAAGCCGGCATCGCGCCAGGTGCGGCCGAGATAGAAGGGATTCACGCGCACGCACGGCATGTCGCCCGCGACATCATCCTGCCATTCGCGCGCGACGATCGAAACATCTACATGGTTTGCCCTCAGCGCCGCCAGTGCACGCTCGACAAAGCGCTCGGCGCCGCCGAAAGGCGTGTATTTCTGGCGGACGATGGCGAGCTTCACGCCAGCAGATCCTCGCATGCTGATAAAACCTGCGCCACCGGCAAGGTGGTCAGGCAGTCGCTGATCTTGCTGTCGTTGCAGCCGGCCATGCCGCAGGGGCGGCATGGGTGAGTGTTCGAGGCAACGATCCGATGGCCGCTTTGCAACGGATCCCACGGCCCCCATTCCAGATCGCCCGAAGGGCCGAAGATGGCGACCACCGGCGTGCCCATCGCGGCGGCAATGTGCATCGGCGCCGAATCGACGCCGACGAAGAGTTTGGCCTGCGCCGTCAGCGCCGCGAGTTCCTTCAGCGAAAGCTGGCCGGAAATGTCGAAAGTCGGCGCTGGCGATACGGCGTTTTTGTCGCGAGCGGCGCACACCGCGGCAATCAGCGCCTTCTCGTTCGCATCGGGCGCCGAGCTCAGCACGATGGGCCAACCCTTCGCCGCGAGCGCATCGCACAAGGCCGCGACGCGTTCGGCGGGCCAGCACTTGAAGGCCCAGCGCGAGGCGGGATGGACATGGACGAAAGCACCCGTCTGCAGGCCATGCTCGGCGAGCAAGCCGGCGACGCGCGCCTCAGCCTTTGCCCCCGGCACCATGGTCACGACCTTGTCGGCGGCGGTCGGCTCCAGTCCCAGGGCGCGCAGGCTGTCGAGATTGGTCTCGACGGTGTGGCGCAGCGGGTCCGACTGCGCCGGGTAAAGGTGGGTGAAACTGTTGGCCCAGAACCCGACACGGAATTGCGGTGCCACCGACCAGCGCGGCCGCAACAAACGCACCAGCCAGGCGCCGCGCGTATGCACCGAGAGATGCACCACAAGGTCGTAGCGCCTCGTGCGCAGCTCCGAGATCAGCTTCCATTCGGCCGCAGCCTGCCGCCACAAGCCCTGCCGCTTCCAGTTGCGGTCGATCAGATGCAGTTGCGCCAGCGCCGGGTGGCCTTCGAGCATCGGCGCGGTATCGGCGTAGGCCAGCGCATCCACTTCGCACTGCGGCGCCACGCGCTTCAGCATTGAAAGCACCGGCGTCGCAAGCAGCACATCGCCATGATGGCGCAGCTTGATCACCAATACGCGGCGCAGGCTGGCCGGAGAGAAGGCTTCAATGGGCATGGGGCCATTTTGCCAGACCGCGCTTGATTACCGACAGCGCCTGCCAAACGACATTCAGTTTCCCAGCTTGTTGCTTGACCTGATTACACTTTTCCCGGAAACTTGCCGCCATGAGCGTTTCCCTCGATCACCTTGAACGCAAGGTCGACCAGATACTGGCCGTGTGCTCCAGCCTGCGCAGCGAGAATCAGGCCCTGCGTGCCCACGTCGCCAGCCTCGAGGCGGAAAAGGCCGCACTGACGCAGAAGATCGACATCACCCGCCAGCGCCTGGAAGCCCTGATGTCACGGTTGCCCGACGAATGAGCAATACTCTTGAAGTGAAGCTGCTGGGCAAGGAATATCGCGTGGCCTGCGAACCCGCTGAGCGCGAGCCGCTGCTAGCCGCGGTGGCCTTTCTCGACGGCAAGCTGAAGGACATCGGCGACAAATCGTCGACCGGCGCGCGCGGCAACGGCGAGCGCCTCGCGATCATGGCGGCGCTGAATCTGGCCCATGAATTACTGGCCCTGAAAAACACTCCGACGGAAGTTGCAGCGGCACTTGAAAGCGAATCGATTCAGCGTAGAATAAATTCCATCGAAGCCAAGCTCGACGAATCGCTGGCGCAGCACGAGCAGTTGTTCTAAGCGCTGTTCCGGCAATTTCCGCCCCCGATTCGCGAATGACTTGCCTGGCTTCCCCGGGTTTCCCCTGCGGTGTTCGCCAAGGCCATACATTCCTTGAACCAATACCGATTGGCATCGGCCACAGCCCAATGACGCCGCTGTTGTGATCGCTCCCAGTGAGCGAACCTGAAGCGGCAGGAACGTGGCCCCTCTGAACCCAGGTTCAGGATGCCGGCCAAACGGCACTCGCGGGGGAATTGAACAGCAGGGCGCGGAGGTTTCCGCGCCCTGTTTTTTTTTTGGGCACGGCTACTGCGCTTGACTCGGGCGCGGACGGCGGCGGCAACCTCCAGTCGAATTTCATATTCGAGGTCAGCGTTTTTTGTTGAAACATCAACATATTTGATTATTTCATTTAAACTTTGCTGCATGTATCGTGCCGGCATCGGCAAAATTCGCTTCTCTACCGCAATTGCATCAAAAGCGCCACAGCAGTGGCCCCAAGGGAGATTTCATGTCTGACGCTGTAACTTTCAAAGCGCTGTTCGCCTCTGGCGACGACGCGGCACCCGCCATCAGCGCGCCGGGCCGGCCGGTGCTCAAGCACGGACAACTGCGCGCCCTCGTCGGCAAGACGATCGGCAGCCTGAACGCGCTCGGCGTCGGCCGCAACGACCGCGTTGCCATCGTGCTGCCCAACGGTCCCGAGATGGCCACCTGCTTCATCGCCGTTGCCTCCGGCACCACTTCCGCGCCGCTCAATCCGGCCTACCGTGCCGAGGAATTCGAGTTCTATCTCAACGACCTGAACGCGCGGATATTGATTGTCGAGCGCGGCTCGCAATCGCCGGCAGTGGACGTGGCGCGCAAGCTCGGCGTGCGGGTGGTGGATCTGGTCGCCGACGCGAATGGCGCCGCGGGCGATTTCGAACTGGTGGCGCGAGAAGCCGGCAACGCGGCGGCAGCGAATCCCGGATACGCCGAAGCGGACGACGTGGCCCTGGTGCTGCATACCTCCGGCACGACCTCGCGGCCGAAGATCGTACCCCTCTCCCAGCGCAACGTCTGCGCCTCGGCACAGAACATCCGTCGCACCCTGGCCTTCACGCCGGCGGACCGCGGCCTCAACATCATGCCCCTGTTCCACATCCACGGCCTGATCGCCGGCATCCTCGCCCCGCTCTCGGCCGGATCACAGGTGTTCTGCGCGCCGGGCTTCGACGCCCTCAAATTCTTTGCCTGGATGGACGAATGCCATCCCACCTGGTACACGGCCGTGCCGACCATGCATCAGACGATCGTGTCGCGGGCCGCGCGCAACAAGGAGATCATCGCCCGCAATCCGCTTCGCTTCCTGCGCTCCTCGTCATCGTCGATGCCGCCGCAGGTGATTACCGAGCTGGAGGAGATTTTCCACGCGCCGCTGGTCGAGGCCTACGGCATGACCGAAGCCGCCCACCAGATGGCCAGCAATCCGCTGCCGCCGAGGCCGCGCAAGCCCGGCACCGTGGGACTGGCAGCCGGTCCGGAGGTGGACATCATGGACGAAGCGGGCAAGCTGCTGCCGCCGAATACCGTCGGCGAGATAGTCATCCGCGGACCCAATGTCACCGCCGGCTACGAAAACAATCCAAAGGCCAACGCCGAGGGGTTTACCAACGGCTGGTTCCGTACCGGCGACCAGGGCGTCAAGGACGCCGATGGCTACATTTCGCTCACAGGCCGCCTGAAGGAAATCATCAACCGCGGCGGGGAGAAAATTTCGCCGCGGGAAATCGATGAAATCATCATGGACCACCCGGCCGTGGCACAGGTGGTGTGCTTCGCCATGCCGCATGCCAAGCTTGGCGAGGAAGTCGCCGCCGCTGTGGTGTTGAAGGAAGGCGCGGCCGTGACTGAAAAGGAATTGCAGCAATTTGTCGGCAACCGGGTAGCCGACTTCAAGGTACCGAAAAAGATCCTGCTCCTGGCCGAAATTCCGAAGGGTGCCACCGGCAAACTACAGCGCATCGGGATGGCACAGAAACTCGGACTTGCCTGATTTCGTTGAAACAAGGGGCCTGGGCGCAATGCGCCCGGGCATGATTTTTATCAACAATAAAAGTGGGGAGACATCGATGCGCATCAAGACGTTTGCACTGAACAGACTGCTGGCCGCCCTCGGCATGACCGCGGCCTTTCTTGGCAGTTCGTCGGCCATGGCGTGGGAACCGAGCAAGCCGGTCGAGTTCGTCGTGCCGGCCGGCACGGGCGGCGGTGCCGACCAGATGGCGCGCTTCCTGCAAGGCGTGATCGCCAAGCACAAGCTGATGAACCAGCCGCTCGTTGTCGTCAACAAGTCGGGCGGCGCCGGCGCCGAGGGCTTCCTTGAGATCAAGGGCGCCAAGGGCGAGGCCCACAAGATCATCATCACGCTATCCAACCTGTTCACCACCCCGCTGGCCACCGCGGTGCCCTTCAACTGGCGCGACCTGACCCCGGTGAGCATGCTGGCGCTCGACGAGTTCGTGCTCTGGGTCAATGCCGACTCGCCCTACAAGACCGCCAAGGAATACGTCGACGCCATCAAGGCCGGCCCCGACAACAAGTTCAAGATGGCCGGCACCGGCTCCAAGCAGGAAGACCAGATCATCACCGTAATGCTGCAAAAGGCTGCGGGCAAGAAGATCACCTTCATCCCCTTCAAGGGAGGCGGCGACGTCGCCGTGCAACTGGTCGGCAAGCATGTCGACTCGACCGTGAACAACCCGATCGAAGCCGAAGCTCATTGGCGCGGCGGCAAGCTGCGCGCGCTGTGCGTGATGGACGCGAAACCCCTGCCCTACAAGAAAAAGGTGACGGCGCAGCAGGCCTGGTCCGACATTCCCACCTGCCAGTCGGCCGGCATCGACGCCGAGTACGTGATGCTGCGCGGCATCTTCATGCCGCCCGGGGTCTCGCCGGAGCAGGTCGATTTCTACGTGAATCTGTTCAAGAAGGTGCGCGAACTGCCCGAGTGGAAGGAATTCATGGAGAAAGGCGCCTTCAACCAGACCTTCATGACCGGCAAGGACTATGCCGATTGGGTTGCCAGGAACGAGGCGCTGCACGTGCGACTGATGAAGGAAGCCGGCTTCATCGCCAAGTGAGTTCATGAATCAAGAGACTGAAGGGGCCGGCCCCGGCGCTGGACTGAGGCGGCGCGGCCCGGAGGCGGGGGTGGCACTGCTGCTCCTGGCCGGCGGCCTGGTGGTGATATACGACAGCCTGCGGGTAGGTATCGAGTGGGCCGACGACGGCCCGCGCGCCGGCTATTTTCCCTTCTACATCGGCTGCATTCTCGTGCTGTCATCGGGGTGGACCCTGGCGCGCACCCTGCTGAACTGGTGCCAGGACACAACATTTTTCTCGCAGTGGAGCGAACTGCGCGATGTCGGCGCCATGCTGGGGCCGCTGACGGTCTTCGTCGCCGCGGTGCCCTTTCTCGGACTCTACCTGCCCGGCGCGCTGCTGATCGGCTTCTTCATGCGCCGTCACGGCGTCTTTGGCTGGCTGACAACGGTGTCGGTATCCGTGGGCGTGCCCGTGGTGTTCTTCCTTATCTTCGAACGCTGGTTCCTGGTGCCGCTGGCCAAGGGTCCGGTGGAAGCCTGGCTGGGATTCTAGGAAAATGGCCCCCCACGCTCGTAACAGCAACTCGCTGCCCCCCACGGGGGGGCGCCGTCCCCCTTGGGGCTGCCCGGCGGAGGACTAGATGGACGAAATCAACAGCCTGATGCAGGGTTTCGGCGTTGCGTTGACCCTGCCCAACCTCGGCTTCATGATGGTCGGGCTGCTGCTCGGCATCCTAATCGGCGTGCTGCCGGGACTCGGCGGCGCCAACGGCGTGGCAATCCTGCTGCCGCTGACCTTCTCGATGAACCCGACCTCGGCCATCATCATGCTCTCCTGCATCTACTGGGGCGCATTGTTCGGCGGCGCGATCACTTCGATCCTGTTCAATATTCCCGGCGAGCCGTGGTCGGTGGCCACCACCTTCGACGGCTACCCGATGGCGCAGCAGGGGCGCGCGGCCGAGGCGCTTACCGCGGCCTTCACCTCGTCCTTCGTCGGCGCGCTGTTCGCAGTGCTGGCGATCACCTTCCTCGCGCCGCTGCTGGCGAAGTTCGCGCTGGAGTTCGGTCCACCGGAATTTTTCGCTGTGCAGATGCTGACCTTCTGCAGCTTCGTCGGCATGAGCAAGGAGCCGCCGATGAAAACGCTGGCGGCGATGATGCTCGGCTTCGCGCTTGCCGCGGTCGGCATGGATACTGTAACCGGCCAGTTGCGCATGACCTTCGGCTTCACCGAGATGCTCAAGGGCTTCGACTTCCTGATCGCGGTGATCGGCCTCTTCGGCATCGGCGAGATCCTCACCACCATGGAAGAGGGCCTGGCCTTCAAGGGCAAGTCGGCCAGGATCAACTTCAGGATCGTCTGGCAGACTTGGGGACAACTGTTCCAGTACTGGCGCACCTTCATTCGCTCGGTGCTGATCGGCTGCTGGATGGGCATCACGCCCGGCGGAGCGACGCCGGCCTCGTTCATGGGCTACGGCATGGCGCGGCGCGCCGCGAAGGACAAGGACTCTTTCGGCAAGGGCAATGTCGAGGGTGTGGTCGCCCCCGAAACTGCGGCGCATGCCGCCGGCACCGCCGCCCTGCTGCCCATGCTGACCCTGGGCATCCCCGGTTCCCCAACGGCGGCAGTGCTGCTCGGCGGCCTCCTGATCTGGGGCCTGCAGCCCGGACCGCTGTTGTTCGTCGAACAGAAGGACTTCGTCTGGGGCCTGATCGCCAGCATGTACCTGGGCAACATCGTCGGCCTCTTCGTGGTGCTGACCACGGTGCCATGGTGGGCGGCCATCCTGCGCATTCCCTTCCCGGTGATTGCGCCGGTGATCATTTTCATCTGCGCCGTCGGTGCCTACACGGTGCACAGCTCGATCACCGACGTGGTGATGATGCTGGTGTTCGGCGTGCTCGGCTACCTGTTCAAGAAATTACGCTATCCTCTTGCTCCGCTGGTGCTGGCATTGGTGCTCGGGGACATGGCCGAATCGAGCTTCCGCCAGTCGATGCTGATGTCGCAGGGCAACGTCAATATCTTTTACGCCAACTGGCTGGTGGGCGGCCTGATGGCCGTGGCCATCTTCCTGCTGTTCCTGCCGGCATGGGGCGCCCTGAAAGACCTTCTGCGCAAGCGTGAGACCAACGCCCACTTGCACCAGTAAGCGATTCGAAAGGAGGTCGGAAACGATGAAGATTGCGATTGTCGGCGCTGGCGCCATCGGCGGCTATCTCGGCGCGAGGCTGGCGCTGGCCGGCGAGGAAGTGACCTGCATCGCGCGCGGGCCAAACCTCGCCGCGATCCAGGCCAACGGCCTCAGGCTGATCGAGGAGGATGGCACCGAGCGCCATGCCGCCAACGTCCGCGGCGCGCAGAAGATGAGCGAGGCCGGCACGCAGGATATCGTGCTGCTGACCCTCAAAGCCCACCAGGTCAAGGACGTGCTGCCCGACATGCGCGGACTGTTCGGCCCCGACACCCTCGTCGTCACCATGCAGAACGGCATTCCCTGGTGGTACTTCCACAAGCTGGCCGGCCCGTGGGAGGGCCGCCCGGTCAGCACGGTCGATCCCGACGGCACGGTAGCGGCGAACATCGAGATCGAGCGCGTCATCGGCAGTGTGGTCTATCCGGCTTCCGAACTGGTCGCGCCAGGCGTGATCAAGGTCATCGAGGGCAATCGCTTCACCCTGGGCGAGCTCGATGGCAGCAAGAGCCCGCGCGTCGAAGCACTGGCGCAGACGCTGATCGGCGCCGGCTTCAAGGCGCCGGTATCCACCGACATCCGCTCCGAGATCTGGCTCAAGCTCTGGGGCAACCTCAGTTTCAACCCCATCAGCGCGCTGACGCACGCCACTCTGGTCGATATCTGCCAGTTCCCGCTGACGCGCGAGCTGGCGGCCAGCATGATGCGCGAGGCGCAGTCCATCGCCGAAAAGCTCGGCGTCAAGTTCAGGGTCTCGCTGGAAAAGCGCATCGCCGGCGCCGAGGCGGTGGGCAAGCACAAGACCTCGATGCTGCAGGACGTCGAGACCGGTCGGCCGCTCGAACTCGAAGCACTGGTCGGCTCCGTGCGCGAACTCGGTCGCTTGACGGAGACGCCGACCCCTTGCATCGACGCCGTTTACGCCTGCGCTTCGCTGCTGGCGAAGACGCTAGCCGAGCAGAACGGCAAGCTGGCGGTCACCGCGCGCTGACGGCAAAAGTCGGCGCCGGCGGGACGGCGAACGGGGCTCCTCGCGGAGCCCGGCCTATTTATGGAACATCCGGAATTCGTGATTGATATTCAAGCCGCATGCTGCGGCGCGGCAGCTGTTCGGGCATGCCTGTTCAAGCTTTGAAATCGTCCATGTCTCCTTCGTGCCCTTAGCTGACTTTCGCGCTGTCGCCGCATGAAAGGCAGGTAACAAAGTTCAGCGGCCGTTCAAGGCGACTGCTCACCGGCAAGCCCTCGGCCTTTGCTGCCGTTGGCCTCGCCACCGATCGATGGCAGCAATGGGTCGAGTAACGGCGCCGAAAACTAACGCTGCCAGTGGCCCGAAAAAGGCAAGCACATCACAACCATGGATTTGCTAGAACGCCCTTGGCACTATTAACTTAACGGGGGCACCTCACTTAGAGAGGAACTCCAAAGTCAACGCGGGACTCTGAATCACTCCGGGTTTTCTGGATACTCTTAAACGGCCGCTGCGCAGACTATGCGGCATTATTTTAGACGCAATTGACTGGATCACCCGGTAGATCGAGCCTTGGAACCGCTTACTGCTCTGGATTGCACCACGTCAATTGGTTTGAAATCTACGCAAAGCCGACCAAGGACTCTATTGGTGGAGAGCGGTGGAGTCGTCGAGAATAGATGTCAGCCATTCGACCATCAGGTCAATTTCCTGATGCGTCACCGTCAACGCTGGCATGAAGCGGAGGAGGTTCGGGCGAGGTGCGTTTAGCAGCAGGCCATCGGGAGCTCTCTGGAGTGCAGAGAGCACGATGGACCCCGCACAGTTGTTGGTTAGCACAAGCCCGCGCAATAAGCCGACGCCACGCTCACCAGGCAGGCCGAAGTTCGTCGATAGGATTTTTAGACGTGCTGCCAAATAGTCACCCTTGCTCGCTACATCGCCCAGAAATCCAGGGGTAAGAATTGTGTTTAGGACAGCGACGCCGACAGCTGTCGTTAAGGGATTCCCATTAAAGGTTCCGCCTTGATCCCCAACCTCGAAGCAGCAGACTTCTTCGCGCGCCAACAGAGCGGCTAGTGGTATTCCTCCACCGATGCCTTTGCCAAGGGTCATGATATCGGGAACGATTCCGAGGTGTTCGTAGGCAAAAAGTTTCCCCGTACGCCCGATGCCAGTCTGCACTTCATCTACGATCAGTAGCACGTTGCTCAGATTAGCAAGTTCCCGTAGGGAGTGAATGAATTCGTAAGTTGCCGGGATTACGCCCGCTTCACCCTGAACCAGTTCGAGCATGATGGCTGCTGTGTTCGAGGTGATCAGCGCAGTAACCGAGTCGATGTCGTTCAGCTTTGCTTTCGGGAAGCCGTCTACCTGCGGCGCAAACAGTTTGTCCCAACCTGGCTTGCCCGATGCTGACATCGTGGCCAGAGTGCGGCCGTGAAAGCTGTTTTCGAAAGTGATTATTTCGAAGGCACCGGCCTTGTGCCGCCGTCCCCATTTCCTTGCCAGTTTGATGGCGCCTTCATTGGCTTCGGCGCCCGAGTTTGCGAAGAAGACCTGATCGAACACGGAGTGTTTGGTTAGGCATTCAGCCAATTCAATCGAAGGGCGGTTGTAGAAAGCGGGGCTTGGATTGACGAGCCGGGAGCTCTGTTCGTTGAGGGCTTGCAGAACGGCGGCAGGTGCGTGTCCTAGGCAATTAGCTGCCCAGCCTTGAACGAAATCCAAGTAGCGCTTGCCTTGCTCGTCGGTGAGCCATGAACCCGAACCGTGTGAAAAGACCAAATCTGGACGTTCGGTTATCCGCATCAAGCTCGTGTTCTGCGGGAAAACTGCGTTCATACGACTCTATTAAATCTAGCTGAGGCAACGACGGCGACGAATGTTGGTTTAAGCATGCGAGCTCGGAGCAGGATTGCCGGGGTACTCTCCAAGTCGACGTGACCAGCTCTCTATCTCCCCGGTTCGGAGGCGTCTTGCTGCCAATTCGCGCCACGACGGCGTCAGCAATTCAAGTTCCACCATGCCGGCCAGAGTTTCTGGGTCACTGGGTAGTTGATACACCGTCCGCAAAATGCGAGTAAGCGTCCACTCCGGATGTGGGCGATTCAGGATTTCTAACTGATCCCCCTTACTGATCCATCCCGACTGTAGTACCCGGTAATACCAGCCGGTTCGCATTGATTCTTGAACGCGTCGAGCCATTCCGGCCTTGGCAAAGTGGATGTCAAGTTTCCAACACGGCTGCCTTGGCTGAGATACCTGAAGAATAGTGGTCCCGGCAGAAACTATGTCGCCGACGCAGATCTCAATTTCGGTCAGGCCAAGCGTAGATAGGTTCTCGCCGAACGCTCCCGGGGTATTCAGGACAGTCGGGACCGGGTCGAATTCGCTATTCCACTTTTCGTAATGATCTAATGCGTAGTGGTGCAGTGCCTTCTCCCTACCGCCATGGTGAAGGTTGTCGCCGTGCTCGTCCCCAACAATTCCTGTCTCCGTTACTTTGACTGGCTTGGTCGACGCCTTCTTGGCGATTGCACTTGGCTCGCCAGCTGGGCCAAAAGGGACAGATCGACCTAACAATACGCCGTTGATACGAACTGTTTTCATGGTTCAAGCTGGTCCAGCCAATTACCAAAACATCGTTCGGCTCGTGCTTCGATCCCCAGAAAATACTTTTCAGCATCTGAGCGAAGACGGGTCACCGAAAGGGTTTTGGAACTAGCAATCTCACAGGCGTGGCCGACCAACCATCGTTCAAATCCCCGAAATTGTGCCTCGGGGTGGAATTGCAGTCCAATGGCGTTGCTTCCCCATGAGAACGCCTGGTTTTCACAAACCTCGGTCGAAGCAAGGCGTTGGGTCCCCTGGGGCAAGTCGAACGTGTCACTATGCCAATGCAGAACTGTGGCGCCTTCCTCGCCATAGGGCGCTAGGCATGAATGCTTTCCGGCGTTGGTAAGTTGGATCGGGGCAAAGCCTATCTCCTGGCGAGGGCCGGGATAGACCCGCGCGCCAAGCGCACGAGCCATCAGTTGAGCGCCAAGGCAGATACCCATCGTCGGCCTGTTACGAGTCAGACGAGCTTCGAGAATCCCTAGTTCATCCTTGACGAATGGATATAGATGTTCTTGACAGGCCCCAATCGGCGCACCCAGTACGATGACCAAGTCCGTCTCGATCGGATCAATTGTGCCTAATGGTGCCATGCCCACATCATGGTACTGAACGGTATAGCCACATTTTTTGAGCAGGGACTCCAAAGTCCCGAGGTCCTCAAAGTGAACATGGCGGATGACTGCAGCGGTCTTGATCATCTTTCGACTCCAATCAAATCTTCGATCTCAGGTATTGGGCGTTTAGGTTGGCGCGTGGCGACAGGGCGACAGCCAATAAGACCTCAATGAGCCGTAGTAGCGTCAGATAAAGGCCTTGATCAAACCGCCAGCGATGCATGCGCCCATCAGTGGTCCAACGACGGGTATCCATGAGTAGGCAAAATCTGAACTTCCTTTGCCAGATATCGGCAAGATGGCATGGGCAATGCGTGGTCCAAGATCGCGTGCAGGGTTGATAGCAAATCCGGTCGTACCACCCAAGGATAGACCAATACCCCAAACAAGCATTGCGACCAGATAGGGGCCGAGTCCGGGTGAGATTGGCCCGTTCGCACCCTGTTTTGAGAACATGGCGGCAATAACGAAAACCAAGACAATTGTTCCAACTATTTCGCTGATCAGATTGGCTCGGGCGTTACGGATTGCAGGACCGGTGCAGAAGGCGGCAAGCTTCATGCCTTGGTCTTTGGTTCTCTCCCAATGCGGTAGGTATTGGAGCCAAACGAGGATTGCCCCGATGAAGGCCCCTAGAAATTGGGCCGGAACATAGGTTGTGACCTTGCTGTAGTCGTTTGTGACGACAGCAAACGCTAGCGTTGTCGCCGGATTGAGATGGGCGTCCGGACTCCCTGTCGCCAAGGCCGTAAAGACACCGCAGAGTACAGCCATAGCCCAACCTGCGGCGATTACAACCCAGCCGGCGTTGTGGCCCTTCGTCTCAGTCAGCACGACATTGGCAACGGCGCCGTTTCCAAGAAGGATAAGGACTGCGGTCCCAAGCATTTCGCCAACGAAAGGTGTAGCCATGTCAACCTCCAATTCTGGTGAGTGTTAAAAGAGTTTCGGTCCGCCATCGCAAAAAAGTCTCGATGGCGGTCAAAGGCCGATTTCCTGCTTTTGAATGGGGAGCGAGAACGAACCGCCCTTCGATTTCGCAAGCCCTGATCGCCGTACGGGCTATGCCGAAGCCAAGTTTCAGGCGATTGCTGTTGAAATGAGGATTCGCCATATCGCATGCCGTTCTGTATAATGAACTTCATTAGAGCGTAGTACAATCCATCTGTCAACAAGAGGGCATAGGAGGCATGACTGTGAATTCGAAAAAAAGTCGGGATTTGGCACCTGCTGTAACCAGAGCAATATCGATTCTGGAGACTCTTGCGCAAGCCAAGAAACCCTTAACGCTCGGTGAGCTTGTTGCATATCTGGACTTACCGAAAAGCAGCGTCTTTGGAATCTGCTCTTCACTGGTGCGGGGCAGCCTTCTCGACCGAGGTGATACGGGGGCGTACTCGATCGGGCTGCGGATTGTCGATCTCGCAAACTCCCGCCTTGAGCAAAACAATCTGACCGGTGAATTCATGCGCTTCTGGGACACCCACCCCCATTTCCTGCGCGATGCCGCAGTCCTATCAGAGCGTCTTGAACGGGATGTTGTCTATTTGGCCTGCCGCAATAGCTCACGTCCTTTGGGCGTGACGTTTAGGGTTGGCATGCGACTGCCTGCAGCCGTAACCGCAACGGGGAAAGCGATCCTAAGCACCTTATCCAATCGGGAGATCGACGAGCTTTACCAAGGAAAGGGCTCACTTGGTGATTTGACTTCTCAGAGCGTGAAGTCATTGACCTCTCTCCGCAAGCAACTGGCTCAAATCAGGAAGCAAGGATATTCAATCGATGATGGCGAGACGCGCGAGGGTATGTGCTCCATCGGCGCCCCGGTTTTTGCTAGAGGCGGGAACGTCGCGGTGGCTGGGGTCGCATTGAGCTTCTTTCGCGCCGACCTGGACGAAGCTCATAGGAAGCAGGCAATCGCAACGCTCAAGGAACTCGCAGCCACCCTATCGGAAAAGGCGGTTAGCCTTAACCCTGCCCAATCTGCTTAGGGCAACGACTGAAACAGCTTCACTTGTTCGTTTAGTCGGCAACGTCGGATGAAGTGACTTAGCCCTAAAGAGCTTTCAACAGCGCTGACGTGAAGCGCCCTCAATAGATCCATCATTGTTAATGACGGCAGCAACTATCCGCTGCACGATGTAGGCGTCATGCTGCCCATTGCGCGAGTCTGCCTGAGCCTGGATCGATTCTGAAGTTCGTGATCGACGAGAACCCCTATCGATGCCAGTTGTCCGGATGCCTGCGCATTGGGAGGGCAGTAGCGACTTGTTGCGGTGCCGCATCAGGAGAGCGGGAAGCGCTTTCTGAAGCTCTCCAGCGACGCCCTTTGAAAAAATCGGACGACCTTCTCTTGACAAAACAATTTCGCTACGCTCTAATAGGATTCAGTATAGCGAATTGTGTTCTATCTATTGAACGACCACATAGGAGAAAAATATGAGTGCAAATGCCTTGTCAAACGAACAGGCTGTCGCGATGGTGCAGGCAGCAGAAATGAACTTTGGTAGCGGAAACGTACCCGCGATCCTAGCGGGGCTCACGGATGACGTCGTAATCCAATTTGCGGATGTTCCCGAAATCCATGGGAAGACTGATGCGGAAAAATTTCTAAATGCCAGGTTCAGTCGCCAAAAGAACTACCAGCTCAAGAAGACGATGCGAATGCTTCAAGGAAACATGGTTGGGAACTTCTGGGCCGGCACTTGGGAAGACGCTCAGACAGGCCGCCGTATGGCCGGACGCGGCACTGAGTTTTGGACCGTGGTGGATGGAAGGGTTAAGTTGTGGGAGGCCACCTTCAATGTATGGGATGCGGACGCCGGCCCCAAGCCAGCCGTGTTGTAAGACCAGGTAGGCGATCGATCGCTATTGGCTAGGCGAGCGAAAAAGAAGACCACAAACAATTACGAGGAGACTTGCCATGGACACAACGTTTATGCAACTAAAGAGAGTCCAGTTGCTTTTGGGGCTGTTGGGCACTCTTGCCGCATCGATCGCCTCCGCCCAAGAGCCGATCCGCGTCGGCTTTCCGATGATCCTTTCAGGTGCGGGCGGACAATTTGGAGCGCCGATTCTCAAGGGCGCTCAAATGTATGTCGACGAGATCAATGCAACAGGCGGGGTTCTTGGGCGCAAGATTGAACTCGTGCCGCGAGATACGAAATCGCGCCCTGACGAGGCCGTGCGTGTCGCTCGGGAATTGGTGCTTCGAGAAAACGTGGATTTCCTGGTGGGGACCTTCACCTCAGGAGAAGGCCCTGCGGTGTCGGGAATCGCCAAGGAAGCCAAAAAAGTCTTTATCGCAGTGGCGCCAAAGACAGATCGCCTTACCGCCCCGGACGCAATTCATCCCTACGTCTTCCGGGCTGCAGCCAATACCACGACTGAAGGTCGCGCAGCGGCAACGATCGTCGCAAAGTGGAACATTAAACGCCTTGCCACAATCGCTCCGGATTTTGCCTATGGTCGCGACGCAACAGCTTCCTTTGTTGCGCACATCAAAAAGCTGAGACCGGATATTGAGATTGTGGACCAGCAATGGCCGAAGTTGAATGAAAGCGATTACACCCCATTCATCACAGCTCAACTTGGCAAAAAGCCTGAGGCTGTCTTTTCCGTGATCTGTTGCGGCAATTTCGACTCCTTTGCTAGGCAGGCCGGGGCGCAGGGCTATTTCAAATCGATCGGCAACAATTTCATCGGCCTAGGAGAAGCAGGGTCCATCGAAGCGCTGCGTGCACTGGGGGGGGAATATCCGATCGGAGTCTACGGAAATACCTACGACGCGTTCTATTGGAAACCCAAAGATTCCGAGGTTGCACGTCTGCACGCCGCCTTTACGAAGCGACTGTCCACTGCTTTGAAAGACGACACACCTCCCTCGTGGGCAGTGCAGGGCTATATCTCAATGCAGTTCCTGGTCGAAGGGATAAAGAAAGCAAATTCCATCGATTCGGACAAGGTATCGACGGCCCTGAAAGGATTAGAAATCGTTTCCCCTCAAGGCAAGATAACTATGCGGGCGAAGGACCAGCAAGCTACGCGAGGAATGTTATGGGGCAAAGCGACAAAGCGTGACGGATACGCATTCCCGATACTTGACGGTGTCGAGCTCATAGATCCGACTGGGTTCATGGACTGAGTATTAGCCATGGAATTGCCATCCCTATCAGCAATTGGAGCACAGGCAGTAAGTGGCTTGACCACGGCCATGCTGCTATTCCTGGTCGCTTCCGGCTTGTCGTTGATCTTCGGTGTGCTTCGGCTGCTTAATTTCGCACACGGATCCTTTTACATGCTGGGAGCGTACTTCGCATGGCAATTCAATACATGGCTGCAAGGCTCGTTTTGGCTTTCAGTGCTGTTTGCTGCCATCGCGACGGGCGTTCTCGGAGCGTTGCTTGAGAGAGTCCTCTTTAGAAAGTTCTACGATCGCCCAGAGCTGATGCAGCTGCTGTTCACATATTCAATAGTGCTCATAGTCTCGGATGTCGTGAAGTACATTTGGGGAACACAGCAGCTCGGGATTCGCCGCCCCGAGATGCTGTCGCACTCCTTCAAGTTCGGGGAGATCGTCCTTCCGAGCTACAACTTGGTGATTATCGTAATTTCACTCGCTATCGCAGTTGGCATTTGGCTGCTCCTGCAAGGGACTCGCCTCGGAAAGATGGTACGGGCGGCGGCATTTGACAGGGAAATGCTGTCAATGCTCGGTGTTGACGTCCGAATGCTTTATCTCCTGGTCTTTTCCGCAGGGTGCTTCCTTGCTGGACTCGCGGGAGCTCTAGTAGCGCCTATGAGTGCTGTCGTGCCAGGCATGGACGCCGACATAATCATTTCACTGTTCATCATCGTCGTGATCGGCGGTCTTGGCTCATTCTGGGGAACCTTCCTTGGCTCAATCATCTACGGGATGGTCTTTTCATTCGGAATTCTCTTTATCCCCCAGTTCTCGCTCTTTGCAGTGGCGCTAATCATGGTGGTGATCTTAATCGTTAAACCCGAGGGGCTACTTGGCCGTGAAAACACTCGATAACAAGCGTAATCGTCTGCTCATGGCCACGGCGTTGTTTCTTGGCCTGGGTGCAGTACCTTTCTTCGCACCGCCCTTTTATGTTGTATTTCTGAATGACGCGCTGATTATCGCGTGTCTTTCTATGAGCTTGAATCTCTTGGTCGGATACACAGGTTTGATCTCGTTTGGACATGCAGCGTACTTTGGCTTAGGTGCCTATGCTTGCGGCCTACTGCTGAAAAGTGCAGGGTTACCCTTTGGCGTGAGCCTAGTCGCAGCTGGAGCATTCGGCGGTTTAGGCGCTGCGGTAGCGGGATTCTTTTGCGTTCGCCTCAACCGCGTCTACTTTTCAATGTTAACGTTGGCCTTCTCTCTTATTTTCTGGGCAATTTGCTTTCGTTGGAACGACCTCACGGGCGGGGATCAGGGATTGTCCGGAATTCCCTATCCCAATCTGACGTGGATCAGTCAGATGATAGGGCGACCAGATTTCTCATCCGCCCAGTCTTACTACTTGGTCAGCCTGGTCGTGGTGGCGATATGTATCGCGGCGATGTGGATTATTGTTTCATCCCCGGTTGGACTGATGCTCCGAACCATCCGCGAGAACGAACAGCGATCAACCTTCATTGGAGTGGAGACCCGACGGGTAAAGCTAGCGATATTTATCGTGGCTGGAACCATCGCGGGTCTGGCGGGCGGCCTATTTGCCGTCTTCAATCGCGGAGTCTATCCAGACTTCATGTACTGGACCAAGAGTGCGGAAATTCTAATCATGGCGCTCTTTGGTGGAATCGGCAGCTTCTGGGGCCCCGCTATAGGTTCCCTGACGCTTCTGCTGTTGCACCAAGAAACCGTGGCATTAACCGAGTATTGGTCATTCGCACTAGGAGTCATTCTATTGGTTCTGACTCTTCGATTCCCATCGGGCTTGTGGGGTTTATTTGAACGCTTCACCAATACAAGACGATCGAAATGAACGCATCTGCAAACGACTTGCTAACAGTCAGGGCGCTTCGGAAAACCTTCGATGGCTTCCAAGCGATTCGCGGCGTTGATTTCAGCATTGGCCACGGAAGAGTACATGCCGTCATTGGCCCGAATGGCGCGGGGAAATCGACTCTGTTCAACCTGATCACAGGTCTGGACAGGCCCGATGAAGGTGAGGTGACTTTTCTAGGGAGCCCGTGTTCTCACATGTCCCCGGCGTCACTATGTCGCCGTGGCATGGTTCGATCATTCCAGAAGAGCAATACATTCCTTGGACTTTCAGTTTTCGAAAACATCCAGGCAGCAATTGTCAGTCGCTCGGGTGAGGGATGGAAGATCTGGCCACCGCTTGGCCGTCGGTTTGCCGACGAAGTTCAGGAAATTGCTGAGCAAGTCGGGATTGCCGACAAGTTGGATCTCTTACCCGAAGATCTTGCATACGGCTATCAGCGCCAACTCGAACTAGCAATCGCTCTCGCTTCAAGGCCGCGTCTGCTGCTGTTAGACGAGCCAACGGCAGGGATGTCTTCAACGGATACGCACAGGGCGGTTGCATTGCTAAAGCGGATCGTAGAAGACCTGAATATCGTCCTGCTCATCACCGAGCACGATATGGGAGTGGTATTTTCCCTCGCGGAACGAATCATTGTTCTCGCAGAAGGACAGATCATCGCGGACGGAAATCCAGAGGACATCCGTGCAAATGCAGAAGTCAAACGTGTGTATTTGGGCAAGTCATGACTAACAGAACCTCATATTTAAAGCTGCACAACGTAACCGCCGGTTACGGCGAGGCGACGATTCTCTTTGGACTGTCATTAGAAGTCTTTGAGGGCGAGTGTGTTGCTCTGCTTGGACGAAATGGTACGGGGAAATCGACCACGATGCGAACCGTAATGGGGTTGACCCGACTAATGAAAGGCGAATGCCTTTATCAAGGAACAAGCTTGCTTGGAAAGTCGACTCCGTCTCGTGTGCGCTTGGGTATCGGAATGGTTCCTGAAGATCGTCGAATTTTTGCGGAACTTACCGTCAAGGAAAACCTTGAAATCGCCGCAAGAGGTACAGGCGACTCTGCTTGGACCGCTGAAAAGGTTTTCGATTTCTTTCCAGAGCTGAAACCACATTCGGAGCGCCGAGGAGGACTGCTTTCTGGCGGTCAGCAACAAATGCTTACCATCGGTCGCACGCTGATGACGAATCCCAAGCTGCTGCTCCTGGATGAGCCGTCAGAGGGACTTGCCCCGCTGCTTGTAGAGCGCATTCTTGAGCGCACACAGGAGTTAAAAAAGTTGGGGCTGACGTTAATGATTGCTGAGCAGAACCTTGAGTTTTCACTCCAAGTGTCTGATCGCGTCTATGTCTTGGAGCGCGGCGAAGTGTCCTACTCCGGAAGCGCATCTGACCTAGCTCAAAACGAGGAATTGCAACACCAGCTTCTTTCCGTCTAATGAGTTGACGGATTGATCGCTTGGCGGCCCTTAAGCCTTTGCCGAATAGATGTACCGGTAACCAGTTTGGAGCCAATCAAATTGATCGCTGTGCTACTGGCCAAGGGGGCCGGTAGGGAGAGCATTCGTTGCCTTCGAAGAATGCCAGTTCACGCTAATTGCTGCTTTTGGTAGCCCCTCAAGTTTGCTTTCCAACGCTTTTCAACTTCTTGTGAGATTTCGCGATGAATTCAAATCAGTCCACCTCCAATAATTCTATGATCGTCAACTGGATCAATGGACAACTCACTGCAACCGAAGCAACACGTACCGCGCCCGTGTATAACCCCGCAACTGGTGCCGTATCACGAACAGTGGCCCTAACGTCCGTTGATGAGGTCAATAAAGCAGTCGAGGCTGCCGCCAAAGCGTTTCCCGCTTGGTCGGCTACCCCGGCCGTCAGGCGGGTACGTGTACTATTTGCGTTCAGGGATTGGATCGAGCGCAATATGGATAGGCTCGCGATGGCTATTACCGCCGAGCACGGAAAAACCTTCGATGATGCTAAGGGTGAAGTGCAGCGCGGGCTTGAGGTGGTTGAGTTTGCCTGTGGTATCCCGCAGTTACTAAAAGGCGAGTTTACTGAACAGGTCGGCACCGGGATCGATGCGTGGAGCGTCCGTCAGCCGATTGGCGTGTGCGCAGGGATTACCCCTTTCAATTTTCCAGTAATGGTTCCGTGTTGGATGTATCCGGTGGCAATTGCCTGCGGAAATACGTTCGTGCTGAAGCCCTCAGAACGCGATCCTTCTCCCTCCTTGTTGATGGCACAGGGGTTAAAGGAGTGTGGCCTTCCTGACGGCGTATTTAATGTGGTTCAGGGGGATAAAGAGGCCGTCGATGCACTCCTGACGCATCCCAAGGTCGCTGCTGTGAGCTTCGTCGGTTCAACGCCGGTCGCCAAATACATTCACGAGACCGCCTCAAAGAATGGCAAGCGCGCGCAGGCTCTTGGTGGAGCTAAGAACCACTTGGTGGTAATGCCTGACGCAGATTTGGATCAAGCCGTGGACGCTTTGATAGGAGCGGCCTATGGATCCGCCGGTGAGCGTTGCATGGCGATTTCTGTGGCAATTGCGGTGGGCAATGTCGCCGACACTTTGGTACAGAGAATTGCCGAGAAGGCACGGGAGATTCGCGTGGCCCCAGGCGATTCGAAAAACGCAGAGATGGGGCCGCTCGTTACCGCTGCACATCTCGAAAAAGTGCGGGGCTATGTGGAATGCGGCGTGGCAGAAGGCGCGAAGCTTGTAGTCGACGGCCGTGGTTTGAAGGTCGCTGGTCATGAACAGGGTTTTTATATCGGGCCATGTCTCTTTGATCATGTATCGCTGTCTATGAAGATTTATCGCGAAGAGATCTTTGGTCCGGTATTAAGCATTGTGCGTGTTCAGAATTTTGACGAGGCACTTGACGTCATACACTCGCATTCGTTTGCTAACGGCGTTGCTTTATTCACGCGCGACGGCGACACGGCGCGTGAGTTTGGATCGCGTATCCAGGTGGGTATGGTTGGAATCAACGTCCCTATCCCCGTGCCGATGGCGTTTCATTCATTCGGCGGCTGGAAGGAGTCATTATTTGGTGATCATCACATTCACGGCCCCGAAGGCGTTCGCTTTTACACGCGCTATAAGGCGTTCACGCAGCGTTGGCCAAAAGGCATCCGGACGGGCGCAGAATTTGTAATGCCAACCATGAAATAGAGCCAAACATGACCATATTTTCCACTAGGCTTACCCGTAAGGATTGGAAATCCAATGGGATTTTGGGGAGTATGGCTGACGCCGGGTGCAGCCTTCAATCGCCGCTTTGGGCCGGCATGCGTCGCGATTTGCGGGAATTGACTATCCGGCAGGTTTCGAAGTGCGGCAGTCGATCAGGTGGCGGCTTTGTGGATACGGCGGGCGGCAGCAGTTGGCCGAACTGGAGCCTGTCTGAAATTTTGTGTGTGAGGCATAACATGTTGCCAAAGGAGCATGTATGCCAAGCAAGACG
>VBWA01000072.1:5092-5480 GCA_006218025.1 Rhodocyclaceae bacterium | reverse complement strand
TGGTTTCTACCGGTGTTGACGAGCGGCGCTTCCTCATTCATTAACGAGGCTGCAGCTGGTCAAGCTCGAGGACAGTCACTTGGCGAAGCAGCAAAAGGCGCATTGAGGCCGGCAATTGGCAGTCTCATTGGTGCAGCAGCAAAGCGAATGCAGGGTGGTACAGGCCGCCGGCGGTCAAAAAAGCGCAAGTCAGTAAAGCGCAAGTCAGTAAAGCGGTCTAAGCGGGTATATAAGGGTAGTCAAAAAGGAGGCAAGTCAGCAAAGAGCCGTCAGTCACCGTTCCCTTTTCCATTTGCTGGGAAAGCACCGAAGCGGAAAAGTAGAAAGTCTAAAAAGGTGAAAAAGTCGCGCAAGAGCAAGAAGACTTCTCGCAAGCGAGCACGCAAGT
>VBWA01000072.1:1571-5055 GCA_006218025.1 Rhodocyclaceae bacterium | reverse complement strand
AAGATTACACTGCACTACACGATACGAAACTCCAAATTCGCGTGAAAGTTACGAAGAAGAGTGCGGCAGCTGTCGATGCCGGCTCAACTGACAAGCAGTGCGTCGCGAACAACTTGTTGCACACAATCTTTGAAAATGTCGAGATTCATATCAACGGTCATATGAAAGAAAATGCAGGCGGTCTCTACCCGTACCGCGCGTTTCTCGATACTTTGCTATCATTGCGGCACGACGCGATGGATAGGCGAGGTGTGTTGGAAGGTTGGAAGAAGGATGCACCTGGCACATGGACAACGGTAGAAAAGCCGACAAGCGGTCCGTTGAAGGATCGCACAGAACCGTTCAAGTCGTCTACAATTGTGACACTGTACGGTCGCATACACAGTGACATCATGATGCAAGGATTGTGTATTCCGCCATCTACGGAAATTAAGATACGTCTCATTCCGGCAAAGGATAATTTCGCTCTGATTGCTGAGGCAGCGAAAGAGTTGGAGGTGCATATTGTGGAAGCCAATTTGTGGGTGGCACGAGTGAGTGCTAGCCCTAGCCTTCAAGTTGCTCACGAGAAAATGTTCACGCAGCACGTTCCTTGTTCGACAACGAACTGCCAGATCGGTTCATTCTCGGATTCTTGTCGAACGGGAGCAAGGACGGCGCACTAGCTTCCAATCCGTTTCAGTTTCAGCACTTTGGCGTGAATTCGCTTCAAGTCACGATTGGAGGTCGACAAATTCCATCAAATGCATATACACCAAACTTCGCGGCTGGTGGTGATTATATAAGAGAGTACGCCGCTCTGCTAGAAGAACTCAATGTGGATGAGGGAGATTCGACGATCGACATTTCAAAAGAGGAATTCGCAGACGGCTATTCACTGTTTCCGTTTCGAATTGTGCCTCGATCTCGTGGTGGTGAGATTCTCGCTGCACCTGTAGTTGGTGATCTGTCGCTCGAGCTAAAATTCGCGGCAGCGTTGACCGAAGTGGTAAACGTGCTAATCTACTACGAGTCGCGTGGCTTTCTCGAAATCACACCACCTAAAGTTGACAAGGAATGAATACTGGTGAGCTTAGCTGCATTCTCGAACGCGCACTGGCACACTCTAAATGCGAGTTTCTTGGAGTGTTTGCTGCGGATAGAATTCCGAAGCGCATAACAACTTTTCCGGCATGTTTCGTGATCAACACTGATCCGTCATACAAACCTGGTGAGCACTGGGTAGCTTGTTACTGTGCAACGCCGAAAACGGTTGAGTTTTTCGACTCGTACGGCTTTCCACCGCAAAGTTACGAATATATTCAACTACCTATCACGCCTACTGTGTTCAACAAGGTGTCCTTTCAATCAGTTCGTTCTGCTGCGTGTGGCCATTATTGTATATATTATTTATGTTGCCGCGCTAGCAGTCGTTCGTTCAGCATGATTGTGCAATGGTTGAAACGTAGTAATAACTCTGATCGTTTTGTTCGACTTTTCACTTCACGATTAGTTCGGAAACTACAAGTGGTTAGGCGATGCTTTCGTAACTGTCGCGGTATGCAATGCTGTAGAGTTCGTGGCAAGAAATAAATACTTTATTACAGTACTCAGATTTTGTACAGATACAACATTTTCGCGCGCTTTCCGGGCGGCGGAACACCTTTACCACCCTGCGGCGGTTTTAGCTTGTCGCGATACAAGTCCATGTAAGAACGAACAGTTGCGACAGACACGGCAGTTGACGGAATCCCAGAATCGACGAGCGCGTGTGCAAGTCTGCGACGTCCTATGTTCTCTAGGTCGCCCGCTCTCGACTGAACGAATAGCGACTTAATTAACACACCATAGTTAGAACCAACAATCACGTCGCCGTCTATCGATATCTGACCTTGATGGTCGACAGCGAACTTGCCAGTAGATTCCATTTGTTGATGTAGTTCTGCATACTTGTTTTTGTATTGCGCTGGTAGCTCTACGATAGGCAATGCGCCAGGCTTAGTCCTAATGAAAGCTTGAGGTAATACGGTAGATGCGGAGCTAACATTGTGGGGCACGAACGTTGCTGGTTTAAAAAGACCCGCTTTCGGTGTTGAGCGTTTTGACGCTACATGTCCCAGCGTTCCATGTTTCGGAGTTGTAGCTGTCAGAGCAATCGGAGCCATCGCTTCTTCGTATTGTGATTCAGCATCGTCATCCGTGGCAGATGTGTCATATCGCGAAGCCGTCAAGGTTTCTCCGAGCTCCGGTGGCGGTCCCGACGGATGTCCTAGCGTTGAGCTGGATTGAGGTTGCAAAACTGAAGCAGCGCGTTGAACTGCTAGCTTGTCCGTATCATCCAGCCCAGCTTTCTCGACGTGCGCATTCACCATGTTCTTCAAGTATGCTTGTGGGTTAGTCTCGCTAGGCAGAGAAACCCCTCGTTTTAGTTGTTCAAATATAGCTTCATCTAACAAGACTAGTCGCTTGAATGTACTACCAAGCTTTCGCCTGAACGCGGTCATTGCTGTTGCTGCGTGGCACCACCGAATAGTCGACTGCCGAGTAGTGAGAGAACTCCTCCAATCAACGCCGGTATGAAGAACGCACCACCCTTTTGCTGAAGAAGGTGACGCTTCTTGGACAGCGACTTGCTGCGATCGCTGAGAGCCTGTATCGTGTGCCGATGTCGCTTGAAGAGTTGCTTTTGCGCAGCACTAAGCTTCACGTCGCCCTTCAGGGCGTTCAGCGCAACGTTGCAGATTGTCTTGATCACCGGGTTAGGAGCTGTACGTAGAATTTCTCGAACAATCTTGGGACTCTTGCAGACGGACAGATACTTTACTGTTCGCTTCACAACTAAGTTTCGCGNAGTTGCGTCTGAGAAAGCGTCTTGAATGAACCTAGAGTTCCTAGGCTCCATTTGCTGAGACAACACCGCTATTTGTTTCTTGTCTCTAGGGTTCTTGAACAAGACGATGTACTGAGAATTCAGGTTGACAGTTCTTAGCGCACCACCCTTCTCAAACAGGTTCTGTATCAAGAACACCACCGTGATGCTTCTGTGATGAGAACCCTTAGTGAATATGTTAGCAAAGCTGCTTGCGTCTGCCTTCGTTTCTGTCATTTGGTCATCCAGCACTAAAAGGTTGCGATCGCTTGGCTGTAGGGATTCGTAAATACCAGCCCAGTCTGTCTCGTCTTTGACGAACTCAACTTTCGGCAGAGAGCCTACCCTAGACATTCCTTGGACGGTGTCGTACGCGGATTGCCATTCTGCGTACACCCAAACGATCCTTGTCGGCGGCGGTTGGAAAAGTTTTGCCTCAAGAGCCTTGAGGAGAAACTGCGTCTTCCCTGCTCCAGTCGGCCCGACTAGCAGTATGTTTGATGGATGTCGAAATGAGAATGGAAGCATTTTTATTGCGTAAATTTAATAAACGATAGTACTTATATACTATAGTCAAGCCTAGAAGACCAAGTCAATCAGCTCGTTCATGTCCTGCACTGGCTCAGGAATCAGTTG
>VBWA01000072.1:0-1538 GCA_006218025.1 Rhodocyclaceae bacterium | reverse complement strand
CGTATCGATTCCGTTCGGTAGTATGTAGCGTTTGTCGTCAAAAGCGCACAACCCTCGTTTCTGTGCTCGGAAGGTAAACAGGTTGTGTAGTTTTGATCCAATTCTACGATTCGCCAAGTAGTTTTCGTGCGGATTGTGAAGTTGGTCTAGGAAGTCTTGGTGGCGCAGCAATGAAGATGCAGCTCGTTGAATTCCCTTGGCTCTGAGAGCCTCACAAGTTTTCATCCCTGCAGGAGTGTCCTTTAGTTTAGTGTAGCTGTACATTTTAGGTCTCAAGCCTACGAACTCGAGAATCGGTTCGCTATTCGCTTCATCCTTGAACTTTCCTATCACCTTGTTGTTCGTGTCGTCCTTGTAGTCCCAGACTTTCTCATACACATTGTCTGCGAAAATTTCATACATTAACGAGTCCGTGTCAGTAAAGAGTAAGTTTGATTGCTTCGCAGGGTAGAGTTTCTTGATCACGTCGTAGTGAAAGCGGTACATGTGCAGCTTAGATAACTCTAACACGCAAAATCCAACGTAGAATGGTCGGTTGATCAACGTGCGGGTCTTAGCCATTTCGATTGCAGAAATATCCTTCGTGAAGATCCTGAAGCCCTTGCAATGTGGTTTCTCGACGAGCTTCTTGCATATTTGGGCATCGGTCACTAGCTTGATGTCTGAACGTTTCTTCTGATTTTCGCAGGTTTTTCCGTAGCATGAGTTGTTCATATCCTTGTAGAGCTTCTTGGCCACTTGGATTGGGTGAAAGAAAGAACACGATGAATTGCTCTGAGTTTCAGACCATGTTGCAAGTAGAATTGCAAATTCCTGTAGTGGCAGCAGTACTTTTGCTTGTCCATGAGGTTAGGAATCAGCTTCGTATATGTAGTGTTTCGGTTGAAGTCGTAGTGTCGACGCAAGTTTACTTGCTTGTCGCTTAGCATTTCCACTTGGATTGAAACTTTTTCAGGGGCCAGAGGGTAGTCGTTGTGATCCTGATGCAGGTTTGCAGGGTAGTCTAGGTCACATTCGACAATATAGCCAGTCAGATCATCTTCTGAGAGCCCTAGCCAATCGATGTGCTCAAATTCGCCTCGATCCATCCAACGAAAGTCGCTATGAGGCAGCGTCTGGCTCATAGCCCAACCGTACAAGTTGTTGGCGTCCCAGTACATTATGTGGCTGGTTGGCTTGGTCGGATCGTACAGGGTTCCTAGGCGAGGGTTGTTCGCACGAGCATATCGCTTAGTGATCATGGAAATGCCGCCTCGAAGATTGTTGTCGAGTATGCGAAACATTTCAGAGTCGTCTAGGAGCTGTAATTGACAATTTGTCATGTTCAGCATCGCATCCCAAGAGAGATGTGGTGAACTGACGTAGTGAGCAGGGTCGAGCCTGTAGTTTTCCAGACAACCTTTTCTGAATGATTCGAACACGTCTGCCAACAGCAGAACGTCTGTCTTCAGGTATAGTTCGTGATAGTCTTTCATGATCTCACAGCCGAACTCTGTCCAAACTGTCTGCGCATGTGCGTAGTCTTCTGCACTACATTC
>VBWA01000071.1 GCA_006218025.1 Rhodocyclaceae bacterium | reverse complement strand
AGGGTTTAGGGTTTAGGGTTTAGGGTTTAGGGTTTAGGGTTTAGGGTTTAGGGTTTAGGTGAGGGGGATGTTTACTCACATGCCAATGTCTACACGGCGCTCACGTTACAAATTTTTCGAAAAATATTTCCGTCTTCAAAACATTTTCTAAAAATATTTTCACGTGTCAATTCGCTCAAGGGACTCAATGCGGGTCAGGCGGGACGGGTGGAGGCGGGACGGGGGGCGCTTCATGCGGAGTCGCGTCGTCGTCGTCGTGGGCGTTGTGCTGTTGGAGCCGTCGCTGTTTGTAGATTTCGCCTATGATGTTCCACTGGATTTGGTGTGCCGCGGGGTCGTTCAACATTCGGGATATCCTGGGGGGGTCGAAGACTTCGTTTCGGGCGATGTCGGGGCGGTGGACACACGTGTTGAGGGCGTGGTGGAGGTCGTCGTTTGGGTCGCGACAGAGGGGACAGAGCCAGTTGGGGAAGCGGGTGGACATGTTGGATTTGTTTGGGAACGCGTTGTGCTTGAGGAGGAGGGCCGCGTCGGCGGCGGATGACTTGAGGGTGGCGAGAGGGTGTCGATGGAGGAGTCTTGTGGTTGTGGACAGTGTTCCGGTGGGGAAGCGGAGGTGTGATGTCTTGGAAGTTGCTCTTTGTCGCTTGGGGGTGTTTTGTGCTGCTGCTTCTGGTGGAGGCGGGGGCTCGGCGACGGGGAGAGTGCGCTTGTGGGCGTCGACGATTCTGAGGATGGTTGTGGCTGTGCTTTGTTGGCCACCGGAGAGGCGAGCGCGACGTAGTGCTGCGACGGTTGTGAGGCGCTTGTGGGCGATCCAGGGGGCCTTGAAGGGGCCTGACGTGACTCTGCTATCCCACTGGAGTAGCGGGTTGAACAGCACGTCTTGAAGCTCCCACTCGCGTTGACAACGTGGCGCGTCGCGGTCAATAGCGGCGCGGACGACTGTGTCGGGGTCTCGTCGCGTGAGCAGCTCGACGACTGCCTTGACAAAAGGGAGCGGGGACATTCGGGGGCCGAGTGCGCCCGTCGCGACCGCCGTCGCAAGGTTTCGTGTGCTGACGCCTGGCGTGATGGTGTGGAGATATGCGTCGAACTCTTCCAAGGGATCTGACAGAATGTTTGCGAGCAGTTTGGCGGCCTGAAGGTGAGAGATGTCGGTCAAAGATAACAGACCGAGACCCTCCGGGGGTGCCTTGCCGAGTGTGTCGCGCTTGATTGTCTCCAGTCCGCCCATCAGTCTGGTGTACAATTCTGCCCCTATGGCGACGTGGTTTACGACCGTGCGCGTTGTGGAGGCGTAGTTTGCGAGGGAGCGGAGGGCTGCATTGAAAGTAGCCGCGCGAGACACGATGGAGTCGCCTTTGATCCTCAGCTTTGCCGCCTTGATTTTCTCCTCCAACAGCTGGATCCCATATGATGGAGGCGACGAAATAGGGACGCCGAGGTATTTGTACGTCGACACGTTGGGTATGTCGGGGAGGACCGCTGTGCCGAGCACACCGCATTTGGACTTGTTCAGAGTGAGTCCCGTCGTGGGGCCGACCGAAACGAAGGTTTCGAGTGCGATGTGGAGATCCGATATGGAACCCACAACGCAGATGTCGTCCGCGTAGGCGTAGATATGAAGACGGGGACATCGTCGTTTCAGGAGTTGGAGGACCGGGTGGAGCGCCATGATGAAAAGCAGAGGGGACAGGGGGAGACCCTGGGGGACGCCGTCGGCGCTGAGCCCTTCAAGCAATCGGCCGACATGGCTCCACAGGCTCTCTCCTCCCCACGCGCGAAGGATGCAACGAAGATATTCGCGCTTGATGGAGTCGTAGGCCCCGCTGAAGTCGATGAGGCCGCGTCCCTCCTGCTGGCTTGGGGACATGGACTACCCGGACTTGGCGTCCCTGTTTGTGCGACGCTGCGAACTCGTACGTTTCCTGCGCTGGCCACCTGTCAAGCTCGGACTTCATTGCGCGAAGGACGGACGGTTCGAGGCCATCGGGGCCTGCGGCGGAGTCATCTCGGAGTCGACTTCTCGCGAATTCGATGTCCTTTGGCAGGATGGTGAGCGGTGCGGCGGTCGTCCCCGATGTGATTTCGGAGAGGAGGCGGGCCATGATCTCTTGGTCGATCGGAAGTGGTGGCGATGCCGCAGCGGGCTGCGAAGATTGTTGGTTGGGTGGTCGGGGGCCAGGAAGAGAACTTTTGTGGAGAACGTCTCTCAATGAGATGAAATAGTCTTGCGCTTCCTGAGATCGATGCTCCGACGTCTCCAACCAGAATTTGGCTTCATGTAGGCGAAGTCGTAGAGACTTCCAAACCCGACGCAGCTCGGAAATACGCTCTTCTAGCGACCGTGCCGCCGACCTGTCGAGGATCGTGAGTAGTTCGGGACCAATGCGGACGGGAAGGCGCCGGTTTGGGGCGCAGAGGCCCGGAGCTTGACCTTTGATTGTCAAAAGGGTGTGGTCTGACCATTCGAGCGCTTGAGTCACAACATGTGCCCGATGCAGATTTCGGACGAGCGCGTGATCGATGGTCGTTTTCGTTCCTCTTGACGACGTGAAGGTCGGTCCTGTCCGGAGCCTGTCCAGTGTCCACAAGGCCTTTGTCTCCAAGAACAAAGGGTCTTCTGGGGATAAGTTGAAGTCCCCGCAGGCGATAATTGTTGCGTGGGTAGGCAATCCCTCTATCCACCTGGACACTTGTCGTGAGGTGCCGACCCAAAATTGCCGCCGAGCGTCCGCTGCTGCTGGTCCATACACGCCAATGATGGCGATGTTGAATTCCTTGGAGAATCCGACGATTGTCCTCTCGTTGAGAACCAAAAGACTCGCTGTGTCGAAAAGGAAAGTGGGAGTGACGAATGCGCATTTTTCTGTGGCTTTGACGATGTGGCTTGAAGGAGAGGGAATGTCGCTTGTGTTAGTTTCTGACAAGAATGTGATTGTGTTGTGAGTTGTGAGGGAGAGGAGGAAGTTACTTACCAATTTTCGCTTCCGCGAAGAAGCGGTGCCCTTCACGTTGAGGGCACAAATGTTGAGAATTGCTGTCATTGAGGGGGGGCCCTCTCTCGCGGGGCCTCGCGTTGAACATTGTCGGGGTTTGGTGTTTGTTGTTGGGAGGAAGGCGATTGTCTACGGAATCCTGGAAATTCTTCGAGTGTTCGGACGGCAGAGTCTCTGCGTCGACCATAGTTGGGACCATCGGATCCGTGCGGTTGGCCTTGAGGGGGATCCACGATCATTTCTGAGTCGTTGTCCTGGATAGACGCTTGAGCTTGAGCTGTTGCTTCAGATTCCTGAGCAGCCGGGGGAGCGTTAGGCGTCTCTGCGGCGGCGTCTGCGACCACTTGTGCCGATTGAGTTACCGCTTCGTTTGGCTGTCTGTTTGTCGCCGTTTGCGCTGGTGCCGCTGCTCTGGGTCTTGGGGCTGGAATCGCCTTGAACGCCCACGGTTGAACTCTGATTCTGTCTGATTGGATGGGCCCGAAGTTGAAAGAGGAGTCATGGAAAAGAAGAAGCCTGTCCGCACAAACGCCAGGGCAACCTGGAACGGATTCAATGTACACGGCACGTGCACCAAGTTGTGCAGAGATGTCAGAAAATGCCGCGACAATGTCGACGTCAGCAAGGAACGAGATTCGGCACAAATGCAAATCATCAGACGAAGTAACCGAAAAGCAAACGGTGCTTGAGGTACCGTCAACGACCGTGAAGTGCGAAAGATTTCTCTGCAAAACAGCAGACACGTCCCTGCTTGTCGTTTTCACGCGACAGACGCAAGAATTGATCCATGTACGCGAAAAGACGACAAATTGACCCATCGACGAGCGAGCTTCGCAAAATTTCTGAAACAGAAAGCGATCGATGACTTGTCTTCTGACGCCAGCAAGAGGATCGATGATCAAATCAAAAGGGAACTGAGATGCGCAAAACGCTGACGTTGTGCCAGCGAAAGTCGAGGGAGATCCAGCAAAAGTAGCCCCAACAAACTGAGAAGTTCGATTTAGGGCTGCCATTGTTAACAGCTAAAGGGTTTAGGGTTTAGGGTTTAGGGTTTAGGGTTTAGGGTTTAGGGTTTAGGGTTTAGG
>VBWA01000017.1 GCA_006218025.1 Rhodocyclaceae bacterium | reverse complement strand
CGGCGCTGCGCGGCTTTATCGCGCAGCGTCCAGTGACCGAAGGGAACGGGGTCGACCGCAGGGTTATGCATCAGACGCCACCGGGAACAAGACGTCCAAAAGCTCGGTTGTTGAAAGCGGGCCCTGAAACTGCTTGACTGGAACCTCGCGGTAATTCGTGCGGACCTTGCGCTCGCCGGCAGCGTTGCGACGCCCCGGTGACTTTGGTTGGCGCATGGCCTCGATGTTTGACATGGGTTCGTTTGGCGCTCCGCCGAAGAACCTGAACTTTGTTAGCCGTAGATCGGCGAGTGTGTGAGACATGAGCACAACACAAGAGCCAGGCAAGCTTGAAAAGGACAAACGCACCGAGCAATGAGGCGGTATTTTGTCCTCGTGCGCCTGCTTCAGTTGAACGTAACGCACCTGAGTGCCCAGCCCAAGCACGATGTCAAAGCCAGAGTCGTCAACTTCCGAGTTGAAAACTTGTAGCGCGGCGAATGGGTCTCGACGCCAAACCAACGACGAAAGGTCGGCCACGAGGGTGTGGCGCAGCACGTTCTCGATGTAGCTCGAACGCTCAGCCAATGCTTTGATTCGGCTATCGCGCTCAGCGGGATTCATGATGCATAACGTTTGACATAACCGGCGCTGCGCGGCTTCATCGCGCAGCGTCCGTGTTGATGGATGGGTTGGGGGCGGGATGGCACAGCTAGTCTTTCTCAGCGAGAACAGCCGCGATCTTTTTGGCGGGACCAGCGCAACTTTGAGGGTCAAGCTTGAGCTCGAAGGCTTGATTTAGAACGTCCATCACATGCTTCTCAAGGCTAACTGAATCGCCCCGTATCTTCAGTCCAAAAACGATGTCAGCGGCCTCGACTCGGTAGCCATCAAGGTCTGTGACTTTCTTCGCGGCGTCGCCAAGGGGGTTCCATTCAGCGAGAACTCTTGCGACTGCCTCAACCTGGGGTGTAGTCATTTGCTACCTCGATGAAACGAACACAAACCTTCCCAGAACTCGCGATACGGCATGCGCGATTCGTGCTTTGAGCGCCAATGTGCGTCGACGCCGTCCCAGCCATTTCCTTGGAACACGTGACCGCATTCTGGGCAGACGCGTGGGAGATCCGTCTTTTGGTTCTTCGCACAGCAAAGGCACGACTCGCGCATGGCAGTTTCCTAAAGCCCCCAACGTGGAGTTCAGCGGGACTCCGGCAGCATTATCGCCGGAGGCTCCGCTGGAACGCAGGGTTGGGGGTGCGGCGTCATGACACTACCCAAGCGGAACAATATTCTTGACGAGAGCGCGCAGCGTGCTGCCGACTTCCAGCGTGTCGTTAATGAGTTCGTGGAGGTCCGCCGCCGTGACTACAAGCTCTTTGATAATCTCGTCGCGCCCGAGATTAGTCGTCTGAACAATTGCCGAATTTTCTGGGCCAATAGTTACCCAAAGTCCATGAACGAGGGTGTTCCGTTCGGCACGCAGTCGATCAACCTCAGAAAGCGCTTCGTTGATTTCATTTACCAAGTCATGCGGCGTTTTTTTGTGCGCTCCGATAATCGCCCTAATCCATCCCGTGATCGTGTTGGCTGAAGTGGTGCTTGTAACAGCAAGCATGCACCCTGGGTCTCCGCGAGTTAGCAGGACAAATAGATCAGACACGCAAGCTTCTACGAAAGACCACTTGACTATGAATGATCCAAGCAACTCAAGTAACTCCGGTTCTACTTGCCTAGTTGCGCGGCTTCATCGCGCAGCGTCCAGAGAGCGAAGCGAACGGGGTCGACCGCAGGGTTAGCCCCATAGCCTCTTGTCCTGCTGAGTTGTGACACGAAATGACTTGAACGCAAGGCGAGCCTTGCGAAGCGAAGTGGTCGGAGCAAGTGTACCAAGGACCTCGTTTAGCTCTTGGCGAGTGAGATCGGACTCAGAGCCGACGATTACTTCCACGAGCTTCAGCTTATCCGAGAAGTCCGTGAAATAGAGTTGAGTCGCTGGATCTCGCTCGTTTAGGCGAAGAAAGGCGCGCACTTCCTTTTCGTAATGCCAATGCGCGTACTTCGTGGACAAGAATTTTTTCATTGTTGTTTCGTTGAGGGTGCTGATACCCCCTTCGAGAAGCTCGAACGCTTCTTTACGCGAGCGCAAGCCTGAATACGTTACGGGTTGCATTGAGTCATCCGGAACGTCAAAGGCCAGACACAGTCCGCGATGTTTGTCCGCATAGTGGCTCCACTGAACCGGATTGCGCCACGAAAGGCTGAAGCAAAGCATGCCAAAGCGCCGCGCCACTTCGGCCTTCCATTCGAGCATCCCGTGACGCAGGTCGGGATTGGAAAGATCGATGCAGAGCAGCTCGAAAGGGTCGTTGAGGTCGTGGATCGTTGCGACCTTCAGCCGGCGCAGTTTGAGATTCTCTATGCCATAGCTTTGAGGAACAAAGCGGCGCTGCGCGGCTTCATCGCGCAGCGTCCAGAGAGCGAAGCGAACGGGGTCGACCGCGGGGTTGGGCGTCATGGTTGTTGGTCAATTGCTACGAGCCAGCGTAATGCGGCAGCAACGGAGGAAAGGACATAGACGGCCACGGAGAGTGACGGTGCAATTGGTTGCTGGCTTCCTTGACCATGGCGGTAATTGTGTAAGCCATCAACGGCAAGAGCTAAACCATCAAAAAGCTTTTCGACGACTACAGCCTCTGTTGCGTCTTGCGCTTTAGCCACGGCCATTGGCTTGAGCTTATTCTCGACCATCCATTTATTGAGGTTCTTGCTCTGTGTGTCCATGAGACGGCCCAGAATTTCGAGGGCCTCAAACGCGGCGCGCACCGATGCTTTCGTATCGGCTGGCTGCGCATCGAGGTAGCTGTGGGCTTGCTCGAACGCTACTCGGACTGCGCCGTATCGGGCAGAGGTTAGGCACGATAGCGCCGTTACCCTATTTCTCTCGAACTCTTCATCTACAAAGAAGTGAACCCCGCATTTTTCATCGAGCGTATAGGCCATGTTTTCCTCGCGCATCGCGCGAGCAACAAAGGCGTGCCAAGCATCGGCACTCGGATACGTGTAGGCGAATGGACTAGCCGAGTTGCGAGTGGTGCTTACCTGCGAATACTTCCGAAGGAAGCGCCAAATCAGGGTCACTGCGCTCAAAACCAGTTCGATCTTGGTGTTTGAGAAGAAGTCAGTGAACTTGTAGTAAACGCTCTTGTACGTGTCTGAATAGAAAGTTTCGACTACAAGGCCCGACTCCTGACGAAGATAGGCCGCGAGATCAGCGTAATCTTTGTAATGATTGGATTGCAGGAACGCGTCTAGCCTGCTGCGGAAGAATGGATTGTCTTGTAGTGGTGCGCCTCGCTCGACGTACTGTCGTGCGAAGAGTTCGCCTACTGCTATTGCTGCCGATGCGTTTTGCTGAGGGTCGTTCATCTGAATGACGTTGCTATAGAGAGTGCGCCGATGACGCCCAACGTAAAGTCTGCGACAGGATTGACTGTAAACAACATATTGGACTGTCCAATATGCTGGCACCCCGTGCTAGCATACTGGTTATATTTACAGTTATTCGCCGGAGGTCGCCCATGGTGTCCAATAACTCCTATGTTGCGGATGAGTCTGCCGCGCCGCCGCGACTGCTTGACCGGGTGCGGGGCCGGTTGCGCGTCAAACACTACAGTCCGCGCACCGAAACGGCATATCTGGGATGGATTAGACGCTATATCCTGTTCCATGGCAAGCGCCACCCGGCCGGCATGGGCAAGCCACAGGTGGAAGCCTTTCTGACCTCGCTGGCGGTGGAACGCAGGGTTGCCGCATCGACCCAGGCGCAAGCCTTGAGCGCCTTGCTGTTTCTTTATCGCGAAGTGCTCGGGGTCGCGCTGCCCTGGCTCGACGAGGTGACGCGGGCAAAGCAGCCGTCGCGCTTGCCGACCGTGCTGACACAGGCGGAAACGGCCGCCCTGCTCGGCCGGGTCGCCGACAGCGAATGCCAGTTGATCCTGCGCCTGCTCTATGGCTCGGGCATGCGTCTGCTTGAATGCCTGCAACTGCGCGTCAAGGACCTGGGCCTGACTCGGCGCGAGATCGTGGTGCGCGGCGGCAAGGGCGGCAAGGACCGCGTGACGATGGTGCCGGCCCGATTGGCCGTGGCGCTGCACGCACAGCTTGCCCGCGTCAGGGCCCTGCACGAGGCGGACCGCGTGGCCGGACGCGGTGACGCGTGCCTGCCCGACGACATGGCGCCTGCCCATCCGCGAGTGCCTTACAGCTTTGGCTGGCAGTATGTGTTCCCGGCGGCGGGCCTGTCGGTCGACCCGCAATCGGGCAGGCTGCGCCGCCAACACGTCTGCGCGAAACGCATCCAGCGTGCCGTCAAGAAGGCGGCGCAAGATGCCGGGCTGACCAAGCCGGTGTCGGTGCATACACTGCGCCATTCATTCGCCACGCATTTGCTCGAGAGCGGTTACGACATCCGCACGGTGCAGGAACTGCTCGGCCATTCCGATGTATCCACGACCCTGATCTACTGCCACGTTCTCAACAGCGGCGAGGGCGCAGTGCTCAGCCCGCTGGACGGGCTGCTAGACTCGCGCATGATTTCCCGACGGAGTACCGAACCATGAAATACATCGACCACGGCGCAGGCGGCGAGGCCGGCTGCATGAAGATTGCCGAAGGCCCGGCGCCGCAGGCGGGGCCCGGCCAGATCCTGATCGAGGTGGTCTGCGCCGGCATCAACCGCCCGGACGTGCTGCAACGCTGGGGGCGTTACCCGCCGCCGCCGGATGCCTCGCCCGTGCTCGGCCTGGAAGTCGCGGGCCGCGTCGCCGCGGTGGGTGCCGGCGTCACGGAATGGAAAGTCGGCGCTGGCGTTACGGCGCTTACCGCCGGCGGCGGCTATGCGGAATACTGCGTGGCGGCGGCCGGCCATGCGCTGCCGATTCCGGCCGGGATGGATTTCGCCACGGCCGCGGCGCTGCCCGAAACCTGGTTCACGGTGTGGGCCAACCTGGTCGATCTGGGCCGCCTGAAGCGCGGCAAGCGCCTGCTGGTGCATGGCGGTTCGAGCGGCATCGGCCTGGTCGCGATCCAGCTCGCCAAACACCTTGGCGTCGAGTGCATCGTCACCGTCGGCAATGAAGAAAAGGCGGCCTTCTGCCTTGCCGCCGGCGCGACGCATGCGATCAATTACCGCACGGCGGACTTCGCCGAGGAAGTGAAAACGCTCACCGCGGGGGCCGGCGTCGACGTGATCCTCGACATGGTCGGCGCGCCCTACTTCCAGCGCAATCTGGGCGCGCTGCGACGCGACGGTCGGCTGGTGATGGTCGCCTTCCTCGAAGGCAGCAAAGGTGAAGCCGATCTGATGCCGATCATGCTGAAGCGGCTGACGGTCACCGGCTCCACCATGCGGCCGCGCACGCTGGCCGAGAAGACTGCGATCCGCGATGCGCTGGCCGCCAACATCTGGCCGGCGCTGGCGGAAGGCCGTTTGCTGCCGCACCTGTTCGCCCGCTTTCCGCTGGAACAGGCGGCGGAAGCGCACCGGCTGATGGAATCGAGCCGGCACATCGGCAAGATCGTACTGGAGGTCAGGCCCGACTGACGCACCCAATACCTGGACCCCGGCGTTCGCCGGGGTGACGGAGATATCAGGCAGCTACAGCCCGGCCACGCACGGCGGACTTGGCCTTTGTCGGCGTAAGTTCCTCCCGTACCACCTGCCGCACCGCATCGAGCATCGAGCGCTGCTGGATATAGGCCACCAGTGCGTCGTTGATCAAGGTCTGGTAGCTGCCGGCGCCGTTGGCCTCGACCTGACCGCGAAAATAATCGACAACGGCGTTGTCAAGGCGAATGGACAGCTTGACCTTTCCTGGTCCCGACGGAATAACCGCGCCCCGTTTGGCCTTAGAGAAATCAATATCGCGATAGGGTTCAGCGGCGAGCTTTTTCATATTGAGTCCTTTGACGTTTATGCGCCTTCCAGGCGGAAATGATCCGATAGACATCCGGCTCACGATGCGTGAAAACGACAACCAACAAAGCCCCCGTCGCACTCATCCCCAATGTGACGAATCGCTGTTCACCGACAGTATCGGGGTCTTCCCGCGTCAACGCCTGATCATCCATCAGCACCGTGGCGGCTTCGCTGAAGCCGATGCCGTGATCGAACAGATTGGCTTTCGCCTTGGCGGGGTCCCAGTCGATTTTCATTGGATTAAAGTGTATGGACAATTGTCTTCCATGTCAAACTGAATGCCGACCAGGCGATCCGCGCTAGACTCGGCGAATATTTTGCGAGCGCTGAAGAACATGAATCTGACGATCGACGTGGTATCCGACGTGGTCTGCCCCTGGTGCTTCATCGGCAAGCGCCATCTCGACCGCGCGCTGCAGTTGTGGCATGCGGAACAGCCGCAATGCGCCGTCGCGGTGCGCTGGCATCCCTTCTTCCTCAACCCGGATACGCCGGAAGCGGGCGAGCCCTACCGGCCGTTTCTGGAGAAGAAATTCGGCGGCCCCGAAAAGCTGGCCGAGATCTGGCAGCGGGTGAACGCGGCGGGACGCACGGCCGGCATCGAGTTCGCCTTCGAGAAGATTGAGCTGCGCGCGAATACGCTCAACGCGCACCGCCTGATTCACCATGCCCAGAAAGTTATGTCTCCGGCAAAGCCGGAGACGGTATCCCTTGCGGGCGGCGCTGACGCGCTCTGCATACCTGGGATTCCGCTTCGCGGGCAGGTAACGGCGGTGAACACGTTGATCGAAGGCCTTTTCGCCGCGCAGTTTCTCGAAGGGCGGCACCTGGGCGACCGCGCCGTGCTGGCGGAGGTGGCCGGCGAATGCGGCATGGACCGCGACGCCGTGCGGGGCTATCTGGATAGCGCGGAAGATGCCGACGAGGTGCGTGCCGCCGCCGGCGAGATGCACCGCATGGGCATCGGCGGCGTGCCCTTCTTCATTTTCAACAAGCGCCTGGCCGCCTCGGGGGCGCAGCCGCCAGAGGCATTGCTGAAGGCCATGCGCGAGGCGATGCAGCCGGCGACGGCCTGAACGCGCCGCTAGTTGCGCCGGCCCTGCCCGGCCGCCTTTTGTTCGACGGCAAACACGGCGGCCTCGACGCGCGAACTCAGGTTGAGCTTGGCGAGGATGTGCTTGACGTGGAGCTTGACGGTGTCGTGGCTGATGTCGAGCACGCGGGCGATGGCCTTGTTGGACAGGCCTTGCGACAGCTGCTGGAGGATCTCGTGCTCGCGCGCTGTCAGCAGCTTCAGGGTGTCGGCCTTGGTCGCCGCGGCATTGCCGCCTTGCAGCAGGTTGACCAGCTTGAGCGTCAGCGCCGGGGCCACCACGGTTTCGCCGCGCACCGCGCGCTGCACGGCGTCGATCACGTCCTCCGGTTCCATGTCCTTCAGCAGGTAGCCCTTGGCGCCGGCCTGCAGGGCGGCGGCGAGATCTTCCTCGGCATCGCTGACGGTGAGGATCAGCACCGGGCCGCTCCAGCCGTCGGTGCGCAGCTGGCGCAGCAGGTTGAGGCCACCGCTGGGCGGCATGTTGAGATCGGTGATGATGACATCGGGCCGCGCCTCGGCGAGTATGCGCAGTGCATCGTCGCCATTGCCGGCGATGCCCGCCACGGTGATGGTGCCGCGCTGCTCCAGCAGTTCCGCCAGACCCTTGCGAAACAGGGTGTGGTCGTCCACCAGCAGGACACGGATCGGTTCGGTGCTGGCCGGCATGTTCATCCCGTGACGCCCCCTCCGGGCGGAAAGCTGAGCCTGACGCGAAAGCCGCCCCGCGGCAGATTGGCGACTTCGAGGTGGCCGCCGATCTTCTGCGCCCGCTCGCGCATGATGGCCAGGCCGAAGTGGTCGCGCAGCCCGGGGTGCTCCTGGAAACCGCCGACCCGATTGGCGATGGCGAAGAAGCCCTGCCCTCCCTTGCCATTGTCTTCGATCGTGGCGTTGTAATAGTCGCCGGACGCCTCCAGCGTCAGGCTGGCTTCGGTCGCGCCGGAATGGCGGGCGACGTTGGCCAGCGCCTCCTGCAAGATGTGAAACACCTGGCTTTCCTGCTCCGGCGCGAGGCGCAGATCGGTGAGCCGGTTGTCGTAGCGCAGCATGATGCCGGTGCGCTCCTGAAAGCCGCAGGCCAGGCCTTGCAGCGCGTGCTGCAGGCCCATCGGGTCCATGCGGCTGCGAAACTGCACCAGCAGTTCGCGCAAATGTCCGTAGGCTTCGTCCAGCGCCTGGCCTACGTCGCCGGCATACTTGGCAGTGCGTTCCAGCGACTGGTCTGCAATCGCGTCATTGAGCATCGCCATGCGCATTTTCATGTAGGCCAGCGTCTGCGCCAGGGAGTCGTGAATTTCGGCCGCCATCATCTGCCGCTCGCTGGTCAGCACGATGCGCAGGTTCTCGCGCTTGAGCCGCGCGTTTTCCAGCGCCATGCCCAGATGCTCGCCGATCGAGCGGAACAGCAAGGCGACTTCCTCGGGCAACTCGAAGGCTTCCGGCAGGTACAGGTTGTAAGTGCCGAGCAGTCGTCCGGCATTCGACAGCGGCACCACCACCATGGCCTGGCAGCCGGTCTTGAAAAAGTTGCCGCCGGTGCGCTCGTCGCATCCCTTCAGGTCGATCTCGAACAAGGGACGGTTGAGGCCGATGGCAACCCCGCACTGGCCGCAGTCGCGCGAGACGAGGCGTTCCTTTTCCACGACTTCCGGCGGCAGGCCGCGCGACGCGACCATGCGCAAGTGCTGGCCGTCGCTGGTCAATACCCGCACCACGCCGGCGTCGGCCTTGGCCAGGCGAATCATGGTACCGAGGAAGCGGCCGAGCAGTTCGTCGAGATCGTCCTCGTCGGCGAGGGTGCTGGAAATCTCGCCAAGGACATGCAGCGCTTCCAGCGTGTGGCTGCCGGAGGGATCCAGATCCAGTTCGGCATGCGAGGGCGCGGGGTCGATCTCGTTCATCTTGTTCATTCGGGAACAGGCCAGACGCCGGACGCGATCTTGTCCGCCCACATCAGGGCGGTGATGGTCTTGCCATCGGTGATCTCGCCGTCGCGCACCGCCAGTATCGAATCGGCCACGCTCATTTCGATGACCTCGAGAAACTCGCCGTGATCGCGCTGATGACCGACATAGATCAGGCCGCTGGCCCAGAAGATTTCGATGCGCTCGTCAGAATAGCCGATGCACGGATGCATCGTCGCCACATGCCGCCAGAACTTCGCCTGGTGGCCGGTCTCCTCGCGCAGCTCGCGCTTGGCGGTATCCAGCGGGTGCTCATCGGGATCGATCTTCCCGGCAGGCAGCTCGACGAATATGCGCTGCAGCGGATAGCGGAACTGGCGCTCGAACAGCAGCTTGCCGTTGTCGAGCCAGCCCAGCACGACGACGGCACCGGGATGGGCGATCCACTCGCGGACGGCCTCGTGACCGTTCGCCATGCGCACCATGTCGCGCCGCACGTGCAGCAGCGTGCCGTCAAAAACCGGCTCGCTGCTTACGGTGTGTTCGATCAGGTCGGAATCGTCCATGCGTCCATCAGGGTGATTAGCGATGCTCAACGTGCATCGCAGCGCGCTATCTTATAACAGCGCCGTACTGAATCGACGGACCGCCAGAAATGCGAAAGCCGCCATGCGGGCAATGCATGACGGCTTGGCGGTCTGGCACGAACGCGCGCTTAGAGCGAGCGCATCAGCGTCGTGGTACAGACCATCATCACCGCATCGGGGAACAGGCCGAAGGCGGCAACGGCGATGCCGTTGAGCGACAGCAGGAAGCGCAGATCCATACCGGCCTTGATCGGCGCGGAATCGACCGGGGTATCGAAATACATCAGCTTGACCACGCGCAGGTAGTAGAAGGCGCCGATCAGCGAGAACATCACGGCAATCACGGCCACCGTCGTGTAGCCCGCCTTGATGGCAGCCAGCAGCACCGCGAACTTGGCGAAGAAGCCGATGAAGAACGGAATGCCGGCCATCGAGAACATGATGACCAGCATCACCGCGGCGAACCACGGGCTGCGCTTGTTGAGCCCCTTGAAGTCTTCCAGGTTCTCGGCTTCGTAACCGGCGCGCGACAGCAGCAGCACCATGCCGAAGGCGCCCAGCGACATCAGCACGTAGGCGACGGTGTAGTACAGCGCCGAGCTGTAGGCATTGATCGCGGTGAAGGGATCGATCTGGCCGCCGACCACGCCCGACATCAGGCCGAGCACCATGTAGCCCATGTGCGAAATCGCGGAATAGGCCAGCATGCGCTTGATATTGGTCTGCGCGATGGCCGCCAGATTGCCGAGACCGATGGACAGCACGGCCATGATCAGCAACATCTGCTGCCAGTCGACCGCCAGCCCGAACAGCCCATAGACCAGCAGGCGCAGCGCCATGGCGAAGGCGGCGAGTTTCGGTGCGGAGCCGATGAACATGGTCACGGCGGTTGGCGCGCCGTGATAGACATCGGGAATCCACATGTGGAAGGGCACCAGGCCCAGCTTGAAGCCGATGCCGGCGACGAGGAAGACGAGGCCGAGCACCAGCACCGGCTTCTCCGCCTGGCCGTGATACAGCGCCTGCGCGATGCCGCCGATTTCGAGGCTGCCGGTGGCGCCATAGATCATCGACATGCCATACAGCAGCAGACCCGAGGCCAGCGCGCCGAGCACGAAGTATTTCATCGCCGCCTCGGTGGCGCGCGTATTGTCGCGATCGATCGCGACCAGGCCGTAGAGCGAGAGCGACATCAGTTCGAGGCCGAGATACACGGTCAGCAGGTTGGCCGCCGAAATCATCACCATCATGCCCAGCGTGGCGTAGAGCACCAGTACGTAGAACTCGCCCTTGTCCAGGCCGCGGTCGGCCATATACTGCCGGCTGTAGACCAGCATCATGATCACCGCAAGGTAGGTCATGAGCTTGAGGAAGTCGCTCAGAAGGTCGTCGACGAACATGTTGCTGAAGGTCAGCGTGGTCTGGCCGTCGGAGGTGACCAGGGTGATCGCGGCACAGCCGATCAGGGTGATCACCGTCAGCATGGCCGCCATCCAGCGATGGGTGGCGCCAAAAACCAAGTCGACAAACAGCACCAGGAAGGACATCAGCAGGAGAAATATCTCCGGTGCTGCCGGGTACAGGTCGGGCATCACGAAATTATTCAGCATCGCTTCTCTCGTGTCTCTCTGTCGTGTGCCGCGTGCGCATTAGAGTTTGCTCACCGCAACGTGCTTGAGCAAGTTGTCCACCGAGGCATGCATCACTTCGGTGAAGGGGAAGGGGTACAGGCCCATGGCCAGAACGCAGGCCGCGAGCAGGCCGAGCACCAGGAACTCGCGCCCGCCGATGTCCTTCAGCTCTGCGACGTGGGCGTTGGCGACATCGCCGAACACCACGCGCTTGACCATCCACAGGGTATAGGCAGCGCCGAGGATCAGCGTGGTGGCCGCGGCGAAGCCGACCCAGAAGTTGAACTTGATGGCGCCCAGGATCACCATGAACTCGCCGACGAAACCGGAGGTGGCCGGCAAGCCGGAATTGGCCATGGCGAAGAAGACGAACAGCGCGGCGAACTTCGGCATGGTATTCACCACACCGCCGTAATCGGCGATCATGCGCGAATGCATGCGGTCGTACATGACGCCGACGCAGAGGAACATCGCGGCCGAGACGAAGCCGTGCGAGATCATCTGCACCAGGGCGCCTTCGACGCCGATCTGGTTGAAGATGAAAAAGCCGAGGGTGACGAAACCCATGTGCGAGATCGACGAATAGGCGATCAGCTTTTTCATGTCGGTCTGCACCAGCGCCACGAAGCCGATGTAGATGACGGCGATCAGAGAGAGCGCAATGATGAACGGTGCCATGTAATGGCTGGCATCGGGCACGATCGGCAGCGAGAATCGCACGAAACCGTAAGCGCCGAGCTTCAGCGCGATCGCGGCAAGCACCACCGAGCCGCCGGTGGGCGCCTCGACGTGGGCATCCGGCAACCAGGTGTGCACCGGCCACATCGGCACCTTGACCGCAAACGAGACGAGAAAGGCGATGAAGATCAGGATCTGCGGCTTGATCCCGATCGGCAACTGGTGCCAGTCGAGGATATTGAAGCTGCCGCCGGATTCGAGGAACAGCCAGATCAGGGCAACCAGCATCAGCAGCGAGCCGAGCAGCGTGTAGAGGAAGAACTTGAAGGCCGCATAGACGCGGTTCGGTCCGCCCCAGGCGCCGATGATGATGTACATCGGTATCAGCGATGCCTCGAAGAAAACATAGAACAACAATCCGTCGAGCGCGCTGAAAATGCCGTTCATGAGGCCGGACATGATCAGGAAGGCGCCCATGTACTGGGCTTGCTTGTCCTCGATGACTTCCCAGCCGGCCAGCACCACCAGCACGGTGATGAAGCTGTTGAGCAGGATGAAGGGCATCGAAATGCCGTCAACCCCGAGCAGGTACTGGGCATTGAAGCGCGTGATCCAGGGCGCCTGTTCGACGAACTGCATGCCGCTCTGCGCCGCATCGAAGCCGGTGTAGAGCGGGATGGTGACCAGGAAGCCGGCGACGGCAACCGCCAGCGACAGCCAGCGCACCAGTGTGCGGCGCTCGGAGCCGATCCAGAAGATCGGCACGGCGCCGAGGATCGGAACCCAAATTGCCAGACTCAGTAAGCTTGCGTTCATATTCTTAAGTACCTGGCAGCCGGGTCAGAGAATTCGGCTGAAGACCGACCACCACGCAAAAGTCAACAAGGCCAGAACTCCGAAGACCATGCTGAAGGCGTAGCGGTAGATGCGACCGGACTGGATCAGGCGCACCAGCCCGGCGGTCCCGCCGATGACGCTGGCCGAACCATTCACCATCACGCCGTCGATCAGCACCTGGTCGCCGCCCTTCCACAGGCCGCGGCCGATCAGGCGCGCACCGCCGGCGAAGAACCAGTCGTTGAACCTGTCGAAACCGTATTTCTCTTCGAGTATCGTCGCCAGCACACCCGATTTTTTCTTGATCACCGCCGGCAGGTCCGGTCGCACGATGTAGAGGTACCAGGCCGTCGCCGCACCGGAAATCGCCAGCCAGAACGGCAGCGTCGTCACACCGTGCATCATCATGCCCAACACGCCGTGGAATTCGTGGGCCATGGTGGCCAGGCCCTTGTGGGCATCGGCGATGGTGATCGCGCCGCCGAACCAGTTGCCGTAAAGCATGGTGCCGATCAGCCAGCCCGAGGCGATGGCGGGAATCGACAGCAGGATCAGCGGCACCGTCACCACCTTGGGCGACTCGTGCGGCTCGGCGGAGCCGTGATGGCCGTGGTCATCATGGTGCGCGTCGTGGCCATGGGCGTCGTGCGCGGCTTCGCGGAAGCGCTCCTTGCCGTGGAAGGTGAAGAAGATCAGGCGGAAGGAATACAGGCCGCCGACGAAGACCGCCGCCAGCGCGCAGAAATAGGCGAAGCCTGCCCCCGGCACCTTGGCCAGATGCACGGCCTCGATGATCGAATCCTTGGAGAAGAAGCCGGCGAAGGGCGGCAGGCCGGCATTGGCGAAGGCGCCGATCAGCATCGTGGCGTAGGTGATGGGCAGGTACTTGCGCAGTCCGCCCATGCGCCGCATGTCCTGCTCGTGGTGCATGGCGATGATCACCGAGCCGGCGCCGAGGAAGAGCACCGCCTTGAAGAAGGCGTGCGTCATGAGGTGGAAGATCGCCACCGAATAGGCCGAAGCGCCCAGCGCCATGGTCATGTAGCCGAGCTGCGACAGTGTCGAGTAGGCGACGACGCGCTTGATGTCGGTTTGCACGATGGCGATCAGCGCCATGAACAGCGTCGTGATGGCGCCGATGACGATGACGAAGGACAGAGCCGTGTCGGACAACTCGAACAGCGGCGACATGCGCGAGACCATGAAGATACCGGCCGTGACCATGGTTGCAGCGTGGATCAGCGCGGAGATCGGGGTCGGGCCTTCCATCGAGTCGGGCAGCCAGACATGCAGCGGGAACTGCGCCGACTTGCCCATGGCACCGATGAACAGGCAGATGCAGACGGCGGTGATCAGCGGCCAGCCGGTGACGGCCTCGGTGAGCGTCGCCAGTTCATTCCGTTTGGCGAATACCTCGGCGTAGTCGAGGCTGCCGGCGTAGGCGGCGATCAGGCCGATGCCGAGCAGGAAGCCGAAGTCGCCGACGCGGTTGACCAGGAAGGCCTTGAGGTTGGCGTAGATCGCCGTCGGCCGGGTGTACCAGAAGCCGATCAGCAGATAAGAGACCAGGCCCACGGCTTCCCAGCCGAAGAACAGCTGGACGAAGTTGTTCGACATCACCAGCATCAGCATCGAGAAGGTGAACAGCGAGATGTAGCTGAAGAAGCGCTGGTAGCCGGGGTCTTCCGCCATGTAGCCGATGGTGTACACATGCACCATGAGCGAGACGAAGTTGACCACCAGCATCATGGTGACGGTCAGCGGATCGATCAGGAAGCCGACCTGCAGCTTGAGCCCGCCGGATTCCATCCAGGTGTAAACGGCGCCGTTGAACAGGTGCCCGGCCTGCACGTCCTGGTAGATCAGCACCGACAGCACGAAAGAGATCGCGACACCGAGGATGGTGACCACGTGCGAGCCGGTGCGGCCGAGGAGCTTGCCGAAGAATCCGGCGAGGATGGCGCCGGCCAGGGGGGCCAGCGGAACCAGCAAGTAGAGTGTCTTCATGCCCATGGTCCCGTTAGCCCTTCAGAGTGTCGAGGTCTTCGACATCGATCGAGGACAGGTTGCGGAACAGCACCACCAGAATGGCGAGACCGATGCCCGATTCGGCGGCAGCAACGACGAGGATGAAAAAGACGAAGAGCTGGCCCGAGAGATCATTGAGATAGTGCGAGAAGGCGACAAAATTCAGATTCACCGCCAGCAGCATCAGTTCGATGGCCATCAGCAGCACGATCAGGTTCTTCCGGTTGAGGAAGATGCCGACGATGCTGATGGCGAACAGGATCGCCGCCAGGATCAGGTAGTGTGAAAGCGAGACCATGCCTATTCCCCCTCCTTCGCCGCGACAGCGGGAAGTTCGACTTCAGGCGACATCTTGACCAGCCGCATGCGGTCCTTGGCCTTGACCGCAATCTGGTCGGACGAATGCATGGCCTTGTTGTCCTTGCGCCCGCGCAGGGTCAGCATGACCGCAGCGATGATGGCAACCAGCAGGATGACCGACGCGATTTCGAAGGGATAGGCGTAATCGGTATAGAGCAGACGCGCCAGTTCCTTGGTGTTGCTGTAATTCGCCGGCATGTTCTGCGGCGGCAGGTTGGCCAGGCCGAAGTAGCGGCCGGAGAGCACCACCGCCATCTCGCCGACCATCAGCAGGCCGACCAGCGCGCCCAGCGGCAGGTTGTTCCAGAAACCCTGACGCATGCGCTCGATGTTGATGTCGAGCATCATCACCACGAAAAGGAAGAGCACCATCACCGCACCGACATAGACCATGATCAGCGCGAGGGCCAGGAACTCGGCCTGCAGCAGCATCCACAGCCCCGCCACATTGAAGAAGGCCAGCACCAGGAACAGCGCCGCGTGCACCGGATTGCGCGCCGTGATGACGCGCAAAGCGGCGACCACCGTGATTGCGGAGAAGAGGTAGAAAAGAATGGTCTTGAATTCCATGGCTGGGTCAGCGTGGCATTAGCGGTAAGGTGCGTCCTGCGCCCGATCGGCGGCGATCTGCGCTTCGTTGCGGTCGCCCACGGCCAGCAGCATCTGCTTGGTGTAGTAGAGATCGCCGCGCGTCTCGCCGTGATACTCGAAAATTCGGGTCTGGACGATGGCGTCGACCGGGCAGGCCTCTTCGCAGAAGCCGCAGAAAATGCACTTGGTCAGATCGATGTCGTAGCGCGTGGTGCGCCTCGATGTTTGCCCATTCGCGTCTTCGCGTTCGGCTGACTCGATGGTGATCGCGAGCGCCGGGCAAACCGCCTCGCACAGCTTGCAGGCAATGCAGCGTTCCTCGCCGTTGGGATAGCGGCGCAGCGCATGCAGGCCGCGGAAGCGGTTGCTCTGCGGCGTCTTCTCTTCCGGATACTGGATGGTGATCTTGCGCGCGAACATGTAGCGGCCGGTCACTGCCATGCCCTTGAACAGTTCCTTGAGGAACAGGCTACCAATGAAATCTTTTGCACCCATGATGATCTCTCTCGGCCCTATTTCCAGATGGTCAGCGGCGTCATCATCCAGACGCCAACCACCAGAATCCAGACCAGCGTGAGCGGCACAAACACCTTCCAGCCCAGGCGCATGATCTGGTCATAGCGATAGCGCGGGAAGGTGGCCCGAATCCAGAGGAAGAAAAACAGGATCGCTGCCATCTTGAACGCCATCCAGTGGAAGCCATTCGAGAAGGCAACACCGACGAGGGGTATTTGTTGCAGGAAACCGAACGGCGACAACCAGCCGCCGAGGAAGAAGATCGAGGTCATCGCCGAAATCAGGATCATGTTGGCGTATTCGGCGAGGAAGAACATCGCGAAGGCCATGCCCGAGTATTCGACCATGTGGCCGGCGACGATTTCCGATTCGCCTTCGACCACGTCGAACGGTGCGCGGTTGGTTTCGGCCACGCCGGAAATCAGGTAGACGGCGAACATCGGCAGCAGCGGCAGCCAGTTCCAGGAAAACACCCCGAGTCCCCAACCGGCGAACTGGCCCTTGCTCTGGGCGCCGACGATTTCGGTCAGGTTGAGACTGTTCGACACCATCAGCACGGTGATCAGGCCGAGGCCCATCGAAACCTCGTAGGAAATCATCTGCGCCGAGGCGCGCATGGCGCCGAAGAACGGGTACTTGGAATTCGACGCCCAGCCGGCGACGATGATGCCGTAGACACCGACCGAACTGATGGCCAGCAGATACAGCACGCCCGCATCGACGTTGGCGAGGACCCAGCCCGGCGAGAAGGGGATCACCGCCCAGGCGGCCAGCGCCGGCGCGATGGCCATGACGGGGCCGAGCACGAACAGTTTCTTGTCTGCCGCGGTCGGGAACAGCACTTCCTTGAAGAACAGTTTCAGACCGTCGGCGATCGGCTGCAGCAGGCCCCACGGACCGACCCGATTGGGACCGATGCGAACCTGCATCCAGCCGATGACCTTGCGCTCCCAGAAGGTCAGGTAGGCGACCGACAACAGCAGCGGAGACAGAATCAGAACGATCTTGACCAGGGTCCAGACCAGAGGCCAGACCGGCTTGACCGCAGGCCACAGGGGGCCGAGCAGGCCTTCGACAAAGGGTAGAACGATGGCTTCCATCAGGCCTTCTCCACGCTCAGGACGGAGGACATCGCGCCGAGCGCCACGGTATCGGCATGGGCCGCCGCGATACGCACCACGCCATCGGGCAGCCCGGCATCGAATTGCGCCGGGAGAGTCACGGCCGCCGTACCGCCAGCGCCGACTTTCACCTTGTCTCCCGAAGCAAGGCCGCACTTCGCCAGTGTCGCCGCATTCATGCGTGCCGTCGGTGCGGCGGAATCAGCTGCCTGCTGCAGGGCCGGAGCGCGACGCACCAGGGGATCGGAAAAATGGATCGGCACGTCGGCGACCCGCTCGAGGCCGTTGGGCGATGCCGTCAGGTTCAGTGTGGCGCCGTCGATGCCATTATCCAGACCGGAGACAAACTCGGGCTGACCGTCCAGCGCTTCAGCGCGTACTTCCTCGCTGCTGTTGAATGCAAATCCGTTCAAGTCAAGGAGGTTGCCCAGCACGCGCAAGACCTTCCATGCCGGCCGGGCTTCGCCCAGCGGTTTGGCGGCGGCGTAGAAACTCTGCACGCGGCCTTCGGTATTGACGAAGGTGCCCGAGGTTTCCGAGAACGGCGATACCGGCAGCAGCACGGCTGCATAGTCGAGCATCGCCTGCGACTTGAAGGGGCTGAGGACCACGACGGCCGCCGCCTTGGTCAAGCTCGCCAGGGCCTGGGCGCCATCGGCGCAGTCGAGTTCCGGCTCGGCGCCGACCACCACATAGGCGTGGCGCGGATCTTTCAGCATCGCCGCCGCATTGAGGCCGCCGGCCGTGGGTATTGCCTTGGCGGCATAACCACCGACGCTGTTGGCCGCCTCGCCGAGGAAACCGAAGCTGCCGCCGAGCAATCCGGCCAGTTGCTGCGCCAGTGCACTCAGCGTTGCCGCCTGCGGATGCTGCTGGGCGAAGTTGCCGAGCAGGATGCCGGCGCATTTGCCACCGTCACTGCCGGAAACAAGGCTCGCCGCGATCTTCTTCGCCGCATTTACGTCAACGAGGCCAGCGCCGACTTTTGCCAGTGCCGGATCGGCGGCCACACCCTTGAGTTCGGCGACCGCCTTGACGACTTCAGCCAGCACGGCGGGCAGCTGCGAAGGCGCGGCAATCGCACGCGCCGCCAGTTTGATCAGGAGGTCGTCATCGGCACTGTGCAGGATGCTGATCTGCGCACCGCGCTTGGCCGACTGGCGCAGGCGCTGGGCAACCAGCGGATGATCCTTGCGCAGGAAGGAACCGACCACCAGCACGCGATCGAGGCGGCCGATGTCGGCGATCTTCATGCCCAGCCAAGGCGTACCTTTACGCTTGCCGTCGGCCGAGAAATCGCTCTGGCGCAGGCGGAAATCGATGTTCTCGCTGTCCAGGCCTCGCAGGAGCTTCTGCGCCAGGTACATTTCTTCGAGAGTCGCGTGCGGGCTCAGCAGGCCGCCGATCGCCGCGCCACCGTGGGTCTTGGCGACGTCGCGCAGGGCGTGCGAGGCGTAATCGAGGGCAACGCTCCAGTCGACTTCTTTCCATTCCCCGCCCTGCTTCACCATCGGCTTGGTCAGCCGCTCGGCGGAACTCAGGCCCTGATAGGAAAAACGCTCCTTGTCAGTCAGCCAGCATTCGTTGATGTCTTCGTTTTCCAGCGGCAGCACGCGCATCACGCGGTCGTGCTTGGTCTGCACGATCAGGTTGCTGCCCAGGCCGTCGTGCGGGCTCACCGACTTGCGCCGGGACAGTTCCCAGGTACGCGCCGAGAAGCGGAAGGGCTTGGAGGTCAGCGCGCCGACCGGGCACAGATCGATGATGTTGCCGGAGAGTTCGGTATCCACCGTCTTGCCGATGAAGGGCATGACCTCGGCGCGCTCGCCACGGAAGGACTGGCCGAGTTCCATGAAGCCGGCAATCTCGGCGGTGAAGCGGATGCAACGCGTGCAGTTGATGCAGCGGGTCATGTCGGTCGACACCAGCGGACCGAGATCCTTGTCGGGGACGACGCGCTTCTCCTCCTGGTACTGCGAGGCGGATTCGCCGTAGCCGACCGCAAGATCCTGCAACTGGCACTCGCCGCCCTGATCGCAGATCGGGCAATCCAGCGGGTGGTTGATCAGCAGGAACTCCATCACGCCCTTCTGGGCCTTGACGGCCAGTTCGGAATGCGTGAATACCTTCATGCCGTTGGTCACCGGCGTGGCGCAGGCCGGCATCGGCTTCGGCGCCTTTTCCACCTGAACCAGGCACATCCGGCAATTGGCCGCGATGGACAGTTTCTTGTGATAGCAGAAGTGCGGAATGTAGGTGCCCAGCTGATGGGCCGCCTCGATGATGGTGCTGCCATCCGCGACCTGCAGCGTCTTGCCGTCGATTTCGATTTCGAGCATTACGCTGCCCCTGCCTTGAAGAAGCCGCTGCCCGCGCGCTGCACTTCGGGATCGACGAGGCACTTCTTGTTCTCGATGTGGTACTCGAATTCGCTCTTGAAATGCTTGATGAAGCTGCGCACCGGGAAAGCGGCGGCATCGGCCAGCGCGCAGATGGTCTTGCCCATCATGTTGTCGGTGACGCGGTTCAGCAAGTCGAGATCCTCGGGACGGCCCTCGCCATGCTCGATGCGATGCACGACGCGGTAGAGCCAGCCGCTGCCCTCGCGGCATGGCGTGCATTGGCCGCAGGACTCTTCGAAATAGAAGTAGGACAGACGCTCCAGCGCCTTGACCATGCAAACCGTCTCGTCCATCACGATCACCGCGCCCGAGCCGAGCATGGAGCCGGCCTTGGCGATGGAGTCGTAGTCCATGGTGCATTCCATCATGATGTCGGCGGGCAACACCGGAGCCGAGGAGCCGCCGGGAATTACCGCCTTGAGCTTGCGTCCGCCGCGCATGCCGCCGGCCATTTCGAGCAGCTTGGCGAAGGGGGTGCCCATGGGGACTTCGTAGTTGCCCGGGCGATTGACGTGGCCGGACACCGAGAACAGCTTGGTTCCGCCGTTGTTGGGCTTGCCCAGATTGAGGTAGGCCTCTCCGCCCATGCCGAGGATGAACGGAATCGCGGCAAAGGTTTCGGTGTTGTTGATCGTGGTCGGCTTGCCGTACAGGCCGAAATTCGCCGGGAAGGGCGGCTTGTAGCGCGGCTGGCCCTTCTTGCCCTCGATGGATTCGAGCAGGCCGGTTTCCTCGCCGCAGATGTAGGCGCCCCAGCCATGGTGCGCGAACAGGTCAAAGCTGAAGTCGGAGCCGAGGATGTTGTTGCCCAGATAGCCGGCGGCGCGCGCCTGGTCCAGCGCTTCCTCGAAACGCTGGTACATGTCGAAGATTTCGCCGTGAATGTAGTTGTACCCAAGCTTCGCACCCACCGCATAAGCGGCGATGATCATGCCCTCGATCACCGAGTGCGGGTCGAAGCGCATCAGGTCGCGATCCTTGAACGTGCCGGGCTCGCCCTCGTCGGTGTTGCAGACGACGTATTTTTCCGGCGCCGCCTTGGGCATGAAGCTCCACTTGAGGCCGGTCGGAAAGCCCGCACCACCGCGGCCACGCAGCACCGATTTCTTGACCTCGGCGATCAGGTCGTCCTGAGTCATCTTGCTGGCCAGAATGCGCTTCAGCTGGACGTAACCGCCGCGTGCCTCGTAGTCCTTGAGGCTCCAGCCGGCGTCACCCTTGGACCAGCCGGTGGTGAGCAGAGGATTGATGGTGTCGATCAGAGCCATTTCATTTGCACTCCGCCAACAGCTTGTCGATCTGTTCGGGCAGCATGAAACTGCACATGCGCTTGTTGTTCACCAGCATCACCGGTGCATCGCCGCAAGCACCCATGCACTCGCCTTCCTTCAGCGTGAATCTGCCGTCGGCAGTGGTCTCGTTGAAATCGATGCCGAGCTTTTCCTTGACGTAATCTGCCGCATGAACGCCGCCCGACAGGGCGCAGGGCAAATTGGTGCACACAGTGAGCTTGTACTTGCCGACCGGTTGCAGATCGTACATGTTGTAGAAACTCGCCACCTCGTAGGCAGCAATCGGCGCCATGCCGAGGTAGCCGGCGACCGCGGCGATGGTTTCCTTGGACAACCAGCCCTTTTCGTCCTGGGCGATTACCAGTGCGGCCATCACGGCCGACTGCTTCTGGTCGGCCGGATATTTGGCTACTTCACGATCGATCTTCTTGATGGCTTCGGGGCTCAACATGTCGTTTTGATTAGTCATGCGGCGCTCTATCGGTCCACATCGCCAAGCACCAGGTCGATGGTGCCGATGATGGCAGTCGCATCGGCCAGCATGTGGCCCCGGACCAGTTCATCGACGCCCGCCAGATGCGGAATACCTGCCGTGTGCAACTTGATGCGATAAGGCTTGTTGGCGCCATCCGACACCGCCCATACGCCCATCTCGCCCTTGGGATGCTCGATGGCGGCATAGGCCTCTCCGGCCGGCACGTGCATGCCCTCGGAAAACAGCTTGAAATGGTGAATCAATTCTTCCATGCTGCCCTTCATCTTCGCCCGCGAAGGCGGCGCCACTTTGTGATCATCCGTAATCACCGGGCCCGGATTCTTGCGCAACCAGTCGATGCACTGCTGGATGATGCGGTTGGACTGGGCCATTTCTTCCATGCGCACCAGATAGCGGTCATAGGTATCGCCATTGACGCCTACCGGGATATCGAAGTCCATGCGGTCATAGACCTCATAGGGCTGCTTCTTGCGCAGGTCCCACTCGACACCCGAGCCGCGCAGCATCGGTCCGCTGAAGCCCATCTGCAGGGCACGCTCCGGGCTGATCACGCCGATGCCGACGGTGCGCTGCTTCCAGATCCGGTTGTCGGTCAGCAGGGTGTGGTATTCGCTCAGGTACACCGGGAAACGCTTGGTGAAGTCTTCGAGAAAATCCAGCAATGAACCGTTGCGCGCCTCGTTGAGTTCCTTCACCGTCTGCGCGTTCTTGAAGCGGTTTTCCTGATACTTCGGCATCTGGTCCGGCAGGTCGCGATAGACGCCGCCGGGCCGATAGTAGGCGCCATGCATGCGGATGCCGGTCACCGCCTCGAGCACGTCGAAGATATCCTCGCGCTCGCGGAAGGTGTAGAGCACCATGGTCATGGCGCCGATATCCAGCGCATGGGTGCCGATACTGAGAAGATGATTCAGGATGCGCGCCATCTCGTCGATCATGACCCGAATGTACTGGGCCCGAATCGGCACCGCGACACCCAGCAAACGCTCCACCGCCAGACAGTAGGCGTGCTCGCTGGGCAGCATGGATGTGTAATCGAGACGATCGAGATACGGCAGCGTCTGTAGCCAGGTGCGCGTCTCGGCCAGCTTCTCGGTACCCCGATGCAGCAGGCCGATATGCGGGTCGGCGCGCACGATGACCTCGCCATCGAGTTCCAGCACCAGGCGCAGGACGCCGTGTGCGGCCGGATGCTGCGGTCCGAAGTTGATGGTGTAATTCTTGATGTCAGCCACGGCCGCCGCCTTTTGCGTAGGTTTCTTCGCGCACGATGCGCGGCGTTACTTCGCGCGGCTCGATGGTGACCGGCTGATAAATCACGCGCTTCTGCTCGGGGTCGTAGCGCATCTCGACATAACCCGAAATCGGGAAGTCCTTGCGGAAGGGATGACCGACGAAGCCGTAGTCGGTCAGTATCCGGCGCAGATCGACATGACCCTCGAAATGGATGCCGAACAGGTCGAAGGCTTCGCGCTCGTACCAGTTGCCGCTGTTCCAGATCTCGGTTACCGAGGCCACTACCGGAAAATCGTCGTCCGGTGCAAAAACCTTGACGCGCAAACGCCAGTTATGGGTGATCGACAGCAACTGGCTGACGGCAGCGAAGCGCTTGCCTTGATAGCCGGTGTATTCCGAATAATCGATGCCGCTGAGATCCATCAACTGCTCGAAGCGCAAAGCCTGATCGTCACGCAACCGGCGCATTGCTTCCAGATAGTTTTCCGCCGGAATCGTGACGGTCACCTCGCCCAGCGCCAGCACCGGTTCGCCGATGCGATCACCAAAGCTTTCCTTGAGTTGGCGTACAAGGCGATCCAGTTTGGCACTCATGGGATAGGCTTTTGGGTCAACGGGCAATGGTGGTGGTGCGCCGGATCTTGCTCTGCAACTGGATCAGGCCATATAGCAAGGCCTCGGCCGTCGGCGGACAACCCGGAACATAGACATCGACGGGCACGATGCGGTCCACGCCGCGCACGACCGAATACGAGTAGTGGTAGTAGCCGCCACCATTGGCGCAGGAGCCCATGGACAACACCCAGCGCGGTTCGGCCATCTGGTCATAGACCTTGCGCAAGGCCGGCGCCATCTTGTTGGTCAGGGTACCGGCGACGATCATCACGTCGGACTGGCGCGGACTCGGGCGGAAGACGATGCCGAAGCGATCGAGGTCGTAGCGCGAACATCCGGTGTGAATCATTTCAATGGCACAGCAGGCCAAGCCGAAAGTCATCGGCCACATCGAACCGGTACGCGTCCAGTTGATGATCTTGTCCAGCGACGTGGTAACGAAGCCTTCCTGCAGAACGCCTTCGATGCTCATGCGCTGATCCCTTGCGGTGAATGCGCCCGGTCAACGCGCCCCATGACAATCGAGCGTAGCGAGCCAAGCTGTCGCCCCCGCCCCGGCGCGGGGGCCGGGGGGTGGGGGGCGATCAATTCGCAGTTACGAATCTTCATTCCCAATCCAGCGCACCCTTGGCCCACGCATACACGTAGCCAACGACGAGGATACCGATAAAGACGAACATCTCGACGAAACCGAACATCTTCACCGCCTCGGTATTGACGATTTCCTTGAAGATCGCGGCCCAGGGAAAGAGGAAGGCGATTTCGAGATCGAACAGGATGAAGAGAATGGCAATCAGGTAGTAGCGCACATCGAACTTCATGCGCGCATCTTCAAAGGGGGCAAAGCCGCATTCGAAGGCGGAAAGTTTTTCGCTGTCGGGACGATTGGGCGCGATCAACCAACCGAGCAGAATGGGAACGCACCCGAAGGCGAGGCCCACTAGAACGAAGACGAGGATCGGGAAGTAATTATCCAGCATTTGGTGGCAAGCCACTTCACTCGTTACGGTTGACCGGCCAGCCCGCATTGCTCTGCAAGACAACCGACGCTCAACTACTTTTCTGCCCTGCTACTGCCAAAATCCTGGTGCCGACGGTGAGACTCGAACTCACACAGCTTGCGCCACTACCCCCTCAAGATAGCGTGTCTACCAATTTCACCACGTCGGCAATTCGTTACTGCGGGAGCGGCGCAAATTATATAACAAGCCATTGACTCGTTAGTGCGCCGCAGCAAAAAAATCTATCGACCGCGACTTCGCCGCGATTTATTTCGGGATGTCCTTCGCCTTCGAGTCGGGCACGGCCGGCATCTGCACCGGGGCCGCAGGAACGGTCTGCGCGGGAGCCGCATCCATCACACTGCCCGAGACCCTCGGGCTCGACGTGGCGATATAGGAGAGTGCCAGACTGGTCAGGAAAAACACCGCCGCCAGCACTGCCGTCACGCGCGACAGAAAATTGGCGGAACCGGTGGCGCCGAACAGGCTGCCCGATGCGCCGCTGCCGAAAGCCGCGCCCATGTCGGCGCCCTTGCCATGCTGCAGCAGCACGAAGCCGATAACGCTGAGACCGGCGATGATGTGCACGGTCAGAATCACGGTATGCAATAAATCCATGAGAACCTCTTTGAATTATGTTCAGGCAGCGGCGCAAATGGCGAGGAAATCCGCGGCCACCAGTGAAGCGCCGCCAATGAGTCCGCCATCGATGTCGGACTGGCCGAAAAGCTCGGCCGCGTTGTTCGCCTTGACGCTACCGCCATACAGAATGCGCAGCCCACCGGCAACATCGGCGCTGTCGCGCGCAAAACGGGCGCGGATCAGGGCATGAACTTCCTGTGCCTGTTCCGGTGACGCGGTGCGTCCGGTGCCGATCGCCCATACCGGCTCATAGGCCACCACGGCACTGGCAAACGCGGCAACGCCCGAATTGGCGAGCACCGCGTCGATCTGGCGCGTCACCACCTCGCCGGTAATACCTGCCTCGCGCTCGGCGAGCGATTCACCCACGCACAGTACCGGGGTCAGGCCGGCCTTGAGCGCTGCGGCGAACTTGGCAGCGACCACGGCATCGGTGTCGCCGAAGAAGGAGCGACGCTCGGAGTGCCCGACGAGAACATAACGGCAACCGAAATCCGCCAACATCGATGCACTCACCTCGCCTGTCCAGGCTCCCTGCGCATGCTCGGAGACATCCTGCGCACCCCAGGCCACGCTGCTGCCTTCGAGCACCGAGCGCGCTTGCGCGAGATAGGGATAGGGCACGCACAAGGCAACTTCGGCACGGCCGCTGACGCCATCGCGCACGGAATCCAGCAGTCCCAGGTTAGTGGCGAGACTGCCGTGCATTTTCCAGTTTCCAGCTACAAGTTTGATACGCATGGCGGCACGAAAGCAAATATACGAAGCCCGCCATTATAACGGCAGCGCCAGCCGAATGCCAGACTGCCCGACCGCTTGTGAACAAGGGCCGCGCATACGGGGTGACACAATAATGTGAGCTTCATGTTCGATAGGCCAGACTTGACACAAATCAACAAGGAACAGCGCAAACCGCCGATACTATCGGCCCAAGAACAATGAATAACCCATGGATGGCCCCAATGGAAACCATAACAACCGATGTTGTAATCATAGGTGCCGGAGGCGCGGGGCTGCGAGCCGCGATCGCCCTGGCTGAAACCGATCCCACGTTGCACATAGCACTGATCTCCAAGGTCTACCCGATGCGCAGCCATACCTGCGCCGCCGAGGGCGGCGCAGCCGGCGTGATCAAGCCGGATGACAGCTTCGACATGCACTTCGACGATACCGTCGGCGGCGGCGACTGGCTCTCCGACCAGGACTGCGTCGAATACTTCATCCACGAAGCGCCCAAGGAACTGCTGCAACTCGAACATTGGGGCTGCCCGTGGAACCGCGAGGCGGACGGCTCGGTGGCGGTACGGCCGTTCGGCGGCATGAAGAAGCAGCGCACCTGGTTCGCCGCCGACAAGTCAGGCTTCCACATCCTGCACACCCTGTTCCAGACCTCGCTCCAGTTTCCGACCATCACGCGCTACGACGAGTACTACGCACTCGACCTGCTGGTCGATGATGGCCGCTGCCAGGGCGTGACCGCTCTGGAAATGCGCAGCGGTACGTTGCGCCAGTTCCATGCCAAGGCGGTAATCATTGCCGGCGGCGGCGCCGGCCGCATGTTCCCCTTCTCCACCAACGGTGCGATCAAGACCGGCGACGGCATGGCCATGGCCTACCGCGCCGGCGCACCGCTGAAAGACATGGAGTTCGTTCAGTACCACCCGACCGGCCTGCCCAACACCGGTAGCCTGCTGACCGAAGCCTGTCGCGGCGAAGGCGGCATCCTGGTGAACAAGCACGGACGCCGCTACTTGGCAGACTACGGCATGGGGCCGGAAACGCCGGTCGGCCAGCCGCAGCTGAAGACCATGGAACTCGGCCCCCGCGATCGCGTCAGCCAGGCCTACTGGCACGAGTTGCAGAAAGGCAATACGGTGACGACACAGTGGGGCGAATGCGTGCTGCTCGACATGCGCCACCTGGGCGAAAAGAAGATCAACGAACGCCTGCCGCTGGTACGCGAACTGGCCGAGGCCTACCTCGGTGTCGACATCGTCAAGGAGGCGGTGCCGATCCGCCCCGTGGTGCATTACATGATGGGCGGCATTTCCACCAATACCGCGGCGGCAACGCCCCTGCCCGGCCTGTTCGCCGCCGGTGAATGCGCCTGCGTCAGCCTCAACGGTGCCAACCGGCTGGGCTCGAATTCGCTGGTCGAACTGCTGGTCTTCGGCCGCCGCGCCGCGCTCTCGGCGATCGAGCATGTGCAGGGCCTGCCGGCCCCCAAACCCGCCGCACTGAATGCCCGCGCCGAGGAAACCCAATTGCGCATCGATGAACTCTTCTCGCGCACCGACGGCACCGAATCGATGTCCGGCCTGCGCAAGGAGATGATGGACACGATGGAAAAGAACGTCGGCATCTATCGCACCGAGGAAGGTCTCCAGGAAGGCGTGAACAAGATCCACGAGTTGCGCCAGCGTTATCGCCGCGTGGTCCTCACCGACAAGAGCAGTGTGTTCAACACCGACCTGTTCCAGGTGCTCGAGCTCGGCTCCATGCTCGATTGCGCCGAAGCCGTGACGGTGGGCGCCTTGGCCCGCAAGGAATCGCGCGGTGCGCACCAGCGCCTCGATTACGTCGAGCGCGACGACAAGAATTACCTGCGCCACACCATGGTCTACCACCAGGGCCTCGATGTCCCCCGCGTCGATTACCTCGACGTGGTGATCACTAAGTCGCCGCCCGGAGTGCGCGACTATTCGGGAGATCACAAATGAGCAATAGCCCCCCACGCTCGCAACCCCCGCTCGCTGCCCCCCCGGGGGGGGCGGCTGCTTCCTTGGGGCGGCCCGGCGGAAGCAGCGAGCGTCTGGTCCAGCTGGAAGTCCTGCGCTACAACCCGGACACCGACACCGAGGCCCGCTTCCAGCGCTATGAAGTGGTCTGCCAGGAAGAATGGGTCGTGCTCGATGCTCTCAACAAGATCAAGGCAGACATCGACCCGACCCTCAACTACCGCTGGTCCTGCCACATGGCTGTCTGCGGCAGCTGCGGCATGATGATCAACGGCGAGCCCAAGCTGTCCTGCCATGCCTTCCTGCGCGAATACGAAGGCGTGATCCGGGTCGAGCCGCTGGCGCATTTTCCGGTCGAGCGCGATCTGGTGACCGCACCCGACGATTTCATGGAAAAGCTCAAGCGCGTCAAGCCCTACGTCATCCCAAAAGAGAAGAAGCCGATCAGCGAGGGCGAGTACAAGCAGACTCCGGCGCAACTGATGAAGTTCCGCCAGTATTCGATGTGCATCAATTGCATGCTGTGTTACGCCGCCTGCCCCCAGTACGGGCTGACGCCGACCTTCATCGGCCCGGCGGCCCTGACCCTTGCGCACCGCTACAACCTCGATTCGCGCGACGGCGGCCGCAAGGAGCGCCAGGAGATAGTCGCCACCCATGAAGGCGTCTGGGAATGCACTTTCGTCGGTGCCTGCTCCGAGGTATGCCCGGCCCACGTCGATCCGGCAAGCGCGCTGCAGCAAATGAAGATCACCAGTTCGATCGACTGGATCGTCGAACACCTGATTCCGGGAGGAAAATCCGCAAGGGATACCGTCTCCCGCGAGGACGCAGGAGACATATCATGAGCCGCAGACCCCTGGTTCGCGAATGTCCGCCGACCACGTGGTATTTCCGCCAGCCACGCTATCTGCGTTACATGTCGCGCGAGATCACCAGCATTTTTGTCGGCGCCTACTGCGTGCTGCTGGTGGTCGGCCTGCAACGCCTTTCCGCCGGCCCGGCCGCATGGGAAGCCTTCCTGCTGGGACTGCGGAGCGCGGATTCGATCGTGTTTCATCTGCTGGCCCTGGCCGCCGCGTCGTATCACGCTGCCACCTGGTTCAACGCCACACAAAAGGCCATGCCGGTGCAGATCGGCGAGGACTTCGTCCCCGGCAACCTGATTTCGGGTGCGCACTATGTCGCCTGGGCGGTGCTGTCCGCCGTCATCCTTTATCTTGCGGGAGTGTTCTGACCATGGCCAAATCGCACAAACCTGTCGTCTGGTTCCCCTTCGCCGCCGGCGGCACGGTCATCGCCTTCTTTATCCCGGTGATCGTCCTCCTCACCTTTTTGGCGGCGCTGGGCCACGTACCGCCCGGGCTCAGCTACGAGCGAATGCACGCCTTCGCCGGCAGCGGCCTCGGCAAGCTGATCATCTTCGGCGTGGTCGCCCTGTCGCTGTGGAGTTCCGCCCACCGTCTGCGCTGTACCTGCTTCGATTTCGGCCTGCGCGCCGACACGCTGGCCGCGACTGTCCTGTATATTGCCGCGATTGCGGGCAGCCTTTTGTCCGCGGTATACCTGCTGCAAATCTAATCGGCATCAGACCGAAACGATTCACCCAAGGGAGCAAAGAACAGAATGGCACCACCCCCAATGGCCTTACGCGAGGCCGTACGCGAAGAACGTCTCGGCGATGTCTGGAGCAATGACCTGAACGATGTCTTCGCCGACGTCGCCCCCTATTACGATCGCGCCAACAACATCGCAGCGCTGGGGCAGTTCGGCAACTTCCTGCGACGCTTCATGCAGCTGGTCGATCTGCAGCCCAAGCAAAAGGTACTGGATGTCTGCGCCGGCACCAACGCCATCGGCATCGCCCTGCTCAGGCGCGAACCGACGCTCGACGTGCATGCCATGGACCGCAGCGTCGCCATGCAAACCGTCGGCCAGCAGCGCGCCGCCGCGCAGGGCTTTCAGATCAAGAGCACCATCGGCGACGTGCACACGCTGCCCTTCTCCGACAATCACTTCGACATCGTCACGCTGCAGTTCGCCTCGCGCCACCTGCGCGTGCGCGAGGTGTTCAGCGAAATCCTGCGCGTGCTGAAGCCCGGCGGCCACTTCTATCATTCCGACATGCTGCGTCCGCGCAACGTGATAGTGAAGAACCTCTACTACACCTACCTGCGCGGCTGTCTCGGCCTGACCGGCCTGATAGTCGGCAGCGGCCCCGCGGCGGTCAAGGCCAAGCAATATTTCCTCGACGCGCTGGAATTGTTCTACACGGCCGAGGAGCTTTCGATCCTGCTGCGCGAACTGGGCTATGTCGAAGTGAAGGCGGATACCGTGTTCCACGGCATGCTGGGATTCCACCGCGCGATAAAGCCACACGAAGCTCTGAAGGCCTAGCCACAGGATGCAGCGAGCGCGGTCCCTCGCCAGACTCAACGGTCGGATACTCAAGATCTACAGTCAGCGCACCACCACAGCGCTGCGTGCCGCTCTGCCCCTGCGCCTCGCCCTGCCGCACCTGGAACCGGTGCTGGTGCTGAACGTCGCCAAGGAAGTGCGCAAGGACACGCTGGTGATTCTCCGCGCCCACGAACTCGCCGCGGAAAGCCCGGCAGCATGGAGCGACGTCCTGCCGCAACTGCTGCATGCGACCAAGGAAATCGATCGCATGTTTCTTGCGCGCGTCGGCAGCTTCCCGGTGGAAATCGTGATTCGCTACGAGGAAATCGCGCCGATCCGCGCCCGGCGTATGAAGCTGCTCTACGACGCCGCGCTGAAAGTCCTTGCGGCGCGCCAGGGTGATTTGCGCTTGCGCGGCGCCATGCACGCAAGCTTCTCGCGCGACGAATTCGCGCAACTGCTGAGCGAACTATTCCGGCTGTATGCCGAAGAAACCCGGTCCCTGAGTCGTTCGGTGCGTCTGCCGCGAATGCTGGTTCCGCTGCGCGAACTCATCGCGCAAGAGTTGCTCAACGTCATGATCCGGGTGGCGCGGCCGCTGGCGGTCGAGATCGCCGCCACGACCTTCCGTCCCGTACCGCCGGTGTCTCCAGGTACGCGACAGAACCGGTGACGACTCTGGAGAGTGGGTCCCGCCGGACTTCCGCTCAAGCCACTGCTTCGCGGCAGCGCCGTATCGCCGTACTGCCAGCGCCGACTCTTGGGGATGATCTGCGGTTCGCTGCGGAATCAGCCGAAGCGGCCCGTGATGTAATCCTCGGTAGCCTTCTTCTGCGGCTTAATGAATATCTGATCGGTGACGCCGAACTCGATCATCTCGCCGAGATACATGTAGGCGGTGTAGTCCGAGATGCGCGCCGCCTGCTGCATGTTGTGGGTGACGATGAGGATGGTGACCTTTTCCTTCAGCTCGATGATCAGTTCCTCGATGCTGGCGGTGGCAATCGGGTCGAGGGCCGAGGTCGGTTCATCGAAGAGGATGATCTCGGGATCGGAGGCCAGCGCACGGGCGATGCACAGGCGCTGCTGCTGGCCGCCGGAAAGGTTGGCGCCGAGTTCGTTGAGGCGGTTGCTGACCTCGTTCCACAGCGCAGCGCCCTTGAGGGCCGCCTCGACGCGATCGGCGAGTTCGTTGCGGTTGCGCATGCCGCGCACGCGCAGGGAATAAGCCACGTTCTCGAAGATCGATTTGGGGAAGGGATTCGGCTTCTGGAACACCATGCTGATGCGCATGCGCACTTCAATCGGATCGACATCGGGCGAGAGCAGATTGGTGTTGTCCGGATGGAGCAGGATGCCGCCGCCGCCATAGCGGTTGCCCGGATACAGGTCGTGCATGCGATTGAAGCAGCGCAGCAGCGTGGACTTGCCGCAACCGGACGGGCCGATCAGCGCGGTGACCATGCGGTCGTGGATCGGCATCGACACCCGTTTCAGCGCATGGAAGGCGCCGTAATAGAAGTCGAGCTCGCGAACATCGGCCTTGAGGACGGCACCTTCGACGCCCGCCTCGAATCCGGTTGGTATTTGCATGGTGCTCACCACTTGATGTTTTTGCGCAGACGATAGCGCACGTAGATGGCCAGGCCGTTCATGGCCAGGGTCATGAAAACCAGGACGAAGCCCGCCGCCGCCGCATTGACGGTGAAGGCCGCCTCGGGCCGCGAGGTCCAGTTGAACATCTGGATCGGCATCACCGTAAAGGGAGCGAAGATCCAGTCGAACAGGCCGGCCGGCGGCTCGCCGGTGAATGGCGCCGGCGGCAGGAAGGCGATGAAGGTCAGCGCGCCGATGGTGATAATCGGGGCCGTCTCGCCGATGGCGCGCGCCATGCCGATGATGACGCCGGTGAGTATCCCGGCCGAGGAATACGGCAGGATGTGGTCGCTGACTGTTTGCCAGGTGGTCGCGCCGCAGGCGTAGGAGCCTTCGTGGATCGACTGCGGAATGGCGCGGATGGCTTCCCGCGTGGCGACGATGATCACCGGCAGGATCAAGAGCGCCAGCGTCAGCCCGGCGGAGAGGATGCTCTGGCCGAAGCCGAAGTAATAGACGAAGAGGCCCAGCGCCAGCAGGCCATAGACGATGGACGGGATGCCGGCCAGGTTGCTGATGTTGATTTCGATGATGTCCGTCATCCAGTTCTTCGGTGCATATTCCTCCAGATAGACGCCGGCGGCGACGCCCAGCGGCACCGCGGCCAGCGCGGTCAGCAGCATCACCAGCACGGTGCCGACCCAGGCCGAGAGGATGCCGGCATTGGCGGCCTTGCGCGACGGAAAGGAGGTGAAGAAATCCAGATCCAGTCGCGGCACGCCCTGGATCGCCATGTCGACGAAAAGCACGGTAAAAGTCAGCACGCCGACCATCAGCGACAGAATGCCAAGCAGGGAGAAAAACAGGTCCCAGCGCTTGGCCCGGGTGATGATGGCGCGAATGGCAGCGAGGTCGGCAGCTTTCATCATTTCAATACACCTCGCGGTAGCGCTTGCGCAACCAGTAACCGAGCAGGTTGAAGGCCAGCGTCATCAGCAGCAGGGTGAGGCCGGCGGCAAATATGGTCTGGTAGCCGATCGAGCCGTGCGGCAAGTCTCCCAGCGCCACCTGCACGATGTAGGAGGTGATGGTCGCGCCCGGCTCGGCCGGATTGAAGGTCAGGTTCGGCTGCATGCCGGCCGCAACGGCGAGGATCATGGTTTCGCCGACGGCGCGCGAAATCCCGAGAATGTAGGCCGAGGCAATGCCCGAGGTCGCCGCCGGCGTCACCACCCAGAGCGCGGTTTGCAGTCGCGTCGCGCCCATGGCGTAGGAACCCTCGCGCAGCGCCATCGGCACCGCACGCATGGCGTCTTCCGAGAGCGAAGCGACGTAAGGAATGATCATGATGCCCATCACCAGACCGGCCGACAGCAGGTTGAAACCGGGCAGGTCGGGATAGATTTTTTGCAGTAGCGGCGTCAGGAAAGTCAGGGCGAAGTAGCCATAGACGATGGTCGGCACGCCGCCCAGCAGTTCGAGGAAGGGCTTGGCGATTTCGCGCACCTTGAAGCCGGCGAATTCGGAAAGGTAAAGCGCGATGATGGTGCCCAGTGGAATCGCCACCACCAGAGCCACGGCCGAGCTGGTCAGGGTGCCCGAGAGCAGGACCATGATGCCGTAATGGGCGTCGTCGAACAGCGGCGTCCATTGTGTGTCGAACAGGAAATCGGAAAGCGGTACCGTTTCAAAGAATACCCAGGATTCCTTGACCAGCACGTAAACGATGGCGACGGTGACGAACACCGAAAATGCCGCGGCACTGAACAGCAGCGCCTCGATGATGCGCTCCTTGACGTGACGCGACGCCTTCTTGCTCAGCCGGTCGCTGACGCCGCCGCCGATCGCCGCGCTGGAAGGCATGGATGCGCTTGCATTCATTACGGGGTTCCGAAAATATTCGATTCAAAATCGGCAGACGACCCTGTGGTCGTACCGCCGGCAAGACGGTCGCCACCCTGATCGGCGGCGACCGTCCTGACAGTGACGGCGTATTACTCTACCGGATTACGCTTCAACAGGTCGGAGACCTTGACGCCCACTTCGGCGACGCCGCCAAATCCGGTGCCGGTCTTCTTCTTGCTGAAATTGTCCATCGCGTGCTTGTAGTCGGCAGCGCCCAGGGGCACGTACTTGACTTCCTTGGCCAGCTTGGCGCCTTCCTTCAGGTAGAACTCGACGAATTCCTTGACCTCGGGCCTATCCATCGCCTTGAGGCTGACGTAGATGAAGATCGGACGCGCCAGCGGCTCGTATTCGCCAGCCATCACGGCATCGATCGACGGCGTCACGGCCTTGCCCTTGGGATTGACGATCGGCACGGCCTTCAGCTTGCCCTTGTTTTCGTCGTAATAGGCGAAGCCGAAGAAGCCCAGCGCGTTGTTGTCGCGCGAAACGCCCTGCACCAGCACGTTGTCGTCTTCCGAGGCGGTGAAATCGCCGCGGCTGGACTTCGACTTGCCGTTGATGGCTTCGGTGAAGTAATCGAAGGTGCCCGAATCGGCGCCAGGGCCGAACAGCTTGAGCGGCGCATCCGGCCAGGCCGGGTTGACCTGGTTCCACTTGGTGATCTTGCCCTGCGCGCCCGGCTCCCACATCATCTTCAGTTCGGCGACGGTAAGTTGTTTGATCCAGGTGTTTTTCGGATTCACCACCACGGTCAGCGCATCGAAGGCCACCGGCAGCTCCACATACTTGATGCCGGCCTTGGCGCAGTCTTCCATTTCCTTTTTCAGGATCGGGCGCGAGGCGTCGGAGATGTCGGTCTCGCCGCGGCAGAATTTCTTGAAGCCGCCGCCCGTGCCGGAAATGCCCACGGTGACCTTGATGGCGTTCTTTTTCGACTTCTGGAATTCTTCGGCCACGGCCTCGGTGATCGGATAGACCGTCGAAGAGCCGTCGATCTTTACCAGCGCCTGGGCAAAAACGCTCGCCGAGGCGAATACGCCGGCGACGACAGCGGCAATTTTCAGGGATTTCATCAATAGACTCCTATGTGCGGTACGAGAAGGCCGCAGTCTAGGCATCAATTGTTACAGAGCCGTTAAATTCGTCGCGGCAACCGGAAATTGCCTTTGGCTGCCTGCGTCACGCCCCTGTAACGCGGGCTCTCTACTCTGGGCGGATGCGGCAATCCTCCCGTCAATCACCCCGTTTCAACCACCTGCGCCTGCTGCTGATCGGGCTTCATGTCTTGTCCGGCGCACTCCAGGTCGCCCTTCTGTTCCCGTTTGGCGGCAGCGCCGGGCGGCAGTTCCTGAGACAAAACTGGTCGCGACAGCTGCTGACGCTGCTCGGCATCCGCATCGAAGCGGTCGATGGCGGCCTGAGCGGCGTCGAAAACGGCCTGCTGGTCTGCAATCACATTTCCTTCATCGACATTTTCGTCATCAACGCGCTGCTTCCGTCGGGCTTCGTCGCCAAGAGAGATGTCGCGCAATGGCCGCTGATCGGCTGGCTCTGCCGCCACAACGACACCGTGTTCATTGAGCGCGGCAGCCGCAGGGCGGCCCACAGCACACATCAGGAGATGCTGGCCGCTTTCGGTGCCGGGAAGCGCCTGGTGGTCTTTCCGGAAGGAACCACTACCGCCGGAGACTACCTGCTGCCCTTCCACGCCGCGCTGTTCCAGAGCGCGATCGACGCCGCCGTGCCGGTACATGCCGTTGCCTTGAGCTACCACCGCGCCGATGGCCTCCGCTCCGCGGCGCCGGCCTACATCGACGACGTCAGCCTGGTGGCCTGCCTGATGACCGTCCTGCGTACGCGCGGGCTGACCGCCCGCATCGCTTTGGCGGCCAGCTTCGTCCCGCCTTTGCCGGAGCGCCGTCACCTTGCCCGCCATGCCCAGCACGCAGTAGCGGCGGCGCTGGCGCAGAGCCCCAACTTTGCCCCAACGCCGGGCCGGCCCGACTTCGGTCCATGGATCAGAGGGACAAATCCGCGCGAAGGCAGCCCGCAACCTCTCAGTAACACGGCGGCAATCAGGCGGTAACGACGGCTTTCCAGAATGCAGGCGAACCCAAAGAGCCCACAGGAGAACGCCATGCAAAAACATTTGATCGAAACCGCCGCCGCCAGCCAGCACGTCGGCTACACCGTTGCGCTGGCGCGCAGCGAAGAGGAAATCCGCGAAGCGCAGCGCCTGCGCTACAAGGTTTTTGTCGAGGAACTCGGCGCCCAAATCCACTCCGGCACGCCGGACCACGACATCGATCGCTACGATCCCTTCTGCGAACACCTGATCGTGCGCGAAAGTCATGCCGACCGCATCGTCGGCACCTACCGCATCCTGTCGCCGGAGGCCGCCCGCCGTGCCGGCAGCTACTATTCGGAGAGCGAGTTCTTCCTGCCCCGGCTGCAGAATCTGCGCGGTCGCATGGTGGAAGTCGGTCGCTCGTGCATCCACCCCGACTATCGCAGCGGAGCGGTCATCACCCTGCTTTGGGCCGGACTCGCCGATTACATGGTGAGCAACAACTACGAATACCTGATCGGCTGCGCCTCGATCGGCATGGCCGACGGCGGACACAATGCCGCCAACCTGTTCACCCAGACCTGTTCCGCCCACATGGCTCCGGCGGAATACCGCGTCTTCCCCAAGCACGCCCTGCCGGTTGAACGGCTCGCCAGCGACCAGCCTGCGCTGGTCCCGCCGCTGATCAAGGGCTACCTGCGCGTCGGCGCCTGGGTTTGCGGCGCACCGGCCTGGGATCCCTACTTCAACACCGCCGACCTGCTCATGCTGCTGCCGATGTCGCGCATGAACCCGCGTTACATGCGTCACTTCATCAAGGCTGCGGAACCGGTCGCGGCATGAGCGTCGCCGGGATCGCTGCCGCGGCACGCGAGAACCGCCGGATGCATGTGCTGATGGTGAGCGACGTCTACTTTCCTCGCATCAACGGCGTCTCGACCTCGATCCATACCTTCCGTACCGCCCTTGCCCGTCTCGGCGTACGGGTGACGGTGGTGGCGCCCGACTATCCGGGGACCGACCGCGAGGCCGACGCCGACGAGGACATCGTCCGCCTGCCTTCCCGTGCCGTGCCGCTGGATCCGGAAGACCGGCTGATGCACTGGAGTTCCCTCGCGCAACTGGATCGCCGTCTCGCCAGCGCCGTCCCGGCAGGGGATACCGCTTCGCATGACTTTGATCTGGTCCACGTGCAGACCCCCTTCGCCGCGCACTACGCCGGCCTGCGCCTGGCGCGCGCGCGCGGCATCCCCTGCATCGCCACCTACCACACGCATTTCGAAGAATACCTGTGCCACTACATCCGCTTCCTGCCCAGGAGCGCGCTGCGCGCCGCCGCGCGCTGGCTGGCCCGCCATCAGTGCAATGCACTCGACTCAGTCGTGGTGCCCTCGCAACCGATGGCCGCCACTTTGCGCGACTACGGCGTCACCCAGCCGCTGCAGGTGATTGCCACGGGCCTGCCGGAAAGCCAGTTCGTGCGCGGCGACGGCAGGCGGTTTCGCCAGGCCTGGGGCATCGCGCCGGACCGCAAGGTCGCACTGTTCGTCGGCCGCGCCGCGTTTGAAAAGAACATCGGATTCCTGCTCGACATGCTGGCGCTGGCACGCCGGCAGCAGCCGCAGCTGATGCTGGTGATTGCAGGCGAGGGTCCGGCATTGCCGGCCCTGCGTCGTCAGGCCGCCGCCCTGCGCATCGAGGATCACGTCCGCTTCGTCGGCTATCTGCCGCGCGAAGGCGGCCTGCGCGACTGCTACGCCGCCGCCGATGTGTTCACCTTCGCCTCGCAGACCGAAACTCAGGGCCTGGTGCTGCTCGAAGCCATGGCGATTGGCCTGCCGGTGCTGGCAATCGCCGCGTTGGGGGCGGCCGAAATCATTCTCCCGCGACGCGGCGCCGTGGCTGCCGCCGACACGCCGGAGGCCTTTGCCGCACAACTGGTCGCGCTGCTCGACCGGCCCGCCAAACTGGCCACCATGGCCGACGACGCGGTGGACTTCGCGCGCGAGTGGGACGCCGCGACACAGGGCGCGCGGCTGGCCGCGCTCTACCGCGAACTGGTGCGCGCGCCCGTCGCCGTCGACTGTGCCCTGCCCCTGGCCGCCCGCCGATGAATAGCGAACCCGTTGCCGAAGAAAGTCCCTTCAAGGGCCAGACCGGCCTGCGCCGCATCTGGAACGCCTTCAGCTATTCGCTGTCCGGACTGCATGCCGCCTACGTCAACGAAGATGCCTTCCGCCAGGAGAGCCTGCTGGCGGCGCTCCTGATTCCCATCGCCCTGGTCCTGCCCGCATCCGGCATCGGCAAGGCACTGATGATCGGCAGTGTGCTGCTGGTGCTCGTCGTCGAACTGCTCAACTCGGCCATCGAGGCCGCGATCGACCGCATTTCGCTGGACCGGCACCGCCTCTCCAAGCGCGCCAAGGATATCGGCAGCGCAGCGGTGCTGATCGCCCTGATCAATGTACTCGCCACCTGGTCGCTGGTGCTGTTCCTGTGAGTACCGCATGACAGCCCCGCTGCATGTCGCCATCGTCACCGAGACCTACCCGCCGGAAGTCAATGGCGTCGCCATGACGCTCGGCCGCATGGTGCAGGGCCTGCTGGCGCGCGGGCACCGCGTCAGCCTGACGCGGCCGCGCCAGCATGCGCATGAGGCGCCGGATTCATCGGCGCGGCACTCGACCACGCTGGTTGGCGGCCTGCCGATTCCCGGTTACGCCGGCCTCAGATTCGGCCTGCCGGCGCCGCGCCTGTTGCGCCGCCAGTGGCGCGCCGACCGGCCGGACGTGGTGCAGGTCGTCACCGAGGGGCCGCTGGGCGCCTCGGCCGTCGCCGTGGCGCGCGAACTGGGCATCCCGGTGGTGTCGGAATTCCACACCAATTTCCACGCCTACAGCCGCCATTACGGCTTCGCCTGGCTGGAAGGTCTGGTCGCCGGGCACTTGCGGCGCCTGCACAACCGCTGCCGGATGACGCTGGTGCCTTCGCATCAGCTGGGCGTCGATCTGCTGCGCCGCGGCTACCACGGCATTCGCGTGGTGGCCCGCGGCGTCGACACGCAACTGTTCAACCCGGCACGCCGCAGCGCCGCGCTGCGCGCCGCCTGGAAGGTCGGCAACGGCGACCTGGTGGTGGCCCATGTCGGCCGCCTGGCGCCGGAAAAGAACCTGCCGCTGCTGCTCACCACCTTCGATGCGATCCGCAAGTACGCCCCGAGCGCTCGCCTGCTGCTGGTCGGCGACGGCCCGTCGCGCAAGCGGCTGGAGCAAGAGCACCCCGAGCACCTCTTCGCCGGCATGCGCCATGGCGAGGACCTCGCCGCCCACTACGCCTCGGCCGACCTGTTCCTGTTTCCGAGCCTGACCGAAACCTATGGCAACGTCACCCTCGAAGCGCTGGCCAGCGGCCTGCCGGTGGTGGCCTACCGCATGGCAGCCGCGGCCGAACTGATACGCCACGGCGACAACGGCATGCTGGCCGATCCGGGCGCCGGCGACCAGTTCGTGCGCGCCGCGCTCGATCTCGTCAGCCGCCCGCACGTGCGGCGACGCGCCGCCGAGGCCGCGCCGCAGAGCGTCGCCGCGCTCGACTGGGAGCGCATTCACGACCGGCTGGTGGCTGCCCTGCGCGAAGCCATTGCCCGGCCCGCGATGGCGGCGGCGAACGAATCGATCTACGGCTTCGTTCCTGACTGATGCACGTCCGCTCGATCTTCATCTCCGACGTTCATCTCGGCACCCGCGGCTGCCAGGCCGATCGTCTGCTCGATTTCCTGCGCGACTATGAAAGCGACCACCTGTTCCTGATCGGCGACATCATCGACTTCTGGTCGATGAACCGCGGCATCCACTGGACTCCGGCGCAGAACACCGTGGTGCAGAAGATCCTGCGCCGCGCCCGCCACGGCCAGCGCGTAATGCTGATCCCCGGCAACCACGACGAGGCGATGCGCGAGTATGACGGCGTGTCCTTCGGCGACATCGAGGTCCGCCTCGAACACATCCACCTCGCCGCCGACGGCAAACGTTACCTCTTGCTGCACGGCGACGAGTTCGACCAGGTGACGCGCTATCACCGCTGGCTGGCGGTGATCGGCGACGTCGGCTACAACCTGCTGGTGCGCGTGAACGCCTCCCTCTCGCGCCTGCGCCGCCTGCTGCGCCGCCCCGGCTACTGGTCGCTGGCCGGCTACGCCAAAAGCCGCGTCAAGCGTGCCGTTTCCTTCATTTTCGACTTCGAGGATTCCTTGATTCACGCCGTTCGCGAACGCGGGCTGGACGGCGTCATCTGCGGCCACATCCATAGCGCCGCCCTGCGCCCGGTCGGCGACATCATCTATGTCAACTGCGGCGACTGGGTCGACAGCTGCACCGCGATCGTCGAACACCACGACGGCCGCCTGGAACTGGTCCGCGCCTGGCAAACCGTCGCCGCAACGGCAAACCGCCCGGCTTCAGTACTCCCAGCCGCCGTACCACCAGCGCCGACTCTCGACGAACTGCCGCAGGCAGCCATCGCCTGTAACGGGACCGCAACAAGGCTGTAACAATTGTTCGACAGTGCGGGACTACACTCGACCCCACCTTCCTTCCGGCGTCGACCCGATGGCTGAACAAATCGCTCTCAAACTGGCCGTCGCCGAAGATCGCCACGGCGTACTGCTGCGGCACCCTGCCCTGGCCGCGGCGACCGCGCGCGCGCAGCACCACCTGGTCAGCATCTACTACGACACCGGGCGCATGGCATTGCGCCGCGCCGGCATCCTGCTGCGCCTGCGCAAGAACGGCGCCTCATGGCAGCAGACGGTCAAGCGTCAGGATGAATCGCAGGGCGGCCTGACGCGCCGGCCGGAGTGGCACGCACCCTACCTCAACCACTTCGATTTTTCCTGCGTCGATGATGTCGAACTGCGCGAATGGTTGCAACGCGACAAGATCGCCGGCCGTCTCGCCGCGGTCTTCGAAACCAACCTCCGCCGCACCGTCTGGCAACTCGATCCAAGTCCGGACACCCGTATCCTGGTCAAGCTCGACCGCGGCTGGATTGCCTCCAGCGGTCGCCGCGACACGATCTCCGAACTTGAACTGCAACTGGAAACGGGCAGCATCGACAGTCTCTACGTGCTTGCCCTCCAACTCGCGCAGCGCCAGGCCCTGCCCCAGTTGCTGTTGGCGAAGGCCGAGCGGGGCTACCGCCTTTTCCGCAACACACCGCCAGCCCCGGTGAAGGCCGGCGACGTGCCGATCGATGCCGCAGACACGCCGCTGGCAGCCTTCCGCCTGATCGCGCTGGACTGTCTGTCGCATCTGCAGCTCAACCACGACGGCGCCGTGCGCAGCGACGATCCCGAATACATACATCAGATGCGGGTCGCCACGCGCCGCCTGCGCGCCGCGTTGCGCATGTTCAGTCCGGTATTGCCGGCCGGTTTCGCCGAGCAGCTGGTGCCGCCGATGCGCGAACTGATGCGCGCACTGGGACAGACGCGCGACCTCGACGTGTTGACGGCGGAGATCGTTGCCCCGGTCGCCGCCGCCCTGCCGGACGAGCCGCGCCTGACCGATCTGGCCAGCGCCGTCACCAACCGCCTTTACGCCGCCCGCGCCGATATCCGCCATGTGCTGCGGCAGCCCGGCTACGGGCAGTTGCTGCTGACCGCCGGCAGCCTGCTGCAGCGCGCCCCCTTCATCGAGCCGCCCGGCGCCGACAGCGAACCGCCGTCCCTGTTGCAGTTCGCCGACCGCCGTCTGCACCGGTTGCTGAAGAGGATTCTCGAACTGGCAGACGCCGCCCGCGTCGACTACCCGCCCTCGCTGCACCAGTTGCGGATCGGCATCAAGCGCCTGCGCTACGCCATCGAGTTCTTTGGCCCGATGATGCCCGGCAAGTCCGGGGCCGCCGCAATCAAGCGCCTCGCCGGCCTCCAGCAAGAGCTGGGGCAGCTCAACGATCTCGCCAGCGCCGGCAACCTGCTGATGGTCTGCGCCGGCCACGACCCGCACCTGCGCGAAGCGGTGACACTGGTCGGCGGCTGGCACGGACCGCGCCACGCCGCGCTGCTCGCCGACATTCCCGACAAGCTGAAACGGATCCGCGGCCTGAACCTGCCACGGCTGGGCTGACCTGCGGCCCGGGCTATCGGTACTTTGCCGGTTGCGCGGCCGCCTGCGAAATCTCCGTCAACAAGTCTTCGCTTTCAATCTGGATCCGCCGGTTCTCGATGCTGAGGACGCCCTGCCGCCGGAACTGGCCGATCACGGTGGTGACCGTCTGCCGCGTGGTTCCGACCATGTTCGCGATTTCCTCGTGGGTGAGCGGCACATCGAGATGGACGATACTGCCCTCGCGCTTGCCGTAGCGCGCCGCCAACCGCAGCAGCAGCTTGGCAATGCGGGTGTTGGCGTCGTCCGAGACAAGGTTGACGACCATTTCTCCCAGAACCCGCAGCCGGGACGACAGCGCCTGCATGGACAGCATGACCGCCTCCGGATGCGCCGTGAGAAATTCGAGGAAGTCCTTCTGGCTGAGCGAGAGCACCAGCGATTCTTCGCAGGCAATCGCGCTGACCACCCGCCCGCCGCCGTGGGACACTTCGGCCAGGCCGAATATTTCGCCGGGCAGGCAAAACCACAGAATGATCTCGTTGCCCGACGACGATGGCTGGCAGATCTTGATCTTGCCGGATTCCAGAAAATAGACATGCTTGCCGGGACCGCCGGCGCTGAATACCGCCTCGCCGCGAGGAACGCGGCGGGCTTTTGCCAGCGCGGCCAGGGCGGCACGATCAACGTCGCTGAGGCGCGTCAGGAACTTCGACGGCGTGTGCTGCATGTTCACCGAACGGGCCGCATGCCTGAAAAGTTCGCCTGCGCCAACAGGCGATCGCCATTTCCGTGGTTCACTTCCACACCGTCTCCATTGGTTTAAAGCAAACTCAAATACGCCTGTTTGCCGAATGTCGGCTGGCCGACAGACAGAGTCTTCTCAGGCGCGAATACTAATCACGTGGTCCAGGGAACGCAAGGAAGAGTCCTTGACCAAACGGCGGTGCGGCGAGGAACTGTATTACTGCCGGACAATGGGATCGGACAAACGGAGGAAGCGATGACGCACGGCACATTGACTCAATTGATTTCGCGATCTGCAATTCAAGTAGTGGCCTGCTGTTTCGCGCTGGGTGGAACAGGCGCGGCGTGGGCAGGCGACGTGACGACAAAAATGCTGCCGAGGATCGACACCTACAAAAAGCAGGCCGTCGCATGGGCCGCGGATCCGCAAATCCTGAAGGCAGTGAAGGAGTCCAATGCAAGCGGACCCATTGCCGGGATGGGCAATGCCAAGTGGCGCGACCTCAAGGAGAGCGATCCCAATGTCAAGGGCCTGGTCGACAATGCCGCGGGCCAGCTCGTGACCAAGTGGATGAATTCCGACGCGAAAGGCATCAACAAGATCGTGCTCTCCGGCGACAAGAGCCAGCGCGTGGCCTTCACCTCGATGCCGGCAATCTACATCGGCAAAGGCAAGCCGAACTTCGACGAGGCATTTGCCGGCAAGGTCTGGCACCAGGCGGAATCCAAGCCGGATCCCAGCACCAACATCGACACCGTGCAGATCGCGGCGCCGGTCAAGGATGGCAACACGGTAATCGGCGTGCTGCTGATTTCGCTGACCGCCGCCAATCTGAAATAGGAACCTGTTCATGAGCCAGGATACGTCGTACAGCCTTAGGGGCTTCGTCACCAACTGGGGCACCAACATCCGCGAGTCGGGCCGCACACCGGGCAAGTGCGCCTGCGGCTTTGTCGTGGCGTGGGTCGCGTTCTTCGCCATTCTGTGGCTGATGCCGATTCCCGCCGGCCTCACGCTTGCAGGCAAGGCGGCATTGGCGGTGGTGGTGTGGGCCTGCATCATGTGGATCACCGAGGCGATTCCGGTGGGCATTTCCGGCCTGCTGATCCCGATGCTGCTGGTGATGAGCGGTGCGATCGACAAGTTTCCCAAGGCGGCCAGCGGCTTTACCACGCCGGTGGTGTTTCTCTGCCTGGCAGCTTTCATCTTCGCGGCCGTCATGCAGGCCGCCGGGCTCGATCGACGCATCGCCCTCGGCCTGCTGCACAAGCTCAAGGTGAAGACGGTGAACGGCGTGATCTGGGCGATGTTCGCGGCGAACCTGCTGTTGTCCTTGATCATTCCCGCCGCCAACGCACGCGCGGCGACGCTACTGCCGGTGGTGAACGGCATCACCAAAATGTTCGGCGACACGCCGGAAGAGCAAGCCGGAAAAAAGGCCATCGTCATCCAGACCCTGGTCTATGGCTCGATGATCAGCGGCATGTGCATCATGACCGCGCACCTGCCGAACCTGGTGCTGGTCGGCCTGTTCGAGACCGAACTGGCGTTGAACCTCTCCTACATCGACTGGTTCAAGCTGCAGTGGCCCTATCTCGGCATGTTCGTCCTGACGCAATGGTGGGTGCAGCGCTACTTCCGTACGCGCAGCGTGGGCATCCACGGCGGCTTCGAGGCCGTGGAGAAACAACACGAGGAACTGCCGAAGACCAATCAGGCGGAATGGCTCATTCTCGCGGTGTTCGGGCTGATCGCCGTGATGTGGGTGACGGAGTCGTGGCACGGCGTGAAGTCGCACAATGCTGCGCTGATCGGCCTGGCGATCCTTTTTGCGCCCGGCCTGTTCGGCTTCAAGTGGAAGGATCTGCAGGATCGCACCATCTGGGGCACTTTCCTGTTGCTGGCCGGTGCGCTGTCGATGTCGGCAGCCATGGGCAGCACCGGCTTGGCGCAGTGGCTGTCCGACATCATTCATCCGCTGGCCCATGGCCATGCCTGGTGGATGATCCTGCTGGTCCTGATGCTGGGCACTCACGTTATTCGCCTGGGCATGCTCTCCAACGTGGCGGCCATCACCATGCTGGCACCGATACTGCTGGCGCTGGCACCCAAGCTCGGCCTGCACCCGGTGGCCTTCACCATGCTGATCTCGGACACGGACACCTTCGCCTACATCCTGCCGACGCAGATCACGGCGGCGGTGATAGCCTACAGCAGCGGCACCTTCAGCATGGCGGACTACGCCAAGGTCGGCTGGGTATCGGTACTGATCGCCGTCGCCTACGGCATCTGCGTCATGGCACCGTGGTATGCCTTCATGGGTATTCCGGTATGGGATCCGGCGGCACCGTGGCCGTTCAAGTAGCCCAATGAGCAGCTTCGGGGCCAGCTGGAGAGAGGTCGCATCGGTCTTCCTCAAGATCGGCGCCATGGCCTATGGCGGCCCGGCGATCATGGGCATCATGCAGGCCGAGTTGCAGGAAAAGCGTCGCTGGGTCGACAAAGAGCGCTTCCTGGAAGGGCTGGCGCTGGTCAACCTGCTGCCCGGCGCCGGCGCCACGCAGCTCGGAATTTTTCTCGGCTACGCACGGGGCGGCTGGTGGGGTGGGTTGCTGGCCGGCCTCTGCTTCGTCTTGCCGGCCTTGTTCATCATGCTGGCGCTGACCGCGGCCTATGCCGCACTCGGTAGCACGCCGTTCATGCGCGGCGCCCTGTATGGCTTGGGACCGGTGGTGCTGGGGATATACGCCGTTGCGGTATTTCGCCTCGGCAAGAGCGCGATCACCGGCGCCCCGCAAGTCTTGATCGCGGTTGCGGCGGCGCTGGTAACGGCAGCCGGTCCGCTGGGCCTTGTCACGGTGCTGGCGCTGGCGGGCGGGATCGGCATTCTGCTGTTTGCTTCGCGCCGGCAAGGCCTTGCCGTGCTGGCGGCGATTGCGCTCATGGTGGCGCTGATGCATTACGTGGGCGGCACGCCGACGCTAGCGCTTGAAGCAAAAGTCGGCGCTGGCGACACGCCGGCGGGGCTGTTCGACATCGGCGTTTTCTTCTTCAAGGTCGGCGCATTTACCTTCGGTGGCGGCCTGACCATGATTGCCTTCGTGCAGGAACAGGTGGTCAACCAGTTTCACTGGCTGACGCCGCGCGAGTTCGTCGATGGTCTGGCGCTGGGTCAATTCACGCCGGGGCCCATTCTGATGGTGGCGGCCTATGTCGGCTTCAAGCTCGCCGGCATCGCTGGCGCGCTGGTGGCCGCGGCGGCGATTTTTCTTCCCTCGTTCATCCTGATGTTGTCGCTGCTGCCGATATTCGAGCGTGTGCGCAAGATCGCCTGGATGAAGGCGGCGATGCGCGGCATCGGCCCGGCGGTGATCGGCGTGCTGGCGGTTTCGCTGGCGCAACTGGCACCGCATGCTGCGCCGGACTTGTTCGCGGCAAGCGTCTTTGTCGCGACGGTGTTGATATTGCTGGTCTGGCGCGTCGGCGCCATCAAACTGATGCTGGGCGGCGCGCTGCTGGGAACACTGCGCGACCGGCTGGCATGACGATTTTATTGTTTTGTTTCGGAGACTGTTGAACCCATGAAAAAAATGACCAATGCCGAGTTGAAAACAAGACTCGGCGACTACACCGCCCCCCCCACCCTTTATCAAGTCACCAAGGACATGCCCTTCCTGGGCAAGGTCAGTTGCAATATCGAGCAAATGGAAGCAGGCTCGTGGCAGGAAATCATCATCGATTACGAGCTGGGCGCTTCGGGCATGGCCGACGGCTCCTGGTTCAAGGCGACCTTTCGTTTCTATTCCGACTGGGCGCTGTTCCAGACAGCCGATCCGGGCGGGGCGAATTACATTTCCGCTGAATATCACGCCGCGCCGACCGTCCCAGGGCAAAGCCCTGCCACGGTGCAGAAGCTCAGCGTGCGTTTCGATCAGAAAGGCCATGAGCGGCCCTTCCAGAAAGCGGTGATCGTCGATACCTATGACGGCTATCTGAAAGCCGGCGACCACATCATCATCCGCCTCGGCGACCGCCGTTTCGGCGGCGCCGGCACCCGCGTACAAACGTTTGTCGAAGAATTCTTCCGCATCCGCTGCTATGTCGATCCGCTCGGAACCTCGCGCTTTGCCTCCATCGGCGAAGACCTGGTGATCGACATCAAGGCCGGCGCGCCGGCGCAATTGATGTGGGGCGGCTCGCGCATTGTTCGCGCCGGGGAGAAGTTTCCCCTGCGTCTGCGCAGCGAAGACCAATGGGGCAACACCTGCTGGAACCGTGGCGACAAGGTCAGCATCAGGGCCACGCTGAATGGCAAGCCGGTGTATGACAAGGAAACGCGTCTGTCGGAAAAAGGCTGGGCCGTGCTCCTGCTGGAAGACCTGCCGAGCAAGAATGCAGGCGAGTTGATCATCACCGCCAGTCTGCCGGAGCATCCCTGGGTCAAATCCCAGAGTTTCTATGTCACCGTCGACCAGGCGCTTGCCATGCCGCGCATCTATTACTGCGACCTCCACGTTCATTCGGAGGACACCATCGGCACCAACTCGACCTCCTACAACCTGACCTACGGCCGCGACGTGAGCGGTCTGGACATCCTCGCTTTCGCCCACAACGACTTCAACATCACCACCGAGAAATGGAAGAAGACGGTCGAACTGATACGCGAAATTACGAAGGACGGCAGCTTCGTCGCCTATCCCGGCACCGAGTGGTGCGGATCGAGCTGCGCCGGCGGCGACCACAATGTGGTTTTCCTCCACGACGACGAGCCGGAGTTCCCTTATCTCAAGACAGGCGAGCACGTGCGCTCGGTGGAGTGGAACGAAGAAATGAAGGGCGGCGGCGTCGAGCCCGGCGCCTGGCCGCTCGAAGAACTGTGGGCCGCCTACGCCCATGATCCGGAGGGGCATTTGCTTATTCCGCATGTGGGTGGCCGTCGCTGCATTCTCGACTGGCACTATCCCAAGCTCGAACGACTGATCGAGATCGGTTCAAGCTGGGGACACTTCGGCTGGCTCTACCAGGAAGCGATGGTGCGCGGCTACAAGATCGGCGCCTCGATGGCCGGCGACGAGCACCGCGGCCGCTGCGGCGGCGGCGTGCCGGGTACAGCCGTGTTCGGCACCAAGGGCGGCATGTCCGGCGTGATCGCGCCGGAATTGTCGCGCAAGGCCATCGCCAAGGCGCTGCGGGCGCGCCACACCTTCGCTTCGACCGGCGAACGCAGCTATGGCCTGATCCGCGTCGGCGAGCACATCATGGGCGACGAATTCGAGCACAAGGGGCCGGCCACCATCGACTACCGATTCCTCGGCGATGCCGGCTGGGACGAGATCGTGGCCTTCGATCACACGGGCGAAATCTGGCGTCGCGACTTGCAACAGGAACTCGGCTACTCGGACCGCAAGATCCGCTTTCGCTGGGGCGGCGCGCGGGTCAAAGACCGTTACCGCTGGGCCGCGTGGAAGGGCAAGGTCACCATCACCAACGCCGTGATCAACGACTTCGCCGGGCGCGGCTTCGAGCATATCGAAGAGACCTGCTGGCGCGAGTCCGCCACCACCGTCGGCTTCAGGAGCGACACTTATGGCGATGTGGATGCGATCGAGCTGGACGTGTCGCACTTGGCCACGGCCAGGATTCGCGTCGAAGGCACCATCGACGGTTACGTAAAGGTCGGCGATCCGCTGAAGGGCAATCCCTTCGTGCATTGCCCGACATTCGCGTGGGAAATCACCGGCGCCGAGCTGCTCGCAGCGGCGCGCATGAGGCGCGACCTGCCGGGCGTGGAGATGTTCCTCGCTTTCGAACGCATGAGCGATGCACCGGCACCACGCGAGGTCAGCGGCACGCTCGACATCGATGCGCACAACGGCCCGCACGGCCATCGCCCGGTTTACTTATTTGGCCGGCAGATCGATGATGCGAAGGTATGGACTTCGGCCTTGTTCCCCACCTTCACCTGACCGCGAGCGTCATCACCGGTCATGGCTAGCCTTAACTGGCCGGACGAGACCGCGGGCCAGACCGATGGCGGCGAAGCACGGTTGGTCCAGCCAGGATCGAACGTTTGCCTGGACTTTCACGGTGATCCGCTGCGCGCGCGGCTGGTGGTGTTGTCCGACGGCAATCACCACATGGCCCTGTGCGAAGTGCTGGCGGCTTTTCTGGCGGAAAATCCCGCCGTGGAAGACGTCTTCTACAGCACCACGCCGCCGCGCGTGGCGCTGCAGTTGCTGTGCGCCGGCCATCTCGACGTTGGCAATCTGCGCCTTGCGGTCAAGCCTCACGTCATGATCGGTCCACCCCCGGTGCTGGCCCAGGCGGTGGCTGCCGGACACATGGCTGCCTATCGCCCCTTCATGCGCAGCCGCGGTGCGGCTTTACTGGTAAGGAAGGGAAATCCGAAGAGGGTTTTCGGCGCGGTCGACCTGCTGCGCGACGACGTGAGACTGTTCATGTCCAATCCGCGGACCGAAAGAGTCAGCTACGAAACATACCTTGGCGCGTTGCACCGTCTCGCGACGGTGGAGGGCGTGACGCTGGGGTTTCTCGAGCATGCGCCTGGGCAGCCCGATCCCGCCAGGCTGATCTACGGCGGGTCGATTCATCACCGCGAGGCGCCCCAGGCATTGGCCGACAATCAAGCCGATGTCGCCGTCGTCTTTTATCATCTCGCGCTGCGTTACCGGCGCATCTTCCCTGAGCTTTTCGATTTCGTGCAACCGGCGGCCTGGATACAAGACGGGGAGAAGGAGATCGGTCGCGCCGACTGCGGGCTGGTTGGCGATGGTGGCGCGTGGGGCACTGCGCTGCTCGATTTTCTTGCGACCGAAACCGTCGCGCAGATCTATCGGGCGCACGGGCTGGAGCCGGTCCGGCCGCGGTAGTCTCCACAATGGGAGGCCAGCGGTCCAGCGGCACGTTGCGCGTCTCGGACAGGAACAGCGCGCCAACCACCGAAGCCATGACGAGCAGCCCCGCCGGCTGTCACGACCAGTCGAAGCAGCGGCCTGGCAAAGCCCGGAGGACCGCCGATGGCGGACCGGAAATCCGTTCAGCGTTCCGCTTCGGTGCGCCCAAGCCAGCGCTCGATCTGCGCCAGCACCCACGCTTCGTCGTCGAGCGGCAGATCGTGTCCCGCCTCGGAATGGACTGCGATCCGCGCCTCCCAAGCGGCGGCCAGTTGTAGCGAGCAGCGCGGATCGACCAGCGCGTCGCGCGCGCCCGCGAGCAGCAGCACGCGCTCGAGCGGCCGCTTGCGCGGCGCGCGGTAGCGCGCCGCCGCCAGCAGTTGCGACAGGGCATTGCGCGGCGACACGGGGTTTTCGCGGCGCCATTGCAGCCATTGTTCGATTACCAAGAGCGGATCGGGTACCAGCCGGGTGGTGGTCTCCAGAATCGCCGTCTCCAGTTCCCGGTCGCTCGATTTCGGGCCGAACAGGCGCAGCAGACGCGGGTAGTTGGCCGGTCGCAGGCGTCGATAGAACGGGCTGAACGGCTTCAGGCTGGTGCTGATCAGCACCGCTGCGGCGATGTCGTCGGGATACTTGTCGGCCCAGGCGACGGCCACCATGGCACCCAGCGACATCGCCAGCACCCGACAGGGCGACACGATTCCGCGATTTGAGAGTTCGGCATGACAATAGTCCGCCATGGCTTCGACACTGCACGGACTCGCCAGATGGTTGAGCTTGCCGTTGCCGGGCAGATCGATGCAGATCACCCGCGCACCGTCGAAAGCCTCACCGAGATGCTGCGGAAACGTGCCCCAATGGCGCGATTCGCGCGTCAGTCCGCGCAGCAATACCCAGGTGGTCACGGCGGCGGTCCGCCATACCAGCGCTGCATGGCGCGCCTGCGGTGAGTCTCGCGCGCTTCGCCGGCCGGCAGCCACAGGGCGTGGCCGCTGGCCGCGCGGGTCATGAAATCAAGCCATTGCAAATGACGCCGAAGTACCCGCTGCCGGCGATGCTCGATCAGCGGATTGAAGATTCCGTGCCGCGAAAACAGTTGCCGCGGGTTCTTCTTCACCCACAGCCAGGAACCCATTTCGAGCGTCAGCGGCAGGAACACGCGTTCGGCCCGCTCCAGGCTGCGCAGATAAAGGTAGTCCCACAGGTCGCCGTGCGCCAGGTATTGCCGGCTCTGCGGTTCGAACACGTAGCGATGATGCCGGTGCGTCTGGTCGAGAATTTCCAGCAGCGCATGCATTTCGGCCAGATGGGGAATCGGCGACGCGGTGTGTGCGTAGGGAAACCATATGCGGTCGGTGACACCGAAGCCGGAATGGCAATCAACGACCATGCTGAAGCGATGGCTGAGCAACTCGTCGTCAACCAGATGGCATACAGCGGCGGCTTCAGCCTCGAGCGGCCCGGCGACGGGCCCGCGGTACCACGGCAGGCGCGGACTGAGACGATGCCCGCCAACCAGGAAGGGCGCCTTCTCCCGTGCCTCCAGCGGTGCATTGCGCATCAGGTCGACGCCGTTCGGATTGGCACGCGTGCGCCGCCACATGCCCCCGGGATTGACCACGGGCACGAAGACCAGACGGATGCCTTCCAGCTGGCGCTGCAGGGTGCTGTCCCAGCGCAGCCGGCTGACGATGCTTTGCAGAAAGGCGATGACCACCTGGGCGCCGATTCTTTCCAGTCCGTGGACGCCGCCGAAGATGCCGATCGCCGGCACCGCGGGATCGGGGTTGCCCAATGCGATCGTGCGCAACGGCAGACTCCGGTCGCCGCAAGGGATGTCGCAGAGGGTTCGCGCCTCAAGGCCGGTGCCGCCCGCCGCGACAATCTGCTCCAGCTCGTCGAGTTCGTGAATGCCAGCATGCGTCATGGCAAGAGGATAACGCAAGCGCTCGCGGAATATTCCGTGCCTGCCCCGATTTGGTTGGGTTTGCACGATTTGTCATGCAGTTGACAACTATCTGCAACACACGTCGCCTATGTTGCGGGTTGCCGCCACAACCAGGAAGGGAACCCGCCATGCAAGCCCTGATCGACAGACTCTTCAGCGACATCGACCGCATGTTCGACGACCAGTGGGTGGTGATCTGGCTGCTGGACGATTTCTGAGCCCGTGCCTGGCCTTTCCCCAATCCCAACAAACCGGCATTCATGATGCGACGCCTCATCACCCATCCCGCGCTGGCCCTCGGCAGCACACTGCTCTGGGGCGTGATCGAGCTTCTGGCCCTGCTGCGTTCCCGCTGGAGCCGGCCCGGCCGCCCGCATGAAAGCTGAAGCGCCGGCCTAGTCGACGTCATGCGCAGCAACCGGAAAAAAGCCAAGACACCATGAACATATACAGTCAAGGCGATGAGGTCGCCGCAGACGCCAGCCCGCACAGTAGCGCGCTGCGGCGCCTGATGGACGATCGCGGTTTGCATGCGGTGTACCAACCCATCCTCGATGTCCGTCAGGGGCGCCAGTTCGCTTGCGAAGCGCTGCTCCGCGGCCCTGAGAATTCGGCGCTGCATACGCCGGCTGCCTTGTTCGCCGCCGCGGCTTGCGAGCGATGGACGCACGAACTCGAATGGCTTGCGGTGGAAACCGCCATCCTGCAGTTCGCCGAGCAGCACTGCGCACTGCGACTCTTTGTGAACATGAGCATCGGCTGCCTGCACGCCAGCCGCAAACGCCTGGTAGCGGTGCGTCAGGATCTCCTGCGACTCGGTGTGCCGCCGTCGCGCATCGTCATCGAGTTGACCGAAAACGAGTCGGTGACCGATTTCTCCGATCTGCAGGAAACGCTCCAGGATTTTCGCCGGATCGGCATCCAGATCGCCATGGACGACATGGGCGAAGGCTTCTCCAATCTTCGCATGTGGTCCGAGGTGCGCCCGGAGTTCGTCAAGATCGACCACCACTTTGTGTCCGGTATCGACACGGATCCGCTCAAGCTGCATTTCGTGCGCGCCATGCATGAGATTGCCGATGCCTGCGGCAGCGCCCTGATTGCCGAAGGCGTGGAAACCGGCGCGCAACTCGCGGTGCTGCGCGACCTCGGCATCCCCTACCTGCAGGGCTTCGGCATCGCCCGACCAGGCCGCGTCATTCCCCCCATGTCACACAGCGCCCACCCGGCGGCGGCGAACGACGGCATTCTGGTGCTACCGTCGCGCCCCAGATCCCAACTGCGCATGCCGCGCATCGACCAGCTGCTGCACGAGGTGCCGTTTGTTTCTCCCGATACCGACAACGACAACGTGTACCGCATCTTCGAACATCAACCCGCGCTCAACATCGTGCCGGTGGTCGCCAAAGGCCAGCCGGTGGGGATGATCACGCGCAGTGCGCTGATCGACCGCTTTGCCCGCCCGTTTCGCCGCGAGCTCTATGGCAAGCGTCCCTGCACCATGGTCATGGACCGGCCTCTGGTATTCGACGAAGCACAAAGTGTCCAGGAAGTTGCCCAGACCATCGGCAGCCTGCGCGGCACGGAGGTCTGCGACAGCTTCGTCATCACCCGGCAGGGCCGCTATCGCGGCATCGGCCTTCCGCGCGAACTGATGGCGATCATCACCGACATGCAGATTCGCGCCGCGCGCCATGCCAACCCGCTGACCCAGCTTCCCGGCAACGTGCCGATCAACGAGCAGATGGATCGCCGGATCGACGCGGAGCGCGGCGCGCGGCTTGCGGAAGCGGCTGCCCATCACGAGAATTTCGTCGGTCATGTCGGCGGCGACGACTTCATCGTGCTGCTGCAAGGCCGCGACTGGGAAACGCGGCTGCGGCGCGTGATCGGTGAGTTCGACGCCCTCAGCGAAGCAAAGAAGGAGGCCAAGCGAATTCCCGGCAGCGCGCTGTTCGTCGAGCGACGCCAATATCAGGTCCGTGGCCCCTTGCAAGACACCGATGCGGCTCCGGATGCCGTGTCGCCAGCGCCGACCCCTGTCGCCCTGCCTCCCTGCCGCGAGATGTAACCGGCCTCACGCTCGCCACTCGCGCTGTAATGCCTGTGTCACAGCCGTGCGGTAGTCTGCCGGCCTCATTCATGCGGAGCGCAATGTGGACTTGATTCTCTGGCGTCATGGCGAAGCCAAAGAAGGCAGCGGCCCGATCGCCGACGCCGACCGGGAACTCACTGCGGAAGGACTCAGACACGCACAGCAGATGGCCGAATGGCTCCGCCAACAGCCGTTGCGCGATACCCTCGTGCTTTCCAGTCCCGCCCGGCGCGCGATGCAAACCGCGCAGACGCTCGGTCTGCCGTTCAAGGTCAAGACGCAACTCGGCGTCGGCGCCAGCACTGCCGACCTGCTCGGGGCGGTGGACTGGCCGGATCACGCCGGCGCGATCATCCTGGTCAGCCATCAACCGGCGCTGGGACGACTGGCCTCGCTGCTGCTGGCCGGCACGGAAGCCGACTGGACCATCAAGAAAGCGGGAATCTGGTGGTTCACCAACCGCGTGCGTCACGACGAAACGCAGACTGTGCTGCGCGCGGTGCACAACCCCTGAGCGCTTGCGCACAGGGCGCCGCAATATTCCTGCAACACCCTTGATCGACACTGCGACACTTCTTCCCTCCACAGGACGAGACATGAAACTCCACCCCATTGCCGCCGCCATCGCACTCGCATTTTCTGCCACGGCAGTCATGATCCCCGCCGCCGCCGCGGCTGACAAAGCAGTCCGGAAGGGCGGCGCGACGGTTACCGGGGTCGAGTTCACCTCGACCCCGGCACCGAACAGCACGGCCGAAATGGCCGTCACCTACACACGCTCGTCCGCGATCGTGAGCTACGGCGACGGCAGCCGCAAGGTCTTCCCGCTGACCCACCACACCCTGTTCCGCCCGGGCGAGCGTATCGGCAGTAGTGAGGCCGGGCTGGTCGTCGATCATGCCGGCAGGCCGATCATGGCTTCCGCGCCCGACGGCAAGGGGGAGCAGGCCAGGGGACCCTTCCATGCCTATGCGCCGGACGCCAACTCGCTGATCCGCGTTCGGGACGGCAAGGTCGAGAAGCTATTTCTGGTCACGCAGTACGAGTACCACACCGAGGCGCCACTGGCTTCGGGCAAGGGCACGATGGAACTTTACGCCCAGCTTCCGGCGTCGATGAGCCTGGCCGCGCTGGCGCAGGACCGCAGGAGCGGCGCGCTCAAGGCGACGCAGCTGGCCAGCATCGATATGAGCGGCATCGGTGGCCTGTGGATTCCCTGCGCCGCGTCGCTGACGCCGTGGAACACCCATCTGGCCGGGGAGGAGTACGAGCCCAACGCGCGCCAGTTCGAACGTGAGCCGCTGGAGTCGATGAACCTCTACCTCGGCACACCCGGCAAGACTGCCAGCGAGGGCGGCGCCAACCCCTACCGCTACGGTCACCTGGTCGAGGTGAAAGTCGGCGCTGACGGGACGGCGCAGCCAGTCAAGCGCTACGCCATGGGCCGGCTCGCCACCGAACTGGCCGACGTGATGCCGGACGAGCGCACCGCCTACATGGGCGATGACGGCCGCGACACCATGCTGTTCATGTTCGTCGCCGACAAGGCGCGCGACCTGTCAACCGGCACGCTCTACGCCGCGAAATGGGAGCAGCGTTCGGCCCAGGGTAACGATGGCGGCGGCTCGGCCAACCTGAAGTGGATCCGTCTCGGCCATTCGCACGAAGCCGAGGTCAAGACGCTGGTCGATCGGGGCATCAGATTCTCCGACATTTTCGAGACGGCGACGCCGGCGGACGTGAAGGCCAACCCCGAACAGTTCCGGGACTTCAAGCCGGTATTCGTCTATGAGGGCCAGGGCGGCAAGGGCGCGCCCGGCTCGGGCATGAAGCAGGAAGTGACCTATCTCAAGCTCAAGCCGAGCATGGAAACCGCAGCCGCCTTCCTCGAATCGCGCCGCTACGGCGCCATGCTCGGTGCCACCAGCGAATTTACCAAGATGGAAGGCGTCACGCACAACGCCGAGGACCGCAAGCTGTATGTAGCGATGTCCTACATCGAAGCCGGCATGCTCGACGGCCAGAATGGCGAGCGGCCGCAGGATCACATCAAGCTCAAGGGCGACGCCAAGGATTTCGTCTGTGGCGGCATCTACCAGGCCCACCTCTCCGGCGCGCAACGGGACAGCACCGGCGAGGCGATCAAGAGCGAGTGGGTGGCGGCGACGCTGGACGCGCTGCTGCTGGGCGCCAGGAAACCCTTCGGCCAGCCCCGGGGCGCCTATGACACGTGCGACACCGAGCGCGTCGCCAACCCGGACAACATCAAGTACTCGTCCGGGATGCGCACGCTGTTCATCGGCGAGGACTCGGGCAACCACCTCAACAACTTCCTCTGGGCGCTGAACATCGATTCCGGCAATCTGGCGCGCCTGCTCTCGGCGCCGGCCGGCGGCGAACACACCGGCCTGCAGGTGGTGCCCAATCTCGGCGGTCACACCTACATCATGGGCAACATCCAGCACCCGGGCGCGGCCAACGACCTCAAGAAGTATCCCGAAGCGATCAAGGTCGAGCTGCGAAAGAAGATCGACCAGCGCGGCAGCATCGGCTACCTTGGGGGTTTGCCGGCGTTCGGTCCGCAAAGCCGCTGACCAAGGCGCCGCACGACACCCCAGGGGGTGGCCGGTGCGGCCGGGCGTTGCTGCGGCTAGTCGCCGAAAGCGCGCCGCACCGCGCCGGCGATGGCCTCGGCCTGCCCGGTCACGAGCGCGGATTCGCGTCCTTCCACCATCACCCGCAGCAGGGGTTCGGTGCCCGAAGGACGCAGCAGCACGCGCCCGCCGCCATCGAGCTTCGCCTCGGCTGTTTTCACCGCCGACCTGATGCCGGCATCCGTGGCCCAGTCGAAACCGGCGGGCATCTTCACGTTGATGAGCTTTTGCGGATACAGCGTCAGATCGGCACAGGCCTCGGCCAGGGCTTCGTTTGTCGCGCGCAGCGCGGCCAGGACCTGCAAGGCCGCGATGATGCCGTCGCCGGTGGTATGGCGGTCGAGACAGATAATGTGCCCGGAGTTCTCGCCGCCGAGCAGCCAGCCCCTATCCTGCATCATTTCCAGCACGTAGCGATCGCCCACCCTGGCGCGGCCGACGGCAATGCCCAGTCGCCCCAGCGCGTGTTCGAAGCCGAGATTGCTCATCAGCGTACCGGCCACGCCGGGTACAGGCTGGCTGCGCGCCCGATGACGGGCAATCACGTAGAGCAACTGGTCGCCGTCGTAGAGTGTGCCGGTCGCGTCGACCATGACCAGGCGGTCGCCGTCGCCGTCGAGCGCGATGCCGCAGTCGGCGCGGTTTTCCAGCACGGCGCGGCGCAGCGCCTGGGGCGCCGTCGCGCCGACGTCCTGGTTGATGTTGAGCCCGTTCGGCGTGTCGCCAACGCCGACTGTCTCGGCACCCAGTTCATGGAAAACGCTGGGAGCGACGTGATAGGCCGCGCCGTGGGCGCTGTCCACCACGATCTTGAGACCGCGCAGGTCGAGATCGTTGGGGAAGGTGCTCTTGCAGAACTCGATGTAGCGTCCGGCGGCGTCATCGACCCGACGGGCCTTGCCGAGGCCGGCCGACTCCATGCAGGTCATCGGCTGCTCGAGCCGCGCCTCGATCTCGAGTTCCACCGCGTCGGGCAGCTTGGTGCCCTGCGCCGAAAAGAACTTGATGCCGTTGTCGTCGTAGGGATTGTGCGAGGCGGAAATTACCACCCCCGCCTGCAGGCGCAGGGCGCGCGTGAGGTAGGCCACCGCCGGCGTCGGCATCGGCCCGCAAAGCATCACGTCGACCCCAGCGGCTGAAAATCCGGCTTCGAGCGCCGCTTCCAGCATGTAGCCGGAAATGCGCGTGTCCTTGCCTATCAGTACCGTGGGACGCTCGTTCGCCGGCAGTCCGTCGCGCGCCGCCAGCGCGGAACCTGCAGCAAAACCCAGGCGCATGACGAATTCCGGCGTGATCGGCGCCTGCCCGACGCGGCCGCGGATACCGTCCGTGCCGAAATATTTGCGTGCCACTCAGTATTCCTCCACCGCTTGCAGGACCGCCAGCGCATCGCGCGTCGCCGCAACGTCATGCACTCGTACTATGCGCGCTCCACGCTCTACGGCCAGGACATTGGCGGCAATTCCGGCATGAACCCGTTCCGGCGCCCCCCGCCCGGTCAGCAGGCCCAGCACCGACTTGCGCGAAAGACCCACCAGCAGGGGCAGGCCCGGCACCACCAGTTCGTCGAGGCGGCGCAACAATTCCAGGTTGTGCTCGAGGGTCTTGCCGAAGCCGAAACCCGGATCGACCACGATCCTGTTCAGGGGGATACCCGCGGCTTCGGCCGCCGCAACGCGCTCGGCGAGAAACTCGGCGACCTCGAGCACGACATCGGCGTAATGCGGGTCATTTTGCATGGTGCCCGGCGCGCCCTGCATGTGCATCAGGCAGACCCCGGCCCTGCTGGCCGCGACGAGCTCCATGGCACCCGGTGCGCGCAGGGCATTGATGTCGTTGATCATGTCGGCGCCGGCCGCCAGCGCGGCACGCATCACCTCCGGCTTTACGGTGTCGATCGACAGCGGCATGCCGCAGTCGTGCAGGGCTTCGAAGACCGGCAACAGACGATCAATCTCCTGCTGCACCGGCACCGGTACCGCTCCCGGCCGTGAAGACTCGGCGCCGAGGTCGAGGATGTGCGCGCCCTCGTCGATCAGCCGCCGGCCCTGGGCAATCGCGGCTGCGACATCGCCATGCAGGCCGTCGCCGGAAAACGAATCATCGGACAGGTTGACGATGCCCATGATGAGCGGGCGCTCGGCGTTGAGGACAAAGCGGCCGCAGTGAAAATTCTGTGTCATGAAAGAACGAGGGCCCCCGAATCGGAAAGTCTTCGGCGGCCCGTCCGGGTTGTCGTTGCGTTCAGGCCGGCGCCGGCGCCGTCGGCTCGGGACCCGGCGCGCTGTCGCCCCTGGGCGCGGGTGGCGCACTGGAAGGCTTCGGTGCGCGCGGCGGCAGGCCGGCCATGATGTCGTTGATCTGGTCGGCGTCGATGGTTTCCAGCTCCAGCAGGGCCGCAGCCATGGCTTCGACCTTGTCACGATTGTCTTCGAGCAACCGGCGAGCACGGGCGTACTGCTCGTCGAGCATGCGACGAATTTCAGTATCCACCTTCTGCATGGTCGATTCCGACATGTTCTTGTGCGTCGTGACGGAACGGCCGAGGAAAATCTCGCCCTCCTCTTCGCCATACACCATCGGGCCCAGGCTCTCCGACATGCCCCACTGCGTCACCATGCGCCGCGCCAGATCGGTGGCTCGCTGGAAATCGTTGGACGCACCGGTAGTCATCTGTTGCATGAACAGTTCTTCGGCAATGCGGCCCCCGAACAGTACGGTAATCGTGCTGAGCAGGCGTTCGCGGTCCTGGCTGTAGCGTTCCTGGTCGGGCAACTGCATGGTCAGGCCCAGCGCACGGCCGCGCGGGATGATGGTCACCTTGTGCACCGGATCGGTCTTCGGCAGCAACTTGGCCACCACGGCATGGCCGGATTCGTGATACGCGGTGTTCCGGCGTTCCTCTTCGGGCATGACCATCGAACGGCGCTCGGCGCCCATCATGATCTTGTCCTTGGCGCGTTCGAAATCTTCCATGTCCACCAGGCGCTTGTTGCTGCGCGCGGCAAACAACGCGGCTTCGTTGACCAGATTGGCCAGATCGGCGCCGGAAAAACCCGGACAGCCGCGGGCCAGGATCGATGCGTCGATGTCCGGCGCCACCGGCACCTTGCGCATATGCACCTTGAGAATCTGCTCGCGGCCGCGAATGTCGGGCAGGGGCACCACGACCTGGCGGTCGAAGCGACCGGGGCGCAGCAGCGCCGGATCGAGCACGTCGGGACGGTTGGTGGCAGCGACCACGATCACGCCCACCGAGGGTTCGAAACCGTCCATCTCGACCAGCATCTGGTTCAGGGTCTGCTCGCGTTCATCGTTGCCACCGCCGAGGCCGGCGCCGCGCTGGCGGCCGACGGCGTCGAGTTCGTCAATGAAGATAATGCACGGCGCAGCCTTCTTGGCCTGGTCGAACATGTCGCGCACGCGGGCGGCGCCGACACCGACGAACATTTCGACGAAGTCGGAACCGGAAATCGAGAAGAAAGGCACCTTGGCCTCGCCGGCGATCGCCTTGGCCAGCAGGGTCTTGCCGGTACCGGGCGAACCGACCAGCAACACGCCGCGCGGAATGCGGCCGCCGAGTTTCTGAAATTTCGACGGATCGCGCAGGAAGTCGACCATTTCGTAGACCTCTTCCTTGGCTTCATCGCAACCGGCCACGTCGGCGAAGGTGATCGTGTTCGACGATTCATCCCTGCATCTGGCGCATGAAGAAGACCCAGACGCCGATCAGCAGCAGCATCGGGAACCAGGAAACGAAAATGCTGGTCAGGAAAGACTGCTCTTCCTCGGGCTTGGCGACCACCTTGACGTTGTTCTTCAGCAGGTCGGAGACCATCCACAGGTCGGGCGGCGCGTAAGTGGTAATCCGCTTGCCGTCGGTGGTGGTAGCTTCCAGCGTGCGGCCCTGGATCACTACTTTAGTGACGCGGCCCTGCTTCACCTCTTCGAGGAACTGGGAGTACTCCAGCGACCCGAGCGCGACCTGGCGCGTGTTGAACTGATTGAACACGGTCATCAGGACAATGCCGATCACCAGCCAGATCGCCATATTTTTGAACATATTATTCAAGGTGAAGCCTCTCTTTCCCTCAGAAGGGATTGCATATCAATTCATTTTAATGCTGATCGTAATGACCTGCAAACGACATAGACCGTCCCTCAGGCCTTCTTGTTCCTCGCCAGCAGGTAAATCTCGGCACTACGATTGCGCGAAGCGGCCGGCTTTCTCATCTGCAAGGTCTGAAACTGGTCCTGCAACGCGCGGCGCAATTCCATGAAGCCGTCGCCCTGGAACACCTTGACCAGCATGTCGCCGCCCGGCTTCAGATGCAGTCCGCAGAACTCCAGCGTCAGCTCGGCCAAAACCATCACGCGCGCCTGATCGACCATGCCTATTCCTGACATATTGGGGGCCATGTCCGACAATACAAGGTCTACCTGGCGGCCATCGAGGGCATCTGCCAGCGCCTTCAGCACCGCGTCGTCGTGGAAATCGCCCTGGATGAACTCGACGCCATGCACGGGCTCCATCGGCAGCAGGTCGAGCGCGATCAGCCGCCCGCCGGGGGCAATCCGCTTGGCCGCCACCTGCGACCAGCTACCGGGGGCCGAGCCGAGATCAACCACCGTCATGCCCGGCTTCAGCAGCTTGTCCTTGTCGTCGATTTCAGTCAGCTTGAACGCGGCGCGGGAACGCCAGCCCTCGGTCCGGGCACGCTGCACGTAGGCATCGTTGACGTGCTCGGTGATCCAGGCCTTGGTGGTCTTGTTCTTCTTGACCTTATCCTTCTTGTTGCTCTCGATCTTGCCGCTCACGTTACAATTCCGCCATGACTGAAAATACTGCTCAACTGAGCCCCACCCAGCGCCGCGCCCTCAGAGCCGCCGCGCATCATCTGAATCCTGTCGTTTCCATCAGCCAGAAAGGCCTGACGCCTTCCGTTCTGGCGGAGATCGATCGTTGCCTCAAGGCCCACGAACTGATCAAGCTGCGACTTTACGGCATCGAACGCGAAGATCGCGAAGCCCTGTTCACTGAAATCTGCACCGCGCTCAATTGCGTCGCTGTGCAGCACATCGGCAACCTGCTCGTGCTCTGGCGCGAAAACCCCAAGGATTCCGCGGCACAGGAGTCGGCGCTGGCGACACGGCGAAAGTCCGAGCCGATGACCAAGAAACAGGCCGCCGCGCGCAGCGAAGCTCGCAACCGCAAGCGCTGACGCTAGCGCCCCTTGCCTCGTTCCTGAATTACCACCAGCGCAATTCCCAGCAGGGTTTGCACCAGATAGAGCGCAGTCGACACGCCGTGCCAGGTGGTGAAGCGATCCCGCAAGGCGCTTTCCATGACTCGGCGCGGCAAGGCGTCCGCCTGTAACTGCGCCAGTATCGGGTGAACGCCGAAGTGGCCGGCCACGGTCAGGCCGAGCATCAGCAGCACTATCCAGAACACGCCTGACTGGATCGCCCGCCAGCCTTTGGCAAACAGCACGAACAGGGTCAGGTAAGACCCGCAGCCGATGCCGACCCACGCCGTGACGGTGAACATCGCGCCAGCCAGACTGCCCGCCATGCCGCGGTCGGCAAGCTGGGTGAACAGCACGGGCGCGGCAATCAATCCTATCGCCAGCAAGCCGCCGACCCAGGCGGCAATCGCGATGCTGTAGAGCGCGGACGCCAGCTTCCTCATTCAGATGTACTTGACGTCCAGAATCTCGTACTCGCGTCGCCCCCCCGGTGTCTGCACCTCGGCAACGTCGCCGGCAAACTTGCCGATCAGCGCGCGCGCCACCGGGGAATTCAGCGAAAGCATGCCGGACTTGATATCGGCTTCGTCATCGCCGACGATCTGGTAGGTCACGGTGCCGCCGCTGTCCAGGTCTTCGAGCTCGACCGTAGAGCCGAACACGACGCGGCCATCGGCATCCAGCGACGCCGGATCGATGATTTGCGCGTTGCCCAGCTTGCCCTCGACTTCCTTGATGCGGCCTTCGATAAAGCCCTGGCGTTCCTTGGCGGCATCGTACTCGGCGTTCTCCGACAGGTCGCCATGCGAGCGCGCCTCGGCGATAGCAGCGATTACGGCCGGGCGATCGGCCGTCTTCAGGCGCTGCAGTTCCTTTCGCAGCAGTTCGGCGCCGCGCAGGGTGATCGGGAATTTGGCGCTCATGCTTTTAACTCGGCGTGCAAAGCCTGCAATGAATAGGTTTCGAGACCGGCGTGGCGCATGCCGGCACAGGCGGCGCGACCGCCTTCGACGGTGGTAAACAGCGTCACCTTGGCACCCAGCGCAGACGTGCGGATCGAGCGTGAATCCGCAATCGCGGTGCGCTTTTCCTCGACGGTGTTGACGATCAGCACGATCTCGCCATTCTTGATCATATCGACGACGTGCGGCCGCCCTTCCGTAACCTTGTTCACTATATCCACGGGAATGCCGGCAGCGCCGATAGCACCCCCGGTGCCCCGTGTCGCCACAAGAGAAAAGCCCAGTTCGTGCAGTTCGCGCGCCACATCGACGGCCTTCGGCCGGTCAGCCGGCTTGACGCTGATGAACACCTTGCCGGATGTCGGCAGCCTTGTACCGGCGGCGAGCTGCGACTTGACGAAAGCTTCGCCGAAGCTGCGGCCGACGCCCATCACCTCGCCGGTGGACTTCATCTCGGGCCCGAGGATGGTATCGACGCCGGGGAACTTGATGAAGGGAAAGACCGCTTCTTTCACCGAGTAATAGGGCGGGACGATTTCGCGAGTTACGCCCTGATCGGCCAGGCTGCGCCCCGCCATACAACGCGCGGCGATCTTCGCCAGCGGCAGGCTGGTGGCCTTGGAGACGAAAGGAACCGTGCGCGAGGCGCGCGGATTGACTTCGAGCACATAAACCACCGCGTCGTCGCCCCGCCCCTGAATGGCGAACTGCACATTCATCAGGCCGACGACGTTGAGACCCTTGGCCATCATCTCGGTCTGGCGGCGCAGCTCGTCCTGAATTTCCGGACACAGGGAAAACGGCGGCAGCGAACAGGCGGAGTCGCCCGAATGCACGCCCGCCTGCTCGATGTGCTCCATGATGCCGCCGATCAGCACTTGCGTGCCGTCGCACAGGGCATCGACATCGACCTCGGTGGCATCGTTGAGGAAACGGTCGAGCAGCACCGGCGAAGCGAAGGAGACCTTGATCGCATCGCGCATGTAGCGCTCGAGATCCTTCTGCTCATGGACGATTTCCATGGCGCGGCCGCCCAGCACGTAGGAAGGCCGAACCACCAGCGGGTAGCCGATCTCGGCCGCGAGGCGAATCGCGTCCGGCTCGGTGCGCGCCGTGCGATTCGGCGGCTGCTTCAGGCCCAGGTCATGCAGCAGCTTCTGGAAGCGCTCGCGGTCCTCGGCGGCGTCGATCATGTCGGGGCTGGTGCCGATGATGGGCACACCGTTCGCTTCGAGTTCGCGCGCACGCTTGAGCGGCGTCTGACCGCCGAACTGCACGATGACGCCGGTCGGCTGCTCGACATGGACGATTTCGAGAATGTCTTCCAGGGTCACCGGTTCGAAATAGAGCCGATCCGACGTGTCGTAGTCGGTGGACACGGTCTCCGGATTGCAGTTGACCATGATGGTCTCGTATCCGTCTTCGCGCATCGCCAGCGCCGCATGCACGCAGCAGTAGTCGAATTCGATGCCCTGGCCGATGCGGTTGGGACCTCCCCCCAGCACCATGATCTTCTTCTTCGCGGTCGGCCGTGATTCGCATTCTTCCTCGTAGGTCGAATACATGTAGGCGGTCGACGTGGAGAACTCTCCGGCGCAGGTGTCGACGCGCTTGTAGACCGGGCGGACACCTAGCGCATGGCGCAGCTCGCGCACCGCCGTTTCGCCGCTGGCGCCAGCTGCCGGATCGTGACTGGCGTTGACCAGAGTGCCGATGCGGCGGTCCGAAAATCCCTTGCGCTTCAGATTGCGCAGGGTCAGGGCATCGAGGTCATTCAGATTCTGCGAACGCATCCAGCCTTCGGTGGTGATGATGTCTTCGATCTGCACCAGGAACCATGGATCGATTTTTGTCAGGTCGAAGGCCTGCTGCAGCGTGTAGCCCTCGCGGAAGGCCTGGGCGAGATACCAGATGCGCTGGGGGCCGGGGCTGGCCAGTTCGCGATTAATTTCTTCGCGGTCGGCTTCGATCTCGTCGAAACCATAAACGCTGACTTCAAGCCCGCGCAGGGCCTTCTGCATCGACTCCTGGAAGCTGCGGCCGATCGCCATGACCTCGCCGACCGACTTCATCTGCGTCGTCAGGCGGTCATTCGCTTGCGGGAACTTCTCGAAGGCGAAGCGCGGTACCTTGGTCACGACATAGTCGATCGACGGCTCGAACGAAGCCGGCGTGGCGCCGCCGGTGATGTCGTTCTTCAGTTCGTCGAGGGTGAAGCCCACCGCCAGCTTGGCGGCGATCTTGGCGATCGGGAAACCGGTCGCCTTCGAGGCCAGGGCCGAGGAACGGGAAACGCGCGGGTTCATCTCGATCACCACCATCGCGCCATTTTTCGGGTTGATGGCGAACTGCACGTTCGAACCGCCGGTATCGACGCCGATCTCGCGCAGCACCGCAATGCTGGCATTGCGCATGATCTGGTATTCGCGGTCGGTCAGCGTCTGGGCCGGAGCGACGGTGATCGAATCGCCGGTATGGACGCCCATCGGATCAAGGTTCTCGATCGAACAGATGATGATGCAGTTGTCCTTGTGGTCGCGCACCACCTCCATCTCGTACTCTTTCCAGCCCAGCAAGGATTCCTCGATCAGGAGCTCCCGGGTCGGCGAGGCTTCGAGGCCGCGCTTGCAGATCTCGACGAATTCTTCCTGGTTGTAGGCGATGCCGCCACCGGAACCGCCCATGGTGAAGGAAGGCCGGATGATGGTGGGGAATCCCATCGCGCCCTGCACCTGCTGCGCCTCCTCCATACTGTGCGCGATCCCCGAGCGGGCGGAACCGAGCCCGATGCGGGTCATCGCCTGCTTGAACTTTTCGCGGTCCTCGGCCATGTCGATGGCCTCGCGCGAAGCGCCGATCATCTCGACGCCATATTTTTCGAGAACCCCATGTTTGGCCAGGTCGAGCGCGCAGTTCAACGCCGTCTGCCCGCCCATGGTCGGCAGCACCGCATCGGGCCGCTCCTTGGCGATGATGTTTTCCAGCACGCGCCAGGTGATCGGCTCGATATAGGTCACGTCGGCCATGCCGGGGTCGGTCATGATCGTCGCCGGATTGGAGTTCACCAGGATCACCCGGTAGCCTTCTTCGCGCAGCGCCTTGCAGGCCTGGGCGCCGGAGTAATCGAACTCGCAGGCCTGGCCGATGACGATCGGGCCGGCGCCGATGATCAGGATGCTCTTGATGTCTGTGCGCTTGGGCATGTTATTTCTGCTCCATCGACATGATGAAGCGGTCGAAAAGGTAGGCCACATCGTGCGGCCCCGGGCTGGCTTCGGGATGCCCCTGGAAACAGAACGCCGGCCGGTCGGTCCAGGCCATGCCCTGCAAGCTGCCATCGAACAGCGAGACGTGAGTCACTTTCACGTTCGCCGGCAAAGTCGATGGATCGACGGCGAAGCCGTGATTCTGGCTGGTGATCAGCACCTGCCCGGTTTCGAGATCCTTGACCGGATGGTTGGCGCCGTGATGGCCGAATTTCATCTTGAGCGTCTTGCCTCCGGCCGCCAGACCCATCAGTTGATGGCCGAGGCAGATGCCGAAGACCGGCAGGCGCCGCTCAAGAAACACGCGGATCGCTGCCACGGCATAGTCGCAGGGCTCCGGATCGCCGGGCCCGTTGGACAGGAAGATGCCGTCGGGATTGAGTGCCAGAACCTCTGCCGCGGGCGTCCTGGCCGGCACCACGGTGAGTTTGCAGCCGCGCGAAGCCAGCATGCGCAGGATGTTGCGCTTGACCCCGAAGTCGTAGGCGACCACGTGAAATCGGAAGCTTTCCGGCTGGGCGAAGCCCGCACCGAGTTTCCACTCGCCTTGGCTCCATGAATAGGACTCTTGGACGCTGACGACCTGCGCCAGATCCATCCCGGCCAGGCCGGAAAAGGCCCGCGCCTGGGCAACGGCAGCGTCAGCGTCGAGTACTTCGCCCGCCATCAGGCAACCGGCCTGGGCGCCGTTTTCGCGCAGGATGCGGGTCAGCTTGCGCGTGTCGATGTCGGCCAGTCCGAGGACATTCTCGGCTTGCAGGTAGGCGTCTAGCGTCTGCTCGCTGCGGAAATTCGAGGCCAGCAGCGGCAGGTCGCGGATCACCAGGCCGGCGGCATGAATGCGGCCGGCTTCGCAGTCTTCGCGATTGACGCCGTAGTTGCCGATGTGGGGATACGTGAGGGTGACGATCTGGCGGGCGTAGGACGGGTCCGTCAGGATTTCCTGGTAGCCGGACAGCGCGGTGTTGAACACCACTTCGCCCACGCTGCTGCCGCTGGCGCCGATGCCTTTGCCTCTAAAAACCGTTCCGTCGGCCAAGGCTAGAAGGGCGGGCGGAAAGTGAGGCACGATGGAACTCCCGGAACAAGACAATTCGGCAATCGGAACCGGACACCGCTTGATTCATAAAGCGTCCGGCAAACCTTTGAATTATAGCTTGTCGGGCCTGCTATCGCAAACCCACGCGCGCTACCGAAGCCGCCACCAGTGAATCCCGCCGCTACTTCAGGCCCAGCACATCCTGCATGTCGAACAGGCCGCGATCGCGGCCGCTCATGAAGCGCCCAGCGCGCAGCGCACCCAGCGCATAGGGCATGCGGCTGGCGGACTTGTGGGTGATCTCGATGCGCTCGCCAGCTCCGGCGAATAGCACCGTATGGTCGCCGACGATGTCGCCGCCGCGGATCGTCGAAAAGCCGATCTGCGTCGCCGGCCGCTCTCCGGTATGACCCTCGCGACCATAGACGGCGCACTCGGACAAATCGCGGCCGAGGGCAGCCGCCACGACTTCACCCATACGCAAGGCGGTGCCGGAAGGCGCGTCCACCTTGTGCCGGTGATGCGCCTCGATGACTTCGACATCGTAGCCTTCGTTGAGGATGCGCGCCGCAAGATCGAGCACGCGGAACACCGCATTGACGCCGACCGCCATGTTCGGCGCGAAGACTATGGGAATCTCGCGCGCCGCCTCATCGATGGTGCGCTTGCCCAATTCGGAAAACCCGGTCGTACCGATGACCAGGCTGACCTTGTGGCGCCGGCAGGCCTCCAGGTGCTGTAGCGTGCCCTCGGGCCGCGTGAAGTCGATCAGGCAGTCCGACACCGCCAGCGCGGCATCGAGATCGGCGCTGATCCTGACTCCGCAAGGCGCGCCGAACAATTCGCCGGCATCCTTGCCAAGAAACGGACTGCTGCCGTGTTCGAGCGCTGCGGCAAGACTTGCGCCCGGATCCTGTTGCACCGCCTCGATCAGCGTGCGGCCCATGCGGCCTGAACTGCCAGCAATGGCGTAGCGGATTATTCCCATGCCCTACTTCTTCTCTTGGCTGGCGGCGCCGCTAGCTGCCGGAGCCGGAATCTCGATGACCTGCGCGGCAGGCCTCGGCGCTTCGGCCTTTGAAGTGTCTTCGGCCACTACGTCGCCGGACACGCGCGTCAGCTTGTTGTCCTGGAAGAACACCGCCAGATTGCGTTGCTGAGGCTCGCCGCGTCCAGGACGGAAGCGATAGACGTAGTCCCAACGATCCTGGTGGAACATGTCCGCCACCAGCGGCGAGCCGAGAATGAAGCGCACCTGCTCGCGGGTCTGCCCGGGCTTCAGCTGCGCCACCATCTCCTGGGTGACCAGATTGCCCTGACGCACATCGATGCGGTAGGGCGAGAGATAGCTGGTGATCTGCGGTGTATTGGAACAGGCTGCCAGAAAAGGCAGGAGCAACAGGATTCGCTTCATCGGGAAATTCCGGAAAACCACTATCGGGTCAGGGCTGCCGTATTCTGGCACGCCTCGTCTCTTCCCGATTGCATTATCCCAATCGGGGCGCGAAAACTATATCATAGCTGCCCACCCCATCACTGCGCCTTCGCGAGCGGCCGACAGGCCGAGCTTACCGTCCCATGACCCATCCCGACGACCTCAAGAGCATCGGCCTCAAGGCAACGTATCCGCGCCTCAAGATTCTCGACCTCTTCCACAAGCTGCAGGATGAAGGCTCGCCGCGCCATGTCACGGCAGAAGATGTCTATCGCCACCTGCTGGCCGACGGCATGGATATTGGCCTGGCCACCGTCTATCGCGTGCTGACCCAGTTCGAACAGGCCGGCTTGCTGCAGCGTCATCACTTCGAATCCGGCAAGGCGATTTTCGAGCTGAACGAAGGACAGCACCACGACCATCTGGTCTGCCTGGAATGCGGGCGGGTGGAAGAATTCTTCGACGCCGCAATCGAAAAGCGCCAGATCAAGGTCGCGGAAGAACGCGGCTTCACGGTTCGCGAACACGCCCTCTACCTGTACGTCGATTGCCACAAGACGGACTGCCCGCACCGCAAGGCTTCCGCATAGCTTGGAAGCGTTCCTCACCGCGACCACGCTGGTCGCCATCGCCGAAATCGGCGACAAGACGCAGTTGCTGTCCTTCGTTCTCGCCGCCCGCCTGCGCAAGCCCTTGCCGATCATTGCCGGCATCTTTGTCGCCACGATACTCAATCACGCCCTGGCCGGCTCTGTCGGTGTCTGGCTGGCGCAACTGATCGCGCCGCAATGGCTGCCCTGGATCACCGGCGCGGTATTCATCGTCTTCGGCCTGTGGGCATTGCACCCCGATTCGCTCGACGAAGACCCGAAAATTCATCCTGCAGGCGCCTTCGTCACCACCACCATCGCCTTCTTCATTGCCGAAATGGGTGACAAGACGCAGTTCGCCACGGTGGCGCTGGCAGCTCAGTTTCAGGGCGCGTTGATTGCTGTGGTGATGGGCACCACTCTGGGCATGATGCTGGCCAATGTGCCGGCCGTCATCGTCGGCGAAAAGCTGGCAAAGCGTCTGCCGCTCAACGTCATCCGCTGGATCGCTGCCGCCGTATTCATCGCCACCGGCATCGTGACGATGCTCGGGGCACCGCGCTTAGTCTAGGCCCAGCATTTCCGCCGCATGGCGGCGGGTGGTTTCGGTAATTTTCTCACCTCCGAGCATGCGCGCGATCTCGCCGACCCTGGCTTCCGGGTCGAGTACGCTGACCGAAGACGTCGTTGCGCCGTCACGGGTTTGCTTGGCGATCGACCATTGCCAGTCGGCCTGCGCCGCCACCTGCGGCAGATGGGTGACGCAGAGCACCTGGCGGCTCTTGCCCAGTTCGCGCAGCATGCGGCCGACGATCTCGGCGACGCGGCCGCCGATGCCGACATCGACTTCGTCAAAAATCAGTGTGCCGGCCGGATTCGCCTGGCTGGCAATGACCTGCAAGGCCAGGCCGATGCGCGACAACTCGCCGCCGGAGGCCACCTTGGCCAGCGCGCGCAAGGGCTGGCCGGCATTGGCCGAGACCAGAAATTCGATACTCTCCAGTCCACTGGAGGCGCCTTCAGGCAAGGATTCCAGCGCAATTTCGAAGCGCCCGCCGGCCATCGCCAATTCCTGCATGCCGGCCGTCACGGCCTTGGACAAGGCCTTCGCGGTCTTCGTGCGCATGGCCGAAAGCTGCTTCGCCACCTGACGGAAGGCCGCTTCCGTCTTGGCTTCCCGCTCGGCCAGCGCGGCCGGATCAGCACGCAGCGTGAGTTCGGCCAGGCGGGCCTGCAAACCCTGCAGCAGGCCGGGCAATTCCTCCGGCGTGACGCGATGCTTGCGCGCCATCTGCGTCACCGCATTGATGCGGTTGTCGAGTTCGTTCAACCGCGCCGGATCGAGCTCCAGGCGGTCCTGATATCGCCGTAGCGCCAGCGCCGACTCTTCGAGCTGGATCAGCGCCGTCTCGAACAACTGTGCCGCGTCGCTCAGCGCCGGATCGAAGCCGGTCAATTCCGTCAGCCGCGCCCCGGCATGCTGGAGCACGGGCAAACTTGCCGCCTCGCCCTCTTCCAACGCGGCCAGCGCGGCGCTTGCACCTTCCAGCAGGGCATTGGCATTGCCCAGCCGGCGCTGTTCCTGTTCGGTTTCCTGCCACTCGGCAGCATCGAATCCGAGGGCGACAAGCTCCTTCACCTGCCACTCGAGCAGTTCGCGCTCGCGCACCGTGGCCTCGACATCCTTCTCGGCAGCCTGGCGCGCCTCGCGCGCCGCGCGCCACGCACCGTAGGCAACGGCGACCTCGCGGGCCGGCGCCTGCGCCCCGGCATGAGTGTCGAGCAAGTCGCGCTGGGCGTCGCTGCGCAACAGGGAATGATGGGCATTCTGGCCGTGAATGTCGGCCAGAAAGTCGGCCACTTCGCGCATCTGTCCGAGCGTTGCCGCGGTGCCGTTGATATAGGCGCGGGACCGGCCAGTATCGTCGATCACCCGCCGCAAAAGACAAGCGTCGGTGTCGTAATCGTTGGCCTGCAGCCAGGCTTCGAGTGCGCTGCCGGGCGTGACATCGAACTCGGCGGAAATCTCGGCCCGCTCGGTGCCATTGCGCACCACGGTGGCATCCGCGCGCTCGCCCAGGGCCAGCGACAGCGCATCGACCAGGATCGACTTGCCGGCGCCGGTCTCGCCGGTCAGGGCGCCGAAACCGACGTCGAACTCGAGTTCGAGGCGGTCGACAATGACAAAATCGCGGATGATCAGGCGCAGCAGCATTTGTTAATGGCGGGGAGTCGAGCTCCAGTGCAGCTTTTCCCGCAGCATGGCGAAATAGCTGTAACCCGGCGGATGCAGCAAGGTGAGGTTGTAGCGCGAACGCGCAATCCGCACGACGTCTCCGGCGCGGGCTTCATAGCGCGTCTGGCCATCGAAGTGAACGCGTGCGTCGTGCGGCGGCAGCAAGGCAATATCGATCATGCTGCTGTCGCTGACGGTAATCGGTCGATTCGTGAGTGCATGCGGACACAGCGGCACGATGGCGATGCCGGGCACCGAGGGATGGAGAATCGGCCCGTTGGCGGAAAGCGCATAGGCGGTCGACCCGGTAGGCGTTGCCACGATCATGCCATCGGCGCGCAGGACGTGGATTAGTTCGCCGTTGACCTTTACTTCAAGTTCGATCATGCGGCCGATATCGCCTTTGTTGACCACCACGTCGTTCAGCGCCAGCGTCCGGAACGTCACTTCGCCGTCACGCAGGACTTCGGCGTTGAGCAGAAACCTTTGCTCGCGCGAAAACTTACCGTCGAGCAGGGCCGTGATGCTTTCGAGCATCGCCCCCAGCGCGATATCGGTCATGAAGCCGAGCCGGCCCTGGTTGATGCCGACCAGCGGCACTTCGAACCGAGCCAGGTGCCGTGCCGCATTGAGCATGGTGCCGTCGCCGCCGAGAATCACTGCCAGTTCGGCGCGGGCGCCGATCGCTTCATAGCTGGCCACCGCATAGCCGCCGACCCCGACCGCCGTCGCCGTGCTCTCTTCCACCAGTACCTCGACGCCTCGTTCGCGCAGGAAAGCGACGAGCGACAGCAGCGATTCGGCGATTTCCCGACTCTGGTATTTGCCGATCAGGGCGACGGTACGAAATGCAGAGCTCATCATATTGATTAGACCACAATTTGCGCCGGCTTTTTTTGGGTGCATTTGGCTCTAAAATCAAGCCATGCTGGACTATCGCGCGCAAACCCTGCTGAAAACCCTGATCGAACGCTATATCGCCGAAGGCCAGCCCGTCGGCTCGCGTACGCTCTCGAAATACTCCGGCCTGGAACTCTCTCCGGCGACGATCCGCAACGTCATGTCGGATCTGGAGGAAATGGGCTTCATCGCCAGTCCCCACACGTCGGCCGGACGCGTGCCGACGCCCTTGGGCTACCGGCTGTTCGTCGATTCCCTGCTGACGGTGAAGCCCCTGCAAGGCAGCGAACTGTCGGAAATCCAGGAAGCCATCCAGCCCGATCAGCCGCAGCTGGTGATCAGCCATGCCTCGCAACTGCTGTCGCAACTCACCGCCTTCGCCGGCGTGGTCGTCGCGCCGCGGCGCCAGCAGCCGCGCATCCGCCAGATCGAGTTCCTCAGCCTGTCGGACAAGCGCGTCCTGCTGATCATCGTCACCGCCGACGGCGACGTGCAGAACCGCATCCTGTTCACCCAGCGCAACTACAGTCCATCCGAGCTGATCGAGGCGGCCAACTACCTGAACCAGAACTGCCTCGGTCTCGATTTCGATCAGGTGCGCGCGCGTGTGGTGGAAGAGCTGCGACAGTTGCGCGCCGACATGGGCGAACTGATGACGGCCGCACTGGACGCCAGCAATCTGGCCATTGCCGACACCTCGACGCAATACGTCATCAGCGGCGAGAAGAACCTGCTCGGCGTCGAGGACCTCTCGTCCAACATGACGCGCCTGCGCCGCCTGTTCGATCTGTTCGAGCAACGCACCGGTCTCGCCCAGTTGCTGGAACTCTCCAGCCGAGCCGAAGGGGTGCAGGTCTTCATCGGCGGCGAATCCGGCATCGCGCCGCTGGACGAGTGCAGCGTGGTCGCCGCACCCTACGAGGTGGACGGCCAGATCGTCGGCACCATTGGCGTCATCGGTCCGACGCGCATGGCCTACGAACGCGTGATTCCCATCGTGGATATCACGGCCAAGCTCCTCTCGTCAGCTCTCTCGACACCCTGATGCCCCGCTACGCTCCCGAACCCGCGCCACAGCACGGTGCGCCGCGCCGCACCGCCGTCCTGCTGGTGAACCTCGGCACTCCGGAAGCACCCACAGCGGCGGCACTGCGCCCCTATCTCAAGCAGTTTCTCTGGGATCCGCGCGTCGTCGAAATTCCGCGCCCGGTCTGGTGGCTGATCCTCAACGGCATCATCCTCAACCTGCGGCCGGCCAAGTCGGCAGTCAAGTACGCCAAAATCTGGATGCTGGACGGCTCGCCGCTGAAGGTCCATACCGAACGTCAGGCCAAGCTGCTCAAGGGCTGGCTGGGGGAAGCCGGCACTCCGGACCTCGCGGTGGCGTGGGCCATGCGCTACGGTCAGCCCTCGATCGGCAGCGTCCTCGACCAGTTCAAGCGCGATGGTGTCGAGCGTGTGCTGGTCGTGCCGCTCTACCCGCAATACGCGGCCAGCTCCACCGCCAGCGTGATGGATGACGTGGCCGACTGGATCAAGCGCAGCCGCAATCCGCTGGAATTCCGCTTCATCAAACGCTTTCACGACCACCCGGGCTATATCGCGGCCCTGGCCGCCAGCGTCAGGGAACACTGGCAGGTCAATGGCCGCCTGGACGAAAACGCGCGGCTGGTGATGAGTTTTCATGGCCTGCCGCGCCGCTCGCTGGATCTGGGCGATCCTTATTATTGCGAGTGCCAGAAGACCGGACGTCTGCTGGCGGAGGCCCTGGAGCTCGACCCGGACCACTATCTGATCACCTTCCAGTCGCGTTTTGGCAAAGCCGAGTGGCTGCAGCCCTATACCCAGCCGACGCTGGAAACGCTAGCGCGGCAAGGTGTGGCGCGGGTCGATGTCGTCTGCCCCGGTTTCGTTGCCGATTGTCTGGAAACACTGGAAGAAATCGCGATGGAATGCAAGGCGGCGTTCCTGTCGTCCGGCGGCTCGGAATTTCACTACATCCCCTGCGTGAACGAACGACCCGACTGGATCGCAGCGCTGCGCGATCTGGTTTCGACGCATCTCTCAGGCTGGCCGGTTTCGGCTCAATCCGATACGGCAGCCGCGACGCGCGCAAAGACATTGGGCGCAAAGACCTGAGCGTTCGCTTGAAGTCGGCCGCTACACCCATATATCAGTAGGACCTGATATATGGAGTGCATCATGTCCGAGCCCCTGATTGTCGTTTGCCCCCACTGCCACGCGGCCAACCGCGTTCCCGCCGAACGGCTCGCCGATGGCGGCACCTGCGGCAAGTGCAAGGCCCGCCTGTTCAGCGGCGAGCCGGTGGAACTCGGGGCGGCGAATTTCGATGCCCACATGGGGCGTTCCGACATTCCCCTGCTGGTGGATTTCTGGGCGCCATGGTGCGGTCCCTGCCGCACCATGGCGCCGGCCTTCGCGCAGGCGGCGAAACAGCTCGAGCCGGGATTCCGTCTGGCGAAAGTGAACACCGAGGAAGAACAACAGCTCGCGGCCCGCTTTGGCATTCGCTCGATTCCGACGCTGGCCCTGTTCCGCAATGGTCGCGAAGTCGCGCGCCAGGCCGGCGCGATGGATGCCGCCAGCCTGATACGCTGGGTTCGCAGCCACTCCTAGAATTTCCCCGGAGTTCAAATAAATTGTTCAAGGGAGCTTGAAGCTCCCGGATTCACCCTCATATGCGTCGGGTTTCTTCAGGAGCCCGACCCATGCAGGACAATTCAAGCACCTCCAGCCCCACCCCGGACAACCAGGCTTTGCCGGACTCCGGCCAGACGGTCGATGCCGCCGTATCACCAGCGCCGACTTCTGACGCCACAGTAATGCCCAGCCCTGAAGAAATGCTCAAGGCCGCCGAACTCAAGGCTGCCGAGCATCACGATGCCTGGCTGCGCGCCAAGGCCGAGACCGAGAACGTGCGGCGTCGCGCACAGGAAGACATCGGCAAGGCCGGCAAATTCGCCGTCGAGAAGTTCTCCGGCGAAATGCTGGCGGTCAAGGACAGCCTCGAAGCCGCGCTGGCCAGCGACAACCAGAGCGCCGAACACCTCAAGGAGGGTGTCGAACTGACGCTACGCCAGTTGATGGCGGCCTTCGAAAAATCCGGCCTGACCGAGATCAACCCGCTCGGCGAAAAGTTCGATCCGCACCAGCACCAGGCCATCAGCCAGATCGAAGCGCCCGACGCCGCCACCGAGGCCAATACCGTGCTCAGCGTCCTGCAGAAGGGCTACGCCCTGCATGGACGCGTGATTCGCCCCGCGCTGGTGGTGGTTTCGAAGGCCAAGGCTTGAAGCAACCCGCAATACCCCCATATCAGGCATAGAGATTCGCTGCAGGACATTCCCGGCGAGCAACATTTTTAAAGGAAAAATCATGGGCAAGATCATCGGCATCGACCTCGGCACCACCAACAGCTGCGTCTCCATCATGGAAGGCGGCAAGCCCAAGGTCATTGAAAACGCGGAAGGCGCGCGCACCACGCCGTCCATCGTCGCCTACGCGGAAGACGGCGAAATCCTCTGCGGCGCCGCGGCCAAGCGCCAGGCGGTGACCAATGCCAAGAACACCCTGTTCGCAGTCAAGCGCCTGATCGGCCGCCGCTTCGAAGAGAAGGAGGTGCAGAAGGACATCAACATGATGCCCTTCAAGATCGTCAAGGCCGACAACGGCGACGCCTGGGTCGAGGTGCGCGGCAGCAAGATGGCGCCGCCGCAGGTGTCCGCCGAAGTGCTGCGCAAGATGAAGAAAACCGCGGAAGATTACCTCGGCGAGGAAGTCACCGAGGCCGTGATCACCGTGCCCGCCTATTTCAACGACAGCCAGCGCCAGGCCACCAAGGACGCCGGCCGGATTGCCGGCCTCGACGTCAAGCGCATCATCAACGAGCCGACCGCAGCCGCGCTGGCCTTCGGCATGGACAAGCAGGAAGGCGACCGCAAGATTGCCGTGTATGACCTCGGCGGCGGCACCTTCGACATTTCGATCATCGAGATCGCCGAACTCGACGGCGAGCACCAGTTCGAAGTGTTGTCGACCAACGGCGACACCTTCCTCGGCGGCGAGGACTTCGACCAGCGCCTGATCGACTACGTGGTGACCGAGTTCAAGAAGGAACAGGGCGTCGATCTGAAGAACGACGTGCTGGCCCTGCAGCGTCTCAAGGAAGCCGCAGAAAAGGCCAAGATCGAGCTGTCCTCCGCCCAGCAGACCGAATTCAACTTGCCCTACATCACGGCCGATGCCAGCGGTCCGAAGCACCTGGCGATGAAGCTGACCCGCGCCAAATACGAATCGCTGGTCGAAGACCTGATCGAACGCACCATCGAGCCTTGCCGCATCGCCATCAAGGATGCCGGCGTCAAGGTCTCGGACCTCACCGACGTGATCCTGGTCGGCGGCATGACCCGGATGCCCAAGGTGCAGGAGAAGGTCAAGGAATTCTTCGCCAAGGAACCCCGTCGCGACGTCAACCCCGACGAGGCCGTCGCGGTCGGCGCCTCGATCCAGGGCGGCGTGCTGCAGGGCGAAGTCAAGGACGTGCTGCTGCTCGACGTCACCCCGCTTTCCCTCGGCATCGAAACCCTGGGCGGCGTCATGACCAAGCTGATCAAGAAGAACACCACGATCCCGACCAAAGCGGCCCAGACCTTCTCCACTGCCGACGACAACCAGAGCGCCGTGACCATCCACGTCATGCAGGGCGAGCGCGAAATGGCCAGCGGCAACAAGAGCCTGGGCCAGTTCAACCTGTCCGACATGAGGTCACCTTCGACATCGACGCCAACGGCATCCTGCACGTTTCGGCCAAGGACAAGGGTACTGGCAAGGAAAACAAGATCACCATCAAGGCCAACTCCGGCCTGTCCGAAACCGAGATCCAGAACATGGTGAAGGACGCGGAATCCCACGCCGAGGAAGACCACAAGGCCCGCGAGCTGGTCGACGCGCGCAACCAGTGCGACGCCATGGTGCACTCGATCAAGAAGGCGCTCTCCGAGCATGGCGACAAGCTCGGTGCCGACGAAAAGGCCGGCATCGAATCCGCGATCAAGGAAGCCGAAGACGTGATGAAGGAAGGCGACAAGGCCGCCATCGAAGCCAAGACCGAAGCATTGGCCAAGGCTTCGCAGAAGCTCGGCGAGAAGATCTACGGTGACGCGCAGGGCGCGGCCGGTGCCGCAGGTGCAGGCGGTGCGGCAGGGGCCAGCGCCGGTGGCGAGGCGAAGAAGGACGACGGCGACGTGGTCGATGCAGAGTTCACCGAAGTGAAAGACAAGAAGGCTTAAACACGGCGCGAAGCGCCGGTTTAACTGGCCGGATTCGAGGGGCGCAAACGACGCGCCCCTCAATCCGGCCGATGCACGTAATGGCTCTGGAATGATCTGACATGGCAAAGAAGCGCGACTACTACGAAGTCCTCGGCGTCAATCGCGACGCCTCGGATGAGGACATCAAGAAGGCCTACCGCAAGCTGGCCATGAAGCACCATCCGGACCGCAATCCGGACAACCCGAAATCCGAGGATCAGTTCAAAGAGGCCAAGGAAGCCTACGAAGTCCTCTCCGACCCGCAGAAACGCCCTGCCTATGACCAGTACGGCCATGCCGGAGTGGACCCGCAGGCGGGCGGCCAGGGCGGCGCGGGCGGCTTTGCCGATGCCTTTTCCGACATCTTCGGCGACATCTTCGGCGGTGGCGGCCAGCGCGGCGGCCGTTCCAACGTCTATCGCGGCGCCGACCTGCGATACAACCTCGAAGTCTCGCTCGAAGAAGCCGCGCGCGGCACCGAAACCCGCATTCGCATTCCGACCATGGCCGAATGCGAAACCTGCGACGGCAGCGGCGCCAAGAAAGGTACCGAGCCGAAGACCTGCCCGACCTGCGGCGGCCACGGCCAGGTACGCATGCAGCAAGGCTTCTTCTCGATCCAGCAAACCTGCCCGAAGTGCCACGGCACCGGTCGCTACATTCCCGACCCCTGCGGCACCTGCCACGGCTCGGGCCGCGTCAAGGAACACAAGACCCTGTCGGTCAAGATTCCGCCGGGGATAGACGAAGGCGATCGGATTCGCCTCACCGGCGAGGGTGAACATGGCGTCAACGGAGGCCCGCCGGGCGACCTCTACGTTCAGATTCACCTCAAGGCCCACGCAGTGTTCCAGCGCGACCACGACGACCTGCATTGCGAGATGCCGGTCAGCTACGCCACAGCGGCGCTCGGTGGCGAAATCGAGATTCCCACGCTGGACGGCGTCGCCAAGCTCAAGATCCCCGCCGAAACGCAGACCGGCAAGGTATTCCGCCTGCGCGGCAAAGGCATCAAGGGCGTCCGCTCATCGAGCCGGGGCGACCTGCTCTGCCATGTCGTGCTGGAAACCCCGGTCAGCCTCACCGAGCGGCAGAAGGAACTATTGCAGGAATTCGAGCAGATCAGTCAGGGCAACGCCCAGCGCCACAGTCCGCGCGCACAAGGCTGGCTGGACCGGGTCAAGGATTTCTTCGGCGGCTGAGATCCGCCCGGCCAAGCTCTTTCAGTTCGGCGGAATGAATCATCGCAGAACCGGACGAGACGCCGTTGAACAGGCTATGAGCTCAGATAGGGCACATACGCCATGTCGGTCTTGGCGATGTGATTGGTGAGCCAATCCACGAGGAATTCCACGGTATCCGCTGAAATGTCCTCTCCGATCGACTTGATCTGGAGCTCCCCCAGCTTGGCGCGAAACTTGGCATGCTCCGCCATGTGTGCGCCCAGACCGGGATACTCCGCTGCCTTCATCAGGGCTTCCTCTGCCGCGAAGTGCTCCCGCATGTAGTGTTTCAACCGGGTCAGCGCGTAAACGCCGAAAAGCGTGCGCTCATCGACAGCGGCACTTTCCAGTTCGGCAAGCCACTGGAAAATCGCCTTGTGCTGCTCGTCGAGCAGCGGAACGCCTGTGCTGAGTGCCGGAGTCCATTCGATCATGACCGAATGGTAGCAGTTGGGAGCACCGGCACACGCAAGCCTTCTCATATCGCATGATCGCCGGGCAAGCCGGGCGCCATCACACGATCAGGCTCTACGCCAGGTGGTCCCCTGCGATCCATCCTCCAGCACGATGCCGGCCGCCTTCAGTTCATCGCGAATGCGGTCGGACTCGACAAAATTCTTCGCCTTCTTCGCCGTGCTGCGAGCGCCGACTTTTGCTTCGATCTCTTCGTTGCTCAGGCCGCCTGCAGGCGCTGCCTGCAGGAAGCTTTGCGGGTCGCGCTGCAGCAGGCCCAGCACGTTGCCCAGCGCCTTGAGTTGCGAGGCCAGCGCCGGTTCGCCGCGATTCACCAGCGTCGCCAGATCGAACAACACCGCCATCGCTTCCGGCGTGCCGAAGTCGTCATCCAGCGCGGCCTTGAAGCGCACCGCATGCGGCTCGTTCCAATCCACTTCCGCTTCGCCGTCGACGCCCTTGAGTGCCGTGTAAAGCCGAGTCAGTGCCTGCCGCGCATCGTCGAGGTGGACATCGGAATAGTTGAGCGGACTGCGGTAGTGCGCACGCAGGATGAAGAAGCGCACCACTTCGGCGTCATACTTTTTCAGCACCTCGCGGATGGTGAAGAAGTTGCCCAGCGACTTCGACATCTTCTCGTCATCGACGCGGACGAAACCGTTGTGCATCCAGTAATTGACGAACTGGCACTGATGGGCACCTTCCGATTGCGCGATCTCGTTTTCGTGGTGCGGAAACTGCAGATCCTGGCCGCCGCCGTGGATGTCGAAATGCTTGCCGAGCAACCGCGATCCCATGGCCGAGCATTCGATATGCCAGCCCGGGCGCCCCGGTCCCCAGGGCGAATCCCACTTCACTTCGGCAGGCTCGTCATCCCGGGCGTGCTTCCACAGCACGAAATCGAGCGGATCGTGCTTGCCGGCCATGACATCGACGCGTTCGCCGGCACGCAGATCTTCCAGCGACTTGCCGGAAAGCTTTCCGTAGCCTTCGAACTTGCGCACCGAGTAGCAGACGTCGTCGCTCCCCGCGACATAGGCGTAACCGTTCTTTTCCAGCGTGCCGATCATGTCCAGCATCTGCGGTACATAGTCGGTAGCGCGTGGCTCCGCGTCCGGGCGCAACACCCCCAGCGCCGCCGCGTCTTCGTTCATGGCGGCAATGAAGCGGTCGGTCAACTGCCGGATCGTCTCGCCGTTCTCCTGCGCGCGGCGGATGATCTTGTCGTCGATATCGGTGATATTGCGCACATAGGTCAAGGCGTAACCGCTGGCCCGGAGCCAGCGCGCCACCAAGTCGAACACCACCATGACGCGAGCGTGCCCTAGATGACAAAAGTCATAAACCGTCATGCCGCAGACATACATGCTGACACGCCCGGGCTCGATAGGAACGAAGACCTGCTTCTCGCGGGCCAGGGTGTTGTAGAGCTTCAACATGGGGGAAATCGTCTAAATGCCGGGGTAAGCAGAAAAATGGACACGAAAGGCCGACATTATCGGGCCATCGATCAAACGCGGTCAGGTTGTAGGGAGTGCGGGCTTCTTGGTAGAATCCACCGCTGAATCCCGCATGGTTTGTCCCCGCGAAGACGCAGTTTCAGAGCAGGCTAACGCCAGCTTCATCGGCGTTAAGCGCAGCGGCCGTAACTAAATTCATTTTCGGGCAACCGTCAACGAGAAGTATATACCATGACCCAAATCCGCCTCACCGCCGCACGCCTACTGGCATCAGCCCTTTCCGTCACGCTCCTGGCACTGGCACCGGCCGTCCATGCCGACGCGCTGCAGGACATCAGCAAGCAGATCAAGCAGGGGCAGCATGCCCAGGCGCTGGAACAGGTCGACAAGTATCTTGCTGCCAAGCCCAAGGATGCGCAGGGGCGCTTTCTCAAGGGCATCGTGCTGACCGAGATGAACAAGCCCAACGAGGCCATCGTGATGTTTACCAAACTGACCGAGGATTACCCGGAACTGCCTGAACCCTACAACAACCTCGCCGTCATCTACGCCCAGCAGAAACAGTATGACAAGGCCAAGCAGGCGCTGGAAATGGCCATCCGCACCCATCCGTCCTACGCGACCGCCCACGAGAACCTCGGCGACATTTACGCGCGACTCGCCAGTCAGGCTTATGACAAGGCGCTGCAGATTGATTCATCGAATTCCAGCGCGCAGAACAAGCTGGCCCTGATTCGCGATCTGATGGGCACCGCCAGCCGTCCCGGCAAGACCACCAAACCGATAGGCGATGCGCGCCCGGCCGAACCCGTCAAGCTCGCCGAAGCACCCAAAGCCGCACCCACCCCTGTCGCTGCCGCCCCGGTAGCCGCAGCGCCCGCGGCCGTGTCGGCCAAGCCCGCCGAAGCGCCCAAGCCCGCTGCGGCAAAAGCCGCAGGCGATCCCAATGCCGAGATCACCAATGCCATCGACCTGTGGGCTGCTGCCTGGTCGCGCAAGGACGTAAAGGCCTACCTCGCGACCTATGCCCGCGACTTCAAGACCCCGGCCGGCGAATCGCGTTCGGCGTGGGATGCCGAGCGCCAGAAACGCATCGCCAAGCCGGGGGCAATCCAGGTCAGCTACGAAAACCTGCGCATAAGCGTCGATGGCGACACCGCGACAGTGAAGTTCCGTCAGCATTACAAGTCGGCTTCGCTGAAGACATCCAGCAACAAGACGCTGTTGATGGGCAAGCGCGACGGCAAGTGGCAGATCCTGCAGGAGCGGGTCGGTAGCTGATGCGCCACCCGTTGCGCCTCCTGACAGTCATTGCCGCCTGCAGCCTGCTGCTTGCTGCAGGCGCGTCCAATGCTGCGGGCAAGGCACCCAAGCATCTCAAGAAGACTGCCGGCACGGGCGCCGTCGCGGCGAGCTATACCGATTCGGGGCCGGAGCCGCTACTGGCAAAAGTATTCGATGCCATCGAAGCCAACCGGCTTGAAGTCGCCATGCAGCAGACCGACATGCTGATCAAGGCCTATCCCAATTTCCGTCTGGCGCATCTGGTCCAGGGCGACCTGTTGCTGGCGCGCTCCCGCCCCCTGATGTCCTTTGGCGAAGGCGGCGGAGCTGGAGCGGGGGCGGGGGAAAAGATCGCCGATCTGCGCGACGAAGCCATCGTCCGCCTCAAGGGCTACCGCACCAAGCCGCCGGCCGACTATGTACCGCGGTATCTGCTGCAGATGCATCCGGAACAGAAGCACGCGGTGGTGGTGGATACGCAGAAGTCCCGCCTCTATCTTTACCAGAATGACAACGGCACGCCGCGGTTCGTCGCCGACTACTACATCTCGCAGGGCAAGCTCGGTTCCGACAAGGCCAGAGAGGGCGACAAGAAGACGCCGATCGGCGTCTATCACGTCACCTCCAGCCTGCCGCGGCAGAAGCTGACCGACTTTTACGGCAGCGGCGCCTTCCCGATCAACTATCCCAACGACTGGGACAAGCGCCAGGGGCGCAACGGCCACGGCATCTGGCTGCACGGCACGCCGTCCGACACCTTCTCGCGCCCGCCCAGGGCCTCCGACGGCTGCGTGGTTCTGGCCAACCAGGATCTCGATACGCTGTCGAAAAGCCTGCAGATAGGCCTGACCCCGGTGATCATCAGCAACAGCATCGAATGGCTGTCGCTCGACGATTGGCAGAGCGAACGCACGTCACTGCTCAAGAATGTCGAGGAATGGCGGCAGGACTGGGAGAGCCGCAACATCGAGCACTACGCGCGGCACTACTCGCACAAGTTCCATTCCGACGGGCAGGGCTATCAGGGCTGGATCGAACAGAAGCGCAAGGTCAACGCGGCCAAGAGCTGGATCAAGGTCGATACCGGCAATATCAGCATGTTCCGCAATCCCGGCAAGGAAGAATACGTCGTCGTCACCTTCGAGCAGGATTACCGCTCCAGCAACCTTTCCAGCCAGATGAAAAAACGTCAGTACTGGATCAAGGAAGGCGGCCGCTGGAAAATCGTCTTCGAAGGCGCCGCGTAAGGCGGCCTCTTTCGCTGGCTGAGTCACCATTTCCCTCACCCGTTTTTCCGGAGGTTCCATGTATCGCCTGTTTCTGCTCGCTTTCGCGCTTCTGTTCAGCATCGCCGCTCATGCCGCCAACCCGCAGCTCGAGCTGAAAACCTCGCAGGGCACTCTGATCATCGAGTTGTACCAGGACAAGGCACCGAAGACGGTGGAGAACTTTCTGCAGTACGCCAAGGACGGCTTCTTCAACGGCACCGTGTTCCATCGCGTGATCCCGGGCTTCATGATCCAGGGCGGCGGCTTCACGCCGGACATGAAACAGAAGGAAACGCGCGCGCAGATCCAGAATGAAGCCAAGAATGGCCTGAAGAACGAAACCGGCACATTGGCCATGGCGCGCACCGGCGATCCGCACTCCGCCAGCGCGCAGTTCTTCATCAACCTCAAGGACAACAGCTTTCTCGATTACCCGGGCCGCGACGGCTGGGGCTACGCCGTATTCGGCAAGGTGGTGCAAGGCCTCGACATAGTGCAGAAGATCGCCACGGTGCCGACCGCCAATGCCGGGCCCCACCAGAACGTGCCGACCACGCCGGTTCTCATCGAATCCGTCAAGCTGCTGCCGACCAAGAAATAATTCACACAGGACAAACGTCATGATCAAGCTCACCACCAACCACGGCGTCATCACGCTCGAACTCGATGCCGAGAAGGCTCCCAAGAGCGTCGCCAACTTCATTGCCTATGTTGAAGCCGGCCACTACGACAATACGATTTTCCATCGCGTGATCGATGGCTTCATGATCCAGGGCGGCGGCTTCGAGCCGGGCATGGACCAGAAACCGGTCAAGGCGCCGATCGAGAACGAAGCCAGGAACGGCCTCAGGAACGAGCGCTACACCGTCGCCATGGCGCGCACCAGCGACCCGCATTCGGCCACCGCGCAGTTCTTCATCAATGTCGGCGACAACGACTTCCTCGACAACGACAAATGCCAGGACGGCTGGGGCTATTGCGTATTCGGTCGTGTCGTCGAAGGCAAGGATATCGTGGACAAGATCAAGGCGGTGAAAACAGCCAACAAGGGCTTCCACCAGAACGTGCCTGCAAACGACGTCGTCATCGAGCGCGCGGAAGTAATCTGATCCAGCGGCGGTTCCATGCTGACCATCGCCGGAACTGCCCGCTTCGTTTCCGACCTGCACCTGCGGGCCGAACGGCCCGATCTGACCCAGCGCTTCGCCGACTTTCTCGCCGCTACGGCAGCCGCCAGGGTCGAGACGCTGTTCATCCTCGGCGACCTGTTCGAGTACTGGATCGGCGACGACGATCTCGGTGATCCTTTCAATGCGCGGGTGTGCAAACTGCTGCGCGATCTGGCGGATCGGGGCACGCGCATCTTCTTCATCGCCGGCAACCGCGATTTCCTGATCGGCGAGACCTTCGCCGCGGCGGCCGGGATGCGCCTGCTCAGCGAGACTGAGAAAGTCGGCGCTGGCGGTACGCCAACCTTGCTGATGCATGGCGATACCGTCTGCATCGACGACCTTCCCTACCAGGAGTTCCGGCGCATGGTTCGCTCGCAGCAATGGCAGGCGGATTTTCTGGCCCGCCCCCTGCCCGAGCGCCGCGCCGAGGTGGCGAGCCTCCGACGCCGCAGCGCAGAGGCAATGCAGGGCAAGACGGCCGCGATCATGGATGCCAACGGCGCCGCGATCCGCGAGGCGCTGACGGCTCACGGTTGCACCCGCCTGATCCACGGTCACACGCACCGCCCCGGACACGAGGTGATTCAGTTGGCGTCCGGCAGCGCCGAACGCTGGGTGCTTTCCGATTGGGATACCGGGCGCGGCGATGCGCTGGAAATCGACGCGGCAGGCATCCGCCGCATCAACCTGTCGACCTAACGCAGCCCCCGCGCCAGATCGGCCTTCAGATCGGCCGGGCTTTCCAGTCCGACGGCAATCCGCAACAAACCTTCGCCTATGCCCGAGGCGGCCCGCGCTTCGGCCGTAATCCGACCGTGCGTGGTCGAGGCCGGATGCGTGATGGTGGTCTTGGTGTCGCCCAGATTCGCGGTAATCGACAGCAGGCGGCAGTTGTCCACCACGCGCCATGCCGCTGCACGCTCGCCCTTGACCTCGAAGGACACGATGGCGCCGCCGCTGGCCTGCTGCCGCATTGCCAGCGCGTGTTGCGGATGTGAAGCGAGCCCGGGGTAATACACGCGAGCGACCTGCGGCTGCGCTTCCAGCCACTGCGCGAGTTCGAGGGCATTTGCCGACTGTGCCTTCATTCGCACCGACAGGGTTTCCAGCCCCTTGAGAATTACCCATGCATTGAACGGCGAGAGCGTCGGCCCGGCGGTACGCAGAAACTTGAAGACTTCGTCGGTCAGCGCACGGACGCCGCAGACGGCGCCGCCCAGCACGCGGCCCTGCCCGTCCAGGTACTTGGTCGCGGAATGAATCACCAGGTCGGCGCCCAACTCGAGCGGCCGCTGCAATGCCGGCGTGCAGAAGCAGTTATCGACCACCAGCAGCGCGCCCGCGGTGTGGGCAACGTCGGCCAGGGCCGCGATGTCGAAGACTTCGGTCAGGGGGTTGGACGGTGTCTCGATGAAGACCAGCCGCGTGGTCGGGCGCAGCGCCGCGCGAAATGCCTCGATGCTTCCCTTGTCGACGAAACTGGTCTCGACGCCGAAGCGCGGCAATATGTTGCCGAACAGTTGCTGCGTAGCGCCGAAGATGCTGCGCGAGGCGACGATGTGTTCGCCCGCCTTCATCAGCGCCATCACGGTGGACAGGATCGCCGCCATGCCGGTGGCGGTGGCGACGCAGGCCTCTGCACCCTCAAGCGCCGCCAGCCGTTCCTGCATGGTGGTGACGGTCGGGTTGGTGAAGCGCGCGTAGACATTGCCCGGCTCCTCGCCGGAAAAGCGTGCCGCCGCCTGTGCCGCGCTGGCAAAGACGAAGCTCGAGGTGAGGTAGAGCGCCTCCGAATGCTCGCCGAACTGGCTGCGCTCCTGACCGGCGCGCACGGCGAGGGTCTCGAAAGACCAGCCTGCCTTGTCAGGATCGGTGTCCAGAACGCTCATCCCGCCTGCACCAGATTCAGGTCGAGCTGTTCGCCATCCTGCCCGTCGAAGCCGTCCTGGTCGTCCGGCAGCGGCAGCGGGGTCCGGGAACGCTTGTCCTCCATGCTCTGCAGATAGGCGGCGCTGACGTCGCCGGTGATGTACTGGCCGTCGAAACAGGAAGTCTCGAACTGGGTCACCGTCGGATTGACCGAGCGCACCGCGGCCTTGAGGGCGTCCAGATCCTGGTAGATCAGCGCATCGGCTCCGATCTCGCGGCAGATTTCGTCGTCGTTGCGAAAGGCGGCGATCAGTTCGCTGCGCGTCGGCATGTCGATGCCATAGACGTTGGCGAAGCGCACCGGCGGCGAGGCGGAGGCGAAATAGACCTTCTTCGCGCCGGCCTCGCGCGCCATCATGATGATCTCGCGGCTGGTGGTGCCGCGCACGATGGAATCGTCGACCAGCAGCACGTTGCGCCCCTTGAACTCCTGGCTGATGGCGTTGAGCTTCTGCCGCACGGATTTCCGCCTCGTCGCCTGGCCGGGCATGATGAAGGTACGCCCGATGTAGCGATTCTTGACGAAGCCCTCGCGATAGGGAAGGTTCAGGCGCGCCGCCAGCTCCATGGCCGAGTGACGACTCGAATCGGGAATCGGGATCACCGCATCGATCGCCAGATGCGGCATGGTCAGGCGGATCTTGTCGGCCAGGTAGTCGCCCATCTTGGCCCGCGTCTCGTACACCGATATGCCGTCCATCACGGAATCGGGACGCGCCAGATAGACGAACTCGAACATGCAGGGTGCATGGAGCGTGCGCTCGGCGCACTGCCGGCTGACGAAATTGCCGCGCATGTCGATCAACACCGCCTCGCCCGGCTCGACATCGCGCAGCATCTTGAAACCGAGCGTATCGATCGCCACGCTCTCCGACGCCACCATGTATTCGGTGCCTTGCGGCGTCTCGTTCTTGCCCATCACCAGCGGACGAATGCCGTAGGGGTCGCGGAAAGCCAGCAGGCCGTAGCCGGCGATCATCGCCACCACGGCATAGGCGCCCTTGACGCGGCGATGCACGCCGGCTACCGCCTTGAAGATGGTCTCGGCGTCCACCTGATATTTGCTCGACGCGGCCTGCAATTCATGCGCCAGGACGTTGAGCAGCACCTCCGAATCGGAGTTGGTGTTCATGTGCCGCAAATCCTGCAGGAACATGTCCTGCTTCAACTGGTCGGCATTGGTCAGATTGCCGTTGTGCGCCAACATCAGGCCGAAGGGCGAATTGACGTAGAACGGTTGCGCCTCGGCGGCGTTGTCGGCAGAACCGGCGGTCGGGTAGCGGCAATGGCCGATGCCCCAGTTGCCCAGCAGGCTGCGCATGTTGCGGGTACGGAAAACATCGCGCACCAGGCCGGAGCCCTTGTGCATGTGGAAGCGCCCGCCCTCCGCCGTGGCGATGCCTGCGGCATCCTGGCCGCGGTGCTGGAGCACCTGCAAGCCGTCGTAGAGCAACTGATTCACCGGCGTGGTGGCCACCACACCCAGAATTCCGCACATGGTCCTTCTCCGCAGGGCCGCCCCAAGGGGAAGCAGCCAAAATATCGAGCGGGCAGCGCCCGCGAGCAATTATCGCCCCCTTCCCCGGGAAGGGGAAAGGGAGGATGGTCATATTCCTCTATCGAAACCGAATCCGTTTTGCCGCTTCTGCCGGCAACCAGGGCTTTGCTGCAATCACCGCGGTTTCCAGCGGCGGCGCCAACGTCGCCTCACGCCACCAGTCAGCCTTCGGCAGCGGGGTCATACCCGCCACCAGCACCGCCACCCACACCACCAGAACCCCGCGCAGGACGCCAAAACCGGCGCCCAGCAAGCGGTCCAGCAAACCCAAGCCTGCCGCCTTCAGCATCAGCGAAACAAGCATGCGCGCTATCGCGAAGACTAACAATACACCGACAAAAACCAGTACGTAAGCCGCTGCCAGCCGCATGCCCGGCTCGGCGACCTGCCCGGAGAGCCAATTGGCCACCACGGACGCCTCGGCGCGCGCAATCAGAAACGCCACTATCCAGGCGACCAGCGCCAGAATCTCGCTCACCACACCGCGCCACAAACCTACCAGCACCGACGCCAGAATTGCCGCCAGCACGGCGTAATCGAACGCGGTCATTGCCTTACTTTGGTGCTACCGGGCCGTCTACGCCGATGATCTTGATTCTCGAGCGAGCCTTCTCTGCAGCTTCCTGCGTGGCAAAGGGGCCTGCCCGGACACGAGTGCGGGGTCCCTGCGGTGTATCGGACTTCTCTGTATATGCGGGGACGCCGACGCCTTTCAACTTGGCCAGCAGGAGCTTGACGTTGCCCGCTTCCTTGTAGGCACCGAGCTGAACCACCCACTGACCGGAGGCTTCGTTCGCCGGCGTTGCCGCAGCCTCAGGCTTCTTTTCGGGGGCTGTCGGCTTTTCCACCGGCTTTGGAGCGGCCTTCACTGGCGGCGCCGCCGTCGGAGCAGCCGGCTTGGTCACCGCAGGCGCTGCCGCGGCTGCCGTGGTGACGGGTTCGGCTTTGGCCTGAACCTCCGCCTTCGGTTCTGCCACGGGCTGCGGCTCCGGTGCCGGCATGGGCGTTGCCACGGGTTTGCCCGGCAAGACCTTGGCGACAAGGCCCGTCGAATCCTGACTGGGAATGCGCACCTGAATGTCCTGACTCAGAGGACGCGGCTCGCGATCCATCACCATCGGCAGGACAATGACGGCCAACAGCGCCAGCGCGGCGGCGCCGACAAGCCGGCGGCGAGCACGCTTCTTCAGTTGCAAATCTGCGTCAGGCGATGTGTCTTGTTCCGCCATCGTGGTTACGCTGAACGGCCCAGCGCTTGCAAGGCCGCAGCAACAGTGAGGAAGGATCCGAAGGCCAGAATTCTATCATCTTCGCCCGCGTTCTCTTGCGCCCAGGCGAGTGCCGCGGCCGGCGAATCGAACTTGCCCGCGACCCTGATTCCCTTCGCCTCCAGGCGACCCGCCAGAAAGTCGGCGCTGGCGGCACGGCGGCCTTCCAGCGTGCACGGCAGCCAGTGCGTTACGCGCTCGCGCAAAGCGTCGATCACGCCATCGATATCCTTGTCGCCGAGCATGCCGAACACGACCCAGGTGTTCGGATGAAAACTCATATCGCCCAGATTGGCGGCCAGCACCCGGGCAGCCTGCGGATTGTGGGCAACATCCAGCACCACTGACGGACGTCCGGGCAGGACCTGAAAACGTCCCGTCAACTCGACCGCGATCAAGCCCTGGCGGATGTCCTTCATCGCTACCGGCAAAGCATGGTGCAGCACGTCGAGTGCAGCGAGTGCGCAAGCCGCGTTGGCCAGTTGCTGGCCGCCACGAAGGGCCGGAAATGCCAGTCCGCCGCGCCGGATTGCTGCGGTGTTGCCGTGCTCGCCGCCGCCAACGGCGGGACGCCACCAATACAGCCACTGCTGCTCCTGACGCTGATAGCCGAAGTCCCGTCCCATGAGCTGCAGCTTGGCGCCAATCGCATCTGCGTGAGCCAGCAAGGACTGCGGCGGTTGCGGATCACCACAGATCGCCGGCACGCCGCTGCGGAAGATTCCAGCCTTCTCGAAGCCGATGGCCTCGCGGTCCGCGCCAAGGAAATCCATGTGATCGAAATCGACACCGGTGACGATGGCGCAGGCGGGCTGATAGACGTTCGTGGCGTCGAGCCGGCCGCCGAGGCCGACCTCGAGAATGACGGCATCGAGATTCGCCGCAGCGAACACTTCCCACGCCGCCAGGGTGCCGAACTCGAAATAAGTCAGCGCAGCGTCGCCCCGCGCCTGCTCGACGCGGGAGAATGCGGCGCAGAGACTGGCATCATCGGCGGCGATGCCGTTGATCCTGACGCGCTCGTTGTAACGCAGCAGATGCGGCGAGGTATATAGCCCGACGCGATAACCGGCAGCGAGCAGGATGCGCTCCAGCATCGCGCAGGTGGAGCCCTTGCCGTTGGTGCCGCCGATCAGGATCACCGGACAGGTCTCGCGCTGACCCAGCCGCGTCTTGACGGCGGCAACACGTTCGAGACCCAGTTCGATACCGGCGCTGCCGCGCGGATGCAGCGCTTCGAGGTGCGCCAGCCAGCCGTCCAGGCTCGCGTCTGGCAAACCCTGAAGTTGCGGCATCAAACAGCCGGGACGCGCTGCAGGAGGGTAATCAGTGATGCCAGTTTGTCGCGCAGTTGGCGCCGATCGACGATCATGTCGATCGCGCCCTTTTCGATCAGGAACTCGGCACGCTGGAAGCCTGCCGGCAGCGTTTCGCGCACCGTCTGCTCGATCACCCGCGGCCCGGCGAAGCCGATCAACGCACCGGGTTCGGCAATCACCACATCGCCGACAAACGCGAAGGAGGCCGAAACGCCGCCCATCGTGGGATCGGTCAGCAGGGTAATGAAGGGCAGTTGATGATGCGCCAACTGGGTCACGGCCGCCGTGGTCTTGGCCATCTGCATCAGGGAGAACAGACCCTCCTGCATGCGTGCGCCGCCCGAAGCCGTGATGCAGATGAAGGGCGACTGCAGTTCGATCGCCGCCTTGACGCCGCGCACGAAGCGCTCGCCGACCACGGCGCCCATCGACCCGCCGAGAAACTCGAATTCAAAGCAGGCGACCACCACCGGCACGGTCTTGATCGCGCCCTGCATCACTACCATGGCATCGGCCTCGCCGGTATCCTCGTTCGCGGCAGCGAGGCGATCCACATAGCGCTTGCTGTCCTTGAACTTGAGCGGATCCATCGGGAGGACTTCAGTGCCGATCTCGAAACGGCCTTCGGGATCGAGCAGGGCATCGAGTCGGGCCCTGGCGCGCAGCCGGAGATGATGGGCGCATTTGGGGCAGACGTTCTGATTGTTCTCCAGGTCGGTGCTGTAGAGCACCGCCTCGCAGGCCGGGCACTTGGCCCAGAGTCCCTCGGGAATCGACTTGCGTGTACCTTCCGACCGCTTGATCTTCGGCGGCAGCAGTTTTTGTAGCCAACTCATGCGATGGCACCTCGTTTGTCAGTAGCGGCGTCCATCGCCGCGCGTACGCCGGAGAGAAAGCTCTGCACTCGTGCCGCCGCTTCACCGGCGGGGGCACTTTCGATTTCTTCGATGATGCGACTGCCGATCACCACTGCATCCGCTACGGCGGCAATACGCGCGGCAGTGGCACCGTCTCGTATGCCGAAGCCGACGCCAACCGGCATGCCGACCCTCTCGCGGATCAGCGGAATGCGGCGCGCGACTTCGTCCAGGTCGAGATTGCCGGAGCCGGTCACGCCCTTCAGCGATACGTAGTAAATGTAGCCGCTGCCGATCTGCGCGACTTCGTCGTAACGTTTCTCGGTGGACGTCGGCGCCAGCAGAAAAATCGGATCGATTTCCGCCTGCTTCATCAATGCGGCAAAACCAGCGCATTCCTCCGGCGGGTAGTCGACCACGAGCACGCCATCGACGCCGGCCTTGTTCGCATCACAGGCAAAGGCCTCGACACCGTAGGCTTCGACCGGATTGGCATAGCCCATCAGCACCACCGGCGTGGTCGCGTTCTCCTTGCGGAACTCGCTCACCAGCGCCAGCACTCGGCGCAAGCTCATGCCGTGCGCCAGCGCGCGTTCGGATGCGCGCTGGATAGTCGGGCCGTCCGCCATCGGATCGGAAAACGGCACGCCGAGTTCGATGATGTCGGCGCCGCCTGCAACCAGTGCCCGCATCAACGGCAAGCTCAGGTCCGGATCGGGATCGCCGGCGGTAATGAAAGGGATCAGGGCCTTGCGGCCTTGCGCGGCAAGGGCTGTGAATGTGGTCTGGATGCGCGACATAACTATATGAAGTCAGAACTTGATGCCGGACTTTTCGGCGACCGTATGCATATCCTTATCGCCGCGACCGGACAGATTGACCAGCAGCAGTTTGTCGCTGGCCAGCGTCGGCGCGAGCTTGGCCGCATAGGCCAGCGCATGGCTGGATTCGAGCGCCGGGATAATGCCTTCGAAATGACAGAGGTCGTGAAAGGCCTGCAGCGCTTCGTCATCGGTGATCGTGACATACTCGGCGCGGCCCGAATCCTTGAGCCAAGCATGCTCAGGGCCAACGCCGGGATAATCGAGGCCGGCCGATACCGAGTGGGTTTCGATCACCTGTCCGTCTTCGTCCTGCAGCAGGTAAGTGCGATTTCCGTGCAGCACGCCGGAACGACCGGCCGTCAGCGAAGCGGCATGCTTGCCAGAGTCGAGCCCGTGACCGGCTGCTTCGACACCGATCAGCTTGACGTCGGCGAGCGGAATGTAGGGATAGAAGATGCCCATCGCATTGGAGCCGCCGCCGACGCAGGCGATCACGGCATCCGGCTGGCAGCCGACAAGTTCCGGCATCTGGGTCTTGCACTCCTCGCCGATCACCGCCTGGAAGTCGCGCACCATCATCGGATAGGGATGCGGACCGGCGACGGTGCCGATGATGTAGAAGGTATTGCCGATGTTGGTCACCCAGTCGCGCATCGCCTCGTTCAGGGCATCCTTGAGCGTCTTCGATCCGGATTCCACCGGGACCACCGTGGCCCCCAGCAGCTTCATGCGATAGACGTTGGCGGCCTGGCGCCTGATGTCTTCCGAGCCCATATAGACCACGCACTCCATGCCATAGCGGGCGGCAACCGTGGCCGTGGCCACGCCATGCTGGCCGGCGCCGGTTTCGGCGATCACGCGCGGCTTGCCCATGCGCCGCGCCAGCAGGGCCTGGCCGATGCAGTTGTTGATCTTGTGGGCGCCGGTGTGATTGAGGTCTTCGCGCTTCAGGAAAATCTGTGCGCCGCCGAGCAGGCCCGACCAGCGCTTGGCGTGATAGACCGGGCTGGGCCGGCCGACATAGTGCTTCAGGTCGTATTCGTACTCGGCACGAAATTCAGGATCGGCCTGCGCGGCGGCATACGCCGCGCGCAGTTCGGCCAGCGCCGGCATCAGCGTCTCGGCGACAAAAACCCCGCCGTAGGGACCGAAGTGGCCACCCGCGTCGGGCAAGTTATAGGGAAGTTCCTGCATCTGCATCTCGCACTCCGGCTATGAATTCGGTGATCTTTTGCGCATCCTTGATGCCGCGGGCGGCCTCCACGCCGCTGCTGACATCCACTGCCCACGGCCGTATCGCGCGCACCGCCTCGGCTACGTTGCCCGGATGCAGGCCGCCGGACAGAATGACGGGCAACGGCAAGTTCCGCGGAATCAGGGCCCAGTCGAAGGTCTTGCCACCGCCGCCATAGCCTTCGACATCGGCATCCAGCAGCAAGCCCGATACCCCGGGAGCCTGCGCAAAAGCCAGCGCGTATTCTAGCAAATCGAAACCCGGCTTCACTCGCGCCGCCTTGATCCAGGGCCGGCCGAACTGGGAACAATAGGCCGCATCTTCGTCGCCGTGAAACTGCAGCAACTCCAGCGGCACCCGAGCCAGCACGGCGCGCACAGTCTCCGCTTTTTCATTGACGAAGAGTCCGACCCGGGTAACGAAAGCCGGCACATGAACAACCAGCTGAGCAGCCCGCTCCGGCGTTACATAGCGCGGGCTGGACGCATAGAAGACGAAGCCGAGCGCATCGGCGCCGGCCGCAACGGCAACGGCCAGGTCTTCCTCGCGCGTGATGCCGCAGATCTTGATACGGGTACGGGTCATAGGTCGATGGCCGGTCAGGGCAGAAGGATCGCCGTCTCGCCAGCGCCGACTTTCAGTTGCCAGACCGGATCATAATCGACGCCGGCGAAATACAGTCCGCAGGCTTCGAAGGTTGGCGCAGCACGGGCGCGGTCGCCGCCCGCCAGGAGTTCGCCGACCCACTCCGGCGAATATGCGCCCTTGCCCACATACGCCAGCGTACCGACGAGATTGCGCACCATGTGATGCAGAAATGCACTGGCCTCGAACTCGAACACCAGCAGGTCGCCGTGGCGCGTCACATCAGCCCGCCGCAGGGTCTTGACCGGAGACTTGGCCTGGCACTCGATGGAACGGAAGGCGGAGAAGTCATGCTCGCCCAGCAGCAAGCCCGCCGCCGCCCCCATCGCATCCGCATCGAGCGGACGATGAAACCAGCCGACGCGGCGCGCCATCAGGCCCGGTCGTTCGGCGCGATTGAGCAGGAGATAGCGGTAGCGTCTGCCGCGCGCGGAAAAGCGGGCGTGAAACTCGCCGGACACCGGCTGAGCCCAGCGCACCGCCACGCTGTCCGGCAGATGGGCGTTGACGCCGCGGACCCAGGCGCTGTCGGGGCGCACGGCTTCAGTATCGAAATGCACCACCTGCGCCAGTGCGTGCACGCCGGCATCGGTGCGGCCGGCGCACACCACGCGCGTCGGCGCATCGGCGACGATGGAAAGTGCCGATTCCAGCACGTTCTGCACGGCCCCACCGCCGGCCTGCGACTGCCAGCCGCAGAAGTCCGAACCCTCGTATTCGAGTCCGAGGACGATCCTCATGTCAGCCACGCGCCCAGGAGCAGAGCACCGGTCAGGGTGCCGAGAGCGAGATCCATCACACCGATAGTCGACGCCGGAAGGGTCAGCGCACTTGCCGTGGATGCCGCCTCGCCGCTCCCGGCATTGCGCGAAGCTTCGACCTCGTTCAAAGTCAGCGCCAGGCGCACTGCGACCCTGTCGCGGGAAATCTTCAACAGGGCGAGCGGCGCCAGCAGCGAGCGAATGCCGGCGACCAGTTCGGGCGGCGACAAGGCCTTCAGGAGCAGGGCGACCGTCGAGAGAGCGACCAGCAGGCGCGCCAGGTTGTCGGCAGCGAGCAGCAAGCCTTCCTGCGTCGCGCCGGGGATCAGCGGCACCGGCGTCCCCGGCGTCAGCCAGCCGAACATCACGAGCATCGTCAACAGCAGCCAGCGGCTGCGGCGCAGGAGCAGACCAAAATGCGCTGTCGCCGCGAGCAGCGCCGTCAGGGCGAGACTCAAGGCCCCGAACAACAAGGCCGTTCCATCGCGGGAGGAGGCTACCAGAAGCACCGCCAGGCCAAGAAGGATCAGGCTGGCGGGATGCGGACTACGATTCACTGGAACAGCATCTCTCGGCGCGCAGGCGCCGAGAGAGTGTGCTTGCTCAGCCGAGGCTGTCAAGTTTGGCGCGGGCCGCTTTCTGCTGCGCCGGACTGCCTTCGGCCAGTGCTTCCTTGAACAGCTCGCGGGCGCCGTCCTTGTCGCCCATTTCCTCGTAGGCGGCTCCCAGTTCCAGTTTGGTAGCCACTTCTGGATTGTCAGGCATGCCAGCCTCGGCGCCGCCTGCGGCCGGTGTCTCCAGTTCGAGGCTGATGCCGCCGAGATCGAGCGGCGCCGCCGCTGGCGCGGCAGGGATCTCAATCGACATCTCAGGCAGCGGCGCTGGCGCGGCAGCCTCGGGCGTGCCAAGATCGAAGTCGAAATCGATACTTCCCGAGTCGGCTGGCGCGGCAGCAGATGTCTCCGGCGCCGCAGGAGGTTTCTCGGCAGACGACGGGAACTCGAGTGCAGCGACCTCGGATGGCTTGCCCGGCATGTCGAATTCGATGTCAAGGGCTCCTTTGGCCTCAGCCGGCGCAGTCGATTCAGCAGATGGCTTCGTTTCCGGCGCACCCAGGTCGAGGTCGAAATCCAGCGCAGGCTCCGCCGTGGCCGCCGGCGCCGATGCGGATGCGGATGCAGTGCCAATATCCAGATCGAAGTCCACGCTGACAGGTTCAGCGGCGGCAGGAGCCACTGCAGCCGGGGTTGCTGTCTCTTCGGCGAACGGCGCAGCGACGTTGAGCACCATCGTGGCATCCATCTCCGACGCAGCGGCAGGGGCAGGCGCCGTCTCATCGGGCACTGCGGAGCTGTAGAGGAAATAATTGGGATCAAGAGCCAGACCCATCGCGGCAGCTTTGTCCCAAGTCGGCCCCTTGCCGTCGGTCAGGACGTGCAGCTCCTTCGCTACCGACTCGAACTGCGAAACATTCTTGCGCGCGGCATAGATGTCGAGCAGCTTGGTGTAGATGGCCTCCCGCTGCGGATCTGTCTTGAGAGCCTCCAAAAGAATCTCTTCCGCCTGGGCATCACGGCCGAAGGCAAGGAAGGTATCCGCTTCGACGACCGGATCAACCGTCTCCTGATGCGCCGCCATGCCCAAGGCGGTAGAACTGAACTGGCTGGCTTCCTGCTCGCTCGGGGGAGGCGCGAGACTGGTCGTGCTGAACACGGAGTGTGCCGAAAGATCGGATTCGGCAATGGTTGCGTTGGCTTCGGCCGCCGCGGCGCGCTTCCTGCGGAGCGCCGAAATTCCGAGCCATCCGAACAGAAGTGCCAGCACGGCGCCACCGCCAAACACCAGCGGGGCGTTTTCCTCCATGAAGTCCGGCTCAGGCGGAGGTGGGGGAGGAACGATTTTCTTCTTCGGCGCAGTCGGCTTGGATGCCTCGGCCGGCTTCGCTTCATCCGCCGGCTTCATGGCAGCGCCTGCCTCGGCGGGCTTGGCGGCTTCCGCCGGTTTCGGCGGCTCAGCGGGCTTCGGTGCTTCTGCTGCCTTCGGTGTCTCCGCCGGCTTCGCGGTCTCGGCGGGTTTCACTGCCGGCGCCGGTGCCTCCGGCTTCTTGACTTCCGCAGCAGCAGGTTTCGCGGCCTGCGCCTGCTTCTGCAGATCGGTGCCCGCTTGACTCTTCAACTCGGCGAGCTTCTTCAGGTCACCGAGATTCCTTTCCAGTTCGGCGATGCGACTGCCGGCTTCTTTGAGCGCCCGGTCGCGCGCCACCAGATCCTCTTCAAGAGCGGCGATACGGCCCTGCAGCGGCCGGCCCTTGGCGTCCTTCGCCGCTTCCGTGCGGGAAACCTCAAGCTTGTCCTTGCCCGTCGCCGGCGGCGCCTTGTCTTCCACCTTTGGCGCGATCTTGCCGCTGACAGCTTGTTTCGCACCCTGGTCCCTGGCCGGCTCAGCCGCCGCAGCAGCTGCCAGGCGCTTGCGGTAGGCATTGAAATCGGCGGACTGGGCGACAACCTCTCGGCGCGCTTCGCTGGCGGAGACTTTACTCGCCGTCTGGGCATCAGGGATCGAAAGAATCTTGCCGGCCTTGAGGCGATTCATATTGCCGGCGTCAAACGCCTCCCGGTTGCTGCGGAACAGCGAAACCAGCATCTGATCGAGGCTTACGCCCTCCGGCTTTGTCTGCGCCGCGATCTTGCCCAAGGTATCGCCGACGACCACCGTGCGTGAACCGGTAGTGGGTTTCTCAGCCGGTTGCCTTGACTCGGGGGGACGGCTCTCGATCACCGGACGGGTTTCCGCCGGCATCGGCACAGCTCTGTCGCCCGATCTGGGCATCGCGGGTTCAATCCTGACCTCGGGTGCCGCAATCGGCGCCGGAGCTGCTTTCACGGCCAGATCGGGTGGATCGAGCAGGAAGGTGTACTCCCGGACCAAGCGTCCCGAAGCCCAGCTCAATTCGACCAGCATGTCGATGAACGGCTCGTTCAATGGCCGATCTGTGCTTAGCTCGAGATAACGGCGACCACCGCGCTCCTTGATATCGCGAGAAAAATGCAGAGAGGCCAACGCCGGGGAGTATTCGATTCCTGCCTGGCGGAAAGCCTCGGCAGGAGCCACCTTTGCCAGCAGCGACGTCGCCTCCTCGCGGCTCGCGGTGACTTCAAGTTCGGCCTTGAGGGGCTGCCCCAGCGCCGAGAGCACGGTGATCTTTCCTAATCCCGCAGCATGTGCCGCGAAAGGCAGGACGGCAATCGCCGCCGCTATGACGGTGGCCTTGAGACGATTTCGCTTGTCAGTATTGGGCACTGTGACTCCCGGCGGGCTTTTTATCATGGTATCAAAACGAAGTTTCAGTGAGGGCTAACGCCTGCGCTATCGGCGCTATGCCGGAACTAAAACCTTCTGTTTCAGTGAAGGCTAACGCCAGCCCTATCGGCGTTCAGCGCAGCGGCCGTAACTAAAATAACATCATGGTGTTAGCGATGCAAGCTCAACCTTCCCATCACATTCATGTCGCATCCGCCACGCGGCTTCAATGCAACAGGATGCGCAACATGCGCCGCAAGGGCTCTGCAGCCCCCCAAAGCAGCTGGTCGCCCACGGTAAAGGCCGACAAATACTGTGGCCCCATGCTGAGTTTTCGCAGGCGCCCCACGGGAACGCTCAAGGTCCCGGTTACAGCCGTTGGCGTCAGATCCTTCAGGGTGATCTCGCGCTGATTCGGCACGACCTTGACCCAATCGTTGTGCGCCGCCAGGATGCCGTTTATCTCGTCCAACGGCACATCCCTGGTCAGCTTGATGGTCATCGCCTGAGAGTGGCAGCGCATGGCGCCGATACGCACACAGAGACCGTCAACCGGAATCGGCGCGGAAGTATGGCCGAGAATCTTGTTGGTTTCGGCCTGCCCCTTCCATTCCTCGCGGCTCTGACCGTTGCCGAGATCCTTGTCGATCCACGGAATCAGCGAACCGGCCAGCGGCACACCGAAATTCGCAGTGGGGAAACTCTCGTCGCGCAGAATGCCTGCGACCTCGCGATCGATGTCGAGAATTGCCGAGGCGGGGTCGTCGAGCAGGTTCTTCACCACGCGATGCGTCTCGCCCATCTGCGCCAGCAGTTCGCGCATGTTCTGCGCGCCCGCGCCCGACGCCGCCTGATAGGTCATCGACGTCATCCACTCGATCAGCCCCGCCTTGAAGAGACCGCCCAGGGCCATCAGCATCAGGCTTACCGTGCAGTTGCCGCCAATCCAGTTGCGGCCGCCCTTGGCCAGGCTGTCCTTGATCACGTCGAGGTTCACCGGATCGAGAATGATCACGGTGTCGTCCTTCATGCGCAGGCTCGATGCGGCGTCGATCCAGTGCCCCTTCCAGCCCGCCGCGCGCAGCTTCGGGAAGACCTCGGTGGTGTAGTCCCCACCCTGGCAGCTGATGATGATGTCCAGCGTCTTCAATTCATCGATGTTCTTCGCGTCCTTGAGCGGCGGCGCTCCCGTGGCGAACTCGGGCGCCTTGCCGCCGGGATTCGATGTCGTGAAAAATACCGGCTCGATATGGGCGAAGTCGTCCTCCTCACGCATACGCTGCATCAGGACCGAACCCACCATGCCACGCCAACCCACCAGACCCACACGCTTCATGATCAATCTTTCGTTATCGAATTACAGTGCCGCGAGTACCGCGTCGCCCATTTCCCGGGTGCCGACCTTGTTCATTCCCGCCTCGAAAATGTCGCCGGTGCGGAAACCCTGTGCAAGGACTTTCTTCACGGCGCTCTCAATTCGCCCTGCGGCAGCCTCGTTGGCAAAAGTGTAGCGCATCATCATGGCCGCCGACAGGATCGTCGCCAACGGATTGGCCACGCCCTTGCCGGCGATGTCCGGCGCAGAACCGTGCGAAGGCTCGTAAAGCCCCTTGTTGTTGGCGTCCAGCGAAGCCGACGGCAGCATGCCGATCGATCCAGTCAGCATCGAGGCCTCGTCCGACAGGATGTCGCCAAACATGTTGCCGGTGACCATGACGTCGAACTGCTTCGGATTCTTCACCAGCTGCATCGCCGCGTTGTCGACCAGCATGTGCGTGAGTTCCACGTCCGGATATTCCTTGCCGGTCTCGGTGGCGACGTCACGCCACAGCTGGGTGCATTCCAAGACGTTCATCTTGTCCACCGAGCACACCTTGCGGCTGCGCTTCCTCGCTGCTTCGAAAGCCACGCGCAGAATGCGCCGGATCTCGCTCTCGGTGTAGTGCATGGTATTGAAGCCGAAGCGTTCGCCATTTCGCGTTTCGATGCCACGTGGCTGACCGAAATAGATGTCGCCCGTCAGTTCGCGCACGATCAGGATATCCAGCCCGGCTACCACTTCCGGCTTTAGCGTGGAGGCATTGGCCAATTCCGGATAGAGAATGGCCGGCCGCAGGTTGGCGAACAGTCCAAGCTGCTTGCGAATGCCCAGGAGGCCGCGCTCCGGTCGCTGCTCGCGCGGATTGTTGTCCCACTGCGGGCCGCCCACGGCGCCTAGCAGCACGGCGTCCGCCGCCTGCGCGAGCTTCTGGGTCGCGTCGGGATAGGGGCTGCCGGTGGCGTCCACCGCGCAGCCTCCGAGCAGGGCTTCTTCCATCTCGATCCCAAGATCGAGCGCCTTCAGGACGCGAACGGCCTCGGCTATGATTTCCGGCCCGATGCCATCGCCGGGCAGAACACAAATCTTCATTGAAAATCCTTTATGCAAATAGCCAGGGCTGCTCTGCGCGACGACGGGTCTCGAACTCGCGGATCTTGTCGGCGTGTCGCAAGGTGAGGCCGATGTCGTCCCAGCCGTTAATCAGGCATTCCTTGCGGAAGGCGTCCACCTCGAACGGGATCGCGTGTCCGTCGGGACGCACCACCCTTTGCGCCGGCAGATCGATGCTCAGGCGAAAGCCGGGCGTATGCTCGGTCAGGCCGAACAGCGCATCCATCTCGGCCTTCGGCAGCACGATGGGCAGCAGTCCGTTCTTGAAGCAGTTGTTGAAAAAGATGTCGGCGAAAGACTCGCCGACGATGGCGCGAAAGCCGAAATCGTGCAGCGCCCACGGCGCATGTTCGCGCGACGAGCCGCAACCGAAGTTGCTGCGCGCAAGCAGAATGGACGCGCCCTGGTAGCGCTCCTGATTGAGCACGAAATTGGGATTCTTCATCCTTTTGGCGCAGTCCTGGCCCGGCTCGCCGTGATCCATGTAGCGCCACTCGTCGAACGCGTTCGGGCCGAAGCCGGAGCGCTTGATCGACTTGAGGAACTGCTTGGGAATGATGGCGTCGGTATCGACATTGGCGCGATCGAGCGGCGCCACGACGCCATCGAGCTTGATGAACTTTTCCATTACTTGGTCGATTTCTCGATGGCTTCGCCACCCTTCTTGATGTCCTTGCCGATTCCTGACACGGTATTGCAGGCGGACAGGACGAGCATCAGGGCGCAAGCGATAAGAATGCGGGACATAATCTTCTCCTCAGAGTAATTCGCGAACATCGGCAAAACGGCCGGCAATCGCCGCCGCCGCCGCCATGGCGGGGCTGACGAGGTGCGTTCTGCCACCCGCGCCCTGCCGCCCTTCGAAGTTCCGGTTCGAGGTCGAGGCGCAACGTTCGCCCGGACCGAGCCGATCGTCGTTCATCGCCAGGCACATGGAACAGCCCGGCTGCCGCCACTCGAAACCGGCGGCGATGAAAATCTTGTCCAGTCCCTCGGATTCGGCCTGCGCCTTGATCAGGCCGGAGCCCGGCACCACCAGCGCCAGTTTGACATTGGCGGCAATCCTGCGCCCCTTGGCCACGACGGCGGCGGCACGCAAGTCCTCGATCCGGGAATTGGTGCAGGAACCGATGAATACCTTGTCGATCGGGATCTGGTCGATCCGCATGCGCGGCGTCAGGCCCATGTACTGCAGCGCCCGGGCCACCCCTTCGCTCTTGACCGGATCGCTGAAATCCTCGGGCGCCGGGACCGTACCGTCAATTCCCGTGACCATCTCCGGCGACGTGCCCCAGGTCACCTGCGGCACGATCTGGCGCGCATCCATCTCGATCACCTTGTCGAATTTGGCATCCGCGTCCGATACCAGCGTGCGCCAGTAAGCCACGGCCTTGTCCCAGTCGCCGCCCTTGGGGGCGAAGCTGCGGCCCTTGAGATAGGCGATGGTGGTCTCGTCCGCGGCGACAAAGCCGACCCGGGCGCCGGCCTCGATGGCCATGTTGCACACCGTCATGCGGCCTTCCATCGACAGGGCGCGGATGGCCGAGCCGCCGAATTCGATGGCGTAGCCGTTGCCGCCCGCCGTGCCGATGCGGCCGATCAGGGCCAGCACGATGTCTTTCGCCGTAACGCCAGCGCCGACTTTGCCTTCGACCCTGACCAGCATCGTCTTCGATTTCTTCTGCAGCAGGCATTGGGTCGCCAGCACGTGTTCGACTTCCGAAGTGCCGATGCCGTGCGCGAGGCAGGCAAAAGCGCCGTGCGTCGAGGTATGCGAATCGCCGCAAACCACGGTCATTCCCGGCAGCGTGGCGCCGTTTTCCGGACCGACGACATGCACGATGCCCTGGCGTTTATCCTTGAACGGGAAATAGGCCAGCGCCCCCACCTCACGGATGTTGGCGTCGAGGGTCTCGACCTGCTGGCGCGAGATCGGGTCGACGATGCCGAGCTCCCAGTGCGAAGTCGGCGTGTTGTGATCGGCCGTGGCGACGATGGAAGACACCCGCCAGGGCTTGCGGTTCGCCAGCTTCAGACCTTCGAAGGCCTGCGGGCTGGTGACTTCATGGACCAGATGACGATCGATGTAAAGCAGCGCCGTGCCGTCCTCTTCGACATGGACGACATGGCTGTCCCAGAGTTTCTCGTAAAGCGTTCTTGACATGATTTCTGCAGCGTTGGCGTGGATTGCGAATTATCGCACAGCAGCACCGGCCGAATCACCCGGAACGCCGCGCCAGACCAGAATCAGGCCGAACAAAGCGAGCAGCGACGCAGCGCTGAAAGTGATCCCGGGACCGGCACTTTCCCACAAAGCACCCGCCAGCAAGGCACCGCCCAGACCGCCGGCACCATAGGCAGTGCTGCCGTAGAGCGCCTGCGCCCGCGCCTGGTGGCCCGCCACGAACCAGCGATTGAGCGCCGCCATGGTCGCGGCATGGTGTGCGCCAAAGCTGGCCCCATGGAGCAACTGGGCGAACACCAGGAGGCCGATGAATTCAACCGCCCAGCCGATCAACAGGAAACGCAAGGCCGCCAGCGCAAAGCAGGCGAGCAGGATCGACCGCATGGAAATCCGGGCGGAAAGCCGCGGCATCAGCAGGAACACCACGATCTCGGCGACAACGCCCAGGGTCCACAGCAGTCCGACCACGGTCTTGCCGTAGCCTTGCGCCACCAAGTGGATCGAGTAGAAGACATAAAGCGCGCCGTGCGCCGCGGACATCAACATTCCGGCGCCAAGCAGGAATACGACTTTGCGCTGGCGCAATACTTCGAGGATCGGACCGGCGAACTGACCCGCATTGTTCCCAACCTCGGTCAGCGTCAGCGCGCTGACCAGGGTACCCAGCAACAGGGCCCAGCTGACCCAGAGCAACGATCCGATCGGCGCCGAATCGAGCAGGAAGCCGACGCCCATTACCGTGACGACGAAACCGACCGAACCCCAGAGCCGGATGCGGCCATAGCGTTCCGGCTCGGCGGCAAGATGCCCGAGCGTCAGCGCCTCGACCAGGGGCAGCGAAGCGCTCCAGAAGAAGTGCAGAATCGCCATGCCGATCAACAGGCCGACGAAATCCTGCGTCAGGAATACCACCGAAAAACTGGCCACTGCCGCCGCCGTCGACGCCACGACGATCCGTACGCGCCTGCCGCCGCTGTCGGCCAGCCAGCTCCACAGCAGGGGTGCCAGCAGCCGCATGAACTGCCCGAGCGACATCAGCACCGCAATGCGACCGGCAGAAAACCCGATGGACTGAAGGTAGAGGGCGAAGTACGGCAGGAAGGCGCCGATGAAGGCGAAATACCAGAAATACCAGGCAGACAGACGCCCGCTTTGTCCCATGACAAATACCGCCAACCGTTGCCGGCGGCTCCGCTGGTCTAAGGGCCGCTCCCCTTCAGGCCTTGGCGGCCTTCAGCATACCGTAGAGCTCGTCCTTGAGCTTCAGGCGCTGCTTCTTCATCTCCTCGAGCGCGGTATCGGCGATGGGCGCGTCGTTCTCTTCAAGCGCTTCGATCCGGGCGGTCAGCGCATCGTACTCGTCGGACAGGCGGGCGAAATGCGTGCTGCTCGCCTTCAAGCCATGAATGGCTTCGGCAAATTCGGGAAATTCGTGGTGCAGGTCGTGATGATCGACGTTCATTGCTGATCCTGTTCTGTACAGATTCGATTGCGTAGAGTTATTTTACTATCGGCCGTCCAGGGATTCGCGGCGTCGGACACGTGACATCGGCGCACTGGGCGCGATGATGCAGGGCGGCGTCGATCAGCACCAGCGCCAGCATGGCTTCGGCGATCGGCGTGGCGCGAATGCCGACGCAGGGATCATGCCGGCCGTGGGTTTCGACGATGACCGGTTCGCCGGCGAGATTGATGGTCCGGCGCGGCAGGCGAATGCTCGACGTCGGCTTGACCGCCATCCTCACCACCACATCCTGCCCGGTCGAGATGCCGCCCAAAACGCCGCCTGCATTGTTGCCGAGAAAGCCCTCGGGGGTCAGTTCGTCGCCGTGTTCGCTGCCTTTTTGCGTCACCGACTCGAAACCCGCTCCGATTTCCACACCCTTGACCGCATTGATGCCCATCATCGCGTAGGCGATGTCGGCATCGAGGCGGCCGTACACCGGGTCGCCCCAGCCGACGGGCGCTCCACGCGCCACGACGGTGATTTCCGCCCCCACGGAATCGCCCGACTTGCGCAAGGCATCCATGTACTCTTCGAGCTGGGGAACGATCCCGGCATTGGGAGCGAAGAAGGGATTGGTATCGATCGCCGCTTCGTCCTGCCATGGAATCGCGATGCTTCCCAGCTGGCTCATCCAGCCGCGTACCGTCACCCCGTAGCGCTGCTGCAGCCATTTTCTGGCGATGGCACCGGCGGCGACGCGCACCGCCGTCTCGCGCGCCGAGGCGCGACCGCTGCCACGATGATCGCGAATGCCATATTTCTGCCAATAGGTGTAATCCGCATGGCCCGGCCGGAACATTTCGGCGATATTGCCGTAGTCCTTGCTGCGCTGGTCCTCGTTGCGGATCAGCAGGCCGATCGGCGTGCCCGTGGTGCGCCCTTCATAGACACCGGAGAGAATCTCGACCGTATCCGATTCGCGGCGCTGGGTAACGTGGCGCGAGGTTCCGGGCTTGCGCCGGTCGAGGTCGGCCTGGATTTCCGCTGCCGATATTTCGAGACCCGGGGGACAGCCGTCGACCACGCAGCCGATCGCCGGGCCGTGGGATTCACCGAATGAAGTGACGCTGAAAAGCGAGCCGAAAGTGTTGCCGGACATGTAGTTTCAGCGCTCCAGCAAGTCGAGTTTCCCGGGCTTTCCCGCCCATGCGTCGGCGTCGGCCGGCGGCTCCTTGCGCTCGATGATGACCGGCCATATCTTTGCCAATTCGGCATTCAGCGCAGTGAAATGTTCCTGCCCCTTTGGCACGTCGTCCTCGGCAAAGATGGCCTCGACGGGGCATTCGGCAACACACAGGGTGCAATCGATGCACTCCTCTGGGTCGATCGCCAGAAAGTTCGGTCCCTCGTGGAAACAATCGACGGGGCAAACATCGACGCAATCGGTGTATTTGCATTTGACGCAGGCTTCGGTGACAACATAAGTCATGATGGGGCTCCGGTTTTGGGGGACAATGTACCATCGCCGTGTGTTATTGGCACCAGCCAGTGTTCGCCATGGCTGAATTTTTTTGCTAGCATTCGGCCATGCCAGCGAAGCTTCGCTGCAATCCATCGCGTCGCACGGCCGCAGATGCGGCGACCGAAACGCAAAACTCCCCGAGGAATCCATGAGCGAACACATTAACCACGTCACCGACAGCACTTTCAAGGCCGAAGTGCTCGACTCCGCCATTCCGACCCTGGTCGACTTCTGGGCCGAGTGGTGCGGCCCCTGCAAGATGATCGCCCCGATCCTCGACGAGGTGGCCAAGGATTATTCCGGCAAGCTGCGCGTCGCCAAACTGAACATCGACGACAATCCCAAGGTTCCCGGCGAGTTTGGAATCCGCGGCATCCCGACGCTGCTCCTGTTCAAGGGCGGCAACGTCGAGGCGCAAAAAGTCGGCGCCCTGTCGAAATCGCAACTCACTGCATTCATTGACAGCAATCTCTGATCCCGTTACATTTCGGCCCGGAGTCTGATTCCGGGCCGCCGAGCAGCAAGAGCGGCGCGCCAGCCGCGCACCAGCCGTAAGGGCGCCGATTCAGTTCCCTTCCTGATCGAATTCTTTCCTGAATTCATCCCCTACACCCCCAGTTCCGGCGTCCCGCCGGTATCTCTGCGCAGGTAGTCCATGCACCTATCCGAGCTAAAAGCCCATCACGTCAGCGAATTGCTGGAGATGGCGGCCGCCGACAACATCGAAAACGCCAACCGGCTCCGCAAGCAGGACCTGATGTATGCCCTGCTGAAGAACCAGGCCAAGAAGGGCGAAACCATCTTTGGTGACGGTGTGCTGGAAATCCTGCCCGACGGCTTCGGCTTTCTGCGCTCGCCCGAGGCGTCCTACCTCGCCAGCACCGACGACATCTACATCAGCCCGAGCCAGGTGCGCCGCTTCAACCTGCGTTCCGGCGACACCATCGAAGGCGAGATTCGCGCGCCCAAGGAAGGCGAGCGCTATTTCGCGCTGGTCAAGGTCGACCGCGTCAACGGCGAGTCGCCGGAAGCCTCGAAGCACAAGATTCTGTTCGAGAACCTGACACCGCTGCACCCGACCAATCACATGCTGCTGGAGCGCGACATCCGCAGCGAAGAGAACATCACCAGCCGCGTGATCGACATGATCGCGCCGATCGGCAAGGGTCAGCGCGGCTTGATCGTATCGCCGCCAAAGGCGGGCAAGACGGTGCTGATGCAGCACATTGCCAAGGCCATTACCGCCAACCATCCCGACGTCACGTTGATCGTCCTGCTGATCGACGAGCGTCCAGAAGAAGTCACCGAAATGACCCGCACCGTCAAGGGCGAAGTCGTTGCCTCGACCTTCGACGAGCCGGCCACGCGTCACGTCCAGGTCGCCGAAATGGTCATCGAAAAGGCCAAGCGCCTGGTCGAGCACAAGCGCGACGTGGTCATCCTGCTGGACTCCATCACCCGCCTGGCACGCGCCTACAACACGGTGCAGCCGGCTTCTGGCAAGGTGCTCACCGGCGGCGTCGATGCCAATGCACTGCAAAAGCCCAAGCGCTTCTTCGGCGCCGCGCGCAACATCGAGGAAGGCGGCTCGCTGACCATCATCGCCACCGCACTGATCGAAACCGGCTCACGCATGGACGACGTGATCTATGAGGAGTTCAAGGGCACCGGCAACATGGAAATCCACCTCGACCGCAAGATGGCCGAGAAGCGCGTCTACCCGGCGATCAACGTCAATCGTTCCGGCACCCGCCGCGAAGAACTGCTGCTGGTCCCTGCCGTACTGCAGAAGATGTGGATCCTGAGGAAGCTCTTGTACAACATGGACGACATGGAAGCCATGGAGTTCCTGCTGGACAAGGTCAAGGCAACCAAGAACAACGGCGAGTTCTTCGACGCCATGCGTCAGCGCTGATTGCGCATAGCTGTAAATTAGCGGATAATGCCGCGTTTTGTCGGTTCGCCAAATCCACGAACCGCGCCTGCAACTGAAAGGACATCGAAATGAAAGACGCCATCCACCCGAAGTACGCCGAAATTGAAGTTACCTGCAGTTGCGGCAACAAGTTCACGACTCAATCCACCAACATCAAGCCGCTGCATATCGAAGTCTGCTCCGCCTGCCACCCGTTCTACACCGGCAAGCAGAAGATCGTCGACACCGCCGGACGCGTCGAGCGCTTCCGCCAGAAGTACAGCAAGAAGGCGGCCTGACTCTGCGCCAGCGCAGCAAGCAGCGCAAAAAGGCAGCCTGCGGGCTGCCTTTTGTTTTGCGGCGCACGGACTCCGCCGCCACGGCCGCTTCCCGGGTAAGCTCGCACCGTGCCTGACCTGACCGACCGCGACCTTAGCCCTGCGCCGAGCCTGGCGCGGTACGGGACATTTTTGCTCTGCGCCATCTGGTTGCTGGCCGGGACCGTGGGGCACGATCCATGGAAAGCCGAAGACGCCATGCACCTCGGCGTCGCCTTCGGCATGGCAGGCGGCGACTGGCTGGTGCCGCGCATCGCCGGCGATCCGTGGCTGGTTTCGCCACCCCTGTATCACTGGATCGCGGCGCTGTGCGGCAAGCTGCTGGGTGGCCTGCTGCCCTGGCACGATGCCGCCCGACTCGCCTCGGTTCTGGTCGGCGCCGCCTTTCTCGCGACCATTTCGCGCCTGGCGCAGCAACTGTTCGGCGCCAGCGCCGCACTGGCCGCGCCCCTGCTTGCCATCGGCACCCTCGGCCTGCTGGTACCGCTGCACGAGGCGCAACCGGCCATCGTTGCGATTGCGGGTTGCGCGATTTCCCTCTGGGGTCTCTCTGTCTGGCGACAAGCGCCGCTGCGTGGCGGGCTGATCTTCGGCGCCGGGATAGGCATCGGCTTCCTCGGCGCCGGCATCGACAGCGTGGTCGTTCCGCTGGCGACGGGCCTGATTCTGGCCTTGCACCCCGCGTGGCGGATCCGCGGCAGTCTGGTCGCGTGGCCCGCCGCTGCAGCCGTCGCGTTGCTGCTGATGCTGCCCTGGCCTCTCCTGCTGCGGCAGCAGGCGCCTGCCCTGTTCGATGTCTGGTGGAACGCCGAGCAAGCCAGCCTGACACTGCGCGGCGGCTTCAGTCGCGACCATCTCGAACTGCTGGCCTGGGCCGGCTGGCCGGTGCTGCCATTGGCCCTGTGGAGCCTCTGGCTGGAACGCCGGCATCTGTTCAAGGCGCCCACCGCCTTGCTGCTGGCTGCCGCCGCGGTAGCCTTGTTCATCTTTTTCGCCGACATGCCGCGGCCGACGGTGCTGCTGCCCGCACTCGTCCCTCTCATCCTGCTGGCAACAGCCGCCGCAGGTCGCCTGCGCCGCGGCGCCGCGAACGCCTTCGACTGGTTCGGCATGATGACCTTCACGCTCGTCGCCGGCCTGATCTGGCTGGGCGGCATTGCCATGCTGACCGGGGAACCGGCCCGGGTCGCCAAGAACTTCAGCAAACCGGCCCCCGGCTTCATAGCCGAGGCCTCCTTCGTGGCCATCGTGCTGGCGATCGCCGTCAGTGTCGGCTGGATCGCCGTGATGCTGCGCACGCCGCGCTCGCCCTGGCGCGCGGCCGCGCGCTGGAGCGTGGGGCTGACGACCATCTGGCTGCTGCTGATGGCGCTCTGGCTGCCGTGGATCGACTACGGCAAAAGTTACCGTACCGTCAGCGCCGACTTTCGCCATGCGCTGGGCAATCATCCCGGCTGCATCGCCCGGCGCGGCCTGGGCCTGGCGCAGCGCGCCTCGCTCGACTACTTCGACGGCATCCGCACCGTGAGCGGCAACCGCGCCAAAGACTGCCGGCACCTGATCATGCAGACCGGGCCGCGCGCAGAGAAGGACCTGCCGGGCTGGACTCTGGTGCGCGAGACTTCGCGCCCCGGCGACAAGAGCGAACGTCTGCGGCTTTACAGGCGGACGGACTGAAGGTGTTTGGCTTGCGAAGAAATCGTAGCGAGCGGTACATGAGGATAGCGAGCACCGCCCAAGCCCCGATCCGGCACGCGCAGTAGATTTATTCGCGAGCCCTACATCTTGAGGAAATGCTCGCGGTAATACTTGAGTTCGTTGATCGACTCGAGCACATCCGCCAGCGCCTCGTGCTTGCCATGCTTCTTCAAACCCTTCGCCACTTCCGGCTTCCAGCGCTTGCACAATTCCTTGAGGGTCGACACGTCGAGATTCCGGTAATGAAACCAGTCCTCGAGTTTCGGCATGTAGCGCGCCATGAAGCGCCGGTCCTGGCAAATCGAATTGCCGCACATCGGCGTCGTCTGGCGCGGCACGTGACGGCGCAGAAACTCAAGCGCCTGCGCCTCGACCTCTCCTTCGCCGAGAATCGAATCCTTGACCCGCTGGACCAGACCCGAACGGCCATGCGTCTTGGTGTTCCACTCATCCATTCCATTCAGCACCTCATCGGACTGATGCACCGTCCAGGTCGGCGCCTCGGCCACAATGTCGAGATTCGAGTTGGTGACAACCAAGGCCAGCTCGATGATGCGATCATTGTCGGGATTGAGGCCGGTCATTTCCATGTCCAGCCAGACGAGCGCGTTTTGATCCTGTGCCATAATTTTCCAAAGCCTGTTCCTGTGTTGCTGCATTTTCGCACAGCGGGCCCCTGTCCATGACCCCATACCAATTCACATTGCTGTTTCTCGTCGTCCTCGCCGCGTCCACTGCGCTCCGCGTCTGGCTCGACCTCCGCCACCGGCGCCATGTCGTCGCGCACCGCGACCGGGTGCCGGCCGACTTTGCCGGCCGCATCGACCTGGAGGACCATCGCAAGGCCGCCGACTACACGGTGGCCAAGCTGCGCATCGGGATGATCGAGATCGCCGTCGACACCGTCGTGCTGCTGGCCCTGACGCTGGGCGGCATGCTCAACCTGATCGACCAGGGGCTGCGCACCTGGCTGGGCGGCGGTTACCTGCAGGGCCTGGTGCTGTTCGCCTGCGTCGGCCTGCTCGGCTTCGTCATCGGCCTGCCGGCCAGCCTCTACCGCACCTTCCGCATCGAGGCGCGCTTCGGCTTCAACAAGCTGACCTGGCCGCTGTGGTTCGCCGACCTGGCCAAGGGCGCCGCGCTCACCGTGCTGATCGGCGGGCCGCTGCTGCTCGCGGTGCTGTGGCTGATGGACGTCATGGGCAAGACCTGGTGGCTGTATGTCTGGCTGCTCTGGCTCGGCACCAACCTGCTGGTGCTGTTCCTCTACCCGACGGTGATCGCGCCGCTGTTCAACAAGTTCACGCCGCTGGAAGACGGATCGCTCAAGCAGCGCATCGAAGCCCTGCTCGCCCGCTGCGGCTTTTCCGCCTCGGGCCTCTTCGTCATGGACGGCTCGAAGCGCTCGGCGCATGGCAACGCCTATTTCACCGGCTTCGGCCGCGCCAAGCGCATCGTGTTCTTCGACACCCTGCTGGAAAAGCTCGCGCCCGAGGAAATCGAAGCCGTGCTGGCGCATGAACTCGGCCACTTTCGCCACCGCCATGTAATCAAGCGCATCGCGCTCTCCGGCGCCCTGAGCCTGGCCTTTCTCTGGCTGCTCGGCCAGCTGATCGACCAGCCGTGGTTCTTCGCCGGCCTGGGAGTCGGCGCCGGCAGTACGGCGATGGGCCTGCTGCTGTTCTCCATGGTGCTGCCGGTGTTCCTCTTTCCGCTGGCGCCGCTGACCTCCGCCTTGTCGCGCCGCCACGAATACGAAGCCGACGCCTATGCCGCCAAGCAGACCGCCGCCACCGATCTGGTCGCCGCGCTGGTCAAGCTGTATCGCGACAACGCCGCGACTCTGACCCCCGATCCGCTGCACTCGCTGTTCCACGATTCCCATCCACCCGCCAGCCAGCGCATCGCGCGGCTGAAACCACTCTAAAGGAGCCCGACATGAACATGGTCTGCGACCTGTCGAAAGGCAAATGTAAACCCTGCGAGGGCGGCGTGCCGCCGCTGACCGACGATGAAGCTGCCGAACTGCTCGCCACGCTCGACGGATGGCAGCGTCAGGGCACCCTGATCACCAAGACCTACACGTTCAAGAACTATTACGAAACCATGGCCTTCGTGAACGCCACGGCCTGGATTTCGCATCGCGAGGATCACCATCCCGATCTCGCCGTCGGCTGGGGCCAGTGCACGGTCAGCTACACCACGCATGCGATCGGCGGCCTCTCGGAAAACGACTTCATCTGCGCGGCGAAGATCGATGCGCTGCTCACGCTGTAACGGCCTTTGAGCGGCTCGTCTCCCCTGCTGAAGCGCGGCACCATCGTTGCCGCCTTCGGCCGGCACTACGAGATCGAGCTGGCCGACGGCAGCCTCGCCACCGGTTATCCGCGCGGCAAGAAAAGCCCTTTCGCCGTCGGCGACGAAGTCGAACTCACCCCCGACGGCCAGATCAACGGCCATGCCGTGCGCCGCAGCCTGCTCTACCGCAGCGACCTCTACCGCCAGAAGCTGATCGCCGCCAACGCCACGCAATTGCTGCTGGTGGTCGCCACCGATCCTTCCTTCTCCGACATGCTGCTCAGCCGCGCGCTGGTCGCCGCCGAAAATGAAGGGCTCACTACCACCATCGTGCTCAACAAGAGCGACCTGACCGCCGCACTGCCCGGCGCGAGGAAGCTCCTGGCGCCCTTCGTCGCGCTCGGTTGCCGCGTCGTCGAGCTCTCGGCCAAGTTCGACCCCTCGCCGCTCCTGCCGCTGCTGGTGGGCGAGAGCTCGGTGCTGGTGGGGCAATCCGGCATGGGAAAATCGACCCTGACCAACGCCCTGGTGCCCGGCGCCGCGGCGCCGACGCGCGAACTGTCAACCGCTCTCGACAGCGGCAAGCACACCACCACCTACGCCCGGCTCTACAAACTGCCGCAGGACAAATGTCCCGGCGGCACGCTGATCGACAGCCCCGGGCTGCAGGAATTCGGCCTCAAGCACCTCACCGCCCAGCAGATCGAATTCGGCTTCGCCGAGTTCCGCCCCTTCCTCGGCCAGTGCCGCTTCCGCGACTGCCAGCACGACGCCGAACCCGGCTGCGCGATCAAGGAGGCCGTCGCCGCCGGCGTGATCCACCCGCGCCGCCTCGACCACTTCCGTCAATTCATCTCCGAGAGTCGTCATGGATCGCACTGAGCGTTTCTACAAGATCGACCAGATGATCCACGACCGGAAGCTGGTGCCTTTCGTCGATCTCATGGCGGCGCTGGAAGTCTCGCGCGCCACGCTCAAGCGCGACCTCGAATACATGCGCAACCGCCTCAACGCGCCCATCGTCTGGGACAGGCATGGTGGAACTGGCGGCGGCTACCGCTTCGACACGCCACACGCCGAAGCCGGCGCGCAGTACGAACTGCCCGGCCTCTGGTTCAATTCGGGCGAGGTGCATGCGCTGCTGACTATGCAGCATCTGCTCACCGACCTCGACCCCGGCGGCATCCTCACGCCGCACATCCAGCCGCTGATCGCGCGCCTCAACAGCCTGCTCGGCAGCGCCGAAAACACCGCCGAGGAGATCCGTCGCCGCGTCCTGATCGTGGGCTTGGGCAAGCGCGACCTCAAGCTCGCGCATTTCGAGAAAGTCGGCGCCGCGCTGCTGCGCAGGAAGCGCCTCGCCATCACCTACTTCGCCCGCGGCAGCGGCGAAACCACCGAGCGCGAAGTCTCGCCGCAGCGCCTCGTGTATTACCGCGAGAACTGGTACCTCGACGCCTGGTGCCACCTGCGCAACGACATCCGCAACTTCTCCCTCGATTCCATCCGCCAGGCCGACGTCATCGAGAGGAAGGCGCGCGAGGTCTCGCATCGCAGCCTCGACGAAGTCCTCGGCGCCGGCTACGGCATCTTCTCCGGACGCAAGCTGCAGCACGCCAGGCTGCGCTTCACCCCCAAGCGCGCGCGCTGGGTAGCGCAGGAAACCTGGCATCCGAAACAGAAGGGAGCCTACAACGCGGACGGCTCCTGGCTGCTCGAATTCCCCTACGCCGACCACCGCGAGCTGATCATGGACATCCTCAAGTTCGGCGCCGATGTCGAGGTGCTGGCCCCACCCGACCTGCGGCAGAGAGTCGCCGACGAGGCCGCGCGCATGACGCAGCTCTATGCCGCCGCGCCCAAAACTGCCAAAGCGGTGAAGCCGAAGCAAGCCTGAAGCGCGATAAACGCAACGTCGCTGCTGCACCGCACCGCCTGTTGGCGCCAAATCGTGCTACCGTTTTGGCGTAGTCCCAAACCAAAAAAAGTATTGCCCAACAGGAGACCCACCATGAAAATCGCATCATTGCTTTCCGCGCTCGCCGTCGGCGCGCTGATTGCGCAGCCGGCGCTCGCCTCGAACGTGAAAATCACGCCGCTCGGCGGCCAGGAGGGCGAGCTCTGCCCGCTCGACCGCGCCATGATCTTCGAGGACCCCAACGGCACGCGCATCCTCTACGATCCGGGCCGCACCGTCGCCGGCGCCGACGATCCGCGCCTGGGCAAGATCGACATCATCCTCGTCACCCACATGCATGGCGACCACGTCGGCAACGCGCACAACAAGGCGCCCAACTCCGGCGCCTGCGACAAGCCGGACACCTCGGTCTCGGCCCTGCCGAATTCGAGCGCCGTCAACATCGCGCTGGCCAAGAACGCCAAGATCGTCACCGGCAGCGAGATGCCGCCCTTCTTCGCCAACAAGCTCAAGGCCGCCGGCGGCGACCCGAAGAATTCCGTCCTCGCCCGCTTCGGCGCCAGCGTGAAAATCGGCGGCGTCACCATCGCCACGGTGCCGGCGAGCCACAGCAACGGCCTCGACCCCGAATACATCGGCGGCGACCTCGGCAAGCACATGAAGGACGCCGGCATTGCCGGCTATGTCGGCGAGGCCACCGGCTACGTCCTGAAGTTCAGCAACGGCCTGGTGGTCTATCTCTCCGGCGACACCGGCATCACCGGCGAGCAGGAGAAGGTGGTGCGCGGCCATTACGCAGCCAAGCTGGCGGTGATGAACATCGGAGATACCTTCACCACCGGCCCGACCGAAGCCGCCTACGTGATCAACGACCTGGTCAGGCCCGCCTCGGTGATCGCCTCGCACGTCAATGAAGTCGGCACCGTCGGCGGCAAGGTACGCCCGGGCTCGCGCACCGAGGCCTTCCTCAAGGCCGTCAAGGTGCCGGCCCATGTGCCGCTCAGCGGCAAGACCATGGAGTTCGACAGCGGCGGCAAGTGCGCCGCCGGCTGCTGAATCAAGACTGCATATCCGTTCCGGGGGGGGGCGACGCGGCTAGCCGCGTCGCCCCTTTTCATTGGCGCGCCGGCCCGGCCACCGGGTTTGCAACCGGGTCTGCCAGCCTCGCGCCCTCGACGCCGTGGCGCCTGAGCGCGTCGGCAATGAAGCCCGAGGCCTTCATCTCCTCGACGAACGCCGCCACGTAGGCCGCCCCCGCCGCGCGGCCCTTCGGCACCGCCATCGCCTGCCGGATTTCCATGAAGCGCCCGTCGAGCAGGCGCAAGCCGGGCACGCGCCGGGCATCGGCCTGCATCTGCTGCTTCACTCCCGCCGCCACCTCGATCTTTTCCACCACCATCGTGTTCGTCACCTCCGGCGAGGTCGGCACGCGCAGCAGTTTGGCCTGCTTCAGATTGCGCGTGAGGTAGAGGTCGTAGGCACTGCCGCGGCCGACCACCACGCGCACGCCAGCGCGGTCGACGTCCTCGTTGCGCCGGATCGGCGAACCTTCCGGCATCAGGTAGGCCCCCTCGATCAGCAGATAGGCCGCGCTGAAATCGGTATCCGCCGCGCGCACCGGATCGATGGCGAAGAAGCCGACATCCCAGGCGCCGGCCTTGATGCCCTCGACCACCTTGCCCGCCGCCGTGTAGATGACCGGCTCAAAGGCCACGCCCAGGCGCCGCGCCAGTTCGCGCGCCAGATCGACCGACACGCCGCGCGGCTCGCCGGTCGTTGCATCGCGCGTCGCCAGCAGCGGGTTGCCGTAGTTGATGGCCGCGCGCAGCGTGCCGCCCGGCGCGAGTTGCGAGACCGCAAGAGTCGGCGCTGGTGGTACGGCGGCACAGGCCGCCAGCAGCATGGCCGCCGCGAGCAGGGCGAAATGGTGAAGCGTGCGAAGAGCCGTCGTTGAGAGGCGCATGGTCGTGGAGGGAAATCCTGAATGTTTCACTGTACGGTCGCTGGCATCGGTTTCCAATCCGCATGCCGGATCGATGGACACACACGGACAGGAATCCGCAAATGCCCAAGCCCGTTGCTTCGACAAAGCCGGTTTGACAAAACTAAAATCAGATTTTAGTATTGCCGAATGTACCGAGAACGGCAACTCGCCGCCACCCTGCGCCAAGCCCTGACCGGTTTCCCCGCCATCCTGGTCACCGGCCCGCGGCAATCCGGCAAGACCACATTCCTGCGGCACGAAGCGGGGGAACAGGTCGACTATGTCAGCTTCGACGATCCGCTCGAACGCGACTTTGCGTCGGTGGATCCCGCCGGCTTCCTTGGCCGCTTCGCCAAGCGGCCGGTGATCCTCGACGAAATTCAGTACGTTCCCGCCCTGCTGTCGCACCTCAAGATGCGCATCGATGCCGAACCTCGTCGTTGCGGGCGCTGGCTGCTCACAGGCTCACAACAGTTCGGCCTGATGCGCGACGTCAGCGAATCCCTCGCCGGCCGCGTCGCTATCCTCGAATTGCCGCCCTTTTCCTACACGGAACTGCCCCGGCCCGGCCTGGACAAGCTGCTCTGGAACGGCGGCTATCCGATTCCCGCACTGCATCCCGATCGGCGCGACCTGTGGCTGCGCGGCTATGTGTCGACCTACATTGAGCGCGACGTCAGGCAGATACGCAACATCCCCGACCTGCGCAGCTTCAACCAGTTCCTCAATCTGGCGGCAACCCGGCACGGCCAGGAATTCCATGCCGCCGACCTGGCCCGCGAGCTTGGCATCAGCCAGCCCACGGTGAAATCCTGGGCCGGTGTGCTCGAAGCGTCCTACATCGCCCACTTCCTGCCGCCGTGGTTCCGCAACTACGGCAAACGGGTGGTCAAGACGCCCAAGTTTTATTTCCACGATTCCGCCCTCGTCAGCCTGCTGACCCGCCAGCCGGATGCCGCCGCCGCGCTGGCCGGGCCGATGGGCGGGCCGCTGCTGGAAGGCTGGGTGGTCACGGAAGCCGTCAAGGCCTTCATGGCCCTCGGCCGCAAACCGGATGTGTATTGCTGGCGCTCGCACGACGGGCTGGAAGTCGACCTGCTGATCGTGATCGACGGAAAGTTGCAGCCCGTGGAGGTCAAGCTCACGGCGACTCCAGGCGCCGGCCACGTCGAGCCGCTCAATCGCTTCCTCGCCGTGGCCGGCGGCGACGCCACCGCAACGGGCCTCATCGTCTGCCGCACGGACAAGGAGCGCGGCATGCCCGGCGGCCATGTCGCCATGCCGTGGAAATCCTTCCCCGCCTGGCTGCAAGCGAAGCTCGCGCAAACGGAGCAAACCTGATGCCCGCCAGCCTCGAAGGCCAGCTCGTCGTCGCGCTCTCGTCGCGCGCGCTGTTCGATTTCGAGGAAGAAAACCAGGTCTTCGAGGACCAGGACGATTCCGCCTACATGCGCCTGCAGCTGGCACGCATGGACCAGCCGGCAAGGCCCGGCGTCGCCTTTCCGCTGGTGCAGAAGCTGCTGGCCTTCAACTCGCCGGAACGCCAGCGCGTGGCCGTGGTCATCCTCTCGCGCAACGACCCGGTCTCGGGCCTGCGTATTTTCAAGTCCGCCAGCGCCGCCGGGCTGTCGCTCGAACGCGGCGTATTCACGCGCGGGCGGCCGCCCTACCACTACCTCAAACCGCTGGGCGCCAACCTGTTCCTTTCCGCCAACGAAGCCGACGTGCGCGAAGCGCTCAACGCCGGCTTCCCCGCCGCGCGCGTGTATGCGGCATCGCTGACCGAGGCCGAGAAGCACCCGCTGGAAGTGCGCATCGCCTTCGACGGCGACGCGGTGCTGTTTTCCGACGAGGCCGAGCGCGTGTTCCAGGAACAAGGCCTCGCCGCCTTCCAGGACCACGAAGAACGCCGCGCCCTGCACCCGCTGCCGCCCGGTCCCTTCCTGCCCCTGCTCGAAGCCCTGCACCGCCTGCGCGCCGACAGCGCCGGCGGAAAAATGAAGGTCCGCACCGCACTGGTCACCGCGCGCAGCGCCCCCGCGCACGAACGCGCGATCCGCACCCTGATGGAATGGAAGGTCGAGGTCGACGAAGCCATGTTCCTCGGCGGCCTGGAGAAGTCGCGCTTCCTCAGCGAATTCGAACCCGACTTCTTCTTCGATGACCAGACCCGGCACTGCGAGCCGGCGTCAAGACTGGTGCCGACGGGGCATGTGGTTAGCGGGGTGGCGAATTCCGGATAGAGGCCGCATAAAGATGGCGACCATAGACACGGCTAGTCACTAATTGCTAATTGCATGCGGTGAGAGTAATGTTTTGCGCTAAATGTTATTAGCATCCGTATGCTCCCGTGTCACCTGACCGGGGACCCATAGCCGGAACAAGCTTGTTCAATAATATGGGAGGGTTGTCTTGGACGTCCAACTGCCTACTTACTTGACCGCTCATTGGGGGGAGATCAAGGAGTTTTTTAATTCAGTATTCTTCACGGCGATTGCAGGCTCTTTAGCAGGCGCGTTCGCGGGCGCGTATGGTGCTCAACGGATTGCTGAGAGGGCGAAAATTAGGGATCAATTGCTTAAGGAGATACGAGACACGAATACAGCAATGATGGTGGCATTTGGTATCTGTAACTCGCTCATAACAATAAAGAAGCAACACCTCAAGGCACTCAAAGAGAATTTTGAGACTCAGAAGTCAGCCCTGCTAGAGCATCAGGAGAAGCGTAAGTTGGGCCAGATTAGCAAAGATGAAATATTTCACTTTAGGGCTGATCTTGAAACACTCTCTTTACCCCCGCTTCCGGGAGACATTCTCCAAGGACTGGTCTTTGAAAGGCTATCGCTTACGGGGCGCCCGCTTGCGCTAACTACAACCTTGGGTCAAACAGTGCATGCTTTGAGTGCTTTTCTTGAAAAGCGTAATGAGCTGATTGAGTCATACAAGGCAGCTGGTGGGGTCACTCCAGCTCAATACTTTGGCCTTCCAATAGCTGGCCAAATAGATCAAAACTATCCAGCAGCGATTAGCGCCATCTGCAATCAAGTAGATGACGGAATCTTCTTCAGTCAGCTCTTGTGTAAGGATTTTGCTGAGCACGGCAATCGGATTGCTGTTCAGTTCAAAGATACTTTCAGAGAGGATGCGCCAAAGATTAATCGGACCGATTTCAGTCCTGCGAAAGACCTCGCCTTGATGCCGAACGATGAAAGTTATCCCGACTGGCTCACATTCGGAAAGATGCCAATTAAGGAATCACAATAACTATTGGGGTCAGCGTGAGGTAGACCGGCTTTCCCGGACACATTTGAAGGTAGACAATATCTTTGGAGGTGTCG
>VBWA01000016.1 GCA_006218025.1 Rhodocyclaceae bacterium | reverse complement strand
ATCCGTGAAGGCGGTCGTACTGTCGGCGCCGGTGTCGTCGCCAAGGTCATCGAATAACATTTGCAATAAGGCGAAAAGGACGATAAAATCTCGCCCTTTCGCTATTTGCGACCCCGCTCTTTAAGGATTTGTAATGCAAAGCCAAAAGATTCGCATCCGCCTCAAGGCCTTTGACTATCGCTTGATCGACCAGTCAGCGCTTGAAATTGTGGAGACGGCCAAGCGCACTGGCGCGGTGGTGCGCGGCCCGGTGCCGCTGCCGACCCGTATTGAGCGTTTCGACGTATTGCGGTCGCCGCACGTCAACAAGACTTCGCGGGACCAATTCGAGATTCGCACCCATCTGCGCCTGATGGACATCATCGATCCTACCGACAAGACTGTCGATGCGTTGATGAAGCTGGACCTTCCCGCTGGTGTGGATGTCGAAATCAAGTTGCAATAATTCGTAACAGGGGCGCCTCCTTTTTGGGCGCCTGTCGCGGTGACGTTTTGTCGCTGAATTTTGAAACTGGGCCCAGCCAATCGTAGCTGGGGTTTAGGAGAATAAAATGAGTCTAGGCCTTGTTGGACGCAAGGTCGGCATGACGCGCGTCTTTGCCGAGGATGGTACTTCCATCCCGGTTACGGTGCTCGATGTGTCGAATAACCGCGTCACACAGATAAAGACGCCTGAAACGGACGGCTATGCCGCCGTTCAGGTGACCTTTGGCAAGCGTCGCGCCAGCCGAGTAAGCAAGCCTGCTGCAGGGCATCTCGCCAAGGCGGGTGTCGAAGCCGGTGAAGTTCTTAAGGAATTTCGCGTAGCGCCTGATCAACTAACCGGCTTTAAGCCGGGTGACGTGGTCGCTGCAAGCATTTTCAGTGTGGGTCAGAAAGTCGATGTGAGTGGCACGTCGATCGGCAAGGGGTTTGCCGGCGCGATTACCCGCCACCACTTCTCGTCGAACCGCGCGTCCCACGGCAACTCGCTGTCGCACAACTCAGCGGGTTCCATCGGCATGGCGCAAGACCCTGGCCGGGTGTTTCCCGGCAAGAAAATGGCCGGCCACCTCGGTGACGTCGCACGCACGACCCAGAATCTGGAAGTCGTCCGTATCGATGAGGCGCGCCAACTCCTGCTGGTCAGGGGTGCGGTGCCTGGCGCCAGGGGGGGGGATGTAGTTGTCGCCCCGGCCGTCAAGGCATCCAACTGATCGGGTATGACATGGAACTCAAACTAATCAACGACCAGGGGCAGGCAGCAGCGACCGTGACAGCGTCCGATGCGCTGTTTGGTCGAGACTTCAACGAAGCTCTGGTGCATCAGGTAGTGGTCGCCTATCAGGCCAATGCCCGCGCTGGCAATCGCAAGCAAAAGGATCGCGAGGAGGTGCATCACAGCACCAAGAAGCCATTTCGCCAGAAAGGTACCGGCCGCGCTCGCGCCGGTATGACTTCCTCGCCTCTGTGGCGTGGCGGTGGTCGGATTTTTCCGAACACACCCGAAGAAAACTTCACGCAGAAGGTCAATCGCAAGATGTATCGCGCCGGCTTGGCGGCGATTCTGTCTCAGTTGGCCCGCGAAGGCAGGCTGGTTGTGATTGAGGACTTCGCCATCGAAGCGCCGAAGACGCGCCTGTTTGCGCAAAAGCTCAAAGCCTTAGGTATGGGTCTGGACCCGGTCCTGCTCGTAACCGATAGTCTGGACGACAATTTGGCCTTGGCTTCGCGCAACTTGCCGAATGTGCTGGTGCTGGAGGCTCAGCAGGCTGATCCAGTGTCCCTGGTGCGCTTTCCCAAGGTTATTTTCACCAAGGGTGCAGTGGCCAAGATCGAGGAGATGCTGGCATGACCAAGAACTTTAATCCCGAACGTTTGCTGCAGGTGTTGGTGGCCCCCCAAATTTCCGAAAAGGCCACTTATATTGCGGACAAGAACGAGCAAGTGGTGTTCATCGTGACGCCCGACGCGACCAAGCCTGAAGTCAAGGCGGCCGTGGAAATGCTTTTCAAGGTCGAGGTCAAGTCGGTTCAGATCGCCAATCTGAAGGGCAAGGTCAAGCGCGCCGGCCGCAATATTGGGCGCCGCAGCGACATCAGGAAGGCATTTGTCTGCCTCAAGCCTGGTCAGGAAATCAACTTCGCGGAAGGGGGGGCTGCTTAAATGGCTCTCGTAAAAGTCAAGCCGACCTCGCCGGGTCGCCGTGGTGTCGTCAAGGTCGTCAACCCGAATCTTCACAAGGGCCGCCCGCACGACAAACTCATCGAAAAGAAGACCAGCACTGCAGGCCGCAATGCACATGGCCATATCACCACTCGCCATATGGGCGGCGGCCACAAGCAACATTACCGCGTGATCGATTTCCGCCGCGACAAGGACGGGATCCCGGGCAAGGTCGAAAATCTTCAGTATGACCCGAATCGTTCGGCCAATATTGCCCTCGTCCTGTACGCGGACGGCGAGCGCCGTTACATCATTGCTACCAAGGGGATGGTTGTCGGTCAGGCCGTTCTCAGTGGTGCCGAGGCGCCGATCAAACCGGGCAACACTCTGCCGATCCGCAGTATTCCTGTTGGTACAACCATTCATTGTGTCGAAATGATGCCTGGCAAGGGCGCGCAGATTGCCCGTTCCGCCGGCACTTCCGCTCAGCTTCTGGCGCGTGAAGGCACCTATGCCCAGGTCCGGCTGCGTTCAGGCGAGATTCGGCGCATTCACGTCGAGTGTCGGGCGACGATTGGTGAAGTTGGCAATGAAGAACATAGCCTGCGCAAGATCGGCAAGGCCGGCGCAATGCGCTGGCGCGGTATTCGTCCGACCGTTCGCGGTGTGGCGATGAACCCTGTCGATCACCCGCATGGCGGTGGTGAGGGGCGTACCGGAGAAGGACGCGTTCCGGTCAGCCCATGGGGTCAACCGACCAAGGGCTATCGCACCCGCAACAACAAGCGCACGGACGTCATGATTGTCCAACGCAGGCCGAAAGGTAAGAGGTAAGACATGGCACGTTCTATCAAGAAGGGCCCGTTCATTGACGCTCACCTACTGAAGCGGGTCGATGCTGCGCGCGCCTCCAACGACAAGCGCCCGATAAAAACCTGGTCGCGTCGTTCGACCATTCTTCCGGACTTCGTGGGATTGACCATTGCCGTGCACAACGGCAAGCAGCATATTCCTGTCTATGTGTCGGAAAACATGGTCGGTCACAAGCTTGGCGAGTTCGCGCTGACGCGGACCTTCAAGGGCCACACGGGCGGCAAGAAAGCCGTCGCGAAGAAGTAAGGAGCGATGATGGAAACCAACGCAAACTTGCGCGGTGTCCGACTATCCGCCCAAAAAGGCCGCCTCGTTGCGGACCTGGTGCGCGGCAAGCCGGTAGATCAGGCGCTCAGCATTCTGGCATTTTCGCCCAAGAAGGGCGCCGGAATCATCAAGAAAGTACTTGAGTCGGCTATCGCCAACGCAGAACACAACGACGGCGCGGATATCGATGCACTCAAGATTACGCGTATCTATGTCGAAAAGGGCACGGTGCTCAAGCGCTTTACGGCGCGAGCCAAGGGACGCGGCAACCGCATCCTCAAGCCTACTTGTCACATTTTCGTGACCGTTGGCGATTAAGGAGGGCACATGGGACAAAAGATTCATCCGATCGGTTTTCGTCTTTCGGTCACGCGCAACTGGACTTCCCGCTGGTACGCCAACAGCAAGAATTTTCCGCAGATGCTCAAGGAAGACCTTGAGGTTCGCGACTACCTGAAAAAGAAGCTGGCGCACGCGTCGGTTGGCCGTGTGGTGATTGAGCGCCCGGCCAAGAACGCGCGGGTTACGGTGTATAGCGCCCGCCCCGGCGTCGTCATTGGCAAGAAGGGTGAGGACATCGAGCACCTGAAGGCCGAGCTCCAGCGCAAGATGGGCGTGCCGGTGCACGTCAACATCGAAGAGATCCGCAAGCCGGAAATCGATGCTCAGCTGATCGCCGACTCGATTGCCCAGCAACTCGAGAAGCGGATCATGTTCCGCCGTGCGATGAAAAGGGCGATGCAGAATGCAATGCGCCTCGGAGCCCAGGGCATCAAGATCATGAGTTCAGGACGCCTGAACGGCGCCGAAATCGCCCGTCGGGAATGGTATCGCGAAGGCCGAGTGCCCTTGCATACGCTGCGGGCCGATATCGACTACGGTACCTCCGAGGCGAAGACCACGTACGGCGTCATCGGAATCAAGGTATGGGTTTTCAAGGGCGAAATTCTGTCGCGTAGCGAAGCCCTGCTGGCCCCACCGGAGCCTGCTGTTGATGATCAGCGAAAGCCGCGCCGCAGTCCAGGAAAGCCTCGGACGGAGGGTGAAGGCGAGACCAAACCCGGTGCTCGTCGTGCCCCCGCAAAGAGGACTGAAGAAGTCAAGCCGGAAGTCGCTGCCGCAGCGCCGAAGGCACCCGCCAAGCGTGTTCGCAAGGCCCCGGCCAAGGTCGAGGGTGTCGATAGCGCAGCGAAAGAAGGCAAGGAGTAAAACATGCTGCAACCCGCCCGCAGAAAATATCGCAAGGAACAAAAGGGTCGCAACACGGGACTCGCCACCAGAGGAGCCAAAGTGAGCTTTGGCGAATACGGCCTCAAGGCCATCGGTCGCGGTCGTCTTACGGCTCGTCAGATTGAAGCGGCACGTCGTGCCATGACCCGTCACATCAAGCGTGGCGGCCGCATATGGATTCGCATTTTCCCGGACAAGCCGATTTCGAAGAAACCGCTGGAAGTTCGTATGGGTAACGGCAAGGGCTCCCCGGAATATTGGGTCGCCGAGATCCAGCCCGGGAAAGTCCTCTATGAGATGGACGGTGTCGACGAGACGCTGGCACGCGAGGCTTTCCGCCTGGCCGCGGCCAAGCTTCCGCTCGAGACCACATTCGTTACCCGCCATTTGGGATAAGTCATGAAAACAAGTGATCTCAGAGCAAAGAACGATGCGGACCTGCAAAAGGAGTTGCTTGATTTGCGCAAGGCGCAATTCGGTCTCCGCATGCAGGTGGCTACACAACAGCTGACCAATACCAGCCAGGTCGGCAAGGTGCGCAAGGACATTGCGCGCATCAAGACCATTCAGCGTGAGAAGGCAGCAGCGAAATGACGGATGCGACCACAAATAGCGTGCGGCGCACCCTCCAGGGGCGTGTCGTATCGGACAAGATGCAAAAGACCGTGACGGTACTCGTTGAGCGCAAGGTCAAGCACCCTGTGATCGGCAAGATCATGACACGTTCGAAAAAGTACCACGCGCACGTTGAGGGCATGGAGACGGTGGCCGGCGATCTCGTGCAGATCGAGGAATGTGCTCCAATTTCCAAGACCAAGGCATGGCGTGTCGCCAAGGTGATTGAGAAAGCTCGCATCGTTTAATTGCTCCTTGGCCGTTGCGTGCGGCAAAGGGAAAATATAAGTTGACAACACGACGGCGCGATGTAAAATCTCGCCTCTTTGCTCCGCCGGGGTATTCACTCTCTCCCCGGCATCCCAGCCCCTAGCGGGCTCCAAGACTGATCGCGTGACTTGAGTCAATCGCGGATTAAGTTGGAGATGAAAAAATGATTCAAATGCAGTCTCTGCTGGATGTCGCCGATAACACTGGCGCGCGTTCGGTCATGTGCATCAAGGTACTTGGTGGCTCCAAGCGCCGCTATGCTGGCATTGGTGACGTCATCAAGGTCAGCATCAAGGATGCCGCGCCGCGTGGCCGTGTGAAAAAGGGCGAAGTCTATAGCGCAGTGGTGGTGCGTACTGCCAAGGGCGTGCGTCGCTCCGACGGATCGCTCATCAAGTTCGATGGCAACGCAGCTGTGTTGCTCAACAACAAGTTGGAGCCGATCGGCACGCGTATCTTCGGCCCAGTGACGCGCGAGCTGCGCACCGAGCGATTCATGAAGATCGTCTCGCTGGCTCCCGAGGTTCTTTGAACCGGCAATCGAGGACACGATCATGAACAAAATTCGCAAGGGTGACGATGTTGTCGTGACCACAGGCAAGGACAAGGGCAAGCGCGGTGTCGTGCTGAACTGGCTCGACGCGGAGCGCGTGCTTGTCGAGGGCATCAACCGCGTCAAGAAGCACACCAAGCCTAACCCCCTTAAGGGTAATCAGGGCGGCATTATCGAAAAGGAAATGCCGATCAATGTTTCCAATGTGGCGTTGTTCAATCCTGCCACCCAGAAGGCGGATCGCGTCGGCTTCAAGCAGCTCGACGATGGTCGCAAAGTCCGGGTGTTCAAGTCGAACGGCGAAGTTGTTGACGCGTAAGGATCAGTGATGGCGCGCTTGCAGGAATACTACAAACAGACGGTGGTCCCCGAACTTCTCCAGAAATTCGGTTACAAGTCCATCATGGAAGTTCCGCGTATCACCAAGATCACCCTGAACATGGGGGTTGGTGAGGCTGTCGGTGACAAGAAGGTGCTGGATCACGCGGTCAGTGACATGACCAAGATCGCGGGCCAGAAGCCGGTCGTCACCAAGGCACGCAAGGCCATCGCAGGCTTCAAGATTCGCGAGGGCTATCCGATTGGCTGCATGCTGACCCTGCGTGGAAATCACATGTACGAGTTTCTTGATCGCCTGGTCACGATCGCCATGCCGCGTATCCGCGACTTTCGCGGTATTTCGGGCAAGGGCTTCGACGGGCGGGGCAACTACAACGTCGGGGTGAAAGAGCAGATTATTTTTCCCGAAATTGAGTACGACAAAATCGATGCGTTGCGTGGCATGAACATTAGCATCACCACCACCGCGAAGAACGACGAAGAAGCGAAGGCGCTTCTCGCCGCATTCAAGTTCCCCTTCAAGAACTGAGGGACGTATGGCGAAACTAGCTCTAATTAACCGCGAAGAAAAGCGCGCCAAGATGGTTGCGAAGTATGCTGCCAAGCGCGCCGAACTTTTTGCTGTGATCAACAACGTCAAGCTGTCGGATGAGGAGCGCATGGACGCGCGCCTGAAACTCCAGCAACTGCCCCGCAACGCGAGCCCGTCTCGTCAGCGCAATCGATGCGCATTGACGGGGCGTCCCCGCGGCGTGTTCCGCAAGTTCGGTCTGTGCCGCAACAAGCTGCGCGAGATGGCAATGCGCGGCGAAGTGCCTGGCATGACCAAGGCAAGCTGGTAAGGAGAGCGATATGAGCATGACCGATCCAGTTGCCGACATGTTGACCCGCATCCGCAATGCGCAGATGGCGGAGAAGCTGTCCGTTTCCATGCCTTCCTCCAGGCTCAAGGTGGCGATTGCCAAGGTGCTGAAGGATGAGGGTTACATTGATGATTTCGCTATTCGCGAGAATGGTGCCAAGCCCGAACTCGATGTGGCGCTCAAGTACTATGCCGGGCGCCCGGTAATCGAACGTATCGAACGCGTTTCCAAGCCGGGCCTTCGTGTCTACAAGGGCAAGGACGATTTACCCCGCGTCATGAACGGGCTGGGTGTTGCCATTGTCTCCACGCCGAAGGGTGTGATGACCGACCGCCGGGCGCGGGCAGGCAACATGGGCGGCGAAGTTCTCTGCATCGTCGCCTAAGGAGCCTTCTCATGTCACGTATTGCAAAGTATCCGGTTGAAGTGCCCAAGGGCGTCGAAGTGACGCTCTCCGATGCCGAGGTTGCGGTCAAGGGGCCGCTTGGAACGCTGAAGCAGTTTCTGCTGCCGGCAGTGAAAGTCGAGAGAGATGGCGAAAAGCTGCTCTGCCGTGCCGTCGAGGGCGCTCCCAACGCGGGTGCCATGTCGGGCACGATGCGCGCACTGCTGAATAACATGGTGATCGGCGTAACCAAGGGCTTCGAGAAGAAGCTGACCCTGGTAGGCGTGGGATATCGTGCGCAGGCTCAGGGAGCCAAGCTGAACCTCACGCTCGGCTTCTCGCACCCGGTGGTGCACGACATGCCGAATGGCATCAAAGTTGAAACGCCGACCCAGACGGAGATCCTGATCAAGGGGATCGACAAACAGGTGGTAGGTCAGGTGGCCGCTGAAGTGCGTGCTTACCGGTCTCCGGAGCCCTACAAGGGCAAGGGCGTCCGGTATTCCGACGAAGTGGTTGTCATCAAGGAAACCAAGAAGAAATAATCGAGGCGCTGAATCATGGAAAAGAAACAGGCTCGTCTGCGCAGGGCGCGCAAAACCCGCGCCAAGATTGCGGAGCTCAAAGTGGTGCGCCTCGCGGTGCACCGTAGCAACTTGCATATCTCTGCCCAGATTTTCTCCGGCTGCGGCACCCGCGTACTCGCCGCAGCTTCAACCATGGAGCCGGAAGTACGGAGCCAGGTTCCGAACGGCGGCAACGTCAATGCTGCCAAGACGGTTGGCAAACTCATCGCCGAGCGGGCCAAAGCGGCTGGCATCGAGCAGGTTGCTTTCGACCGCTCCGGTTTTCACTACCACGGCCGCGTCAAGGCGCTGGCTGAAGCCGCCCGTGAGGGCGGACTCAAGTTCTAAGCGAGACGGACATGGCTAAACCGCAAGGCAGGAAGCAGCATCAGGCCCAGGAAGAGCGCGACGATGGCATGCGCGAAAAAATGGTGTCGATCAATCGCGTCACCAAGGTAGTGAAGGGCGGCCGGATTCTCGGTTTCGCTGCACTGACCGTGGTGGGTGATGGCGATGGCGGCATCGGCATGGGCAAGGGCAAGTCCCGGGAAGTCCCGGTCGCTGTGCAGAAGGCGATGGAAGAGGCGCGGCGCAAGATGGCCAAGATCAGTCTCAAGGATGGCACCCTGCACCACACGGTAAAGGGTAAGCATGGCGCCACCACCGTTCTGATGTCCCCCGCGTCCCCGGGTACCGGCGTTATCGCCGGCGGTCCGATGCGAGCGGTGTTCGAAGTCATGGGCATTACTGACGTGGTGGCCAAGACCATCGGCTCGACCAATCCGTACAACGTGGTGCGCGCAACGCTGCATGGCTTGCTGGCCATGAGCACCCCGGCCGAGATTGCCGCCAAGCGCGGCAAGGCCATCGCCGAAATTCTGGAGTGAGCCATGGCTGACAAGACGATCAAGGTTACGCTGGTCAAGAGTGTGATCGGCACCAAGCAGGACCATCGCGCAACTGTGCGCGGCCTTGGCCTGAGGAAGCTCAACAGTTCGGCCATGCTTGAAGATACGCCCGCAGTGCGCGGCATGATCAACAAAGTGGCCTATCTGGTGAAGTGCGAAGGCTAAGGGGATATCGATGAGTATGGAACTGAACAACCTCAAGCCAGGTGCGGGCTCCAAGCATGCTGCCAAGCGTGTCGGGCGTGGTATCGGCAGCGGACTTGGCAAGACAGCCGGTCGCGGACACAAAGGCCAGAAGTCGCGGGCCGGTGGTTTCCACAAGGTGGGCTTCGAGGGCGGACAAATGCCGCTGCAGCGGCGTTTGCCGAAGCGTGGCTTCGTCTCCCTGACTGCCAGCCGGAATGTTGAAGTGCGCTTGTCCGAACTGGACAAGCTGCCAGTCGAAGAAGTCGATCTGCTGGTTTTGAAGCAGGCCGGCGTGATTGCCGGAGACGCCTTGTCAGCCAAGGTGATTCTGTCGGGCAAGCTCAATCGCAAGATCGCACTCAAGGGCGTCGGTGCGACCAAGGGTGCGCGTGCTGCGATCGAAGCGGCCGGCGGCTCTGTAGCAGATATTGCTGCTGCCTGATAGCGAACAAGGATAGACCGCGTGGCAACCCCCCAAGCAGCAGCTCTCGGCAAGACCGGCAAGTTCGGCGACCTCTGGCGCCGGCTCTGGTTTCTGCTGGGCGCGCTGGTGGTCTACCGAATTGGTGCGCATATTCCTGTGCCGGGGATCGACCCGGTAAAGCTGGCGGAATTGTTCCAGGGTCAGCAGGGCGGGATTCTGGGCGTTTTCAACCTGTTTTCGGGCGGCGCGCTATCGCGCTTTACATTGTTCGCGCTCGGCATCATGCCCTACATCTCGTCCTCGATCATCATGCAGCTCATGGCGATCGCAGTACCGTCGATCGAGGCGCTGAAGAAGGAAGGCGAGGCTGGACGGCGCAAGATTACCCAATACACGCGCTACGGCACCGTGGCCTTGGCCCTGTTCCAGGGACTGGGCATCGCCATTGCACTGGAATCGCAGGCCGGACTGGTGCTTGATCCGGGCGTACTGTTCCGTTTCGTTACCGTGCTGACCCTGCTTACCGGAACGATGTTCCTGATGTGGCTGGGCGAGCAGATCACTGAGCGTGGATTGGGCAATGGCATCTCGATCATCATCTTCGCCGGCATCGTGGCAGGCTTGCCGAGCGCGCTGGGCGGTTTGTTTGAGCTGGTCCGTACCGGGGCGATGCATCCGATTTCCGCACTGTTTATTTGCGGCGTGGCAGTTTTGGTCACGGGCTTCGTCGTGTTCGTCGAAAAAGGTCAGCGCAAGATTCTGGTCAATTACGCCAAGCGCCAGGTTGGCAACAAGGTTTATGGCGGCCAGAGTTCGCACCTGCCGCTGAAGCTGAACATGTCGGGCGTGATCCCACCGATTTTCGCTTCCTCGATCATCCTGTTTCCTGCGACTGCAGCTGGCTGGTTCGGATCTGGCGAGGGCATGACTTGGCTCAAGGATATCGCCGCGACGCTGTCGCCCGGACAGCCGATCTATGTCATGTTGTATGCCGTTGCAATCGTATTTTTCTGCTTCTTCTACACCGCCTTGGTCTTCAATTCCAAGGAGACGGCCGACAACCTGAAGAAGAGCGGCGCGTTTGTGCCGGGCATTCGTCCCGGCGACCAGACTGCACGCTACATTGACAAGATTCTCACCCGTTTGACTCTGGCTGGTGCCATTTACATCACGGCGGTCTGCCTGCTGCCCGAATTTCTGATTTTGAAGTGGAACGTGCCGTTCTACTTCGGCGGTACAAGTCTGCTGATTATTGTTGTGGTGACGATGGATTTCATGTCGCAGGTCCAAGCGTATGTGATGTCGCACCAGTATGAGAGTCTTCTGAAAAAGGCCAATTTCAAGGGGGCCGGTTTCCCGGCTCGCTGATCCATGTCCAAGGAAGACGTTATTGAAATGCAGGGAGAGGTTGTAGAGAATCTCCCGAATGCCACGTTCCGCATCAAGCTTGAGAATGGGCATGTAGTTTTGGGCCATATCTCCGGGAAGATGCGCATGCACTACATCCGCATTCTTCCGGGTGACAAGGTCACCGTGCAACTCACGCCTTACGACCTTTCAAAGGGTCGCATTGTGTTTCGCGCCAAGTAGTCTGGCAATATTTCCGGAGAACTCCAATGAAAGTTCTGGCTTCGGTCAAACGTATCTGTCGCAATTGCAAAGTCATCCGTCGCAAGGGCGTGGTCCGGGTCATCTGCACCGATCCACGCCACAAGCAGCGTCAGGGTTGATAGAGCGATTCAGATCAGATAGAATCTATGGTTTCGCATTTTTCAGCTAGCCCACCAATTACCGCATTAGCGGCGACGAACAGGTAAGCACATGGCTCGTATAGCAGGCGTCAACATCCCGAATCACCAGCACGCGGAGATCGCTCTGACGGCGATCTATGGCATTGGCCGTACTCGCGCCCAGAAAATCTGTGACGCCGTTGGCGTCAAGCGTTCGACCAAGGTCAAGGAACTCACGGACAGCGAGATGGATCGCTTGCGTGAGGAGGTAGGCAAGTTCACCGTCGAGGGTGACTTGCGCCGCGAAACCACGATGAACATCAAGCGCCTGATGGATCTTGGCTGCTACCGTGGGGTGCGTCATCGTCGTGGCCTGCCCGTGCGCGGTCAGCGCACCCGCACCAACGCGCGAACCCGCAAGGGACCGCGCAAGGCGATTTCGATGGGCAAGAAGTAAACCAGGAACCATTACATGGCTAAGACCGCAACCAAAGTTCGCAAGAAGGTAAAGAAGAACGTCGCCGAAGGCATTGCACACGTTCACGCTTCCTTCAACAACACCATCATCACCATCACTGACCGCCAGGGCAATGCCCTGTCGTGGGCCACTTCGGGCGGCGCCGGTTTCAAGGGCTCGCGCAAGTCGACCCCCTTCGCCGCCCAGATCGCCGCCGAAGCTGCCGGCAAGGCTGCTCAGGAGTGTGGTGTGAAGAATCTCGAAGTTCGCATCAAGGGCCCCGGCCCCGGTCGCGAATCGGCAGTTCGTGCGCTCAATGCGCTCGGCATGAAGATTACCAGCATCACCGATATCACCCCGATTCCCCACAACGGATGCCGGCCGCCCAAGCGCCGCCGCATCTAAGACAGATACGACACCATGGCCCGAAATCTAGACGCAAAGTGCCGCCAGTGCCGCCGCGAAGGCGAAAAGCTCTTCCTCAAAGGCGAGAAGTGCTTCACTGACAAATGTTCCGTCGAGCGCCGTGCTTACGCACCCGGCCAGCACGGCCAAAAATCCGGACAGCGGCTGTCCGGTTACGGCACGCAACTGCGCGAAAAGCAAAAGATCCGTCGCATTTACGGCGTTCTCGAGCGGCAGTTCCGCAAAGTGTTCGGCGACGCCGAGCGCAAAAAGGGACAGACCGGCGAAAATCTGCTGAAGCTGCTTGAAGGCCGTCTCGACACCGTGGCCTATCGCATGGGCTTCGGCGTATCGCGTGCAGAGGCGCGCCAGGTAGTACGTCACAACGGCGTGCTGATCAACGGCAAGCGCGTGGATATTCCTTCGTACAACGTGCGGCCCGGCGACGTCATCCAACTGCTCGACAGCACTCGCAGTCACTTGCGCACCAAGGCTGCGCTGGAAGCGGCGGAATCACGCGGCTTCCCCGCGTGGCTCGAAGTGGATGTCAAGGCCGGTAAGGGTGTGTTCAAGTCCTACCCGGCACGCGAAGACCTGCCGCCCTCGATCAATGAGGGTCTGGTCGTCGAACTGTATTCGCGTTAACAAGTAGTTTTGCGCCTGGCGTCCACCGGACGCCAGGCGTCGTCCATTTGAAGGAATGCACATGCACACACTTCTGAAACCCCGCAGTATCGATGTCCAGCAGCTATCGCCGGTGCATGCCCGCGTGGTCATGGAGCCGTTCGAACGCGGCTACGGCCACACTCTCGGCAACGCCCTGCGTCGCATTCTGCTGTCTTCGATGGAAGGCGTCGCGCCGACTGAAGTGTCCATCGAAGGCGTGCTCCATGAGTACTCGACGCTGGATGGCGTCCGCGAGGACGTGGTCGACGTTCTGCTGAACCTCAAGGGCGTGGTGCTGAAGATGCACAACCGCCGCGAAGCCACCCTCACGCTCTCCCGCAATGGCGAGGGAGTCGTTACCGCGCGCGATATCGAAACCACGCATGACGTCGAAATCGTGAATCCGGATCATGTCATTGCCCACATTGCCCCCGGCGGTAAGCTCAACATGCAGATCCGCGTCGAATCCGGCCGCGGCTACGTACCGGCCAACCAGCGCGAAATCGCCCGCGAGAACCGCGCCATTGGCCAGATCATGCTCGATGCATCGTTCAGCCCGGTGCGCCGCGTCAGCTATTCGGTCGAGTCCGCACGCGTCGAACAGCGTACCGACCTCGACAAGCTCATTCTCGACATCGAGACCAACGGCGCCATCGACAATGCCGAAGAGGCTGTCCGCACAGCTGCCCGCATCCTCATGGAGCAGCTTTCGGTGTTCGCCGATCTCGAAGGTACGCCGATGTCCGCCGAAGCGCCGAAGCAGACCTCGGTGGATCCGGTTCTGGTGCGTCCGGTGGATGACCTCGAACTGACGGTTCGTTCCGCCAACTGTCTGAAGGCCGAGAATATCTATTACATCGGCGACCTGATTCAGCGTACTGAAACGGAACTGCTGAAGACGCCGAACCTGGGTCGCAAGTCGCTCAACGAAATCAAGGAAGTGCTGGCTTCGCGCGGCCTGACCTTGGGCATGAAGCTCGAAAGCTGGCCGCCGGCCGGTCTGGAAAAGCTCGCGTAAGAGGGCTTTCAGTGGAGACTTACCTTTAGGTTAGTCGTAAAAAAAGCTGGCCTGATAGATCAAGACCGGGGTTGGGCCCGGTTGCCTCACCTGCCTTATTTGTATCATTTGTCTTATTTGCTGCACTGATTCCAAAACTCTCGATAACCATTAACCGGCCATTTGCATTGCGCGATGGCCGCAAAAAACGAGGAAATCAAAATGCGTCACGGTAACGGACTTCGCAAGCTCAATCGAACCTCTTCGCATCGCCAGGCGATGCTGCGCAACATGGCTGTCTCGCTGTTGCGCCATGAGGCCATCAAGACCACCCTGCCCAAGGCCAAGGAATTGCGCCGCGTGGTCGAGCCCCTGATCACGTTGGGCAAGAAGCCCAGCCTGGCCAATCGCCGCCTGGCCTTCGACCGCACGCGGGATCGTGAAATCGTCGGCAAGCTGTTCGACGAGCTCGGCCCGCGCTATGCCGCCCGCAACGGCGGCTATCTGCGCATCCTCAAGATGGGTTTCCGCGTCGGCGACAATGCACCGATGGCCTATGTTGAGCTGCTGGATCGTCCGGCTGAAGAGGCCACCGAGGCTCCCGTAGTCGAGTAAGGAGTCCGTAGCGAAAACAAAAAAGCCAGGCATCGCCTGGCTTTTTGCATTCCGGATTCCGGGGATCAGAGAATCATTCCGGCGCCCACGGTATTGTTGGTCGCCTCGTCGATCACTATGAACGCCCCCGTCGCGCGATTCTCGGCATAGCCATCGACGCAAAGAGGTCGGGCCAGCCTGAAGGATACGCGGGCGATGTCGTTCATGCCCAGGCCTTCGGCAGGCATCCGTTGCAGCGTGTTGATGTCGAGCCGGTAGTCGATCGACTCGATCGCTGCCTTGCTTTCGCGTGTGGTTTGCCGGATCAGGTATTTGCGCTGGGGGTCGAGGACGGCATCGCCCAGCCAGCAGAGCATGGCCTCGATTCGCCGTGTCACCAGCGCCGACCGGGTGGATACCGTCCCCGGCGCAGGCGCACGGGGACATAACTTTTCGGCGCGAACGATCATGTCGCCGCGGGAAACGTCGACTTCGTCTTCGAGCAACAGCGTGACGGATTGCTCGGCAATCGCGCGTGGCAATGAGCGGCCGTAGAATTCGATGGCCTTGACGCGGCTGCGTTTCTCCGACGGCAATACCAGCACTTCGTCGCCGACCGCTATCTCGCCTGACTCGACGCGCCCCATGAATCCACGATAATCGTGGAGGCGCGGGTCCGCGCATTTCTGCGGTCGGCAGACGAACTGCACCGGGAAGCGGAAGGCTTCGTCGCGTTCGCTGTGGGCGCTGGGCGCATTTTCCAGGATGTCGAGCAACGCCGGACCTTGATACCAATCGAGTCGCTCGCCGCGTTCCACTATCATGTCGCCGTTCAGCGCCGACAGGGGAATGAACCGAACATCGCTAATACCGAGCGTCGCCGCAAATTCAAGGTAGTCGCCGCGGATGCGCTCGAAGGTGGCCTGGTCATAGTCCACCAGATCCATCTTGTTGATCGCCACCACGATGTGCGGGATGCCGAGCAGATGCGCCAGATACGAATGGCGACGGGTCTGGGTCAGCACGCCCTTGCGGGCATCGACCAGGATGATCGCCAGATTTGCGGTCGACGCGGCGGTGACCATGTTGCGCGTGTACTGCTCGTGGCCGGGCGCATCGGCAATGATGTATTTGCGCCGTCCGGTGCTGAAGTAGCGGTAGGCCACATCGATCGTGATGCCTTGCTCGCGTTCTGCCAGCAGGCCGTCGGTCAGCAGCGACAGATCGACCGCTTCCAGCCCGCGTCGTTCGGAACTGCGCGTGATGGCGTGCAGCGTGTCGGCGAGGATGGCCTTGGTGTCGTAGAGCAGGCGCCCGATCAGCGTGCTCTTGCCGTCGTCGACGCTGCCGCAGGTGAGGAAGCGCAGCAGGCCGTTGTCGATTTCCGGCAGACGTTCAATTGCGCTCATCAAAAATAGCCTTCCTTTTTGCGTTGTTCCATGGATGCTTCCGAGGTTTGGTCGTCGAGGCGGGTTTCGCCCCGTTCCGTAATCGTCGTCGCTGCGGTTTCCTCGATGATGCGGGCGACGGTGTCGGCGTCGGACTCGACCGGTGCGGTGCAGGTGATGTCGCCGACGGTGCGAAAGCGAACGGTGAGCTCTTCGACCACGTCGCCGGCGCGCGCCGGCGTCAGATCGGTGACGGGTTGCAGCAGTCCGTTCCTGCGGATCACCTCGCGCTTGTGGGCGAAGTAGATCGACGGCAATTGCAGCTCTTCGCGTTCGATGTACTGCCAGACGTCGAGTTCGGTCCAGTTCGAGATCGGAAAGGCGCGGATGTTCTCGCCCTTGTGTACCCGCGCGTTGAACAAGTCCCACAACTCGGGGCGCTGGTTCTTCGGATCCCACTGGCCGAACTCGTCGCGGAAGGAAAAAATGCGTTCCTTGGCCCGCGCCTTTTCCTCGTCGCGCCGCGCGCCGCCGATGCAGCAGTCGAAGCCGAACTCCTCGATGGCTTCGAGCAGGGTCACCGATTGATGCTTGTTGCGCGATTCGCCGGGCGATTTCAGCACCACGGTGCCACGCCGCATCGATTTCTCGACCGAGCGCACGATCAGGCGTTCGTTCAACTGGCAGGCGCGCAAGTCGCGAAAGTCGATGACCTCCGTGTAGTTGTGGCCGGTGTCGATGTTGAGCAGGGGAAAGGGAAAGCGTCCCGGGCGAAGGGCCTTTTCGGCCAGGCGCAAGAGCACCAGCGAGTCCTTGCCGCCCGAAAACAGCAAGGCCGGATTGGCGCATTGGCCGGCGACTTCGCGCAGGATATGGATGGATTCGGATTCCAGCCAGTCCAGGTGCGACAGCGTGGCGTGTTGCTGCAATGCCAAAGCACTCATGCTTCCACTCCCTGTTTCGCAATCCGTTGCAGGCGGCCATCGACCAGATGGAGGCCGCATTCCTTGGCCTCTTCGATTTGGCTTCGGCCGGCACCTGACGGTGCCTTAACCTCGGCTTCGCCGACGTTAGCCTTCGCCGAAGCGCGGACAAGAGTGCCGTCCGGCCTCCTGTGGAGGCCGCACTCCTTGGTGTCCGCGCTTTCCCACCACCAGCGGCCGGCGCGCACGTCTTCGCCGGGCTGGATGGCGCGGGTGCAGGGCGCGCAGCCGATGCTCGGATAGTTGCGGTCGTGCAGCGCGTTATAGGGCACATGGTTGGCGCGCAGGTAAACCCATATCTCGCGTTCGCTCCAGTCCGCCAGCGGGCTGATCTTGACCATGTTGTTGACGTTGTCGAAGCTCACGGTCTTGAGCTTTTCGCGGGTCTGCGACTGCGCCGCACGCAGACCGGTAATCCAGGCCTGCTTGCCGGCCAGGGCGCGCTGCAGGGGCTCGACCTTGCGCGCGTGGCAGCAGGTCTTGCGCGCCTCGACCGAGTCGTAGAAGCCGTTGATGCCGAAGCCGGCGACGAAGGATTGCACTGCCTCGTGGCGCGGTGCAAAAACCTCCAGTCGGCGGCCGTAGTGGCTCTCGGCGCGTGCCATCAGCTCATAGGTCTCGGCCGGCAGGCGTCCGGTGTCGAGCGAAAAGATGCCGATCTCCGCGCCCTCGCCCCAGATCATGTCGGTCAGCACCATATCCTCGGCGCCCAGGCTGTTGGCAAACACGACGGGCGCGTAGTCGCGCGCCACGTCGCGCAGCAGTTGCTTGACGCCGACGGCTTTCTCGGCAACGGCGGCGACCAGTTCGAGGTCGGCCAGATCCGCAATAGCGGGCAGGTTTTCGCGCAGCATGGCAGGCTCCTTCAGTTTCAAGCGGGGTTCAGGCCACCCGTCGGCGGAACAGGGGCAGCGGCTGCACCGCGTCGCCCTGGTAGCTCTCGGGGAAATCGTCAAAGGCGGCCAGCGCATCTTCGGCACTCTTGCCCTCGCCGATCACGAAGGCATCGAAGCCGACGCGATTCAGGAAAAAGATCTGGTCGCGGCCGATGTCGCCGAATGCGCGCAGCTCGCCGTCATAGCCATGGCGTTCGCGCAGCAGGCGCGCGGTCGAGTAACCGCGGCCGTCGGCGAACTTCGGGAAATGCACGGCGATCACGGTGAAGTCGTCGATGTCGGCGGCGATCCCGGCAAGGTCGTCCTCGGGCGCGAGCCAGATGCCCAGCGGCGTGCCGTGCTCGTATTCGCGATGGATCAGGCAGGCCTTTTTCGCCTTCCAGACCGACACCGGCACCAGCAGCGGGCCGACCGGCAGGCAGACGTCGAACGGCGCTTCGCCGTCGACCAGGGTTACGACTTTCCATGCGTCGTCCTGCAGGCGACGCTCCTTGATGATCTGTTTGTTAGCCATTTGCGACTCTCCTTGATTGATGGGGGTGCGGGTATGCAGCATTGCGAAAAGGCTCTTCGCCGATGCGGTCGAAGGTATCGATGAAGCGCTCGTCGGCATGCCGGTGCGCAAGATAGGTTGTGATCAGGCGCTCGATGGCATCCGGCACTTCGGCGGCGGCGAAGGAGCGACCGATCACCTCGCCGATGCGCGCGTCATTGCCCTGGCGGCCGCCGAGCGTGACCTGGTACCACTCCTCGCCGTTCTTGTCGACGCCGAGGATGCCGATCGCGCCGAGGTGATGGTGGCCGCAGGAATTCATGCAGCCGGAGATGTTGAGTTCCAGATCGCCGATATCGTGCTGGTAGTCGAGGTCCTCGAAGCGCTCCTGGATCGCGGCCGCTATCGGCAGCGAGCGGGCGTTGGCCAGGGAGCAGAAATCGCCGCCCGGGCAGGCGATCAGGTCCTGGATCAGGCCCACGGTCGGCGCCGCCAGACCCGCGGCCTTGGCACGGTGCCAGACGGTATAGAGCTCGCGCTGCGGCACGTCCGCGAGGATCAGGTTCTGTTCGTGGGAAACGCGGATCTCGCCGAAGCTGTAGCGCTCGGCCAGGTCGGCGGCGGCTTCCATCTGTTCGCTGCTGGCGTCGCCGGGAGCGGCGCCGGGCTTCTTCAGCGACAGCGTAACGGCGGCGTAGCCCGCCACCTTGTGCGCCTGCACGTTGCGCTCGACCCAGCGCGAGAAAGCCTTGTCTTCGCGCAGATGGGCGAGGTGGCAGAGGTCGTCCTCGGCCAGCGTCTCGTAGGCGGGCGCCGCAAACTGCGCCGTCACGCGCTCGACTTCCGCCGTCGTCAGGGTCGCCGGACCGTCCTTGAGGTGGGCCCACTCCGCCTCGACCTGCTGCGCAAACTCCTCGCGTCCCAGCGCCTTGACCAGGATCTTGATGCGCGCCTTGTAGGCGTTGTCGCGGCGGCCGTAACGGTTGAACACGCGCACCAAGGCCTCGGTGTAAGTCAGCAGATGCTGCCAGGGCAGGAACTCGCGCACTACCTGGCCCAGCAGCGGGGTACGGCCGAGGCCGCCGCCGGCATAGACCTTGAAGCCTATTTCGGCGGAATTGTTCGGGTCCCGCACCACCTGCAAGCCGAGGTCATGCACCTGAATCGCCGCGCGGTCTTCGGTGGCGCCGGAAATCGCAACCTTGAACTTGCGCGGCAGGTAGGCGAACTCGGGATGGAAGCTCGACCACTGACGCAGGATTTCGGCCCAGGGGCGGGGATCGGAGATCTCGTCGGCGGCGACGCCGGCGAAGTGATCGGTGGTCACATTGCGGATGCAGTTGCCCGAGGTCTGGATCGCATGCAGTTCGTCCTGCGCCAGGTCGGCGAGGATCTGCGGCACCTCGGCCAGCTTGACCCAGTTCAATTGCAGGTTGTGGCGCGTGGTGAAGTGGCCGAAGCCGCGGTCGTAGCGGCGCGCGACGTCGGCAAAGCGACGCAGTTGCGCGGCCGAGATCAGGCCGTAGGGCACCGCGAGGCGCAGCATCGGCCCGTGGCGCTGGATGTAGAGGCCGTTCTGCAGGCGCAGCGGGCGGAACTCGTCGTCGGTCAGTTGTCCGGCCAGGTAGCGCTCGGTCTGGCCGCGAAACTGGGCAACGCGGGCCTGGACGATGGCGTGGTCGTAGTCGTCGTAGCGGTACATGCTATGCCTCCTGCAGGGTCGCCCCAAGGGAGGCATGCGCCCCCTTGGGGGGCAGCGAACGAATGTTGCCTGCCCGCGAAGCGGAATACCAGGCATGCAGAGCAGCGTCGGGGCTCATAATTTTTTCCTCAGGCAAGAATCAGCTTGCCGCCGATCAGCAGCAGAACGGAGGCAAGCAGGCCGCGCAGCGCCCGCTCGGGAACCCTCGCGGCGAAATGGGCACCGAGCGCGATACCGGGCAGGGAGCCGATCAGGAGCGAGACCAGCAGCAGCACATCGACCGTGCCCAGCCACCAGTGGCCGAGTCCGGCGACAAGGGTCAGCGGCACGGCGTGGGCGACGTCGGAGCCGACGATGCGGCGCGTGGCGAGATTCGGGTAGAGGAAGGTCAGGGCGGTGACGCCGAGGGCGCCGGCGCCGACCGAGGAAACCGTCACTAGTGCGCCGACGATGGCGCCGATCAGCACGGTGAGCCCGCCAACGTGACGGCGGGGGAAGTCGGCGCTGGTACTACGGCGCTTGGCCAGGTTCAGCAGGCGCTGGCGGAAGAACAGCGAGATGGCGGTCAGCAGCAGGGCGACACCCAGCACCACCGAGATCAAACCCGTGGTGCCGTGGCCCTGTACGCTCAGCTGTGCCAGCAGCAGCAGGGTCAGGCCGGCGGCTGGCACGCTGCCCAAGGCAAGGCGCCTCGTGATCGCCCAGTCGATGTTGCCGTGACGTTGATGCACCCAGGAACCGCCACTCTTGGTGATCGCGGCATAGAGCAAGTCAGTGCCCACTGCGGTTGCCGGCTTGAAGCCGAAGAGCAGGACCAGCAATGGGGTCATCAGCGAGCCGCCGCCGACGCCGGTCAGACCGACCAGCAGGCCGACGACAAAGCCGGATAGGGGAAGCGCGGGGTTGAATGCAATGTCCATGATGCGACGCATCGTAGCGAGTTCATATAGTTCTGGAAAATACTTAGTATCTATTTAGATAGAACTGAAAGAGATATAATCAAACCATGAAACTGCAGCAGCTGCGTTACCTGGTGGAAGTCGAGCGTCGCAGCTTGAGCGTATCCGCAGCGGCGGACGCCCTGTTCACCTCACAGCCGGGAGTCTCCAAGCAGATCGGTCTGTTGGAGGAAGAATTGGGCGTAACGATTTTCGAGCGCAGCGGCAAGCGGCTCACCGCGGTTACCGCCCCCGGCCGGATCGTGCTGGCCATGGCCCGGCGCATGCTGAGCGAAGCGCAGAACATGAAGCGGGTAGGAGAGGATTACGCGGCCGAAACGAGCGGATTGCTGTCCATTGCCACGACCCACACTCAGGCGCGCTACACACTGCCGCCGGTGATCCAGCGCTTCGTCCAGCGCCACCCGGAAATCCGCCTGCACATTCAGCAGGGCAGCCCGGTGCAGGTGGCAGCATGGGTCCTCCACGGCAGTGCGGATCTTGGCATTGCCACCGAGGCGCTGGACCGGCATGCCGAACTGCTGACCCTGCCTTGTTTTCAGTGGGCGCATCTGGTGGTGGCGCCGAAGGGGCACCCCCTGCTGGCGCGCCAACCGCTGACACTGGCGGCGCTGGCCGACTATCCGCTGATCACCTACGACGCGACTTTTACCGGCCGTTCGCGCATCGACCGGGCATTCGAACGGCAAAGCCTGCAGCCCAACGTGATGCTGACCGCCATCGATTCGGATGTGATCAAGACCTATGTCGAACTGGGGCTGGGCGTCGGCATCATTGCCGAAATGGCCTTCGATCCCTTGCGCGATGAGGCGCTGGCGGCCATGCCTGCGACCCATTTGTTCGAGGGCAACACCACGCGCCTCGCGTTCCGCCGTGATATCTGGCTGCGCGGTTACGAGTACGACTTCATGGAGTTGCTGGCGCCGCAGCTGACGCGCCGCATGGTCGAGGCTACGCAGAAGGGCGAAGGCGCCGACCCGGGTTTGTAAATCATGGGTTCGCCCGAGATTTCATTTCCGCCGGGGGCGGCGATCGCTCGTGCGGAAGCTAGAATGGAGTCAGTCCCGAATTGCAGCATTCAAAGAGCGAGGTTTGACCATGCCCTATACACCTGAACTTGTCCATGAACTGAATACCCTGGTCCGCTTCAACCTCGAGACCAGCCAGCAAGGAATCAAGGTGCATAAGACCGCCGACCCGGAGGTGATTGCAGCCGTTCGCCGCTTGCACGAGAAGGGCTTGCTGACACTGGTCGACGGCGGCTATTTGACCGGCTTGGGGCGGGACGCCGCGGAACACGCGCAAGCGGTGCTGACCATCCTGACTTCGAACGCGACTACCGCAGCAACGACGCAGAAGGACTTTGCCTAGCCGCCCTTAGTCGGCTGCGTCATCGGCCGCGTCGTCTGCCTCGGCCTTGCCTTCGAGGGCACGCAGTTCCCTGAAAAACTCGCGGTAGGCGCGGGGCGGCTTGCCCTGCTCTGCTTCCTTCAGCGCATTGCGGCGCAGCTGGCGCAGGTGCTGGATATCGGCCGCGGGGTAGTCGCGGGCCAGTTCGCTGAACTTCGTCTCGTCTTCCATCAGGCGCGTGCGCAGGTTTTCGAGACGGTGCTGGCGGATGGTGGCCGCCTCCGAGTTGCCCTTGATCTCGTCCATCGCTGCCTGCAAGGGCGCGGCATCGATGTCGCGCATGATCTTGCCGATGTACTGCATCTGGCGCCGCTTGGCTTCGTGCTTGGTGAAGCGCTGGGCGTCGAGCAGCGCATCGCGCAACCGTTCCGGCATGTCGATCTTCGCCAGGCGCTCCTTCGAGAGCGCCACCAGTTCCGCGCCGAGATCCTGCAATGCCGTCATCTCGCGCTTCAGCTGCGATTTGCTGGGGCCGGAATATTCGTCCGGTTCGTTATCGATATCATCCACGGTTATGTCCCCGGAGCTTGCGAAGGGGACGGTATCCCCTGGTGGGATATGATTATAGCTTCGCGATCAGAGTCTCACTCTCAAAGGGTTTCCGCATGTCCCAAGGTTTCGCTCATTCTCACGAGTCGTTGCGCGCATTGGCGCAGGCTGTCCTCGATCACGCAGCAAGCAATGGCGCCACGGCGTGCGAGGTCGATGTGTCGGAGGGCCTGGGCCAGTCGGTCAGCGTGCGCCGGCAGGAAGTGGAAACCATTGAATACAACCGCGACAAGGGCCTCGGCGTCACGGTTTACATCGGGCAGCGGCGCGGCCATGCCAGCAGCTCGGATTTCTCGCCGGCGGCGCTGAGGGCCTCAGTCGACGCCGCGCTGTCCATCGCGCGCTTCACCGCCGAAGACGATTGCGCCGGGCTGCCCGACGCCAAGCTGCTGGCGACGAAGACCATGGATCTGGACCTGTTCCATCCATGGGATATTTCCGTGGAGGCCGCCATCGACGTTGCGCGCCGTTGCGAGCAGGCCGCCTTCGACGTCAGCCCCATGGTCAAGAATTCCGAAGGCGCCAGCGTTTCTGCGCAGACTGCGCAGTTTGTTTCGGCCAACAGTCTCGGCTTCATGGGCGGCTTCGCCACTTCGCGGCACTACATCTCGTGTTCGGTGATCGCCGGCGAGGGCGACGACATGCAGCGCGACGACTGGTATGCCACGCGCCGCAATGCGGCCGATTTTCCCGATTCCGCGCGGATTGGCGACTATGCGGCGCGGCGCGCGCTGTCGCGTCTCGGCGGACGCAAGTTGAAGACGCGCAAGTGCCCGGTGATATTCGAAGCGCCGCTGGCGGCTGGCTTGATCGGCAGTTTCGTGCACGCGATATCCGGCGGTTCGCTATATCGCAAGACATCCTTCCTGCTCGACAGCCTCGGTCAGCAGCTGTTCCCCGATTTTGTCCAGATCAGCGAACGGCCGCATATCCGGGGCGCATTCGCCTCGTCGCCCTTCGATGACGATGGCGTTGCCACGCATGATCGCGAAGTGGTGAAGAACGGCGTGCTGCAAGGCTATTTCCTCTCCACTTACTCGGCGCGCAAGCTGGGCATGCAGACCACCGGCAATGCGGGCGGCGCGCACAATCTGCTGGTGCAACCGGGGCGGCACGATCTGAAGGGGTTGCTGCGCGAAATGGGGACGGGCCTGCTGGTCACCGAACTGCTCGGCCAGGGCGTGAACTACGTGACCGGCGACTACTCGCGCGGTGCGGCGGGTTACTGGGTGGAAAAGGGCGAGATCGCCTACCCGGTGGAAGAGATCACCATCGCCGGCAATTTGCGCGAGATGCTGCGCGGCATTGTCGACATCGGCAATGACATCGAGGTCAGGGGTTCGAAACAGGTCGGCTCCGTTCTGGTCGACCGCATGACCATAGCCGGCAACTGACGCTGGCGGCCGTATCGTCATGAAAGTCGGCGCTGGCGACACGGTGGCGGCACGACTCGGCGGGTAGGCTAGGGCGAGAATGCGCTGTCGACGTCCGCCAGATTGCGCTCATCGACATAGATCCGGACCGCTTCGCCGCTTCCGCCGGCGAAGCAGGTGACGATGACATTGCTGCGCAGGGCCGCCTTGGACAGCACCTCGACCGCGCAGCGATCGTAGGCGCTTTCGATGGTGGCCAGCAGGTTGCGCGCATAGCTGCCGGCGAGCTTGCCGTCGAGGATCAGGTTGGCCAGCATCACGCCGCCGGGCTTCAAGGCATGGCGCGTATCGCGCCAGAACTCGCGCGTCACCAGATGGCCGGGAATCGAAGTGCGGGCGCTATAGACGTCGACCACCACAGCGTCATAGCGGCGCGCGGTCTCGGCCACGAAGCGGCGCGCGTCGGCGGCCACGAATTCACCGCGCGCCGGCTCGCGCAGGAAGTCGCGCTCGGCGATGGCGCGGATCGCCGGGTCGATGTCGACGAACGTATAGCGGTTGTGCGGCTCGCGATGCGACAGGGTGAAGCCGCCGGCGCCCAGCACCAGGATCTCGCGCTCCGTGAATCCCAGATCGTCGAGCAGGATGCGACGCAGGTGCTGCACGTAGCGGGCATACTGCGGCGGCTCGCTGCTGTCGATCAGGGATGCGACCTGATTGTTCACGCGGAAGGTGCGTGGTGATTGCATGCCATCGCGCACCACGGCTTCCACCTCGTAGTCGGCATAGGCCGTGTCTGCCCGTTGCCGGTCGCCGAGATTGGCCGCCACACTCACCACGGCTATGCTCGCCAGCAGCATCGCCGTGACGGGTCGCGGCCGTTGCACCAGGGCGGCGCCGGCCACCAGCATCAGGGCACCGAGCAGCACCGCGGCCCAAACGCCGAAAACCTGCATCACGACCAGCGAGAGCGTGACCGAACCGAGGAAGGACCCGAGCGTCGACCAGTACAGCGCGCGTCCCGCCGCCTCGCCGCTGCGCTGTGCCAGCATCAGGTTGGTCAGGATCGGCACTGTCTGCCCCAGCAGCCAGGCCAGCGGGCAAAGAATCGCGCCGATGAAAATCAGGTAGGCCAGCCCCGCCTGGGTTCCCGCGAAGATGGCATTGACGCTGCTTCCCGCCAGACCGGCGCCCATCAGCACCGCTGAAATCAGGAAATTGCGCGCCACCACCGCGCGATAATTCGCCGCCACGCGACTGCCGGAGTGGTAGCCGAGCGCAAGGGCGAGCAGGAACAGGCCGATGGTCGGGGCGGTGACCACGATCGAACTGCCGACATGGGGAATCAGGCGCCGCAAGGCGATGATCTCGGCGCCAAGGGAGCAATAGCCCTCGATGAAAACGATGGTGAATAGCAGGCGTGGCGGCATCGCAACTGGACAGGTAGCGGGGATCGCGACTTTAACGCAAAGAGTCGGCGTTGGCGGGACGGCGAGGAGGGACTCATTGCGTGCCGGCGCGGGAAAAATTTACAGGCTCGCAGTAGCGACGTACCATGTGTTTGAATCTCCGCGCATCGAGGTACCTATGGTGTCGTTTCAAGTTGCCTGCCCGCAAAGCGGAATCCCAGGCATGCAAAGCATCGGGCAGTGGTGGGCCTTGTCGTGAAGAGCGCCCCGGTCATCGAGTGGACCGAAGGCGGCGAGACGCGCTCCGCCGCCTGGCACTCTGAGAGCGGTACGGCGCCGCCGATGCGCGTGGTCATCGCCGATGATCGCACCACGGCGGATGCCGCTTATCGGCTTGCATGCGAGGGCACCGCGCTGCTGTGGCGGGGTGATTTCCAGAATGCCCGCCAGCTGCTGCAGGCAATGGCCCGCCGCCTCGACCGCAAGCCGCGCAAGGCGGTGGAAACACCGACCCCCACGGAGGCTTTCCATTTGTATCGCCAGGCGCAGTCGCAGCGTGCCCGCACGCTGGGCATGCTGCTGCTGCCGTTCGAAGACGACTACCGCCTGCCGCTGCGGCGGGCGCCCGACGTCCGAGAGCCCTGCAGCGAGGCCTATGGCCCGGCGCATGGTCCCTTTGTGGCCTCCCTGCGTGAGCTGCTGGGCCTGATCGGCGCGCACGAGTGGCGCAAGAAGGGCGTCGAGATCCCGGCGCTGGGCGAGCGCATTCATCCTCATTACGGCGTCTTCGCGCCGATTCGCGGCGAGTATGTCGGGCTGGTAGCAGTGGCACCCCTGCCGGCCAACTGTGCGTTGGCTTTCGACATCGGCACCGGCACCGGCGTGCTGGCCGCTGTGCTGGCGAAGCGGGGCATTGCACACATCGTCGCAACCGATCAGGATCCTCGTGCGCTGGCCTGCGCACGAGACAACATCGAACGACTCGGGCTGACCGCGCGGGTGGAGCTGGTGGCGGCGGATCTGTTTCCGCCTGGTCGCGCCTCGCTGGTCGTGTGCAACCCGCCATGGGTTCCGGCCCGTGCCAACACTCCGCTCGAGCGCGCCGTATACGACCCCGACAGTCGCATGCTCATGGGATTTATCAGGGGCCTCGCCTTGCATCTGCAGCCGGACGGAGAGGGCTGGCTGGTGCTCTCCGATCTCGCTGAGCATCTGGGTTTGCGTTCGCGTGCCGAACTGCTGGCTGCGTTTGACGGGGCGGGCCTCAAGCTTGTGGGGCGGGTGGATGCAAAGCCGACTCATCCGCGAGCAGCGGACAACTCCGACCCCTTGCATGCCGCACGCGCCGCGGAACTGACTTCGCTCTGGCGTCTGGCGCTGCGTTGAGGCGCCGGCATGGGCCGCGAGCAGGAACGGTTAGAATCAATCCGAGTTCAAGCGAAGCAAGAGACCATGAATCTCCAAGACAGAATTCGGTTGTTCGCGCGCAGGTTCTGGCCGACAGTGGTCACGTTTCTTGCACTGGTTGCTGCTTTTGGAGCCTACGTCTACTCCGAAAAGCAGATCGATCGCGCCAACCAGAGGCGGCAGACCTCCATCTTGCTGGCGGATCAACTGCGGCAGTCGTCGGACGATCTGACGCGGATGGCCAGAACCTATGTGGCGACCGGTGATCCCCGCTACAAAACCTATTATCAGGACATACTGGATATTCGCGACGGCCGGAAGCCACGCCCTCCCGGCTACTCTTATATTTACTGGGACTTGGTCCTCTCGGATGCCGAAGCGCAGCCGGCTGGTGGCGGACAGGCAGCCCCCCTGCTGGAGTTGATCCGCGAGGCAGGATCTCCTGAAGATGAGCTGCGCAAACTGGCTGAAGCCAAGGCGAATTCCGACGGTTTGACGGCCATCGAATTCGAGGCCATGAAACTGGTCGAGACCGCTGCTTCCGATGGCGCCACCAAACGGGCCCGGGCGCTGCAGATGATGCATGACGCCGGCTATCATCGCGCCAAGGGGGCGATCATGCGCCCGATCAACGAGGCCTATGCGCTGATGGACCAGCGCACGGCCGACCAGATCGGCACTGCCGACCGCAATGCCGGAATTGCCAGGAGCGTGTTCATCGCGTGTGTGCTTGGGGCCTTGTTCCTGCTCTGGCGCGCGTATGGCGCCTTGCGGGCAACTTTGGGCGGGTCGGCAGAGGAGGTTCACCAGCACATTCTCAGAATCGGACGGGGAGATTTCGCGTCTGTCATCGATGTCGCTCCCGGTATGGAGGACAGCGTACTCGCTGGCCTGTCCGCGATGCAGATCAAGCTGCAATCCAGTGAGACTCAGCGCAAGCAGGCCGAGGCTGAATTGCGCGCCAGCGCGGACAACTTGAATGAAGCCCAGCGCATCGCCCAAGTAGGCAGCTGGACGCTGGATCTGGTCAGCGGCGAACTGATCTGGTCCGATGAAGTTTTCCGTTTGTTCGAGATCGACCCGCAGCAGTTTGGCGCCACTTACGAGGCCTTTCTTGATGTCATTCATCCGGATGACCGCGACGCGGTGAATCAGGCCTATGCGAACTCTCTTGCGACCCGTGTTCCCTACGAGATCACGCATCGACTGCGCATGCGCGACGGCCGCGCCAAATGGGTGCACGAGCAGTGCCTGTCGAACTTCGACTCGGCTGGCAAGCCGCTGCGTTCGCAGGGAACGGTACAGGATGTTACCCAGCGCAAGCTGGCCGAGTTGGCGATGCGCCAGTCCGAACAGAAGTTTTCCACGGCCTTCAGTTCATGCCCTGTCGCGGCGTCGATTGCGACGGCCGAGGATGGCCGCTTCATCGAAGCCAACGCGAACTACGAGCGGGATTTCGGCTGGACGAGGGCCGACCTGATCGGCAGGACTTCAGTGGACGTGGGAATCTGGCCGGATGCGGCTGCGCGCAAGCCATGGGTCGCGGCACTCCGCCGTGACGGCCGGCTGGTCGACTACGAGTCCATCTGGATGCACAAGAATGGCGAACGCCGGAATGTCAGCTTTTCCGCTGAAATAATCGAACTGGACGGAAAGCCCTGCATCCTTGCCTATGTGATTGATATAACGGCGCGCAAGCGGACCGAGCAGGCCTTGATGGCCAGCGAAACTAGACTGCGCGCGGTGCTGGATGGCGTCCACACTGGCGTCATCACCATCACCGAACAGGGAATCGTCGAATCATTCAACCGGTCCGCTGAACGGTTGTTTGGCTACAGCGCGGCCGAAGTGGTCGGCAACAATGTCAAGATGCTGATGCCGGCGCCATACAAAACCGGGCATGACGGCTACCTCGACAACTACCGGCGCAGCGGCATCAGAAAGGTCATCGGCCGCAGAACCGATGTCGTGGCACAGCGCAAGGATGGCTCAATATTTCAAATCGAGCTGGGGGTTACCGAAACCTTGCTCAATGACAGGAAGCTGTTCGTCGGCAGCGTCGGCGATATCAGCTTCCGCAAGGAGGCTGAGGCTGAACTTCGCATTGCCGCGACGGCCTTTGAATCCCAGGAAGGCATGGTGGTCACCGATCCGGACGGCGTGATTCTGCGCGTCAATCGGGCCTTTACGGTGAGCACCGGTTACTCGGCCGCGGAGGTCATCGGTCAGACTCCGCGCCTGCTGAGGTCAGGGCGCCACGAGCCTGGGTTTTATGCCGCGATGTGGCAGAGTCTCAAGAGCATGGGAGCATGGCAGGGAGAAATCTGGGACCGGCGCAAGAACGGCGAGGTATATCCGAAGTGGCTCAGCATATCGTCGGTAAAGGGAGATGACGGCGTCGTCACCCACTATGTCGGCATGCATCAGGACATTACCGAACGCAAGATGGCCGAGGAAAGAATCAAGGAGCTGGCCTTTTTCGATTCCCTGACTCATCTGCCCAATCGCACACTCCTGCTGGATCGCCTGCGACAGGCCATGACCGCCAGCTCCCGCAACGGCAGTCATGGTGCACTGCTGTTCATCGACCTCGACAATTTCAAGACGCTCAACGACACCCTCGGCCATGACATGGGTGACCTGCTGCTGCAGCAAGTCGCGCAGCGCCTGGTCGACAGCGTACGCGAGGGTGACACGGTGGCGCGGCTGGGCGGCGACGAGTTCGTGGTGGCGCTGGGCAGCCTGAGTGTGAGTATCGAAGAGGCCGCGACTCAGACCGAGGCCGTCGGCGGAAAGATTCTCGCTGCACTTAACGGCATGTATCAGCTCAATGGGATCGAATATCGCAGCACTGCAAGTATCGGCGCCACCCTGTTCGGGGGCAACGAGGCCAGCATCGATGACCTGATGAAACAGGCCGATCTCGCCATGTACAAGTCCAAGGCGAGGGGACGCAATGCCCTGCATTTCTTCGATCCCGACATGGAGACTGCCGTGATGGAGCGGGCTTCCCTCGAGGCTGGTCTGCGTGAAGCGCTTCAGCAGAAGCAGTTCGTGCTGCATTACCATGCGCAGGTGGTCGATGGGGGCCGCGTCACGGGTGCCGAGGTGCTGGTGCGCTGGCGGCATCCCCTGCGCGGCATGGTGTCTCCGGCCGAGTTCATTCCCCTCGCTGAAGAAACGGGTCTGATCCTGCCCCTGGGCAACTGGGTACTGGAAACCGCCTGCACCCAGCTGGCGCGCTGGTCTGCCCGGCCCGCAATGAGCCATCTCACGGTCGCGGTGAATGTCAGCGCCCAGCAGCTCCACGAATCCGACTTTGTCGACCAGGTCCTTGCAATAATCAGACAAACCGGCGCCAATCCGCACCGACTCAAGCTGGAACTGACCGAGAGCCTTCTGGTGGATAGTGTGGAGGACGTCATTGAAAAGATGTTTGCCCTGAAGGCCGAAGGAGTGGGTTTTTCGCTGGACGATTTCGGCACCGGCTACTCCTCGCTGTCCTATCTGAAACGTCTGCCGCTCGACCAGTTGAAGATCGACCAGTCGTTCGTGCGCGACATCCTGGTGGATCCCAACGATGCGGCAATTGCCAAAACCATCGTGGCGCTGGCCCAGAGCCTCGGGCTGGGGGTGATCGCCGAGGGCGTGGAGACTGAAACCCAGCGGGCCTTCCTGTCCAGTTCGGGATGCCATGCCTACCAGGGCTATTTTTTCAGTCGTCCGTTGCCGGTCGAAGGCTTCGAGGAGTTTGCGAGGAGGGTTTGAAGTGCCCGCTGCGAGGACTCGCCAGCGGTGCCGCAAAAGACAAACCCCGCCTGGGCGGGGTTTGTCTTTTGCGCCGGCCATTGCTGGCCGGACTGAACTGCCTTATTTCTTCTTCGGCATTGCCTTGGCCTTGGAAGCGAAGCGACCGCTCTGCATGAAGTTGTCGAAACCGGCCTCGGCGAAACGGAACCAGAGGTGCTGCTCGTCGCGGAATGCGGCGTAGTCCTCGTAGACTTTTTTCCAGGCCGGGTTCTTGGCCGACAGGTCGGAGTACAGCGCCATCGCGGCGTCGTGGGCAGCCATGAGGATGCTCTTGTCGAACACGTGCAGCTTGGCGCCTGCAGATACCAGGCGCTTCAGGGCTGCCGGGTTCTTGGCGTCGTACTTGGCCTGCATGTCGACGTGGGCATGCGATGCAGCAGCAGCGAGGATCGCCTTGTAGTCGGCCGGCAGTGAGTCGTAGGCCTTCTGGTTGACGTAGAGGGAGAGCTGCGGACCGCCTTCCCACCAGCCGGGGTAGTAGTAGTGCTTGGCGACCTTGACGAAGCCCAGCTTCTCGTCGTCGTAGGGGCCGACCCATTCGGTGGCGTCGATGGTGCCTTTTTCCAGCGCCTGATAGATTTCGCCGCCGGGAATGTTCTGCGGTACGCCGCCGATGGCCGACAGCACCTTGCCGCCGAAGCCGCCGATGCGCATCTTGAGGCCCTTGATGTCGGCCAGCGTCTTGATCTCCTTGCGGTACCAGCCGCCCATCTGCGCGCCGGTGTTGCCCATCGGGAAGTTGACGATGTTGTACGGCTTGTAGAACTCGCGCAGCAGCTTCAGGCCGTTGCCTTCGTACATCCATGCGGTCATCTGGCGGCTGTTGAGGCCGAAGGGAATCGCGCAGTCGATGGCGAAGGTGTCATCCTTGCCGAAGAAGTAATACGGAGCGGTGTGGGCGCACTCGACGGTACCCTGCTGCACGCCATCCACCACGCCGAAGGCAGGCATCAGTTCGCCGCCGGCATGAATGGAAATGGTGAACTTGCCGCCGGTGGCCTCAGAGACCGTCTTCGAGAACACTTCCGCAGCGCCGAAGATGGTGTCGAGCGCCTTGGGGAAGCTCGATGCCAGACGCCAGCGGATGGCGGGAGCGGCTTGGGCATGTACGGCCGGCGCGACGCCGGCGGCCAGGATGCCGGCAATGCCGGCGTTTTGCAGAAACTTGCGACGTTCCATGTATGGATCTCCTCGATCGATTTGTTGTTCAACCAAAACGGCGACGCCGGACTGGCCTGTCGCCGGATACTACACCACAACTTTTGCTGCTACTTGCCCTTGTTGATCGACTGCTGCAAGGCCTTGGCGGGATCGTCTTCCTCTTCCCTTTCCTGCTCTGCCTTTTCTCGATCCGCCTGTTCCTTTTCGGTCTCTTCCTTGCCGGCGGCCGGTGCGTCCTGATCGACCGCGGGCGGGGCTTCGAGCTGGATGTTCTGCACATCCGTCGGCGCCTTGTCGACGCTGCCGGTGACCAGATTGGGGAAGGCGATGATCAGTCCGACCATGATGATCTGGATGATGACGAAGGGCACCGCACCCCAGTAGATCTGCATCGTGGTTACCGGCGCTATGGCTTTCTTGGTCAGGCGGTCGATGTATTCCGAGTGGGGCGCCACGCTGCGCAGGTAGAACAGCGCGAAGCCGAAGGGCGGATGCATGAAGGAGGTCTGCATGTTTACCGCCATTAGAACGCCGAACCAGACCAGATCAATGCCCAGCTTGTCCGCCACCGGGCCCAGCAGGGGAATGATGATGAAGGCCAGTTCGAAGAAGTCGAGGAAGAAGGCGAGGAAGAAGACCAGCAGGTTCACCACGATCAGGAAGCCGATCTGACCGCCGGGCAGGCCGGTCAGCAGGTGCTCGACCCAGACCGAGCCATCCACGGCCTGGAAGGTCAGGCTGAACACGGTGGCGCCGAGCAGGATGAAGACGACGAAACAGGAGAGCTTCAGGGTCGCTTCCATCGCCTGCTTCATCAGCTTGATGCTCAGGCGCCGGCGGGAAACGGCCATGATCAGCGCCCCCATCGCGCCCATCGCGCCACCCTCGGTCGGCGTCGCGATGCCGAGGAAGATGGTGCCGAGGACGAGGAAGATCAGCGCCAGCGGCGGGATCAGGACGAAGGTGACGCGTTCGGCCATGCGCGAGAGCAGGCCGAGCTTGGTCACGCGGTTGATCACGGCCAGTGCGAAGGCGATGCCGACGCCGACGCACATCGAGACCACGATCGTTTCGTCGAAGGCCATGTCTGCGGGCCGCGTCTTGGCAAAGACGATCGCGGCGGCCGTGGAGACGACGACCAGCACCGCAATCGAAGGGAGGCCGGCGCTGCCGTTGTCCTCGCGAATGGTGCGGGCTTCGAGCGGCAGAGCAGGGACGTAGGCCGGCTTGAACAGGCTGACCAGGAAAATGAAGCCGACGTAAAGGCCGGTCAGCACGAAACCGGGAATGAAGGCGCCGGCATACAGGTCGCCGACGCTGCGACCGAGCTGGTCGGCGATCACGATCAATACCAGCGAGGGCGGGATGATCTGCGCCAGTGTCCCCGAGGCGGCGATTACGCCCGAGGCGATGCGCCGGTCGTAACCGTAGCGCAGCATGATCGGCAGCGAGATCAGGCCCATCGAGATCACCGAGGCGGCCACCACACCGGTGGTCGCGGCCAGCATGGCGCCGACGAAGATCACCGCATAGGCCAGGCCGCCGCGGATCGGGCCGAAGAGCTGGCCGATGGTGTCGAGCAGATCCTCGGCCATGCCGCTACGCTCGAGAATCAGGCCCATGAAGGTGAAGAACGGAATCGCCAGCAGCGTGTCGTTCTGCATGATGCCGAAGATGCGCAGCGGCAGCGCCTGCAAGAGCGAGTGGGGCAGCAGGCCGAGCTCGACGCCGAGCCAGCCGAAGAACAGGCCGCAGGCGGCCAGCGAGAAGGCCACCGAATAGCCCATCAGCAGGAAGACGATCAGGCCGGCGAACATCACCGGCGCCATGTTGGCTTGGAGGAATTCGATCATTTCGTGCTTCCCTTGCTGTCATTTCTGCTCCGATCGGCCACCATGTCCATCGAGTCCTCGACACGCTCGATCACTTCGGGGGCGACCTGATGTTTCAGAATTTCCTCGGCCAGTTCTTCCTCTGCCGTCTTGGTTTGTGCAACTTTGGTGGGGTCATCGGCGACACCCATAAGGAATGCAATCCGCTTGATCAGCTCCGACAGGCCCTGCAGTCCCAACAGCGCAAAGCCCGCCGGCACCAAGGCGTAAACCGGCCAACGGATCAGGCCGCCGGCGTTTTGCGACATCTCGCCGCTGTTATAGGCTTGGATTACCAGCGGCCAGACCAGCTCGATGACCTTGAATACGAAGGGGAAGAGAAAGAAGGCGATGCCCAGGCATTCGACGGTGATCTGCGTGCGTTTGGAGAAGCGACCGATGATCACGTCGATCTTGACATGGCCCTGGCGCAGCATCGTATAGGCAGAGCCGAGCAGGACCACAGCGGCGAACAGATACCACTGGATTTCGAGGAAGGCATTGGAACTCTGGTCGAAGGCCTTGCGCACGACGGCGTTGAGGGCCGAGATGAACACCGCGGCGAGCACGAACCAGATCAGGCCGCGAGCGATACGTTCGTTGAGGCCGTCGATCAGACCGGATAACTTCAATAAACCTTGCATGGGCATGCTCTCCTAACGGCCAATCCGTGCCGATTATTGTCTTTGTGAAACGCCAACGCACTGGCGATCGGCGTTTAGTTTAAACGTTAAATGTGCTTCTGCACGGCCCCGGGCGGCCGCCTTGTCGACAAACGGCTTCATGCGCATGATTCCCCGGCGCGCGATTTCATTCGCTCATGCAGGCTGCGCGCGGCGGGACGCAAGGGCGCACGGGAACCCGTCCAGACGCCCTGTCGCGCCGGCGTGAATGCGCGCAGGCGCGTGGCGACGAAGCTGAACAGGCGATACAGCGCGGGCCGCGCATAGAGCCAGGCAAACAGTTGATACGAGATCGATTGCAGCGCCTTGCGACCGCGCCCGGCGCCCGGCAGCAGGGGCGCGGCGGCGTTGCCCTGGCTTTGCTGGCGCAACTGGAGCAGCAGGTCGGGGATGGGGATTTTCACCGGACAGACTTCGCCGCAGGCTCCGCACAGGCTGGAGGCCGTCACCAGGTCCTGGGTGGCTTCCAGTCCGAGCATGTGCGGCGAGACGATCTGGCCGATCGGGCCGGGATAGGTTGTGCCGTAGGCGTGGCCGCCGATGCGGGCATACACGGGGCAATGGTTCATGCAGGCGCCGCAGCGAATGCATTGCAAGGTGGCACGCAGGCGGATATCCGCATAGGCGCCGCTGCGGCCGTTGTCGAGCAGCACCAGATGCACTTCGCGCGGGCCGTCGAGTTCGCCCGCGCGGCGCGGACCGGAAATCCAGTTGAAGTAGGTGGTGGCGGCCTGGCCGGTCGCCGAGCGCGTCAACAGGGTCAACAGCGGAGGCACGTGCTCGAGCCTCGCGACGACCTTTTCGATGCCGGTGATGGCGATATGCACATCGGGCACCGTGGTGCACATGCGGCCGTTGCCTTCGTTCTCGACCAGGCACAGCGTGCCGGTTTCGGCCACCGCGATATTGACGCCGGAGAGCCCGACCCGGGTGTCGCGGAACTTGTCGCGCAGCACGCGGCGGCCGATCTGGATCAGTTCATCCACCGAATCGGTGTAATCGACGCCCGGCACCTTGTCGGCAAACAGGCGTGCGATGTCTTCCTTGGTCTTGTGGATTGCCGGCATGATGATGTGGGAGGGCTTTTCGCCGGCGAGCTGGACGATATATTCGCCCATGTCGGATTCCAGTGCGCCGATGCCGGCGGCCTCGAGCGCGTGATTCAGTTCGATTTCCTCGCTGACCATCGACTTGCCCTTGACCACCAGATCGCCGCCGGCACGGGTGGCGAGGTCGATGATCAGGCGGCAGGCTTGCAGCGGTGTTTCCGCCCAATGCACCTGTATGCCGTTGCGCTGGAGATTGGCCTCCAGCGTTTCCAGCAGTTCGGGCAGGCGAGCCAGGCTGTGCTGGCGGATTTGCTCGCCTTGCGCGCGCAGGGCTTCAAAAGCGTCGGCCGCCGGGAACTGCGCCGCGCGCCTGGCCATCAGGAAGTCCATCGCGCCGCGAAAACTGGCGCGCAGCACCGGGTTGGCCAGTACGCCGCGGACGTTGGCGTGAAACCGAATCGGCGTCGGCGCGTTCATGTGCCCGCCGTCAGCAGCACGATGAGTTCGCGCGGGCCATGCGCGCCATAGGCCATGGTTTGCTGGATGTCGGCGGTCTTCGACGGTCCGCTGATGAAGATCAGATTCGAGGGCATCGCCTGCTTCCAGGGCGTGGCCGCGAGTGCCCCCTGCAGGCTGGGATAAATGCAGCGCGGATCGAGCAGGCAGATGTGGATCGGCGGCACCAGCGAGAGCGTGCGCGGCATGCGGCGGGGATCGGCCTGGATCAGCGTGCCGGTATCGGCGATCGCACCGTCGGCGATGGTCAGGCCGGCATCGATAGCATCGAACAACTCGGCCTTGTGCATCTCGATCGGCCGATCAAAGCGCGACAGTCGCGGCCCGCCGGGCCAGGGATTCAAGTCGGCCAGGTCGGCGGGCGGCAGCATCAGCGTCCCGATCCGCTTCGCCGCGCAGACCTCGGCCAGCACAGTTTGCCAGGTGCGCTGACGGGCGTCGATGACTTCGGCGTGAAAGGCTTCGATGCCCCGGCGAAACTGGTCAAGCCGAATTTCATCGGAAGCCGGCATCGGCGCGAGCGGCAGCGTCGGCGCCGGGATGTCTTGCGGCGGGGCGGCGCGCAGGCGGGCAAGAATGCGCTGGCGAGCGAGCGGGGCGCTCATGCCGGCGCTTGCGTGCGTTGCCAAAGAAAACTGGCGAGGTGCTCGCCGCGCAGCGCGGAACCGCGCTTTTGCAGCGTGCCGTTGAGGTTGAGCAGGCACCCGCCGTCGGCCGAGACCATGCGCGTCGCGGCCGTTGCCTCCAGCGCATCGACCTTGTCCGACGCGATCGCCGCGGAGAGTTCCGGGTGTTTCACGGAAAAGGCGCCGCCGAAGCCGCAGCATTCGGCTTCGTGATCCTGCAAGACCACTTCCAAGTTCGGCAACTGGGCGAGCAGGGCGCGTGCGCTGAGATGGGTGTTCATTTCACGCCGGGCGGAACAGGAGGTATGCAGCACCACGCGTTCGGCGGCGCCGGCCCGAGGCCACCTTGGCTTGACGACATGCAGCAGGAATTCGCTGAGTTCCAAGACCCGCTCGGCGATCGACGTCGCCAGCGGAAGCAGCGCCGGATCGTCGGCGAAGAGGCGCGGCCAATGGTGGCGCATCATGCCGCCGCAGGAACCGGACGGCACCACGATGGGCCAGTCGCCGGCAAACAGCGGCAACTGGCGCGCGGCGACGGCGCGCGCCTGGTCGGGAAAGCCGGAGGTGTAGGCGGGTTGGCCGCAGCAGGTCTGATCCTGCGGGTAATGCACGCGAATCCCCTCGCGTTCGAGCAAGGACACGACAGAGACGCCGGCCTCGGGATCGAACAAATCGAGCACGCAGGTGCCGAACAGATAGACATCGGTCGGCTTGGCCGGGTAGCGGCGTGGACAGTTGGGTGCTTCGTTGAGCGCAGCGGACACTACGAATCTCCTCGACGGCGTGGTCAATCCACTTTGTTGGTTCAATGGTCAGACCAATCGAGGCGGCAATATATTTTCTTTTGCCAAGCCTGTCAAGAATATGTTGCCGTTGGTAAAAAATTGACTGCTATCATGGATACTGGTCAGACCATAAGATGACGACGCAGCGCTAAGCCCATGGAACATCGACTCAACGCCCGGAAGCTCTCCGATTCGATTGCCGCCGAGCTCGAACAGCGCATTCTGGAAGGTTCCTGGAAGGCCGGCGATCGCCTGCCGGCGGAGCGCGAGCTGTCGACGCAACTCGGGGTGTCGCGGGCTTCCTTGCGCGAGGGCCTGCAGAAGCTGGTGTCGCGGGGGCTGCTGAGCAGCCGGCAAGGAGGCGGCACCTACGTCACCGACCGGCTCGACGCAGGATTTCTGGAGCCTTGGGAGGGCTTGCTGCGGAAGCACGCCTCGGTGCGCGAGGACCTGCTGGAGTTTCGCGAGTTGCTCGAGGCCAAGGCGGCCGCCTGCGCTGCCGAGCGCGCCACGGCGGAGGACAAGGCGCGCCTGCAACGGTGTTTCGACACGCTCGACCAGGCCTATCGCGACGGCGCGCTGGAGGTCGTTGCGGCGGCCGACCTGGCGTTTCATCAGGCGGTTGCCGAGGCCGCGCACAACGCCATCATTGGCCACTTGACCGCCAGCCTGTTGCGCCTGTTGCAGGACAGCCTGCAGCTCAATCTGGCGGAGCTGATGCAGGCGCCGCAAGCGCGCGAACTCCTGCGGCGGCAGCATCAGTCGATCTTTGAGTCGATCATGCAGGGCGATCAGGCGGCCGCCGGCCGGCAGGCGGCGAAGCATGTCGATTACGTTCGCGACACCCTGGCCGAAAGCCTGAAGCGCGAGTCCCGTCGCGAGAGCGCGCAGCGCCGTCTCGAAGTCGGCAAGTAACTTTCCGGCGCCGACCCATGACGACCTGCTTCTGTCTTGTCCGCCACGGCGAAACCGACTGGAATGGCGAGAAGCGCATTCAGGGACAGATCGACATCGATCTCAACGCGATCGGCGAAGCGCAGGCGCGCGCGGTGAGAGCCGGTCTGGCGGAACATTCCTTTGCGGCGGTTTATAGTAGCGACCTGCTGCGCGCATGGCGCACGGCGCAAATTGCGACGGCCGGGCTCGGTCTCGCCGTGTCGCCAGCGCCGACTTTGCGCGAACGCCATTTCGGCGTGCTGCAGGGCGTCACCGCACAGGAAGCCAGAGTGCAGCGGCCGGACGTGCTCCATCATCATCAGGCGCGGACGCCGGATTACGACTGCGAGACCGGCGAATCCCTGATTGTCTTTGCGGCGCGCATCATGGGCGAGCTTGGTACTCTGGCGGCGCGCCACGCCGGACAGAGCGTGTTGGTCTTCACCCACGGCGGCGTACTCGATATCGTCCATCGCGCCGCGACCGGTCGGGCGCTCGATGTGCCGCGCGATTTTTCGCTGCCGAATGCGGCCTTCAACTGGGTGGAGCACGGCGATGCGGGCTGGCGGCTGATCTCCTGGGCCGACTGCGCGCATCTGCAACGCGCGCTGGACGAAATGCTTGAATAGCGGCCGGTTGGACTCCCGGGGCCGGATGCTAAAATCCGCGGCTTCCATCCATCTACGGATTCCGCCATGTTTTAGTTTCGGCATAACGCTGCGCTTTGTGTCTTCACTGAAGCACTTGTCTTCATGTTTTAGTTTCGACATAACGCTGCGCGTTAGCCTTCACTGAAACATTTATTTGAAAGCCAAAAAATGTTTTCCAAGCAGAACACCCTCGCCAAGAGCGACCCGGATCTCTGGGCCGCGATTCAGAACGAAAACCGCCGTCAGGAAGATCACATCGAGCTGATCGCCTCCGAGAACTACGTCTCCTGGCCCGTGATGGAAGCGCAGGGTTCGCAGCTGACCAACAAGTATGCCGAGGGCTATCCGGGCAAGCGTTACTACGGCGGCTGCGAGTATGTCGATGTCGCAGAGCAACTGGCCATCGATCGCGCCAAGAAACTGTTCGGCGCCGACGCCGCCAATGTCCAGCCCAACTCCGGCTCGCAGGCCAATCAGGCCGTGTTCATGGCCTTCCTCAAGCCCGGTGACACCGTCCTCGGCATGAACCTGGCCGCCGGCGGCCACCTGACCCACGGCATGGCGCTGAACATGTCCGGCAAGTGGTTCAATATCGTGCCCTACGGCCTCGACGAGAACGAGGAAATCGACTATGCGGAAATGGAACGACTGGCCCACGAGCACAAGCCCAAGCTGATCATCGCCGGCGCTTCGGCCTACGCGCTGAAGATCGACTTCGAGCGCTTCGCCAAGGTGGCGAAGGCGGTCGGCGCCATTTTCATGGTGGACATGGCGCACTACGCCGGCCTCGTCGCCGCCGGCTTCTATCCGAATCCGGTGCCGCACGCCGACGTCGTCACCTCGACCACGCACAAGACCCTGCGCGGACCGCGCGGCGGTTTGATCCTGATGCGTGCCGAGCACGAAAAAGCGATCAACTCGGCGATCTTCCCCGGCTTGCAGGGTGGTCCGCTGGAACATGTCATCGCGGCCAAGGCCGTGGCCTTCAAGGAGGCGATGACGTCCGAGTTTCGCGACTATCAGGAACAGGTGATCGAGAACGCCCAGGTAATGGCCAAGGTCTTGAAGAGCCGCGGCCTGCGCATCGTTTCCGGACGCACCGAGTCGCATGTGTTTCTGGTCGATCTGCAGGCCAAGAACATCACCGGCAAGGACGCCGAAGCCGCACTGGGCCGCGCCCACATCACGGTGAACAAGAACGCCATCCCGAATGATCCGCAGAAGCCCTTCGTCACCTCCGGCATCCGCCTCGGCACGCCGGCCATGACCACGCGCGGTTTCACCGAAATCGAAGCCGAACAGGTCGCCGAGCTGATCGCCGACGTGCTCGATGCGCCGCACGACGAGGCGGTGCTGGCGCGGGTGCGCGGCGAAGTGGCGGCCTTGTGCAAGAAGTTTCCGGTGTATGGCTGAACGCCATGAAATGCCCCTACTGCGGCGACGAGAACACCCAGGTCGTTGACACCCGGGAGAACGAGGACGGCGACACCGTGCGCCGTCGCCGTCGTTGCCTCGCCTGCGACAAGCGCTTCACTACCTACGAGCGGGTGGAGTTGCAGCTGCCGCAGGTCGTGAAGAAGAACGGCAGCCGCACCGAGTATGACCGCGACAAGCTGAAGGCCAGCATGATGCTGGCGATGAGAAAGCGGCCGGTCACCACCGAGAGCATTGATCTTGCGCTCGATCGCATCGAGGAAAAGCTGGTGCAGCTCGCATTGCGCGAAGTGGCATCCGATCGCATCGGCGAACTGGTGATGCGCGAGCTGAAGAAGCTCGACAAGGTGGCCTATATCCGCTTCGCCTCGGTGTACCGCAACTTCGAGGACGTCGACGAATTTTCCGACGCCATCCGCGAAATCAAGAAGCCGCGGCAGCCCCGGGCCAAATCGTGACCGTCATGCGGCACATGAGCGGCGCATGAGCTTCTCGGCGGCCGATCATGCGTTCATGGCGCGCGCCCTGCAACTGGCTCAGCGCGGCCTGTACGGCACGACACCCAATCCCCGCGTCGGCTGCGTCGTGGTCAGGGATGGCAAGCTTATCGGCGAGGGCTGGCACGAGAAAGCCGGCCTGCCGCATGCCGAAGCGGCGGCCCTCCTTGCAATAGTCGGCGCTGGTGGTACGGCAAAAGGCGCCACGGCCTACGTCACGCTGGAACCCTGCAGCCATTTTGGACGCACGCCGCCGTGTGCCGATGCGCTGATCGCTGCCGGCGTCGCCCGCGTGGTGGTTGCGATGCAGGATCCGAATCCATTGGTGGCCGGGCAGGGGATGGCGCGGATTGCCAAGACCGGCATCGATGTGGCCAGCGGCTTGCTTGAAACCGAGGCGCGGGAACTCAACATCGGTTTCGTGTCGCGCATGACGCGCGGCCGGCCCTGGCTGCGGCTGAAAGTGGCGGCCAGCCTGGATGGCAAGACGGCCCTCAACAACGGCGTTTCGCAATGGATCACCGGCGCCGAAGCGCGACGCGATGCCCACCACTGGCGCGCGCGATCCTGCGCCGTGCTGACCGGCATCGGTACGGTGAAGGACGACAACCCGCGGCTCACCGTGCGCGACGTGCAGACCACACGCCAGCCGCTCAGGGTGGTGATCGACAGCCGGCTCGAAACGCCGCCCGATGCGGCGGTGCTCGAAGGCGGCAATGTGCTGATCGCGGCGGCGCAGGACGATGCAGCACGCAGCGCAGCCCTGCGCGCGCGTGGCGCCGAGATCGTGCTGCTGCCCAACGCACAGGGCAAGGTGGAGCTTGCGGATCTCATGCAGGAGCTTGGCCGGCGCGGCATCAATGAAGTGCTGGCCGAAGCCGGCACGCGGCTCAATGGTTCGCTGCTGCGCGAAGGCTGCGTCGATGAGCTGCTGATCTATCAGGCGCCGATGTTGATCGGCGATGCCGCGCGCGGCATGTTCGGCCTGGCGGAACTTACCGATCTGGCGGGTGCAAGGCGCCTGAACATCATCGAGCGCCGTGTCGTCGGCGCCGACTTTCGTATCCGAGCCCGCCTTGCGTGAGGACGATGGCCATCGCGACTTTCCGGGCCGCGGGCTGCTGATCAACGTCCTGCGCGTGTTTCACATTGCCGGTCTGGCAGGGATTTCGGCCGTGGTGCTGGCCGGCATGAGCGGCGGCGCTAACTGGGGCGCGCTGATGCTGGTCTCGGGCCTCGGCATCGTTGCCCTCGATGCCTGGGCAAACCCTCTCTACTTTCGCCAGGCCAAGGGCCTCGGCACGCTGCTGAAGCTTGCGCTGGTAGTGCTGCTGGTGGTCTGGGAGGCGGGGCGCCTGCCGCTGTTCTGGTTCGTGCTGGCGTTCTCGGTCGCGCTCAGCCACGCGCCGGGCCGCTTGCGGCACCGGCAGCTGTTCTGAATTCTTCGGTCTGCCGCCGAGTCAGGCGGTCGCTGTCCGGCACACCGCGCAGTCCGGATCGCGCGGTACGCGGATCTCGCGCCATTCCATGCCGAGACCGTCGAGCAGCAGCAGGCGTCCGGCGAGGCTGGTGCCGCAACCGATCAGCAGCTTGAGGGCTTCGGCCGCCTGCACGGTACCGATGATGCCGGTCAGCGGCGCGAAAACGCCCATTACCGCGCAGCGCACTTCCTCGACATCCTGCCCTTCAGGAAACAGGCAGTGGTAGCACGGTGCGTTCGGCAGGCGCGAATCGAATACCGCCACCTGACCGTCGAAACGGATCGCCGCACCGGACACCAGGGGTTTGGCGAATTTGACGCAGGCGCGATTGACGGCATGGCGCGTGGCGAAGTTGTCGCAGCAGTCGAGCACGATGTCGGCCAGCGCCACTTCCTGATCCAGCCGCGGGCCGGAAAGACGCTCGCTGAGCGCGATGACGCGGCATTCCGGATTGATCTCGTTCAGCGTACGCTTGCCGGATTCGCTCTTGGCCATGCCGACGGCGTCGGTGCGATGCAGGATCTGGCGTTGCAGATTGGTCAGGTCGACCGTGTCGCCATCGGCCAGCACCAGCGTGCCGACGCCGGCCGAGGCAAGGTAGTAGGCGGCCGGGGAACCCAGGCCGCCGGCGCCGATGACCAGAGCGCGAGCATTGACGATGTTCTCCTGCCCTTCGATGCCGATCTGCGGCAGCAGGATGTGGCGGCTGTAGCGCAGCAGCTGGTCGTCGGTCACCTGTCCTGCCTCAGTTCCGGCGGGGTGTCGTCGTGATCGCCGTGCGGGTGGTGTTCCCACGCTTTGGAATAGATCTCGTGCGATTTCTTGATCAGGCGCTCAGGGACGCGCATGTTGCGCATCTGCGTTTCCTCGCAGAAATACACCACGGTCCGCACCACTTTGCTGTAGAGGCTGTTGTCGAGATGAAAGCCCTGCCGCACCAGCGCGGCTTCGAGTCCTTCCAGCGAATAGCTGCTGATTTCGTACCAGATCGAAAGACTGTAGGGCGCCAGTCCGGTATCGATATCCATGCCTTCGAGCCCTGACAGGAGCCTGCGGGCCTCCTCGACATGTTCCGGGTGCCGATGGTCGAAGCGCAGCTCGCGGTGCTTGCGCGTGCCCGGTTGCGGAACGAAGGCTGCAGGACGCTTGCGCCGCCTGCCGTCGCGCAGCTCATCCCGCAGCTCGCGCGCCTTTTCAGGGTTCATTCGGCTCATCGTCCGCGTCCCGGCTCTCAGCGCTTGATGATCTGCCAGGCCTTTAGCAGGTTCACCGCCTGGCTGAGCTGGTAGTCCTTCTTCGAGGCGAACTCGAGCGGCACGTGCGGCGACTCGTCCGCCTCTTCGCTCTTGCCCTTCTTGTCGCTCTTGGTCTGCGGCTTGGGCGCCGCCGGCTCTGCGGCCTTCTCCTTGTCGCCGCCGAGGTGACGCTCGAGATCGGCTTCGCGCACACGCTCGCGCGAGCCGCCGTTCGCGGTTTCCTCGACGATGATGTCCGGCGTAATGCCCTTGGCCTGGATGGAACGGCCCGAGGGTGTGAAGTAGCGCGCGGTGGTGAGCTTGATCGCGGCATTGTTGGACAGCGGCAAAACGGTTTGCACCGAACCCTTGCCGAAGGTCTGGGTGCCCATCACCACGGCACGCTTGTGGTCCTGCAGGGCGCCGGCGACGATTTCGGAAGCGGAGGCCGAGCCGGCGTTGACCAGCACCACCATCGGCGTGGTTTTGGCGAAGGCGGGAAGATTCTTCATGAAATCATCCTTGTGGCCGCGCTGGTAGTCCTCGGGGCTTGCCATATAGCGACGCTTGGCGTCCTCGGTGCGGCCGTCGGTCGAGGTGACAAGCGTCTTGGGCTCGAGGAAGGCGGCGGAAACGCCGACGGCGCCGTTGAGCAGGCCACCCGGGTCGTTGCGCAGATCGAGCACCAGGCCCTTGATGCCGGTACCCTTGGCGTCCTTGTCCTCCTTCGCCAGCCTTTCAAGGTGCTTCACCACGTCAGGCGCGGTTTCCTCCTGGAACTGGGTTACCCGCAGGTAGCCATAGCCGCCTTCGAGCAGCTTGGATTTGACGCTCTGCACCTTGATCTTCTCGCGTGTCAGCGTGACTTCGAACGGCTTGGCTTCGCCCTTGCGCACGATGGTGAGCCGGATCTGGGTCTTCGGCTTGCCGCGCATCTTCTTCACGGCGTCGTTGAGCGTGAGCCCTTTGACGGGAGTGTCGTCAAGCTTGATGATCAGGTCGCCGGGCTTCAGTCCGGCCTTGAACGCCGGCGTGTCCTCGATCGGGGATACCACCTTGACGAAGCCGTCTTCCATACCGACTTCGATGCCGAGGCCGCCGAACTCGCCCTGGGTGCTGACTTGCAGCTCCTTGAACGAGTCCGCATCAAGATAGGCCGAGTGCGGATCGAGATTGGCCAGCATGCCGCTGATCGCATGGGTGATCAGTTTCTTGTCGTCGACCGGCTCGACATAGCCCTGCTTGATCGCGTTGTAGACATCGGCGAAGCTGCGCAGCTCCTCGATCGGCAAGGCCGACAGGGCCTCATCCTTGGCGGCGCTGGCGGAAAAATTCAGACTGACGAAAATGCCGGCGATCAGACCGGATACCACCAGACCCACTTGTTGAAGCTTGCTGCTCATAGGAACTCCGAACGGATGACGGCGGGGCTGGCCGCGATTGGGACCCCTTAGCGATTGCTGGCCCATTTCAGGGGATCGAACGGCTGGCCTCGATGCCTGAGTTCAAAGTATAAACCCGACTCAGGGTTGCCGCCGCTGTTTCCCACGGTGGCGACGGATTCGCCGCTTTTCACGTTGGCGCCCACGGCAGCCAGCAGGGATTCGTTGTTGCCGTAGACGGAGAGGAAATCATTGCCGTGATCGATGATCAGCAGGTTGCCAAAACCGCGCAGCCAGTCCGAGAAGACCACGGCGCCGGTTGCCACTGCCTTGACCTCGCTGCCTTCCGCGGCGCGGATGAAAATTCCTTTCCAGCTTCCGCCTCCTTCCGCGCGAGGGCTGCCAAAGCGGCCGGCAATCGTTCCCTTGACCGGTAGGCGGAGTTGGCCGCGCAAGGCCGCAAAGGCGCCGCCGACATTGCCGGGATCGTAGTTTCTTGTTCTGGGCGTGGTCGCCGTGCCGCCAGCGCCGACCCTGGGAATGACCCGTGGCGCCGCTTTCCGGGTCGCGGCGATGCGGGCCAGGCCTTCGATCAGTTTGGCCAGTCGCTGTTCGTCCCGCTTCAGCGTATCGATTTCACGGCGCTGTGACTTGAGGCGGTCGGCAATGGCGGCCAGTTTCGTCAGCCGCTGCTTCTTGCGCTCGAGCAATTGGGCGCGGCTTTCCTGTTGCCGCCGTTCGATCTCGGCCAGCTGCGTCTGCCGCTCGCGCACGGCATCGGCGAGGCGGCTTTTCTCGGCAGCGACGGCGCGCAACTGCTGGATCAGATCCGCCTTGGCACGCGAGAGTTGGGTCAGGAAGACTTTGTCGCGCGCCGCCTGGTTGGGGTCGTGGCCGGACAGAATGAGCTTCAGCGCATCCGAATCGCCGCCGACAAACTGGCGGTTCAGCAGGTGCCCCAGCTGGATTTGCTGCGAGCCGGTCTGGCGGTCCAGGCGCTGGCGCTGCGCATCGAGATCGGCCAGCTGGCTGGTCAGTTCGGCGCGTTCGGCGCCCAGTTCATGCAGGCGTCGGTTCGTGTTGGAAATCGCCGATTCGGTCTCGCGCAACTGATCGACCGCGTAGGTCTTCGATTCCTCGGCCGCGGCCATGTCGCGGCGCAAGGCTTCGATGCGGCCTTTCAGATCCTGCAGTTCCCCCTTCTTCGCGTCGACCGTTGCCGCGAATGCGGTCGAAACAAGAAGAAAGGCAAGGCAAACGGCTTTGACGCAAATCCTGCGTCCGGGAATCACGTCTTGGCTTTGCCCTGATTCGCCACGGCCTGCATGGCCGCCTTGATGGCTTCCTGATCCCCGAGGTAGTAGTTGCGGATGGGCTTCAGGTCGGCATCCAGTTCATAAACCAGCGGCTGTGCGGTGGGGATGTTGAGGCCCACGATGTCGGCGTCCGATACCTTGTCGAGGTACTTGATCAGCGCTCGCAGGCTGTTGCCGTGGGCTGCGATGATGACCTTCTTGCCGGATTTGACCATTGGCGCGATGGTCTCGTGCCAATAGGGCAGGAAGCGTTCCACGGTGTCCTTGAGGCATTCCGTGCGCGGAAATTGGGCGGCGGGAAGGTCCGCATAGCGCGGGTTGCCGGTTTCCAGGCGCGGATCGTCTTCAGCCAGCGGCGGGGGCGGCGTGTCGTAGGCGCGGCGCCAGATCAGCACCTGCTGGTCGCCGAACTTGGCCGCGGTTTCGGCCTTGTTGAGGCCCTGCAGCGCGCCGTAGTGGCGTTCATTCAGCCGCCACGAATGCTGCACCGGAATCCACATGCGGTCCATTTCTTCCAGAACCGTCCACAGCGTCTTGATCGCACGGCGCAGCACCGAGGTATAGGCTATGTCGAAGGCGAAGCCCTCCGTTTTCAGCAACTGACCGGCGGCGACTGCCTCGGCCATGCCTTTTTCAGTGAGGCCGACATCGGTCCAGCCGGTGAAACGGTTTTCCTGGTTCCAGGTTGATTCGCCGTGGCGAAGCAAAACAATCTTGTACATGATCAAAGCCTCAACTCAGAGCAATAGCAGTATTCTAAAACATTTTATTTTCCGTCCAGCATTGCAACTGCTTGCACCAGGGCGGTTTGCGCCAGGTGGGCGTAACGCTCTGTCATTTTGATGGAGCTGTGTCCGAGCAAGTCCCGGACGACATACAGGCTCACGCCTTCCATGACAAGCCAGCTTGCAAACGTATGGCGCAGGTCGTGGATTCTGAAATCCTCGATTTTCGCTCTCTCCCGCGCTTCAACAAACGCTGCGTGAATTGACTTCACGCGTTCGCCCGATCTGTCGGCGAACACCCATCGCGATCCCCGGCAATACCTGTTTCGATAGCGCCGTCTTGATTCAATGGCAGCCTTGGCTTCCTTGTTCAGCGGCACGACTCGCGGGCGTGAATTCTTGGTGTCGTCGGCTGTCAAGACGATGCTGCCGGCTTCGAGGCGAACGCGATCCCAAGTCAAGTGCATCATTTCATTCTTGCGCATACCGGTATTGATGGCGACATACAGGAAGTCGGGCAGGACGTGCGCGCCTCGTTTGCTTACGTCGCCGGCCGCGTTGATCAGTTGTTGTTTTTCCGGGCGTTCGAGGTAGCGCAAGCGGCCGGGCGACCATTTGACGTACTGCCCTGGCACCGGGTTTGTAATCTGCCAGTCCCAACGGTTGCGCGCGTAATTGATGGCGGCCGAGAGCGTCAGCAGCTCGCAATTTATGGTCCCGTTCGCGGCGCCAGCTTTACGGCGACCGACAACGTATTGCGCTATGTCGTTTCGGCGCAGCTCCGGCAGCGGTACATCCGGAAGCATGGTCATCATGCGGTTAAGCGTCAGTTCCATCGCTCGATGGCTTTTGAGTTCGCCCCGACGCGTGTCGACGTACCGTTCGACAAACTCAGAAAGTCGAGTGCACGCCTGCCGTTCGAGGTCGAGATCGAGCATAGAACCGGCAAGAATAGAACGCACAATGTCATTTAATACCGAGAGCATTCCTACGGAACCGGGCTTGCTCTAGGTTTCGCTGATCGCTCATCCCTGCGGGACTCGTTGAGCCTGCCGCATCCCTTGCTCAACAGCAGCGAACTGTTCCAGATCGCCCAGGGCCGCAGCGCGAAGAACCACCCCGAGCATTCAGAACCTGCCCAGGAGGCGGGCAGAACCTGCCCACTCGGGGCGCTCCATCGCAAAGGCAAGGGCCAAGGCAATGGCCAAGGCAATTTCGAGTTGAACGAAAAAGCGAGGCAACGGCCACGGCGTGATGGAGGCTGCGGCCTGCGGCCGGAGTTAGACGCGCTTCGCGCTATTGGGTTTTGAAAGCCCGCTCGACTCGCGCCCGCCTTTGGTTGGTTATCCGTCCTGGACGATTTGCAGCACCCGTATGCGCCGACCTGTAACACAGGGCGAGCCTGAATCAAGGGGGTATCCATAACCCTGCCAGTCAGGCAACAACGTAAGGAATGCGCCTTACGGCGCTGCTGCGCAATTGGTGTTGAAAGTCTTGAAAGCGCCTGGCGGCGCTAGGGCAGCGTTACAGACGCCCTCCCCCTTGATTCCGGCAGACCTGCCCTGTGTTCCATGACGGCACGGGTACTGCAAATCAGGACGGATAACCAACCAAAGGAGGGAAGGCATGCGCGAATCGATCGAATCAAAACCCAAAAGCAAGAGCACGAGCCGGGATGCAATCAGTCCAGATGTGGGCAAGTCAACGACACAACCAACCAGGAGCGAGACCATGACAACGACCACCCCCGCGACGGCGAAGGCCGCGACCCCGAAAACCCCGGCGAAGGTTTCGCATGCGAAAACAAAGGCGACCCCAGCCCGCGAACTGCCGAACATTTCCAGCGTCAAGCTGGTGCCGCTAAATCTGATCGACATCCGGCCGCAAGTACGAACGGTGTTTGACGAAAACTCAATTCACGAACTGGCCGAGGACATCCAGGCGCGTGGATTACTGCAGCCGGTATTGTTGAATCCTCGCGGCGATCGTTTCACCCTGATTGCGGGTGAACGCCGGGTTCGAGCTTGCAACTTGGCGGGGCTATCCGATATTCCCGCATTGATCACCAAGGCGTCAGAAGCGGATGCGCTCTTGATGCAGCTGGCGGAGAACGTGCAGCGCGAAAACCTGGAGCTGCAGGACGAGGTCAACGCGATCCGGCTGCTGCACGACAACCTCAAGTCCGTGCAGGCGGTCGCCGAGACGGTGAAGAAGTCATCGGCCTGGGTATCGAAGCGCCTGGCGCTGTCACACCCGGACTTTAGTCATAAGGCCAGGAACCTGATGGAGCGAGGCGTTACCGAGGATGTCGAAATCCTCAACGTCCTTAGCCACATCGATAGCCTGAACTATTCCAAGGCGAACGAGCTGGAAAAGCAGCTGCTCGCCGGCACTGCCACCCGCGAAACTGCCCGCCAGATGCTGAAAGACATCAAGAAGCCGCCCAAGCTCGACCCGGCCCAAGTGGAACGCGAAGAGAAGCAACGGCAGAGCTGGGAAGAAGCTCAGGAGCAGCGCGCAACACTGACGAAGGAGCGGCAGGAAGGCACTGGCGAGGCGTTTCTGGATTGGATAATTAACGTGCTGGAGGAAGCAGTCTGCTACGCGGATGTCGATCCGCAGCAGCACCTGAACACGCTGCGAGACGATCAGCGCCATGCCCTGCTGGCGCATTTCCGGGCAATCCAGGCCGGCGCACCGGCTTGGACGGCGATGGACTGGGCTCGACGGCTTTCGTATGAGGTCGACGAACACAGCACCTATCTTGAACAGCTGGCCGCCGCGCTGGCAATGCAGGGATCAGCGATCGACGATTGCTACAGCTTCATTGACCTGGCCTGGCGCGCTCACGGCGGCGAGGTGAGAGCGTGACGCCGGCGACCGAGGCGAAGGCGGCAGCGATCAATATCGCGCTGCGGCGAAACAGCAAGCACACCGTGGACAGTCTAGCGCTGTTGCTGGCCTTACTGACCAGCGCCAACAAGGACGAACGCGAAGGCGCCAAGCGGGAGATTCGAGACATCGTTCGCATTGGCGCCAACCTGCTTGCAGCAGAACGAGCGGCCGGGAGCCTGGCGCATTTTGCGAATCGGCATGAGCCTTGAGCTTTTGAGCTACACTTTACGCAAAGGAGAACCCGCACTATGACCGACAACACAGAAAATCTGATCCTCGAGCACCTGAAACGCTTCCAGGCAGGACAGGACCGCATCGAAACCAAGCTGGACGAACTTGTTATGCGCGTCGGTCAGCTCGAGGGCGCCATCCTTGGTGTCAAGCGCGAAATTGTCAGTGCCGAGGAATCCGCCGTCGCAGTGGGGCTGCGGGTCGATACCCTGGCGAAGCGACTTGACCGTGTAGAAAAGCGGCTCGAGTTGAGTTGAGTTATCCACCGATTCTGTGGACAAAAGCCCTCGTGAGAGGGCTTTTTATTTGGTGGATCAAGAGCCGGCCGACGCCGGTCAAAAACTGATCTACATCGACAGACGCATCTTGTCTTTGGCCATCTCGATCGTCATCAGCCGCAAGATGTCCGTGCCGATCAGACCCGACGGAACGCTTTCATCGGTCGTGATCGTGACGGGCCAATCCTTGAAGGTAAAGGGACCGAAGCGCAGCGAGGCAACGCGACGTTGACACAGGTCAATCGGGCCGTTCGCGGTCATCTTGCGAACCCATTTGCAACCGCCATACTCGCCCGCTTGATTGGCCACCGTGCGCGGAATGGTCACACCATCAGCGCCGGTATCAATCAACAAACGAAGCGGCGCAGCGCCGACGAAGCCATCAACGAAGAACAAGCCGGTGCGCCCGGCAGCGACCTCGAGCGACGCGGCAATCGCCAGGTTCGAGCACAATGCCAACAAGATCCACCACGCGCGCATTTCAGATCCTCACGACTTCGATAAACACGAGTATTTCAGAACGCCTGTTCTGGCGCTCCTGGCTCATGAGCCAGCCGAAGAACGGAAAGCGATTCTGTGTTTCATCCTCCTGATCGTCCTGGAGGCCCGCCAGCATAACGACTTCACCAGGGACCAGGCCAAGTTTTGTATTGACGGCGCGCTTAATGAGGGTCGGCGATCCGTTCACGCCCGTTTTGGTGACGACGAAGTTTGACAGCTCCTGCTGCAAGGCCAGCTCGATGACGTCGGAACGAATTTCCGGCGTCGCGGTGAGGATCACACCGCTTTGCTTGTAGTCGACGGACTGCACCGGGTTGCCATTCTTATCCATCTGACTGCTGCCGAGGACAGGCACGTCCTGGCCGACGCTAAAACGGGCTTGTGCGCCGTTTCTCACCCTCACTTGAGGCCTACTGACCGACTTGAACCTTACATCGGCGTCAAGGGCACTCAGAACGGCCTCAATGCCGCCCTGGGCGAACTTGATCGACCCTCCCGAGAGGACATTGCCGGACAGGGACGCGGAGACGCCCGCGACCTTTATGGCGAGCTGTACGGCCGAACCTTCGGATTTGGTCAGTCCGACCTCATACACCGCCGCTTTGAGGACCACTTCGCCACTCGGGGTGTCCAGATCGGCCAGGAGCTTGCGGACCTTGGCGGCGTATTTTGGGGCCACGTTAAAGGCGATCTGGTCGACTTCACTGCGGTCTATCTGGCCCTCGACGCTGGTCGGACTGGATTGCTTCATTGCCTGAGCCTGCTGTACCGGCACCGGCTGCACACCTTGCCCGATTTGTTCCATCGGCTTGATGCTGCGCGATAGTACGGACTTGGCCGCAGTGACGCTTTGCACCACGTCAGCCAGGTAACGAGCCGAGCGGTGCCTCGGACGGTACACAATCAATTCGTCGGCTTGCTCCTGGGCTTTGCCAATCCAGACGACGCCGCCACGCTTCCTGACCTCGAAGCCGGCCGACTGAACGAGATCCGCGATCGAGGACACGACGCGATCGGCGGAGACGTAGCGAAGATCGACGGTGAACAGATCCTGCGACTCCAGAACCTCATGGGAAAGGATATAGGGCTCTTTGGACAGCTCGCCAAACGTGACGCGCACCAGATCGACCAGACGAACGTCCGACAGGACGAGCGACACGCGATCATCGGCCAGCGCCGCCGATGCGATCCAGCACAGCAGGAACGCCAGGCGCTTCATTTTGTGCCAGGCACGAGGCCAGCCGGCCGACTACCCGACCAGGACGCCACCGCCTGACCACTCGGCAGGAAGGTTTCGACCTCCGAGCCGACCAGGCGATAACTTGGCGGGTTGTGCAGCATGCGCGCGCGCCCCTCCTGGATCAGATAGACGCCGACACCGGCCGGCGTGACGAAGTACCCGGCCGCGCGCCACTCGTCGGAAACGTCGACCGAAGGTTTCGCATGCGAAACATCACCAGGCTTAGACTCGCTAGCTTTTGCGACCGCTGCCGGCTTGTCTTTCGGCTTGGGGTTGAAGAAGGAATAGACGGTGTACACCGCAAAGATCGCCACGACCAGGCCGACCGGCAAGACAAGCTTGAACAGCGCGCCCTTGAGGATATTGCCGCGCTTGTCGATGTTTTCTTCTACTGCATCAGCGTCACCTTCCTTTTTCTGACTGTGACTGCTGTAAAGCGGAAAGAAGCGCGGATCATAAGTACGCTGCAGCTGGCGCAGAGGCCGACGACTGGTGCGCGTACCCTGAAAGACATCGACGCGATAACGCTTGGTGCTGCCAATCGCCGTCAGCTTTTCCATGCCGTAGGTCTCTTCAATCACGGCGCGCACCTTGCGCGCAATATCGAGAACGTCCTGGGTGATGATCGCCACGTCGCAGGCGACGCCCGTTTCCGGATGCGTAAAATGCCGGTGCATCCTGTAGAAGTTCATAACGCGTTCCGGCATCTTGCGACCGGCGAAGCCTTCCCAGAATCGCCAGATTTCATCCAAGGCCACCAAGTCCCCCGGCTGAATGAACGAATCGACGCCTTCCGCCTGATCCTTGTCGGTACGCCAGAATTCCGGCTTGATTACATCATCGTGCGTGATCTGAACGAGCTCGCCGATTTGATCCAGGGCGACGCCTTGCTCTACCAGCAGGCCGCGAATTTCATCAGCATCGAGGCCGGCGATGTTGGACACCACACGGCGACCTCGAGCGAGCGCCGGAACAATGACGGACGCGACGACTTCGTAAGTCTTGCCGGAGCCCATGCGGCCGACATAAGCTTTTATGGACATGGCTAGACCTTGATGCGCTTCAAATGCACTTTAGGCGCGCTCTTGAACCCTTTGTGATAACCCGCCTCGGTCCTCGCCGCCTCGATCGCATCCTGGCGATTCGAATAGGCGCCGACCGCAGTACGCGGAACGGCCACGCTACCCACAAACACCACGAACGCCTCGCCAAACTTCGCCGCCATGTCACGCGCACGTTTGACGATCACACCGCCCGCGCCATCGCTCAAGTAATAATCGCGCACGTCATCATCGCTCTGAATTTTCATAGCATCACCCTATTATCGGCAAACGCCGGATTAAGAACCTGGACACCCAGGCGGATATAAGCAACGGCAAGCCGTAGCCAAGCTGGAAGAAGTCGAGGAAAAACCAGACACCGGGACCGACCGCGCCGAATGCGCTACTCAGACCACCCGGGTTTATGAAGCTGCCGAGATAGACGATCGCCTTCGGAACGAGGAAAGCAACCAGCGCGAACACCGCCGCGAAGACGACGAACTTGATAACGATGTCCCGGAATACCCACGTCAGCACCGGCGCGAGAAGTAACGGCATTGCCATGTCAAGCCCCCAGAAGAATGAACAACGCCAGCACGGTCCATACCACCGACATGACGGACGCGAGGACGCTAAAGTGATTGGTTACGAGCTGGCAATGTGCATCGACCGTGTAGGTCTGCGAGTTGTAGTTAAACGAGCTGGTCGGACATTGGCTTAAATGCGCCGGCATTTGCCAACCGAGAAGGTTGGTGAACGTGCCCTGGAAAAACGCTTGATCGAATTCGGACCCTTGCGGCAGGGTCGGGTCCGTCGGGTCCGTGCCGGTTTCAACGATCTTGTCTAGCTTTGGCCCAAGGGCGTCATTGATCGACTGTGCCGCCGCGCTGGCTTCACCGGCCCGCGCGTAGTCGCTCGGAAACTGCACCGTAGCGGTTCCGCCCGTGCCGCCACCCGCCCCGCTGATAATTCCAGGGTTTGCTTTGTCGGCATAGCTACCCGGACCGCCATTTATAGTAGTTTCAGAACTGGTCGGTTCCGTCGCGCCGGCTGACGGAAACGTTCGCGTCCTGGTCGACTGCGAGCCGTCGCCGTAGGTCGTGGTATCAACCTTTTGCACCTTTCCATCACTTAGCACTTGCTCGGTGGACTGTGTACCTACCTTCGGTACTGGCGGACTGTTTTCAGACACCGCACCTGTCGACTTAACCACGCAGCGCACAACCCCATTGAAGGTTTGCGGCGTTTCGGTCGCGGCGCAGGTGTTGGCAGGGATTGAAGAGGCCGACCCCAGCACGGCATTGGTTCCACTCGGCGTACACGTGGCATCCGCGCCGATGTATTCATACGAACCTTGCGCGAAATAATGAAACACGCCATTGACCATCGAGCGGCCCGCCGGCGACGATCCGACGAAGATCACCGCGCAACTTCCAGACGTGCAACTCATTTTTAGCGCTTCGGTGTTCGAGGCCGACGTGCCGTAGTCGAAATATGCCGCCGTACCGTAGGGCGTGCCCGCTGAGGAACACGTCGGCGTACAGGTCAGCGCTTGCCCCGTCCAAGCCACAGGCGAACCACACGACGACGTACCACTAGTACAGGAGTAATAGGTCCCGCCGAACGAGCCATTGGTTTCGTTCGACGTACTGACCGAAAAGAAATAGTCAAATCCGCCACTTGAGCCGGTATGCTGAGATGCATACGTTTGCGCAACATTGGCCGCCGTGGTACAGACCCCATTGGTGCTGTATTTCCACCCCGCCCAGGCACTCGAGCACGCCATCAGCACAATGCAAAAGGCGTAGCACTGCTTAATCACTCGACAGGCCTTTAATCATCGCCCAGGCGGTCATGAGGCCGTAGAGGGCAAAGACGAGATACCAAGCGTCGACGGAGTTCACACCGTACCGTCTCGATAGGGTTGCGCGGCGTCAGACCAAATCCAATTCCAATCATCGTCGGACACCGTGCCGTTCTCCATTGCATCGCGGACACGCTCGAAACGCTGCTGCCCGTTTTCACCACTACCACCAACAGCCAAAAGAACCATCTTCGCGCCCTTCCAGGCGATATAGACCACGATAATCGCGGTGACCACGCCAAGAATTGCCGTGGTCACCGTGCCGAAGTCGACCGCAGCCGTAACTATTGAAAGATCAGGACCCGCCATGATTTACCCCTTGAGTTTTTCGCATGCGAAACGCGGGAAGGCGTGCACACCCCCCCGCTGTCCCGTCAGGTCTTAGCCGCCACGAACAGCGGAAATGACCATCTTGGCGCCCTTCCAGGCGATGTAGACCACGATAAGCGCGGCGGCCACGCCAAGGATTGCCGTGATCACCGTGCCGAAGTCGACCGCCGCAGTGACGGTCGACAGATCGGGACCGGCAGCCAACACCGGCGCACCAAACGAGGTAAAGCAAAGCGCAAGAATCGACGCCAAAAACAGCTTGGTTTTGTTGAGCATGATGAATCTCCATACGAGCACGCGGGTACCGCCGCGCCGGTTTCGCCAAAACTGGCGGAAATCGTTACCACTTCTTGACGGCTTCGAGAATCAAGCCGAGGTTTTGCGACAAGTACCAAGTGCCAGCGACGCCGACGAAGAAAAACGCGAAGACGCCACCGGCCGCGACCGGATCAAAAACAGGTGCATCAACCGTGCCGCAGGCTGCAAGCTGAAGCGATCCGGTACGGCTTGACACCGTATTGCTGGCAATCGGTCGCGTCAGCACCGAATAGGTAATCAGGCCGGTCGCATTGATGCTGGATGACGCGTGCGCGGTCACGTTGATGTCACCCCACACCGGGAAAGAAGACTGGAATTGCTCCAAGGCTTCCTCGGTCGTGGCGTAACAGTGGCCGGCGTAGGCGAAGGGCATTTAGGCGGCTTTCGCGACCTTGATGTCCACCAGATCGACCGGCGCGATGTACTCGATACCGACAACCAGCAATTGCTCGATGTCCTTGCTTGACTCGCGGCCATCAAACGTGGACTTCACCGTCGACGTGACGCGCTTGTAAGACACCAGACAGCGAGCCGGGAACACCTTGCCGACCATCGAGGCACCGACACTAGCGTCAGCAATCTTCTGGTCAACGGACGTGAAGCCGGTCCAGTTTTTTGCGGACGGAGTGGCGACAATGCAAATCTTTGTCGACTCCATGCCCGCCTGTTTGTCTTCACCCTTCCAGCCGGCCGACATGCCCAAAACAAATTCTTCGCTTTTCAGTACCGACACATGACGATCAAGTAAGCCCATGATGTAAATCCTCTCTATGAGAAATGAATGATTGCAATTCGGCATCGAGACCAGCCAGACCACCCGCCCGTGCCCCTTCCAACAACCGACCGAGACCACCGGCCTTTACTACCTTCGAAAACGTTTCAACTCCGACCGAGCCAACGACTTCACCCTCGCCGGCGTCGTTGGCGTCTTTCCAGTCGTCATAACTAGTTGGCAATCCGTAATGAATAAGCAACTTGCGAGCGCCGCGAAGGCTCACGCATTGAAAGCCCTTTGTGCCGCGCAGGTACTTAATCCACAGATCAGCGGCAGGGCTTTGATTGCCGCGAATAATTGCGTCTTCGAGCAGGCCCCACGGTGTGACGGAACCACCATGCGCAAGCTTCATTCGCCCGGATGTGACTTCGGCGGATAGCGACCAGTCACGTTCACGGCCCCACTTCGTGAGGTATTCGGAAGCATCCCACGCACGGCGGACGTCGACACCGACGCGGCGACCTTTGAAGTGTTCCAAGGTGTTGAGGCCGACTTTTTCACAGGCTTTTTGCCAGTACGGGAAAAGACGGGAGGCCAGGTCTTCAGAATCGGGCATCTGACCTTTCGGCCAGAACCATGCTTGGTGGCTGTGCGGGTGCCAGCCAGCACGCTCGCTGTAGGTGACTTCAGTCGCAGTGACTTGGCCGGAGCGGTCGCCGACAAGATCACGGAAACCCCGCATGTCTTTCAACGCTCGCAGAGCATGCTTTATTCTGCCGAGCAGATCGCCAAGGTCATCACCGGCTTTATGTGATGCGGTGAACGTGACCATTACCGCTGTTCCGCCGTCGGCGTGCACTGCATCGAACAGGGCCGCAATTTGATCACCACGACGGCGCAGGACTTTCGTAGCACAGATGACACAACCCCAGACGTTGCCGCAACGCATGAGGCCGCTGTAGCCAACTGCCGAGTCATGCCGGTAGACCTGCACACGATCCTTGACCACTTCACGGCCACAGATCGCAAGGCGGAATTCGGAGCGCGGTTTGTGAATCTCGCCGGTTTCTTCATCGATGCGTTCTTTGAGCCAGTACGGATAGCAGATGTCTTGAGCACCAGCCACAAGCAGATGGCGTAAGACGCGGCGCGATTGTTCAGACGGCGCGGCAACGACCAGCCCATCCCCGATATGTCGCACCCCGACCGGCTGGGAGCGAACATACTCAAGGTCACGCATTGGGGCTTACTCACCAACCCCACCTGTTGACCCCAAACTTGGTATAGCTTTACCTAGAGCGTGCGTGCGCGGTGCGGTCCTCGCTCGTACCTCGCTGCGGTCCGCCCGCCACTTCGCCAGCCGCCCGACCAGGAGACGCCCTTTTGCTGGCGGCGACCAGCTTCGAGGTGTACAAATCGACCGGGAACAGGTCATTCTGTTTTTCGAGGAATTGCGCCAGGGCGGACTTGCGGCCAGGCTTGCAGTTAGCGCGTTTCGCGCCGAACTGGATCAGGGAACCGGGAAGGCCGTACATCAATGCAAGCTCCCAAAGAGTGGAGCGGCATGCCCTTGGTATGATGTGATTTCCACGTCATCAACACACCAAGGAAGCCGCCCGGTGAACTTTTCCATTGCCACACTGATCGCACGAATCAGAAAATCAGCGGGTGACTGGTTTTTCAGCTTGTTCGAGACGCACCCGAGAAAAAAGCCATCCGGCGCACTTATCTGGCCAACGCTGCTGATCGTGATCGCGCTTCTCATGACGTATCTATGGGTGATGGCAAACCAAAACATCGAGGCAATCAACCCCGCACACAAAACGCCTGCCCCACCGCAATCCCGAGCGGGAACGTAATAGCGCTCCCCACTACCGCACCGACGAAGACGTACACAAACACGGTCGGAGCCATGCTCAACTGGCGGAAAAGTGCGAGGGTGTAACGACGCTGCATTGACTTCCCCTTGACGATCTGCCCTAAGCGGGGCAGAGTGCGCGGCGTAGCAACCTGGCTACATGTGTCAAAAATGACACGGACGCATTTATACCGTATCAAAATTGCCCCAGTCAAGGAGAATTTTTATGGAACTAAAGACCTATATAGCCAAAGGCATAGAGAAGGCAGGAAGCCTCTCAGCGCTGGCGCGAGAAATTGGGGTTATAAGAGAAAGTTTGTCCCACGCCAACTCAGGAAGACGTGGACTACCACCAGTCTCTTGCGGCAAGCTGGCCGACTTGATCGGGGTGGATCGTTGGGATGTTGTCGCGGCGTCGGAAATACTGACCGAAAAGGACGAAGCAAAAAGGCGGTATCTGCTCCCTTTTGTCCTGGCGACTGCGCAAAATGTGATGACGACAACTGCGCGGAACGGGATTAACAGTATTCTATAATATTCAAAATTGCCGCCGTTACAGGATATCAAATCACAGGGCAGCACCAATTATGGGTACAGCGATCATGGATACAGCGATCAGCGAACTTATCGGCAAACAGGAACACATAGAAACCGCAGCGCGCGCGCTGAAGGCGATTTCGCATCCCTTGCGCCTGAAGATTCTGTGCGTCGTGGGCGACCAGGAAACCTGCGTGCAGGATATCGTCGAAGCCGTCGGTACCTCCCAGAGCAATATCTCGCAACACCTCGCCATTTTGCGAGACAAGGGCGTCTTGCAAACCCGCAAGGACGCCAATCGGGTTTTTTACCGGATCGTCGACCAGCGCACCCTTCAGCTCATCGCCCTGATGCGCGAGGTGTTCTGCGGCGTTACCGCACACAGGGAATAGACAAGAATGATGGAATTCGTGCAACAGAACATGATTTGGGTGGCCCTCGCCGCAGTCAGCGGCGGCATGCTGCTGTGGCCGATGATATCCGGCGGCGGCGCGCAAAACCTGAGTCCGGCCGAGGCAACGCTGCTGATGAATCGCGAAGATGCCCTGGTGCTGGATGTGCGGGAAAGCGGCGAGTGGAGTTCCGGTCACATACCCGGGGCGCGTCATATCACGCTGGGCCAGCTCGACAAGCGGATGTCCGAAATCGAGAAGTTCAAGGATCGGCCGATCATCATTTGCTGCGCCTCAGGCAACCGTTCGTCGTCTGCCTGCGGGCAACTGAAGAAGGGGGGCTTCGAGAAGGTATTCAACCTCAGCGGCGGAATCTCGGCCTGGCTGGGGGCCAATCTTCCCCTTACCACCAAATCCTGAGGCCGGAGCACCAAATGTCCAAGGTTCTGATGTATTCCACCGCCGTTTGCCCCTACTGCGTGCGCGCCGAGCAGCTGCTGACGCGCAAGGGCGTCACGGATATCGAGAAAGTGCGCGTCGATCTGCAACCCGAGCGGCGCGAAGAAATGATGCAGAGGACGGGCCGCCGCACCGTGCCGCAAATCTACATCGGCGAAACGCATGTCGGCGGCTGCGACGAGCTCTATGAACTGGAGCGTCAGGGCAAGCTCGATTCGCTGCTGGCCGCGTAGAATCATCCCCTTTTCACCTAACCCACTACTCCATCATGAGCGACGAGCAGCCCGTTTTCAGCATCGAAAAGATTTACGTCAAGGATCTCTCCATCGAGGTGCCCAACGCACCGCAGATCTTTCTGGAGCGCGAGACCCCGAGCATCGAAGTGCAGATTCAAAGCACGGCGAACACGATCGGCGACGGCATGTATGAAGTGGCGCTGACGGTCAATGTCACTGCGAAGGAAGGCGAAAAGGCCTTCTTCCTGGTCGAGGTGGTGAAGGCCGGCATTTTCCAGATTCGCAATGTGCCGGAGCAGGATCTGGAGCCGATTCTGGCCGTGGCCTGCCCGAACATCCTCTTTCCGTATGCGCGCGAGACCGTGTCCGATGCGATCAATCGGGCTGGATTCCCGCCCGTGATTCTCGCCCCTGTTAACTTCGAGTCGCTCTACCAGCAGCGCCTGATGGAACAGCAGCAGTCCGAAAGCAAAATCCAGCTGCAATAGTCGGCGATGGCGCTACGGCGATTTTTTGCTCCGATGATGCCGATTGCTGCGCTGGCGGCAACATGGTCGGCCTTCGCGCTTGACTACCGCACCGTCGCCGAGGCGGCGCCGATGTACGACGCGCCTTCGGCCAAGTCGAAACCCCTGTTCATCGTGCTTGCCGGTACGCCGGTGGAGCTCGTGGTCAGTCTCGAAGGCTGGTCCAAGGTGCGCGACAGCCGGGGCGACCTGACCTGGATCGAAAAGAAGCATCTCAGCGAAAAGCGCAATGTCATCGTGCGCCAGGACCGCGCCCAGATTCGCGCCGCGGCCGAGGACAAGGCCGCGCTGGTATTCGAAGCCGAACGCGACGTGGTGCTGGAACTCCTTGAAGCCGTTCCCGGCGGTTGGATCAAGGTCAAGCATCGCGACGGCCAAACCGGGTTTCTCAAGGCCTCCCAAGTCTGGGGCCTCTAGAGGCGCAACAGCCGGCACGCCATGAACCCGAAGCCGATGGAGTGCGCGCGATGCGGCTAGCGGTGCTGGGTGCGGGGGCCTGGGGTACCGCGCTGGCCATTGCATTTGCCGGCCGGCATGAGGTCAGCCTGTGGGCACGTGATGCCGCGCGTGCCGAAGAGATGTCGAGCCGGCGTGAAAACCCGCGTTATCTTCCCGTCTGCCATTTTCCGGATGCCTTGCGCGTCACGGCCGATCTGAGTGCCGCGCTGGCCGGCGCCGATCTGGCGATTCTTGCCGCGCCCCTGGCCGGCCTGCGGCCACTGCTGGAACAGTTCAAGGCCATTGCGCCAACCATGCCCTTTCTCTGGGTGTGCAAGGGCCTGGAGGCCGGCAGCGGTCTGCTGCCGCATCAGGTGGTGGCCGAAGTGATGGGCGACGCCGTCTGCGGGGCGCTGAGCGGGCCGAGTTTTGCCCTCGAGGTGGCGCGCGGCCTGCCCACTGCCATCACGCTGGCGTCGGCCGATGCCGGCTTTGCCGCGGCGACTGCCCAAAGTCTCCATGGCGGCAACCTGCGCATCTATGTTACCGAAGACCTGGTCGGCGCCGAGGTCGGCGGCGCGGTAAAAAACGTGCTGGCCATCGCCACCGGAATTTGCGACGGCCTTGGCCTCGGCCTCAACGCCCGCGCCGCCCTGATCACGCGCGGTCTGGCGGAAATCATCCGCTTGGGCGAGGCGCTCGGCGCAAGCCGCGAAACCTTCATGGGGCTGGCCGGAATGGGCGACCTGATCCTCACTTGCACCGGCGAACTGTCGCGCAATCGTCGGGTCGGCCTGCTGCTCGCGGAGGGGCGGGCGCTGTCCGACATCACGCGCGAACTCGGCCACGTTGCGGAAGGCGTCCCCGCAGCGCGCGAGGTCGCCCGCCGTGCCGCCGAGCTTGGCGTCGACATGCCCATCACGCGGGCAGTGACCGCCGTGCTGGACGGCCGCATCACGCCCCGCGCGGCGGTGGAACAACTGATGGCGCGCGACCCCAAACACGAATGACGCGCTACTGGCCGCCGGCGAATCCTTGCTGCCGCCACGCCTCGTAAACCATCACCGCCACGGTGTTCGACAGGTTCAGGCTGCGATTGCCCGGCATCAGCGGCAGCCGCAGGCGGTGACTCTCATCGATGTCGGCCAGAACCACGGCCGGCAGCCCTCGCGATTCACCGCCGAAGACAAACGCATCGCCGGGATGGAAGTTATGCGTAGCGGTATCCCCGGGGATGGCGCCGGTGTGACGGCACCCCCCCTTCGTCGTCAGCGCAAACAGCCGCGCAACGCCAAGTACGGCGCGGCACGCCGTCCAATCCGGATGCACCAAGACGTTCGCCAACTCGGCGTAGTCCATGCCCGCCCGGCGCAGTTGCGCGTCGGAAAGGTCGAAGCCAAGCGGTTCCACCAGATGCAGTTTCGCCCCGGTATTTGCGCAAAGACGAATAATATTGCCTGTGTTGGGCGGAATCTCCGGGGCCACGAGAACGACATGGAACACTTGCGGGTCCCTCCGAAAAGCGGTAGTTTTTGAAAAATCAAACAATTGGACTATGACTTTCGTGCAAAATCGCAGCTGCAATGACCACGATTCTACGGTCGCTTTGGAGATCGCCTGATGGCACGCCCGGAAAAAATCCGACTGGGTGACATGCTGGTGCAGCAGAACCTCGTTACCGGCGAGCAGCTCAAGTTCGCGCTTGAAGAACAAAAGCGCTCGGGCCGCAAGCTCGGCCGGGTGTTGGTGGAATGCGGCTACGTCAGTGAAGAGGGTATTTCGATCGGTCTAGCTCGTCAGCTCGGTGCCGATTTTGTCGACCTCAAGACCTTCAAGCCACAGCCTGAATTGATCAAGCTGCTGCCGGAAGCCCAAGCGCGCCGGCTGCGTGCGCTGGTGCTCAGTGAGCGCGCCGGCATGCTGGTCGTCGGCATGGCCGACCCGACAGATCTCAGTGCGTTTGACGAACTGGCGCGCGCCTTGAAACGCGAGATCGATCTGGCGGTGGTGACCGAGAGCCAGCTTCTCGGCGCCATTGACCGCGTCTACAGTCGCGCAGCGGAAATCAGCGGTCTGGCCAAAGAACTCACGGCCGACATGGGCGATATCTCGACCGAGTTCGGCAACATTCTGGGCCTTACCGCCGGTGCCGAGGATGCGCCAGTCGTCAAGCTGCTCAACACGGTGTTCGAAGAAGCGCTGAAGATGCGCGCTTCGGACATTCACATCGAGCCGCAGGAAAGGTCGTTGCTGATCCGCTTTCGTATCGACGGCGTGCTGCGTGTGCAGACCGAAGCCGATTCGAAGATTTCCACCGCGCTGGTGCTGCGCCTGAAACTGATGTCCGGCCTGGATATTTCCGAAAAGCGCTTGCCGCAGGATGGGCGCTTCAACATCAAGTTGCGCAACACTGCGATCGATATCCGTATCTCGTCAATGCCGACCCAGCACGGAGAATCCGTCGTGATGCGCTTGCTGGCGCAGAACACCGGCCTCCTGCAACTCGACAGGTTGTACATGCCGCCGCGCATACTGGAGCGTTTTCGCCATTCCATCGCGCGGCCATCGGGCATCGTGCTGGTGACCGGCCCGACCGGATCGGGCAAGACCACTACGCTGTATGCGGCGCTCAATGAACTGAACACGCCGGAAAAGAAAATCATCACCGTCGAAGACCCGGTCGAATATCGCCTGCCCGGGCTCAATCAGGTGCAGGTGCACGAGAAGATCGATCTGTCCTTCAGTCGCGTGCTGCGCAGCGCGTTGCGGCAGGACCCGGACATCATCCTGTTGGGCGAGATGCGCGATCAGGAAACAGCCGAGATCGGGATGCGCGCCGCCATGACCGGCCACTTGGTGCTGTCGACCTTGCATACCAACGACGCGTTGTCGACGCCGATTCGTCTGCTCGACATGGGCGTGCCGCGCTACATGGTCGCCATGTCGATCCAGATGGTGCTGGCGCAGCGGCTGGTGCGCGTCACGTGTGAGAACTGTTCCGCCCCCTATACGCCGACGCCGCATGAGCACCTGTGGCTCAAAACCGAACTCGGTGACCGGGTGGATAGCTTCCAGTACAAGCATGGCCAAGGGTGCAGTCACTGCGCCAACACCGGCTATCAGGGGCGTCAGGCTGCCTACGAGATTCTCGACATGAACAACGCGCTGGTCGAGGCCGTGAATCGGGGCGACCCCAACGAGTTCATGCAGATCGGTCGCGAACAAATGGGTGGCAATACCCTGCGCCGCGACGCCGTGCGGCTGGTGGTCAGCGGACGCACCACGGTTGAGGAAGCCATGCGCATCAGCACGCAGCTCGACGAATAACACATGGCCCCCCGCGCTCGCAAAATCGACTCGCTGCCCCCCCAGGGGGGGCGTCGTCGCCTTTGGGGCGGCCCGGCGGACGGCTGTCATGCCTAACTTCGCCTATCGCGGCCGCAACGGCGCCGGGGAGATCGTGCGGGGAATCATGGAAGGCGCGACAGCGGCGGCGGTGGCCGATCTGCTGTTTGGCAGCGGTGTGACGCCGATGGAGATCAAGCCCACAACGGCGTCATCCGACAAGGCCGGCCGGGGCGCCGGTGTCGGCATCGCCTTGTTCAAGCAAAAAGTCGAACACATGGACGTGCTGCTGTTTTCGCGGCAGCTACATACCTTGTTGCGCGCCGGCGTTCCGATCATGCGGGCGCTGGCCGGTTTGCAGGAATCGAGCACCAATCCGGCGATGAGGGACGTTTTGCAGGACGTCCGTCAAAGTCTGGATTCCGGCCGCGAATTGTCGCTGTCGCTGGCTCGTCATCCGACGGTTTTCTCGCCCTTTTATCTATCCATGGTACGTGTCGGCGAAATGACCGGTCGGCTGGAAGAAGTCTTTCTCCGCATGTTCGATCACCTGGCGTTTGAGCGGTTCATGCAGGACCAGGTGAAGTCGGCGCTGCGCTACCCGTCGTTCGTCGTCGCTGCGATGGGCATCGCCATTGTCATCGTCAACCTTTTTGTAATTCCGGCCTTCGCCAAGGTGTTCAAGGGCTTCGGCGCCGAACTGCCGTTAATGACGCGTCTCTTGATCGGTTTTTCGGATTTCATGCTGGCCTGGTGGCCTGCGCTGCTGCTCGGCATCGTTGCGGGTTTTTTCGGATTCAAGGCGTGGGTGAAGACGCCCAGGGGTCGCTATACCTGGGATCGGATCAAGCTGAAAATCCCGATTGCCGGGAAAATCGTGCGCAAAGCCACTCTGGCCCGCTTTGCCGCCAGTTTCGCGCTCGCCTCACGCAGTGGGGTACCGATCATTCAGGCCCTGACCAATGTCGCGGAGACTGTAAATAACGCCTATATCGCGGACAAGGTCGAGAAAATGCGTGACGGCGTCGAGCGCGGCGAGAGCATCCTGCGCACCTCGATTTCCGCGGGAGTGTTTACTCCCGTTGTGCTGCAGATGATTGCCGTGGGCGAGGAATCAGGCGCGCTGGACGACATGATGAAGGAAGTCGCCGACATGTATCAGAGCGAGGTCGAGTACGAACTGAAGACTCTGGCGCAGCAGATCGAACCGATTCTCATCATTTCGCTGGGAATCATGGTCCTGATCCTCGCGCTCGGTATTTTCCTGCCTCTGTGGGACCTGGGCAAAGTGACCATGAAGAAGTGACATGAAGCTTCAGCGCGGCGCCAGCAAGTTCGAGTTTGCAGTAACGGTGGCGATCTTCGGCGTTCTCGCCACGGCTCTGCTGGTGCGGCTCAATGCGATTCAGGCCGAGACGGAACGTACCGAGGTCAATCTCACGGTGCGCAACATTCGCGTTGGCATACAGCTGGCGATAGGCGAACGCATCATGCGCGGCGAGGAAGAACGCATCATCGAAGTGGCGCAGGCCAGCCCGATCGACTTTCTCGGGCATCGACCGCGTGGGTTCAGTGACGGGCGAACTGCGGAGGTGTCAGGGCAATGGGCATACGATCCAGTTCGCCGCGAACTGAGCTATCTTCCGCGATTGCCTGAGGCCTTCCCCGGCGCCACGGAGTTGCGCTGGCGCTATGTTGCCCGTTTCGATTCGTCGGGAAGAACGGTCGGCGCGAGCCTGGTAGGGCTAAACTAGCCACTTCTATGGTCGATAATCACTAAAATGGGTCGTTGCAACCCTGCTATTTTTTGCCAGTCAATGAACGTAAATCGTCCATAACCATGAAATCAGGCCGCGTCACGCCGTTTGCACATGGCTTCACCCTTATCGAACTGGTGATCGTGATTACCATCATAGGCATTCTCGCCGCCGTGGCCTTGCCGCGCATGATCGACGCCCAGCGCGATGCGCGGGTGGCCAAGACCAACGCGATCTATGGCTCGATCCGCTCGGCGGCGGCGCTGGCCCGGACGCGCTGCGAACTGGATGTCGCCGGGACGGCGCCCAGCCCCACCGCAGTCAATTGCGCCTCGACGCCGCCCAAGGTGAATATGGATGGCTTGATGATCGATATCGTCAATCGCTACCCGGCGGCAACGGCGGCCGGCATCGACGCCGCCGCTGCCCTGAATCCGGCGGCGGATGGCTTGACGGCGGGCGGCGCGGGTACGACACGGACATATGACGTGGCCGGCGGCACCGTGCCCAACTGCCGTATTACGTATCCGGAAGCGACTCAACCCACGCCCGGCGTATTTGTCGCGCCGATGATTTCAGTGGTAACCTCAGGCTGCTGACATTCGGGCCGCAATGCGCTTCGTCAAATATGTCCAAGGAGATAGCAATGAAACAGAAGGGCTTTACCCTGATCGAGTTGGTGGTGGTTATCGTGATTCTCGGCATTCTGGCGGCGACGGCGTTGCCGCGATTTGTCGATTTGAGTGGTGACGCAAAAAAGGCAAAGGCCGATGGTGTTGCCGGGGCGGTTGCCTCCTCTGCGAACATTCGGTATGCGCAGAGCCTGGTCTCTTCGGGCGTCACATACTCTTCGGGCACGGCCTGCAATCTTGGCTATCTGCAAACGAGTCCGACGGGCTGTAGCGGAGCCGGCACCACCTCATGCGTCGTCACCTGTGATTCCGTAGCCTCAACTGCTGTCCCGCTACCCTGATACGCCGTTTGCGCACAACGCATCCGGGTCCAGTGGTGCGTCGTTGGGGTATTGTTTGGTAGGTAGCTGGCGGGCGGACTCGATTGTCCGCTCCAGCCAGACCGCGGCAGTCAGCCTTGGCCTGCTCGCCTTGATGGTGAGCGGGCCATTTCTATTGCCGTTCCATACCATGCCCATTGCCGGTTTCTGGAGTGAATGGTGGGCGGGCGCGCTGGGCTTGGCGGCGGCAATGGCCGGATTGATCGCCGTTCGTGGCCGCTCCCTGATACTGCCGCTGGTGTTGCTTGTCCCCGCTGTATTGCTGTTGACCTTGTTGCTTCAGTTCGGTCTTGGCCGTTTGGTCTTCCCGCAGCTCGGGCTGCTCTACGCGGTCTATCTGCTGTGGGCCGGGGTGTTGATGGTTCTGGGTCGGTACCTGGTCGAAACAACGGGTCTGGTTCGTCTGGCCGACGTCATTGCGAGTGCCCTGCTTCTCGGAGCACTGGTCGGGGCGGGAATCGCGCTCGCGCAATGGCTGGGCGTGGCGCGCGGCGCTGGCTGGATATTCCCCAAGCTGGGCGGCACGGTCTACGCCAATCTCGGCCAGGCCAACCATCATGCCCAGTACTCATGGCTCGGTATCGCCTCCCTGTTCTACCTTTGCAGTCGTCGTTACCTGTCCAGGCCCTGGCTTTGGATACTGATCTTGCTGATCGCGTTTGGCAGCGTCCTCAGCGGTTCGCGCAGCGTGTTTGTCTACCCCCTCGTCCTGCTTGCCGCAATCGGATGGTTGAAATTTCGGCGGCCGCAGGGACCCGAGGTCCGGCTGTGGGCCGATGCGGTTCTTCTGTTACCTGCTGTGATCGCCCTGAGTATCTTTGCCGCTTGGGCTACGTCGCATATACCGGATGCTTCCGGCGCGGCCGTGTCTGGTTCGCGCCTCTATGAATCGGTTTCAGGGTCGAGCACCAGGCTCGAGATCGCTCGCTCCGCCTGGGCGGCTTTTCTCGAACACCCGTGGCTGGGGCAGGGCGTTGGCAACTATGCCTGGGCGAGTTTTGTTGCGGCTTCGAGTTACGTCGGTGACGAGCCATTCGGCGTGGCGGAGAATGCACACAATTTCATCCTGCATCTCATGACGGAGTTTGGCGCGCCGGCTACGGGGGCCGTCATTCTGCTGCTCGGCATTTGGGCCCGGTGCTTTCTCGGCAAGCCGTGGGGGCTGGAGCAGTTCTGGTGCGGGGCCGTCCTCGGCATTGGCTTGGTACATGCGCTACTTGAATATCCGCTCTGGTACAGCTATTTCCTCGGGCCGACGGCTTTGTTGCTGGGCGCTGCAGACAGAGGAGGAACAATCACTCTGGCTGGCCGACGGCTCACCGTTTATCTGGTTCTCGCGGCGTTGGGGGGCGGTTTGATATTGGCCAACCTTCGCTCCGACTATATAAAAATCGAAGCGGCATCCAACTTTCCATTGGCAGCGCATCCAGATCGAGAGCGCGCCTGGCGGATTTCCATGGATCGTCTGGTCAAGTTGCACCATGAATCGCTACTCTCGCCCTGGGTGCTGCTGGCGTTCACCAATTTGGCCGAGCCGAGCAAGCTACAAGCGCAAGACCGTGCTGATCTATGCGAGCGCGGCATCCACTTTGCGCCAGCTCGTTTATTGGTGGCGCGCTGCGCCATGCAACAGGCGCTTGCTGGACGTGACCAGGATGCGCGGGCGCTTACATTGGCGGTTTTACGAGCGTTCCCGGCACAACGCTCCGCAACCGTCGACGAACTGGCAAAGGGTGCGCGGGAATTTCCGGAGATTGCGCCTCTATGGGAACTGAGTTTGGGCAAATATTAAAGGCGCCCGCTGCCCGCTACAAGGCATGGGCGGCGGCCAGTCAATCCTGTGCTCTGCCGGACTTCCATTATATTTTGCCCGAATGATCCAATTACACACCCTTCTACCGCGAAATCGATGTTTTCCCTATCTCTTTTGGTTAGTATAGTTGCAGAATAAATGGGTATCGATGCGTCCAGTGCCAAACTTCCTCAAATCAAAGACTGAACAAGGATGGCTGTCCGTCGTGCTGCGGGAGGGGCGTGTCGACGTTGTTCATGTGCGCCGCGAGTCTGGCCGCAAGCCTTGCGTGTTGGTGGCCGACTCGGTCGAGAAGGGCGCCGACGATGTGGCGATCCTGAGCGTCCTGAGGAGGCCGATGCGGTTCGACCGATACCGCTGTACGACGCTGCTCGGTCACGGCAAGTATCAGTTGATCCAGACCGATGCCGTCGACGGCTCTCACGACGAGGCATGCGACGTGATGCGCTGGAAGCTCAAGGATCAGGTCGAGTTCCCGGTGGATACCGCCGCCATCGACTTTCTGCCGATTCCGCCCGATGGGCGAACGGCCCAGGTGTTTGCCGCGCTCTCGCCCGAGTCGGCCGTGGCGCCCCTGGTGCAGGCGTTTCAGGCGGCCAGGGTGCCGCTTGCAGCAATTGATCTGCGCGAAGTCTCGCAACGCAATCTGGCGGCCTTATTCGAGGAAGACGGACGTGGACTGGCAACCCTGATCTTTGATGATGATGAAGGCCTCCTGACCTTCACTCTGAACGGCGAATTGCTTGTCGTGCGCCATGTCGAGATTACCGCGCGCCAGTTGATCACCGCCGATGCCGGCCGCCGCGGCATTCTGTTCGAGCGTATCGCGCTGGACGTGCAGCGCTCGCTGGACAACTTTGATCGCCTCTACAGCGCGATTCCGCTTTCCAATATTCTGGTCGCGCCGATTCCGGGCGTAGACGGTTTCCTCAGCTACTTGCGTGCCAACCTGACGATCTCCGTTGTGCCTCTGGATCTGTCGGGCGTGCTGGATCTCGGCGCGGTGCCGGCATTGCTCGATCCCCTGCGGCAGTTTCAATGCCTGCGCGCAATTGGCGCGGCGCTGCGCGACGAGCCGGCGACGGCATGAGCGCGCAAATCAATCTCTTCCATCCGCGCTTTCTCAAGCAGCGCGACCTCCTCACGCTAGGCAATGTGGCGCTTGCGGCCGTGGCGCTCTACACGGTGCTGGCGGCCGTGGGAGCCTGGACCTGGCGCGAGGCGACGACGCGCAGGGAGGCGGCGGCTACCGTCGAGACGCAGCTCAAGTCAGCGAAGGAGAAAGTGGCGGCAGCGACCAAGGCCGCTGCAATACGCAAACCGAGCCCGCAATTGACGGCCGAACTGGATAGCGCGGAGGGTCTGCTGCGCCGTCGCGGGGATATCGCACGCCTGCTGGAAGGCGGTGCCATCGGCAGCACCGGTGGCTTTGCCGATTATCTGCGCGGCTTTGCCCGCCAGGTGCCGGAGGGCCTCTGGCTGACGGGTTTCACCATCGGCTCCGGCGGCAATGACATGGAAATTCGCGGGAGTATGCTGAATGCGGCGGCACTGCCCGAATACATTCGCCGCCTTGGCACCGAGAAGGCCTTTCAGGGACGCAATTTTGCAGCCTTGACGATGAACCGCGTCGATCCGCCTGTGGCGGGTCCTCGCGTCGCGCAGGGCGCCGCCGTAGCGTCAGCGCCGACTCTCGCGCCGCGTGCCATCGATTTCGTCCTGATGCCGAAGTTGGTCGAGCCCAAGGAAGGCCTGCAATGAAAGGGCTATCCGCTCAATGGACACAGTGGGCCGAGAAGTTTGCCGCGCTCAAGCCCCGCGAACGCGTCATTATTGCCTTTGCGCTGGTGTTTGGCGGCGGCTTCCTTATTTTCAGTTTCGGGATCGAGCCGTTCCTGCTCAATGCGCGCAGCGCAAGCCGCGCGGAAGCTGCAGCGCGTGCCGAGCTGGCGCAGCAGCAGACTCAGGTGGCCGTGCTCACGGCGCAAAGCGCCGATCCTGACGCGGCCAATCGGCGGCGGCTCGCGCAGGCGAAGCAGGAACTGGCAGCGGTCGGCGAGCGTCTGGCGAGTTTCGAGGCAGGCATGGTCCCGCCGGCAAGGATGCAGGCGTTTCTGGAAGGACTGCTGGCCAGAAACCGGACCATCGAATTGCTCGGTCTGAAAACATTGCCGGCGACGCGGGTGGGCGCGGTGGTACCAGGTGCGGGAACCGCGCCCGGAACGCCTCTTCAGGGCGCGAAGGATCCGGGCAAGGAAAGGGCGGATCAAGGCGACGCGGCGCCTGTCCAGGCTGAGGGCATCTACCAGCATGGTATCGAGATACGGCTCGCTGGCAGCTACAATGACTTGCTGAATTACCTGGCGGAACTTGAGCGCATGCCGCAGCGGGTGATGTGGAACAGCGTCAGTCTTACGGTGGAGAAGCATCCGCGCAACGTCATGGTCTTGCGCGTCTACACCTTGAGCCTTGACAGAAACTGGTTGGTTGTATGATGCGCTTCGTTTTGCTTCCGTTCTTGTTGGCCATACTCCTCGGGGCAGGTTCCGCTCTTGCTCAGGTGCCGGATCCAACGCGTCCGGCCGGGGTTCTGGTGGTGCCGGAGGCCGGGGGGAGTGTTGCTGGGCCGCTTGAAAGCGGGGTGCAGACGGTGATTTTGCGGCCTGGCGGAAAGTCTGCCGCCGTGATCAACGGCCAGTATGTCGAAGTCGGTGGCCGGATTGGTGACAAGAAGGTGCTGAAGATTACCGAAAGCGAAATAGTGTTGAAGGGGGAGAGTGGGCGCGAAGTCATCAAGGTCACGCCCGCCATCGAGAAAATGCCGACAAACAAGGCGGCTGCCATCAAGCGGCGCACGACGGGAAACACGGAATGACGAGATGCGCACCCTATGTGCGATGCCTGCTGCTGCTGCTCGTCGGCGCTGTTGCCGGCTGTGCCGTGCCGCCGCGAGCTGGCAACGAGGTGCTGGGTCAGATCAACGATGTCCTGCTGAAATCCGCGACTGAGCGCAAAGCGCCTGCTGCAGCCCCTACCGACAAGTCGTTGATGCCGCCGCTTGCGCCGCAGGCGGCGGTCGACGTGGCCGCGGCAGAACCGCGCTTCGATCTCTCGGTGATCAACGCCCCGGCCACGCAGGTCTTCATGGCCCTGGTTTCGGGCACCCGTTACAGCATGCTGCTGCCGCCCGACGTGAGCGGCAGCCTGACGGTGAATCTCAAGGATGTGACCGTGATGGAAGCGCTGGATACCATTCGCGAACTCTACGGCTACGAGTACCGCGTCCAGGGCAAGCGCATCTTCATCGAACCCAACACGCTGAAGACCCGTGTGTTCCAGATCAATTACCTTGCCAGCCGGCGTCATGGCAGCAGCGATCTGCGTGTTACCGGCAGTTCGATGACCACCAGCGGAGGCACGGCGGGGACTGCGTCGACATCGACTCCGGCTACCAGCCAGACCGTTCCGGCCGGCACCGGTACTCCGACGGCGGCGCGTGGCAGCGACACCAGTCGTGTCAGCATGACCACCGACAGCGACTTCTGGGGAGACCTGAATCGCGCGCTGGGGTCCATCGTGGGTAGCGCCGAAGGGCGCAGCGTCGTGGTGAATCCTTCGTCCGGAGTGGTGCTGGTGCGCGCCCTGCCGACTGAACTGCGCAACGTCGAAAAATACCTCAAGGCAACCCAGCTGATTGCCGAGCGGCAGGTCATGCTGGAGGCCAAGATCATCGATGTGACCCTGTCCGAGGACTTCCAGGCGGGCGTCAACTGGGGCGCCTTCAATAGTGGTCCGAACAGCCGTTCCGGGATCGGTGTAGCCCAACCGGGCGCGACCCTTACGGCCGCTACCGGTGGGGCGCAGACTATTGGTACGGGTGGCACGGCGACGCTTTCCGTGACGCCGGGACAGTTCGGCTCGATTGCTGCGTCGGTGCTGGGAAAAGGCTTCATCGGCCTCGCCTTCCAGACCTCCAATTTCGCTGCGCTGCTGAACTTCCTTGAAACCCAAGGCAGCGTTTCGGTGCTGTCTTCGCCGCGAATTGCCACGCTCAACAATCAGAAGGCGATACTCAAGGTGGGTACCGACGAGCTGTTTGTGACCAATGTCACGTCGTCAACCACGACCACGACAACCGGCTCCGTCTCATCGCCGAGCGTAACCCTGCAACCCTATTTTTCGGGCATTTCGCTTGATGTCACGCCGCAGATCGACGAGGATGGCAATATCATTCTGCATGTGCATCCAGCGGTCAGCACGGTGGTGGAAAAGGAAAAGACCATCAACCTCGGGGCGCTGGGCACTTACATTCTGCCGCTGGCGGCGAGCAGCATCAACGAAACCGACAGCATTGTCCGCGTCCAGGACGGCAATATCGTGGCCATCGGCGGCCTGATGCGTCAGGAACAGTCCTCCGACCGCTCGCAGTTGCCGGGTGCCACCGGCTTTGTGGCCAACGCCCTGGGTCAGCGCTCTTCGGCGTTGCGCAAGCGCGAACTGGTCATTCTGATCAAGCCCACCATGATCGACAATGACCGGGTCTGGGCGCAGGACATCAAGGACGTTCAGGAGCGCGTGCGGGCTTACCCGTCCGGCCGGTCCGCACAGTAAGTCTGCGCGGCGATGTATCTCAATCACTTCGGCCTCCGGGAATTCCCGTTTGGCATCACGCCGGACACCAGTTTCATCTATTCGGCCGACGCGCACCAGGAAGCGCTCAACACGCTGCTGATCGGCATCAACACGGGTGAGGGCTTCATCAAGATCACGGGCGAAGTCGGTACCGGCAAGACGCTGCTGTGCCGCCGTTTTCTGGCAACGCTGACCGAAGAGCAAGTGGTCGCCTACCTGCCGAATCCGATGCTGGAGCCGCGCATCCTGCTCATCGCGATTGCGGAGGAGCTCGGTCTCAAGCTCCAGGGCCTCGACTACCAGTTCCATCTTCTGAAGCAATTCAATCAGCATCTGCTCGACATGGCGGCACAGGGAAAGAAGGTGGTGATCTGCATCGACGAGGCGCAATCCATGCCTCTCGAAAGCCTGGAAGCTCTGCGCTTGCTGTCGAATCTGGAAACGGAAAAGCACAAGCTGCTGCAAGTGGTGATGTTCGGCCAACCCGAACTCGACCAGAAGCTGGCCAATCCCGCCGTGCGCCAGTTGCGTCAGCGCATTGTGTTTCATTACCGCATGCCGGGCCTGAAACAGCAGGAGGCAGCGCATTACCTCGCCCATCGCCTGCGAGTGGCGGGTCATCGTGATGGCGACGTATTTCCTCCCGCCAGCGCTCGCTTGCTGTTCAGCTTGTCCAGCGGCACTCCGCGCCTGGTCAACGTGCTGGCGCACAAGGCCATGTTGCTTGCCTATGGCGAGGGCAAGACCCGGGTGAGCCGTGCCCACGTCGCCATGGCGGGCCGCGATACCGAAGGTTTGCCCGCGCTGCACTGGTGGCAACGGTGGTGATCGCCCCCCGCCGGGCCGCTCCAAGGGGGTGCAGCCATCTTGTGGAGCCGCGCAGCGGCGAACCACCGTCACCCCCTGCCTTGGGCAGGGGGGGCGGAGGCGGGGTTTCGCGGAGCACTGCTCCGCGCCGCCGTAGCCGGCCGACAATGCAGTGTCGGTCGTGGAACGGGGGGAGGGTAGTCCGATGAGCCTGGTCAACAAGATGCTGCGCGACCTCGATGCGCGCCGGATCGGCGACAGCGATCGGGCGGCCTTTCCGACGGCCGTGACGCCGTTGGCGGCGCGTCAGGAGTCCCGCCGGGGTGTGTCCTGGATGTGGTTCGGAGCGATTCTGGTTGCTGTGGGTTTGGGCACTGCCGTGTGGTTCGGCAGAAACGTAACGCCGGCCGCGCCTTCCGTGGCCGCAGCACCGGCGGCTCCAGCTGCTGCCGCCATTGCAGCCGAACCCGCAGTCGTGGCCAACGCGGCCTTGCCCTCCTTGCGCCTGGACAATGAGCTGTCTGCGGTGCCCGCGCGTGCCGCCGAGCCCCCACGCAAGGCGATGGCTTTCGCGCCGAAGGCGACTGAGCGGCCGGCCGCTGCCGCTCCATCCCGACCACCGGTGGTGGCTTTGCCCAAGGTGCCGCCGGTCTCCGGTGAGGCTCGTATCGACAAACAAGTGCGTCTGCCGTCGGCGGCTGAACGTGCCGAGATCGAATACCGTCGCGGCGTGTTGGCGCAGCGTCAGGGCGCCCTGGAGGAGGCGGCCGGCAGCTACAGGGCTGCGCTCGAAGAGTTTCCCGAACATGCCGCGGCACGCCAGATGCTGGCGGCGCTGCTGATTGACGCGAAGCGGTTCGACGAAGCAGAGGAAATTCTGCGCCGAGGCACGGAACTGGCTTCGGCGCGCCTGGCATCGACCCTGGCCTGGGCGCGTTTGAAGGTCGAGCGCCACCAGGCGCCCGCCGCGCTCGAACTGCTGCAGAAGAACGCGGCGTCCGGCGAGCAGAGCGCCGAGTATCAGGGGTTTGCCGGCGCGCTGCTCAATCGTGCCGGGCGCGCCCCTGAAGCGGTGGAGCGCTATCAGGCGGCGACACGTCTTGCACCCAACGAAGGCCGCTGGTGGGCGGGACTGGGCATCGCGCTGGATGCCGCAGGAAAAGGCGCGGAGGCGCGTGAGGCCTATCAGAAGGCGCGTGCCCTGCCGGGTTTGCCGGCCGATCTGGCGCAGCACGTGGAGCATCGTTTGCGCTGAAGAACTCGCCGCGGCACGGGAAGCAGCTTGCCCGCTCAGTTGCTTTGTTGTTCCGCCGCCATCAACTTGCTTTGCGCCCATGTGCGCAAATGGCCCAGCGGCCCGGTCAGGTTGGTCCATGCATCGAGCATCGCGCGTTTCTGCTTGTCGCGCAGGTTTTCTTCGGCACGGGCAAAGTTATGAATTTGTTCCTCGATAAGCTCGCGCGCCCGGTCTTCGGCGCGCATCTGTACCAGGCGCAGGGCGTCCCGTGCCGTCTCGTCCTCGATGATCGAATAGGGCAGCGTGATCGAGCTTGCCAGGCGGGAAATCTCGCGCAGCGTGTCGGCACGCTCGATGGAGGAAACCTGCGCATCGCAGCGCAAGGCGAAACGCCGTCCTTGCATGCGCAGCAGGTTCTTGTCGATGGGATCGCGAAGCGCCATGAATATTTATTTGGACTTTGGGCAACTGGATTGTACAGCGGCGATCAGCTCTTTAGCGCCCGTGCCAGCACCAGGTTCTCCACGCGTATCGCGCCATGCGCCTTGAGTGTTCGGGCCAGTTCGTCGAGCGTGGCACCCGTAGTCATCACGTCATCGATCAGCAGCACGGTTTTGCCTGTCAGGTCGATTTCGCATTCGAAGGCGTGACGGATGTTTTTTGCCCGCTCCTTCCAGGGCAGGCTGGCTTGCGGCGCGGTGTCGCGGCAGCGGTGCAGATGAGTGATTGCCAGCGGCGATCTCCACCGCCTGGTTGAATCCCCGCTGCGCGAGGCGTGCCTGGGAAAGGGGAACGGGCAGGATCAGATCAGGGCGGAGTGGGGCGGCCATCTGCGCCAGTTCCCTGCCGAGAAAGTCGGCGCTGGCGAGACGGTGAGCATACTTCAGCGCCTGGATCAGACTGTCGACCGGAAACTCGTAGCGGAAGACGGCCTGGGTGGCATCGAAATGCGGCGCGTGCCCGAGGCAGGCGCCGCAGATGTTCGAGTCCGGAGTCGGCAGGGCGCAGACCGGGCAGCGCTCCATGGTCAAACGCGGCAGGCTGGCGGTGCACGCGGCACATAGCAGGCTCTTGCCGCTGGGCGCGGCGCACAGGAAGCAGTCTTGCGGCAACAGGGCGGCTACGTACCTGTTTGCCGCGGCTTTCACACCGCTTGCCATGTTCGTGACTGCACTCGCTGCAATTGACAAGCCCGGCTCCTTCCACCAAGATTCGCGCCTTCCCGCATTCTAGCGAGTCCGCTGCAATGACTGCCGCCGTCCCTGCCCAAGCCGCATCGACCCCCTTCGTAGCCGCCCCGCGCTGGACCACGGAGGCGCTGGCCGGCCTGTTCGAACTGCCCTTCAACGACCTGCTGTTTCGTGCCCAGCAGGTGCATCGGGAGAATCACGAGGCCAACGCCGTCCAGAGGTCGACCCTGCTGTCGATCAAGACCGGCGGCTGCTCGGAAGATTGCGGCTATTGCTCGCAATCGGCGCATCACGGCGAGGCCCAACGCGAGGCACTGCTGGAAACCGGGGAAGTCGTCGCCGCCGCCC
>VBWA01000141.1:816-1928 GCA_006218025.1 Rhodocyclaceae bacterium | reverse complement strand
TCGTGTGTGAACTGAATGTCTGTCGCAGCAACCTGCCACTCGCCTTCTAGATTCACATAGTGTGGTAGACTCACGGTGTAATTGGATGGTCTGTTCTTCTTGTACACATCCAAGCTACTATTGCTTGGTAACGTTATCTGAAACTCGTCTGTTTGTTCAGCCATCTCGTATGATATATACATGTACTTTATTTCGTCATTATATACACATTCTCAGTAGCCATGCTCACTATTGCAGAGACAACCATCAGAATCGCGAACACGCACACTAGCACCTTAAACAAAAAGTTACAAAGAGTATTAGCACTTTCTACAAAATCCATCATTTCTCTCGTCTCCATTCGATTCAAGTCGCATTGGATGCCTCTATCGAACCGCACAACGTTTTCAACATTTGCAGGAAACGGTATCAGAGCTGACGAGTAGACTTCGCCTTGTTTGGTTTCGGCTTGCAACAACAAGTGATTGCCTTCTTGATCGCGAATGTGATACAGTCTGTGCGTACCCACACGACGGAACAACATTTGGTGTGCCTTGAAGCGTTCGCTTACGCAAAACCTTTTCCACAAAGAACTTGTTTGTACGAATTGGTTGAATTTCTGCACGATAGAATGCACCATGTACTGGTTCGTCACTCGAATCGCGCAACGAATACACCGTGTGTGGATGTTTTATCGCCTTGCTGATATGAAAGTTTTCAGCACTCCAATTAGGCATGTAACCTTTCTCGAATTCGCCCTTCCAACGACTAATTCGAACCATTTGCCCACGCTCGAGAGGCTTTTTTGACTTAGTAATTCCTGATCCGTCACCGTACAGTTTACGCCAAATCTTTGTTTCGTGTTCTGGTCGAACGTCGGCAGGCGCCATCCCGATTGAGCGATGTTGAGAGTGGTTGTATGCATCTACAAAGTTTTGCAACACGTCGACATACTTTCGTGTTCGTTTCGCAGTGAAGTATGTCCAAATTCGTGTTTTTATCGTTCGGTTGAATCGCTCAACTACTGCCGCCTTCTGGTCACTGTTACTCGTAAAATGCTTAACGTGTTCTTTCGCAAGCAAATTTTGCACAGGCTTACAAAGAAACTCTTTTCCCTTGTCAGTCTGCAAACG
>VBWA01000141.1:0-808 GCA_006218025.1 Rhodocyclaceae bacterium | reverse complement strand
TATGGCTTGCATGTCTGCCAGGTCTGCTTGCCACTGTTTATCGATGCCAGACACAAATGTGCGATTGCGCACAAATGCCTTTCGAACCGGGCGATGTAAAGAGTATGAATGCTGATCGTCCAGAAAGCGCCGAACATCGCGAATTGTTAACTTAATCCCGCTCTTGCGTGCCTCAGTGAGCAATCTACTTACACCACCAAACGATCCAGCGTTGTGTGGATTGTAGTAAATTTTACTAAGTTTCTTATTCACACTGTTACGTTCTGCCATGGTCGTTCTTTCACTGCCGCTGCCGCTGCGTCAGCTATTTGTTTTACAAGTCGTGGAACTTTATCAAGTTCCTCCTGCGAACCGCTCATTAAGCTCTTAATCAGCAGAATGAATAGAACTAGGACGACTATCGCCGAAACGAGTAATTGAAACGAACCAACGAATCGGCTGTGTACTGTGCAATATCGTCAACGGTAACTACCTTGTTCGCATGCTTTTCCTCGAGTTGTTTTTTCACATAGTTCAAAGTAACATAGCGAATCATCCGCAAACGCAACTTTGCAACAACTGTCTTCTCCATTCCTTCTATCGCCGGCACAAACACGTTGTCGAATGCGTCGCAAACTGCATTCAGCGCATCGCTCATTGACCACGATGTGTGCTCACTGCCCGTCGGCAACCTGCGATTGAGCGAGTTCGCTTGAATTACCAGCGGCGGTACTGTCCTTTGCGCCGTCTCCTGATTGTCGCTTGCTTGCGCTTCCCTCTTCCGGTTCCTTTTCGGTCGCTTGCTTTCGCCGCTTTCGCCCGGTCGGTG
>VBWA01000015.1 GCA_006218025.1 Rhodocyclaceae bacterium | reverse complement strand
CGACCTCGGCTTGCGCGCCAAGACCTACCTGGAACAGAATGGCGCCAAGAAGGTCAAATGAACCATGTCCCCGTCGCTTGCGGCGGGGACTTTATCCCCGGGCAGTATGAGGTAGATCAAGGCAGGTCCGGGGGAGAAGGGTAAGCTACGCTTCATTTTCTTTACGAAGAGGGAAAACCATGAAATTCGGATTGATTCTCGCGGGTGTTGCCGCTGCTGCCTTCGCTGCACCGGCTCTGGCCGACGGTAAGGCGCTTTATCTTGAAAAGACCTGCATCGCCTGTCACGGCAAGGATGCGAAGAAGCCGCTGACGCCGGAGTATCCGCGGCTGGCCGGACAGAACGCCAAGTACGCCGAAAATCAGATGCAGGACATCAAGAGCGGCAAGCGCGCCAATGGCAACTCTGCGGCAATGAAGGGCGTCATGCACCTGGTCACCGATGCGGAAATCAAGGAGCTGGCCAAGTACCTCTCCGAGATCAAATAGTAATTGTTGCTTTGCGCTGCAAGGCAAGGCTGGTTAATTGAGGAATATCAATGAACTCTGATGTTCTAATATGGGACCATTGCCGCAGCCCTTACCCACTGATGAGGAAACGAAAATGTACAAGGCAATAGCACTGGCGCTCTCGATGGCGCTGATTCCCGCAGTCGCGCTGGCGGCACCGCCGGCCGAAAAGAAGGCAGGTATTGAATCCAAGGACTACAAGTGGAACGCCCAGGAGGGCGAGAAAATCGAAGCGCTCAAGCTCAAGGGCACGGCCAAGGCCGGCAAGGAAGGCTACGAGGTCTGTGGCGCCTGCCATCTGCCGTCCGGTGCGGGTCGTCCCGACGGCACCTTCCCGCAATTGGCCGGACAGCACACCACGGTGCTGATCAAGCAGATGGCCGACATTCGCGCCGGTCTGCGCGACAACCCGACCATGTACCCGTTTGCCAAGGAACTGACCGACGCGCAGGAACTGGCCAACGTTTCGGCCTACATCGAGAGCCTGTGCATCCCGGTTGACCATGGCAAGTATGAAGGCCCCGACGCCGCCAAGCAGATCGCCGAAGGCAAGACGATGTACGAGAAGGAGTGCATCGAGTGCCACAAGGCCAACGGCGAGGGCGTCAAGGACAAGTTCTACCCCGTGCTGGCCGGTCAGCATTACAAGTATCTGCTGCGCCAGATGACCGAGATCCGCGACGGCCATCGACGCAACGCCAATCCGGACATGGTCAAGATCATCAAGAAGTACGATAACAATCAGCTCGTGGCCATCTCCGCCTATCAGGCGAGCCTGACCATGCCCGGTTCGATGTGCAAGGCCGGCCCCGCTGCCAAGGGCGGCAAGAAGAAATAAGCGCTTCAAGCGGTCCGAACTCTGGCATGTGCCAGGGTGCGGGACGCTTCCGGCCAGTTTGTACCCCAGTAAACAGAGAACAGAATGCCAGACCAAAAAAAACAGAGCATGCTCATCAGGGGGCTGACCCTGGTGGCGCTGGTGGCGTTGATCGCCACCTACTTTTCGCCGATATGGTGGGTTTCGCTGACGGCGCCGAATTATCCCAAGGATGCATTTCCTGACGGCATTCGCATCCACTTCCACTTCAACGGGGTATTCAACGGCTGCACGGCGGTTGGCAAGGGCACCCAAATGGGCAACGAAACTCTGCAGGCCGACCTGGGCCACGACACGCCTCGCTACAACCCGATCCTCGACAAGGGCAAGGACGTTAACAAGGAGGCGAAGAGCCTCGATTGCGTCCACGAAATGAACACCATCAACCACTACGTGGGGATGTATCCGATCGACACCGGCTCTCCGGTGGAGTTGCGTCTGTCGAAGTTCATCTTCGGCTGGTTTGCCGTCATGCTGCTGGGCTTCATGGCGACGCAGCGCAAGACCCAGCTGCAAATTCTGGCTGCGGGTTTCACGGCGGTCGCCGTGTGGATGGTGGTCGATCAGCTCGTCATGGGCCAGTTGGATGTGTTCGCCACTCATTACTACAACGAGGCGAAAACCTTCTTCAATCAGCCTGACGTGCTGGATAAATGGAAGGCCAATCTGATACTCGCCACCAAGGTGTCGATGGCCGGGATCGTGGTGGCGATGGCCATCATCATGCTGGGCGTCTGGAAAATCCGCAGCTTCTCGCTGTTGCTGGCACTGGTTCCCGCCCTGCTTCCGATCTTCTTCGTCGTCGATTACGCCGGCTGGTTGTGGTTCTTCGGCCACAACATGCATCCCTGGGGTGCCTTTACGGTCAAGCCCTTCATGCCGACGGTGTTCGGCGAAGGCAAAGTGGCACAGTTCTCGACCTTCTCCTATCCCTACTGGGGTTATGCGCTGCTCCTGGTGGCCTCCGGCTGCCTGTTGATGGCGGTATTGCTACGCCGCCGGCAGATGCGCGAGTCATCGGCGGGTTGATGCCGCGATGAACCTGAAACGCTGGCTGGCTTTGCTGCCGGCCTTGCTGCTCGGTGTCTCATCGCTGCTGGTAGCGCGCCCGGCCGACCGGGACGAGGACAAGCCGCCGGCCTTGGGGGCGACGGCCGATCTGTCGACCGCACCGCGGGTTGGTGTCGATCGCCCCAAGCCCACCTATCCGCTTTACGAGCGCGACAAGCGCATTCACGGCCTGAAGCCCTTCCAGAATCTGGTCGATGCGGCCCCGGCCGGTTCGACCTTGAGACCGCCACCGGGAAGCTATTCAGGTCCCGTGGTGATGAGAAAGCCCCTGATCATCGAAGGCGGTGGCCAGGTGACGATAGATGCCGGCGACAAGGGCACGGTGTTTTCGCTCGAAACCGATGGTGCCGTGCTGCGCGGCCTTCATCTGACCGGCTCCGGCGACTCGCACGACACCGATGATTCCTGCCTCGATGTGCGCGGTCACCGCAACGTGATCGAGAACCTGGTGATTGACAACTGTCTGTTCGGTATCGACCTCAAACAGTCGAGCGACAGCGTGATTCGCAACAACAAGGTTCGTTCCAAACCGCGCGATCTGGGAGTGCGCGGCGACGGCCTGCGCCTCTGGTACAGCGACCGCAATCTGATCGAGGGCAACGAAGTCGCCGATTCGCGCGACATGGTGGCCTGGTATTCCCACGACAACATCTATCGCAAGAATGTCGGCATGCGCAGCCGCTATTCGATCCATTTCATGTTCGCCAACAACAACATCGTCGAAGGCAACAGTTTTTACGACAACGCGGTGGGCGTCTACTTCATGTACACCGAGGGGGGGGTGATGCGCAACAACCTGATTTCCCACGCGACAGGCGCTGCCGGCATGGCGATCGGGTTCAAGGAAGCCAGCAATGCGGTCATCGAAGGCAACGAGATCATCTACTGCGCGGTCGGCATCGGCTCCGACCTGTCGCCGTTCCAGCCCGACAGCAAGATATGGATACGCAAAAATCGCTTCGCCTACAACGGTATCGCGGTAAAGTTGAGCAGCGAACTGGGCGGCAATGTGGTCACCGACAATATCTTTGAAGGCAATCTGACCAACGTGGTGCAGGCCGGTCGCGGCACATCCGGGCTCAACGAATGGCGCGGCAATTACTGGGATGACTATCAAGGCTTCGATCGTGATCACAACGGCATTGGCGACACGCCCTACGAGCTCTATGCCTATGCGGATCAGATATGGATCGAAATGCCGCCGGCGCGTTTTTTCAAGACGGCGCCGGTAATGGAACTGCTGGATTTTCTGGAGCGGCTGGCGCCCTTCTCGTCGCCGGAGCTGACGCTGAAGGATGACAAGCCGCGCTTCATTAAACCGCAACTGATCACGAGCAAGGTGACAGGATGAGCGAGCCGAAATCACCGGACACAGCCAAGCCGCCCCCTTCGCGGGAGCGCATGCAGCAGGCGCGCCGTCGCTGGCTGCGCACCATACTGCTCACCGGCGGGGTAATGGGTGCCGCGATGTCCGGCTTTCTGCCTCTGGTTTACGCCCGGACCAAGCGTCTGCGGCCGCCGGGAGCGCTGGACGAAAAGGATTTTCTGTCCTCCTGCATCAAGTGCGGCCAATGCGTTCAGGTCTGCCCGGTACAGGCGATCAAACTGGCCGACCTGGTCGACGGTTTGGGAGTCGGCGCCCCGTATATCGATGCGCGCGAGCAGGCCTGCGATTTCTCCTGCGATGCCGTGCAGTGCATCCTGGCCTGTCCGACCGGATCGCTGGTGTACAAGAAGCCTGCCTTCCTTCGGGTGCGCAAGGGTGCGAAGCTCGCTGCCGCGCCCATCCTCAAGGCCAAGGAGAAGGACCCCGAGCCGACATTGAATCTCAGCGAGCGCATCGGTGTCGCGCGTCTGACCCGACCGGAAGCCTGCCTCGCGATTCAGGGCAAGGGCTTCAAGGGGCAGGTGCGCGGGGCGTCGTTCAAGGGGCGCATGCGCTACATGGAGGTCGACCGCTGGAAGCCGATCGGCATCAGCGAGCATCCGTACGATGTGGCCGAGTGCGACCTCTGCGTACGCGAATGTCCGGTCAAGGGCGCGATTTCCATCGAAACCGTGTTCGCCCCGGACGGCTCCAAGCGAAAGTCGCCGGTGGTGCATGAGCCCTGCGTCGGTTGTGGTGTCTGCGAGATGATCTGTCCGGTCGAGCCGACCTGCATCGTCATCGACGCGCGGGAGGTGTGGAACACATGAAGCTCCGCTGTCGCTTCCCAATGTTCACGGCCCACCCCCCGGTCCACGGGCGCCTTTGCACAGGCGCCCGGCTGCGCAGGCGCGGAGCAGTGCTCCGCGAATTCCCTGCTACGCCCCCCGCCCCGAGGGCGGGGGTGACTAGTCACGTCCCCCGCTTGGCGGGGGACACAGGGAGAGGGAGCCCGTTCTTGCGTGACACGAGCAGCTGGACGGAGGAGCTATGAACTCCATTCTCCGCCGCCGCTTCTTCGACCAGATCGCGGTGATGTTCGGCCGCGAGGCAAAAAAGCCTGAAGTCATTTCCGAGCGCGCGCAGCAGATTCATGTGCTCAAGCGCGCCACCAACAAGGAAAGGCTACAGGCGGCCATCGTGGCACACGAAAATGCCAAGAAGGTTCACAAATGGCGCAACCGGCGCTGGGCGGTGCTGATCGCGTCGAATCTGCTGTTTACCTTCTCGTTCTGGTTCGACATCCAGATCCTCGAAGGCGCGCTGACCGCATCGCGCTTCGTCGGCTTCCACCTCATCGATCTCAACTCCGCGCTGCAGGTGATGCTGGCCCACAAACACATCATCGTCAATCTGGTGATCGGCACGGGCACGGTGTTCGTGCTTTGGCTGGTGCTGGGGGGGCGCAGCTTCTGTTCCTGGGTATGTCCCTATCATCTGGTGGCGGAGTGGGCCGAGTACATCCACCTCTACCTCGTGAAGAAGAAACTGGTGACCGACCAGAACATCGACCGCCGCCTGCGCACCCTGTCCTGGATCGTCTTTGCCGTGCTCGCTGCCGCCACAGGCTACACGGTGTTCGAGGCGATCTCGCCCACCGGCATCCTGTCGCGTGCGCTGATCTACGGGCCGGGACTGGCTTTGTTGTGGGTGCTCGCGCTGTTGGTGTTCGAAGTGTTCTTTTCGCGTCGCGCTTGGTGCCGCTATGCCTGTCCGATCGGCCTCACCTACGGCGTCGTCGGCATCTTCTCGCCGGTACGCGTCAAGTACAAGCTGGACAGCTGCTTTCACGAGGGCGACTGCCGCAAGGTCTGCCTCGTGCCCCACGTGCTCGACACCGTGATCAAGGGCCGCGCGGTGGATACGGAAATTCCGATCGGTCCCGACTGCACCCGCTGCGGCCTGTGTGTCGACACCTGTCCCACCGGTTCGCTGACCTTCGACGTCAAGGGCCTTTCGAAGCTGCTCTGAACCCAGATACCGAATACCATGATCCGTTTTTCGAACGTAACAAAACGCTTTCGCAAGGCCCGCGTGCTCGACGACATCAGCCTTGACATCGGGCTGTCCGAGCGCGTCGCGCTGATCGGTTCCAACGGCGCCGGAAAGACCACGCTGATCCGTTGTCTGCTGGGCGAATACACTTTCGACGGCCAGGTCAGCATCGAAGGCCGCGATCCGCGCCAGGAACGTACCGCGGTACTGGGCACGATAGGTTTCGTGCCGCAACTGCCGCCGCCGCTGAAAATGCCGGTGGCCCAGTTGATCGATTTTTCCGCTGCGCTGTGCGGCACGAATCCGGCGCGCATCCACGAACTGGCGCAGCGTCTGGGCCTCGATCTGGCGCCGATCCTGACGCGTCCCTTCGTCAAGCTCTCCGGCGGCATGAAGCAGAAACTGCTGATCGCGATTGCGCTGGGGCGCGATGCGAAGGTGCTGGTAATGGACGAGCCGGCGGCCAACCTCGACCCGGAAGCGCGCAAGATATTCTTCGAACTCCTCGCCGAGCGCCAGGAGGATGTGACCATGCTGATTTCCAGCCATCGCCTGAACGAGGTCTCGGCGCTGGTGAATCGGGTGATCGAGATGGACATGGGCAAGGTGGTGCTGGACGACCGTGTGGCTGACGACGTGTCGCTGTCGGGCCAGTTTGCCTGCCGCATTTCGATCAAGCGCTGCGAGCCGGCATTCACCAAGGCGATGCAGGCGTGGAACTTCCGCGATCTCGGCAACGGGATGGAATGGGAGGGCGATGTCCCGGGGCCCGATCGCCTGCGTTTCATGGGCATGACATCGCGCTATGTGGCGCTGATCAGCGATTATTCGCTCCGGGAAGTCGGCGCTGCTGCGCCTTGCGCGCCTGGGAATCCGCTTCGCGGGCAGGCGACGGCGAATTGATGGACCGGCGCCGCTTCATCGTCGCTGGTTTTGCCCTGACGCCATTGGCGGCAGCTTTGTCTGCCTGCGGCAAGTCCGATTCCTGGCCGGAAGGCATGGCCGAGATCAAGTGGGATCGCGATACCTGTGTCCGCTGCAGCATGGTGATTTCGGATCATCGCTTTGCCGCCGAGATGCGTGGCGGCGAGAAGAACGTCGTGTTCAAGTTCGACGACATCGGCTGCGCGGTGTTCTGGATGCGCGACAAGCAGAAGGACTATCCGTGGCTGACGGAGACTGCCACCCGCTTCTGGGTGGCCGATGTCACCGGCAGCGGCGACAAGTGGCTGGAGGCACGCAAGGCACGCTATGCCGGCGGCAAGATGTCGCCGATGGGATATAACTACGGCGCCAAAGCTTATGTCGAGGCCGGTGCGATCGATTTCGAGGAAATGCGCCAGCATGTGCTGGCCAAGGGCAAATAGTGATCATGAAACAACTCTGGCTGACTGCCAAACTGGACATCGTCGAATCCCTGCGCGCGCGCTGGTTCCAGATCTACACCGTGGTGTTCGGCGGCATCGTCGCCCTGTTGTTCCTTTTCGGTTTGACCGAGTCGCGCGTGCTGGGCTTCATCGGCCTGTCGCGCCTGCTCGTCACCTATATCCAGCTGACCATGGCGATCCTGCCGATCTTCGTTCTCATCACCACCGTGCGCTCGGTGGCGGGTGACCGCGAGGCCGGCGTCTATGAATATCTGCTGTCCCTGCCGGTGTCGCTGGCGGCGTGGTTCTGGGGCAAGATTTTCGGCCGCTACATCGTGATCTTCCTGCCGGTGTTCGGCGCCATGGTGCTGGCGGTGCTGATCGCGTTGGTGCGCGGCATCGAGGTGCCCTGGGTCATGTTCATCTACTACACGGCCCTGCTCGCGGTCATGGCGGCCTGCTTCCTTGGCATCGGCATGCTGATCTCGGCGCTGGCGCGCAGCACCGACATGGCGCAGGGTGCCGCCTTCCTCGTCTGGCTGACGCTGCTGCTGTTCCTCGACCTGATCCTGCTCGGGGTCATGATCCAGGGCAAGGTGACGCCGGAAGTTGCCGTCACCATCGCACTGGCGAATCCGCTGCAGGTGTTCCGCACGGCGGCCCTCGCACTGTTCGATCCGCAACTCATCGTGCTCGGTCCTTCGGCCTACGTGATTCTCGACCTGTTCGGCGTAACCGGCTACAAGGTGTTTGCGCTGGTCTATCCGACGGTCGTCGGCGTCGCTGCGGCGACCCTCGGTTATCAACTGTTCCGCCGCGGCGATCTGCCTTGAAACTACTGGCCGCTTTGCTGCTGGCTGGCGCCAGCCTCTCGGCTGCAGCCGCGGGGGCAATCTTGAGTGCGCCGCTGTTCGCCGCGACTCTGTTCGACCTCGACAACAAACCGGTGGCCTTCGCCGACTACAAGGGCAAGCCGCTGATCGTGAATTTCTGGGCGCGCTGGTGCGCGCCCTGTCGGGTCGAGATCCCGGAACTCGTCGATCTCCAGATTCGGCACAAGGTGCGCGGCATCGAAGTCATCGGCGTGAATCTCGAAAGCGACGCACCGCCGGTACGCGATTTTGCCAAGGCCTACGACATCAATTACCCCGTGCTGCTGACCCGCGACAAGGGCATCGCACTGCTGCAGGCGCTGGGCAACGGCAAGGCCGGCCTGCCTTATACTGTCGTCATCAACCGCAAGGGCGAGGTCGTGGCAAGCAAGCTCGGGGCAATGAACCGGGCCGAACTCGAAGTCGCCACCGAGGCGGCGCTCAAATAACACCGAACCAGACCGAGGAAGTGAACCATGTCGAAGCCGCTGGAACCGACCCTGGATACCCTGTCCAATCCCTTTCTGCGTTACTTTGCAGCGACGCGGCCGGCCTTTCTGTCCGTAACCTTCGTCGGCTGTTTGCTCGGCCTGGCAACGGCGGCTTATTCCGGCATTCCGATCGGGCCGGCACTCGCCACGACGACGCTCTTCTTCGCGCTGATGGCGCATGCCGGCGCCAATGTCATCAACGACTACTACGACGCGCTGTCGGGCTGCGACGAGGCCAATACGGAGCGGCAGTTTCCCTTCACCGGCGGCAGTCGCTTCATCCAGAACGGCGTTCTGTCCCTGCGCGCCACGGGCATTTTCGGTTATTCGCTATTGGCGACGGTGGTTCCTGCCGGACTATGGCTGACCGCAGTGAGTGGGTCGGAGCTGATGCTGATCGGCCTCGCCGGCCTGGTAGTGGGCTGGTCGTATTCGGCGCCGCCATTGAAGCTGCAAAGTCGCGGCCTCGGTGAATTCGCCATCACAGCCGGCTGGTTGCTGGTGGTGATCGGCAGCGACTTCGTACAGCGTCACGGTTTTGCTTTCGTACCGGTCGCCGCCGGTCTCGGTTTCGCCTTGCTGGTGGCCAACGTGCTTTACATCAACCAGTTTCCGGACGTGAAGGCGGATGCGAGCGCCGGCAAGAACACGATGGTCGTGCGCCTGGGCGTGGCACAGGCGCGCTGGGGCTATGTGGTGATCGCCGCACTGGCCTACGGCTGGCCCTTGCTGATGGTGGCGCTCGGCCACCTTCCCGTTGCGGTGTTGATCGCCCTGCTGCCCGCCATCGCCAGCATCGCGGCGGCACGCCAGCTCTGGTCGCATGCCGGGCAGCCGGCAGAACTCACCCCGGCGCTCAAGCTGACCATTCTTGCGGCGACCACCCACGGCTTGCTGCTGGCCATCATTCTCGCCACGCCATGGAGTCGCTCGGTCTGACGAGACCTTCGGCGGGCAGGTTGCGGCGGGGATACCGGGGGCTGCTGCTCCTGCTGGCCTGCTGCGCGGCATTGCCGGTTCTTGCGGCGCCACCTGCACCTCTGCAACCACTGATCGACGCCACGCCCCCCGGCGGCACGCTGCGCCTGCCACCGGGCGCCTACGCCGGCCCGGCGACCATAACCAAACCGCTGACGCTGGATGGCGGGCGCAAGGCCGTCATCCACGGCGACGGCCGGAGCACGGTGCTGTCGGTGGCCGCCAATGGCGTGACCATCCGTGGCGTGCGCCTGACCGGCAGCGGCGACTCGCATGACCGGATCGACGCCGGGATCCTGCTCGAAGGGAACGACCATCTCGTCGAGGACAACGAGATCGATGACGTCCTCTTCGGCATCCACCTCAAGCAGGTCAATCGCTCGCGGATTGCCGGCAACCGGGTGACCGGCAAGAAGCTCGACCAGGGCATGCGCGGCGATGCCATTCGACTGTGGTACAGCCAGCACAACGTCATCGAGGGCAATCGCTTCACCCGGGCGCGCGACCTGACCTTTGCCAATTCGGCGGACAACCGGATTGTCGGCAACCAATTCACGGATGGCCGCTACGGCATGCACGTCATTTTTTCGCCGCGCCTGCTGATCGAGAACAATCGCCTGTCGGACACCGGCACCGGCATCATCGTGCTCTATTCGCCGGACCTGGTGCTGCGCGGCAATCATGTGGCCCATGCCCTGACCGGCGGCGGTGGCGGCATCGTGTTCAAGGAGAGCAACGACGCCCTGGTCGAGAACAACGAAGTGCTGCACTGCTCGGTGGGGCTGCGGGTCGATGCGCCGCCGGAATCGGTCGGCAAGCTGATAGTGAGGAACAACCGCTTTGCCCACAACATCATCGGCCTGTTTTTCTATGGCGAGGAGGGCGGGCATCGCTTCTTCGACAACCGTTTCGAGAACAACCTGAACACCGTGGCGATCAGCGCGCCGGGCGCCGGCAGCGCCAATGTCTGGCGCGGCAATTACTGGGACGACTATCAGGGCTTCGACCGCAATGGCGACGGCATTGGCGATACGCCGCACGAGGTCTATCTGTTCGCCGACCGGATCTGGATGGAAACGCCGATGGCGACCTTCTTCCGCAATTCGCCGGTACTCGAAATGCTGGATTTTCTCGAACGCCTGGCACCGTTTTCGAGCCCGCATCGCGTGCTGCAGGACCCCCAGCCGCGCATGAAGTGAGGGCAGGGCGGCGCCGGCTGCAATTGACTGCTGTCAATGCTGCAGTGGCATTGAGGTGTTAAATTAAGCCATGTTCCGAATCTCGCAATTCATGCAGGAAATCGCCGCGCCGACGCCCGTCGGGCCGGTGCGCAAGCCGCCCGGACCGGTGGTGATCTGGAACCTGATCCGCCGCTGCAACCTGACTTGCAAACACTGCTATTCCATTTCCGCCGACAAGGATTTCGCCGGCGAATTGAGCACCGCTGAAGTGTTCCGCGTGATGGACGAGCTCAAGGCCTTCCGCGTTCCGGCGCTGATCCTCTCGGGTGGTGAGCCTTTGTTGCGTCCGGACATATTCGAGATATCGGCGCGCTCCAAGGCGATGGGTTTCTTCACGGCCTTGTCCTCCAACGGCACCCTGATCGATACGCCGATGTTCGAGCGCATCAAGGAAATCGGCTACGACTACGTCGGCGTCAGCCTCGACGGACTCGGCGCGACGCACGACAAGTTCCGTCGCATGAAGGGCGCCTTCGATCTCTCGCTCGCGGGCATCCGCCTTTGCCGCGAGGCGGGGCTCAAGGTCGGTGTGCGCTACACGATGACGCAGGACAACTTTCAGGATCTGCCCGGCCTGCTCAGGCTGGTCGAGGACGAAGGCATCGACCGCTTCTATTTCTCGCACCTCAACTACGCCGGGCGCGGCAACAAGAATCGCAAGGACGATGCGCTGCACCAGATGACGCGCAACGCGATGGACCTGCTGTTCGACACCTGTTGGGAATACCAACAACGTGGCTTGGTCAAGGAATTCACCACCGGCAACAACGATGCCGATGGCGTCTATCTGCTCTACTGGCTGCAGAAACGTTTCCCGGAAAAGGCCGAACACATCCGGCAGAAGCTGGCGCAGTGGGGCGGCAATTCCAGCGGCATCAACGTCGCCAACATCGACAATCTGGGCAATGTCCATCCCGACACGATGTGGTGGCATCACACTCTGGGCAATGTCCGCGAGCGTTCCTTCGGCGATATCTGGATGGACACCTCCGACCCGCTGATGGCCGGGCTCAAGGCGCATCCGCGCAGGGTGAGCGGTCGCTGCGGCGTCTGTGCCCATTTCGACATCTGCGGCGGCAACACGCGGGTGCGCGCCCAGCAACTGACCGGCGATCCCTGGTCGGAAGATCCCGGCTGCTACCTCAGCGACGAGGAGATCGGCGTCGCTTGACCTGGGTCAATTCGGCTGAAGAATCCGCCCCGACTGCGACACTATGTCGCATGGCGACCCGGTTGCAGCGTTCTATGATTCCTTATACGCGAATCGAATTGAGGGAGATGCCCGATGACACAGAACGCTCAGAATACGGCGGCCGGCAAAGGCGAGATGGGGTCCTTGCTGCTCGGCGCGGGTTTCGCTCTGGCATCGCTGATCATTCTGCCGGCCGTGGCCCAGCGCATCGGCCTCGGTTCGAGCCTGACGATCGCCCTGCGCGGCGCCTTGATGCGCGCCGCGAACCGCGTCTAGCCGGGCGTACATCCATCTTTCCGATCCGGCCGCCAAGGCCGGTGGGCGCTCGTCCGATGCGTCGGGTCCGCTGCCTTAAAATGCTGCGGAAATGTGAATGAAATGAACTCTACGAGCTACTTGCTGCGCAGCCTTGCCGCAGCTATCGCCATTGCACTTCTCACTGCGTGTTCCGATTCCGGCACCGGAGAGCGGGTGCTGGTCGCGCGTCCGGACGGTGGCGATTTCGTCCTGCAAAGCGCTGCCGGCCCGGTCGATACGCGGGCCTTGCGCGGCAACGTGTTGCTGATCTATTTCGGCTATATCAATTGCCCGGACATCTGCCCGGTTTCGATGGCGGCGGGCGCCGCGGCGCTCAATGCCCTGACGCCGGCGGAACGGGGGAAGACCCGGATGATCATGATCTCGGTCGATCCCGAGCGGGATACACCGGCGAAGCTCAAGGAATACGTCGCCTATTTCCATCCGGCGATGATCGGCGCGGTGGGCACCGCGGCGGAGACCGCCGCGATCGCCAAATCCTTCGGCGTCGGCTACATGCGACAGCCGACGCGTCCCGACGGAGGCTATGCCGTGGATCACAGTTCCCAAACCTTCGTCATCGGTCCCGATGGCAAACTCATGGAACTGCTGCCGCTGGGGGTCGCCACCGACAAGGTGGTGGCCACCGTGAGGAAACTGCTGTGATGCGCCCCGCCGATCGTGCCTTCCTGCTGCTGGCTGCGGGATTCTGTGCCTTCGCGCTGTGCTTCGTCGATGCCGCCCGTTTGCGTTCGGCGGCGGGGCCCGACGAGGTCGAACGCGCGCGCCTCGTCGCGCAATTGCGCCTGACCGATCTCGCACTGTTCACCGAAGCGCGCTACACCCGGCATCCGTCGCAGGCGGACCTTCATTCGGCATTCCAGGATCATCCGCTGGCGCTCGAGCACTTTCCTACCGGTTCGCTGATCGCTCCACCGGCGGGGCTTGCAAGAGTCGGCGCTGACGCAACGGCGGCAAGTGAAGAGGGCGGCGCAAAATGAAGCTCTGGCTCGCAAAACAGCGCTACCTGATCGACTTCACGCTGGCGTCTCTGGCGCGACGCAAGACGCGCAATCTCGGCCTGCTGCTCGTCTACACCGTGCTGGTGTTCATGCTGGCCTCGGTCACGCTCTACACCCACGCCCTGCGCCAGGAAGCGGCGCGCGTGCTGGCGGCTTCGCCCGAAGTGATCGTGCAACGCATGGTGGCCGGCCGCCACGACCTGATTCCGCCCGGCTACATGGAAAAGATAGGGCGCATTCGCGGCGTGCAGAAAATGGAAGGCCGCCTCTGGGGCTACTACTACGACGCGGTGACCAAGGCCAACTACACCTTCATGGTGCCGGCAGAGAATCCGCCGGCGGCGGGCGAGATCGTCGTCGGCCCGGCGCTGGAACGCTCGCGCGGGCTGGCCAAAAACAACGGCATTTCATTCCGTTCCTACTCGGGCAAGCTGCATACCTTCATCGTCGCCGACGTGCTGCCGCAGGCCTCCGAACTGGTCAGCGCCGATCTGGTGCTGATGAGCGAGCAAAATTTCCGCGCTTTCTTCGACTATCCCGCCGGCCATTACACGGACATCGCGCTGTCGGTCGCCAATCCGCAGGAGGTGCGCAACGTCGCCGTGAAACTGGCCGCCGCGCTGCCCGATGCGCGGCCGATCCTGCGCGACGAAGTGCTGCGCACTTATGCGTCGATCTACGACTGGCGCGAAGGCATCGTGCTGGCGCTGCTTTCCGCCGCGATCCTGGCTTTCGGCATCCTCGCCTGGGAGAAGGCCTCCGGGCTTTCCGCCGAAGAAAAGCGCGAGATCGGCATCCTCAAGGCGATCGGCTGGGAAACCGGCGACGTGATCAAGATGAAGTTCTGGGAGGGCCTGCTGATTTCGCTGACGGCTTTCCTCGTCGGTTTCGTCGCCGCCTACGTGCATGTGTTCCACTTCGCGGCCTCGCTGTTCGAGCCGGTGCTGAAGGGCTGGGCCGTGCTCTACCCGCGCTTCCAGCTGACGCCGCACATCGACGGCCTGCAGGTGGCGACGCTGTTCTTCTTCACCGTCGTGCCCTATGCAGCGGCAGTGCTGGTGCCGATCTGGAAGGCGGCGATCACCGACCCGGATTCGGTGATGCGGTCATGATAGAGCTCAGCGGCATCCGCAAGGCCTTCAACCAGGGCCATGACAACGAGTACTGGGCGCTCGACGGAATCGATCTGAGCATCGAGGCCAACAAGGTCACCGCGCTGCGCGGCCCCAGCGGATCGGGCAAGACCACCTTGCTCACCATCGTCGGCTGCCTGGCGCGGCCGACCGAGGGCCGCGTGCGCCTGGAAGGCGAGGACATCTCCGGCCTGCCCGAGCGCTTCCTGACCGAGATCCGCCGCAAGCGCTTCGGCTTCATCTTCCAGCAGTTCAATCTGATCAAGGGCCTTTCGGCGCTGGACAACATCATCCTGCCGGCCTACCCGACCGGGCGGCCGCGCCGTGAGGTGCTCGATCGCGCCGAGGAATTGCTGGCCGGCCTCAAGCTCGGCCACCGGCGCCACGCCAAGGTGGAATGGCTTTCCGGCGGCGAACAGCAGCGCGTCGCTATCTGCCGTGCGCTGATCAACGACCCCGAACTGGTGATCGCCGACGAGCCGACCGCAAACCTCGACACCCACCTCGCCAGCGAATTCATGGGAATATTGGAAGGCCTTGCCGATCAGGGTCGCACCATCCTGCTCACCAGCCACGATCCGCTGGTGGTCGAATCCGACGTGGTGCAGCGCGTGATCGACATGCGCGACGGCAAGCTGATTCACGAGCATTGACTTTCATGGTCACGAGAAATCACCCGCAGAGATTGAAGTACATGAAAGGCGAATTGAAGGCCCGCCCCTCCCATCCTCCCCTCGCGGGGAGGCTTCTACTCGGCTCGCTTCGCTCGGCTATCAGCCGCCGCTCCGAACAAGTTATTTCACGCTAGCCATGCTGTTCCAGCCCGCCATCATTGCGCTCCTGCTGGCCTCCGCCCTGTGCGTGCTGGCGCTGGCGGCGAGCGCGCCCTTTGCGCTGGAAGTGATCCGGCGCTGGGACATCAGGAGCGGCAGCGAACGCCAGCTGCAGCTCGAACGCCGCACCTACCTGTTCTCGACGCTGCTGACTTTCGTCCTCGCGCTGCAGCTCGCATCTGTGATGCTGTTCGTCTTCAACGCCGAGAAAATGTCGGGCATGTTCGTCGGCGCGATGTGCGCGGTGGGCACGCTCAACGTCAACGCCTTCGGCTTTCCGGCGCTCAACGCCAAGATCGCCGTGTTCTTCCTCGCCGCGATGTGGCTGGCGATCAACCACGTCGATAGCCGCGCACGCGACTACCCGCTGGTGCGCATCAAGTACGCGCTGCTGCTGGCGCTGGCGCCGCTGCTGATCGCGAGCGGCTGGGTCGAGCTGCAATACTTCCTCGGGCTCAAGGCCGACGTCATCACCTCCTGTTGCGGCAGCCTGTTCTCCGAGGGCAGCCCGACGCTGGCGGCCGAAGCCTCGGCCCTGCCGCCCGTGCCGGCGATGTGGCTGTTCTACGGCAGCCTCGGCGCCGCCATCGCAGCGGGGGCGTGGCACGGCTACGGTGGCGGTCGGAGCCGCGTGGCGGCCTATGCGCTGGCCGCCACCAGTGCGCTGGCTTTCGCGGCGACGATCGCCGGCATCCTTTCCTTCGTCTCGCTCTACATCTACGAGCACCCGAACCACCACTGCCCGTTCTGCATCCTCAAGCCCGAATACGGCTACCAGGGCTACTGGCTCTATGTGCCGCTGTTCGGCGCCACGGCGGCGGGGCTGGCGGCCGGCGCGATCCAGCCCTTCGCACGCATTGCCAGCCTGCGCGGCATCGTACCGGGCTTCTCGCGCAATCTCGCCGCGATCGCGGCCTACGGCTTTGCTTTGACGGCCGTGATCGCCACGGCAATGATCTGGCAATCACGGTTGATACTGCTGGAGCATTGATGCGCTTCGTTCTTCCCTTCCTTGCCGCGTTGCTGCTGACCGCCTGCGGCAGCGACAAAGCGCCGGCCAAACTCAACATCGGCGACGTCGCGCCGAGCTTCGAGACCGTACGTGCCGACGGCACGCCTGCGCTGTTCCCCGCCGCCTGGGCCGGCAAGCCGCTGGTGATCCGTTTCTGGGCCGACTGGTGCAAGTACTGCGAGGGCGAGATGAAGGACATCGAGAAAGTCTACCAGCGCCTCAAGCCGCGCGGGCTGGACGTCATCGCGGTGAATGCCGGACAGGACAAAAAGACCGTCACGGAATTCATGCGGAAACTCGGCGTCAGCTACCCGGCGCTGATGGACGAGGATTCCGCAATCGCCAAACGCTACGGCGTCGTCGGCCTGCCGACGACCTACTTCGTCGATGGCAAAGGCATCGTGCGCGCCAAGCTGATCGGCGAGGCCGACGAAGCAAGCTTCGAGCGCGCCGCGCTGGAAATACTCAAATGATCGACGCCTGGGACCCAAAGGCGCCCTGCGACCTGTGCAGCCTGCCGGTCGGGATCAAGCCTTTCACGCTGGCGACGCCGGTAAAGACGCTCGCATTCTGCTGCGAGGGCTGCAAGGGGATTTACCAGATGTTGCACCAGATCAAAGAATCCCCCGACAGAACTGCCGATAATTGATTAGTGCTTATTCGAAGGAGCTGAAGATGATGAACGCAGAAATGATGAAACAAGGCGCCAGCATGATGAGCCACCCGGTGGCCAAGGGCGCCATGGTGGCGGCTACCGGCTATGCCGCGACTCGCGCGCTGGTCGGCCAGGGTCTGCTGCGCAATCCGCTGCTGTTGCTGGCGGGTGGCATTGCCGGCGGCATCGCGATCGGCTACCTGCTGCACAAGCACGAGAAGGAAGTCGTGCTGGCCTTGTCCAGGGCCATCGGCATGGGCAAGGATTTTGTCATGCAGCAGCGCGAGAACCTCGACGATCTGGTGGCCGAGGCCAAGGACACCGAAGCGCAGGCTGCGGCTGCTCCGGCGGCCGAGCCGAGTCCCGACGCTCAGGCCTGAGCCGTTTGTCATGAATGCCGACGATCTGGCGCGACGCATCGTCGTCCGCCATCGCGAGGCGGGGTATCTGCGTCTTGAACTGCCGGCCGAGATCGGCCATTCCGCCGCCGTCGCGGCGATCGACGCCTCCCTGCGGCAAGTGACGGGCGTCTATCGCGTGGCCTTTTACGCCGCGCAGCGCCGCTTGGTGGTGAGCTTCGATGCCCATGTCTGCACTGCGGCCGACGTGGCGCGGGCGCTCAAGGGTTGTCTGCACGCGCTGCCGGAAGGAGAGGCGGGCAGCGTGCCTGTCACCATGCCGGAACATGCAGCTGCGCCGCTGGCCGCGCGGGTGACACCGGCACTGCAGGATGCCGCCCGTCAGGCCCGGCGCGCCTTCGGGCAGCTGCGTCGCCGCATCGAAGCCCTGCGCCAGCCCAAGGCTCCGCCCGGCAGCCTGCAGGCCAAGCTGCAACCCATGCTGGCGAATGCGCTGACGGAAAAGGCCATCATCAATTTCCTCAACGACTTGGTCGCCTTCTACCTGGTCAAGGTGCATTGGGAACTCATCAGCCAGCGCTGGCTGAAGAACCCGGTCAAGCATGCCGATGCGTGGTTGACCGTCTTCTATCTGATGTTCCTGCTGGTGCGCTATCGCAAGGCGATCGCCGCCGAGGCCACCAAACCGGTTGCCGTGGAACCCGCGTGAAGAACTTCAGCATCGTCCATCGCCTCTCGCGCCGCATTCGCCTCGTCGCGCCGGCGCTGGCGAAGCAGCCGGAGCGCTGCTACATCCTCGAAATCCTGCTGAGGAAGCACGGCGCGGTGAAGGACGTCCGGAGCGTGCCGCAGATCGGCTCGGTGACGCTGCATTACGATCCGGCGCAGGCTTCCGAAGAGCGCTTGCTGGCCGTGGTCGATGCCGTGATCGGCAATATCGCCGTTGCACCGACTTTGGCCACCGTATCGCCAGCGCCGACTTCTACGGCTGTGCCAGCTACTCCGCTGCTTGTCGACGGCCCGGCGCAGGAATGCAATGCCGCCGTCGAAGGCATGACCTGCGCTTCCTGCGCGCTGCTGATCGAGATGAAGCTGCAGCGCGACCCGCGCGTGGATTCGGCGGCGGTGAATTTCGCCGCCGGCACGGTGACGGTCAAGGGCCATCTGCCGCGCGAGGAGCTCTTCGCTTCGGTGAAAAGGCTCGGCTACGAGGCGCGGCCGATGGACACGCTAGCGCAGCGGCGCCTGATCGTCGAGCGCGAAAGGGCGCGGCTGGCCGATGCGAAGAAGCGTCTGCTCCAGGCCGCGCTGCTGACCGCGCCGGTGATGGTCTCCGGCATGCTGATGCACCGTTCGCCGGTGCTGCGCCTGGTGGAATTCGGCCTGTCCACCGCCGTGGTATTCGGCAGCGGTAGCGAGATATTCAAAAAGGCCTGGATGCTGGCGAAACAGCGCGAAGCCAACATGGACACGCTGATTGCGATGGGCGCCGGCGCGGCCTGGCTCTACAGCATTCCCGGCGTGGCGCGCATGCATCACCACGTCTATTTCGAATCGGCGGCGGCCATCGTTGCCTTCGTCCTCGGCGGCCGCTACATGGAAGAGCGCGCCAAGGGCAAGGCCTCCGAGGCGATCCGCAAGCTCATCGAGCTGCAGCCGGAGACGGCGATCCGTGTTACTGAAAGCGGCGATGAGACCATCGCCATCGACGCCGTGCAGCTTGGCGACCGCCTGCGCGTGCGTCCCGGCGACAAGGTGCCGACCGATGGCGTGGTGGAAGAGGGCGCATCGAGCCTCGACGAATCCATGCTCACCGGTGAATCGCTGCCGGTGTCGAAAGGCATCGGCGATGCCGTGGTCGGCGGCTGCATTAACGGCAACGGCGGCTTCATCATGCGCGTCACGGCGGTGGGCGGCGACACGGTGCTGTCGGGCATCGTCAAGCTGGTCGACCATGCGCAGGGCGCCAAGCTGCCGGTGCAGAAACTCGCCGACCGCATCTCGGCGCGCTTCGTGCCGGCGGTGGCCGGCATCGGCGGCCTGACCCTGGCCGGCTGGCTGATGGCCGGGCATCCGGCCTCGCGCGCGATGGCTCATTCCGTCGCCGTGCTGCTGATCGCCTGCCCCTGTGCGCTCGGGTTGGCGACGCCGACCGCGATCATGGTCGGCACCGGCCAGGCCGCGCGGCGCGGCATCTACATCCGCAATGGCGAGGCGCTGGAAACGGCCGCCATGCTGAACACGCTTGTATTCGACAAGACCGGCACCATCACCGAAGGCAAACCCGCGGTGACGGATTTTCTGCTGCTCGAAGGGCGCGACGAGTCGCGCACGCTGGCGCTGGTCGCCGGGGTCGAGGCACACTCCGAGCACTTCCTCGCCCGCGCCATCAGCGCCTGGTGCCGTGCCCGCGTCGTTACCTGCCCGCGAAGCGGAATCCCAGGTACGCAGAGCGAGCCAGCGCCGACTCTTGATTTCGAGGCATCGCCCGGTCGCGGTGTGCGGGCCCGTACCGAGGACGGCGAGATACTGGTCGGCAACGCCACGCTGCTGGAGGCCGCGGGCGTCGACTACGGTGCGCAACAGGATCAGGCCCGGGTCTGGGCCGAACAGGGCAAGACGCCGGTGTATGTCGCCATCGACGGCATCTGCGTCGCGCTGTTCGCCATCGCCGACCAGGCGCGCGTGGGAGCGAAGGAAGCCATCGCGCTGCTGCACCGTCTCGGTCTGCAAACCGTGATGGCGACGGGCGACGTCGAGGCGGTCGCCAACCACATCGCGCGCCAGGTCGGCATCGATCGCGTCATCGCCCGCGCCACGCCGGCGGACAAGCTGGAGCTGATCCGCAGCCTGCAAGCCGGCGGCCGCCGCGTCGGCATGATCGGCGACGGCATCAACGACGCGCCGGCACTGGCGGCGGCCAACGTCGGCTTCGCCATCGGCGGCGGCGCCGACATCGCGGTCGAATCGGCCGACATCACCCTGGTCGGCGGCGACATCGCCCGCGTCGCCGGCGGCATCGAGCTTTCGCGCCGCACCATGAGCATCATCCGTCAGAACCTGTTCTGGGCGCTCGGCTACAACGTCGTCGCCATCCCGGTCGCGGCGGCCGGCCGACTCAACCCGATGATCGCCGCGGCGGCAATGGCCATGAGTTCGGTATCGGTGGTGACGAATTCGTTGCGGCTGCAGCGCTGACTCAGCTACAATACGGCGAAATACCGTATCAACTCCCGGAGCTCACCATGACCGCCACTGCTCGCTTCGACCTGAAGCTCGATGCCGCCGACAAGGATGTCCTTGCTCGCGCCGCCGCGCTGATGGGCACTACGATGGCCGGCTTCGTGCGCGCCGCTGCCAAGGAAAAGGCCCTCGCGCTGCTCGATCGCGAAGCGCGCGTCACGCTTTCAAGCGCGGACTTTGCGGCTTTCTCCGCCGCCATCAACGGCGCGTTCGCGCCCAACGCGGCGCTGCGCAAGGCAATGAAGGACGCGACACGCACCGTTCGCCGTGCTTGAGGAGGCGCCGCTCGACCCCGAGCGGCATGACCGCGCCGGATTCTTCTGCGGCGTCCCCGCGCTGGACGACTACCTGCATCGGTTCGCCGTCCAGCACATCAGGAAGGGCGTGACCACGGTGCATGTCCTGGTCGACGATGCGGCGCCCGCGGACATACTCGGTTATTACACTCTGAGCGCCGCCGAGGTGGATAGCGTCGAACTGCGCCCCGGCGAGCGCAAGCGCCTGCCGCGTTATCCCGTTCCCTGCTTTCGTCTCGGGCGTCTGGCCTGCCGCGCCGATCGCCGGGGCATGGGACTCGGCAAACTCCTGCTGGCCGGCGCCGTGGAACGCTGCTTGCGGGCGAAGCAGCAGGTGGCGGCCTATGCCCTGATCGTCGATGCCAAGAACGATGCGGCGGCGGCTTTCTATCGTCACTACGGATTCGTCAACTTTGCCGGCAATTCCTCGATGCTCTACCTGCCGCTTGGCAACTGAGGGCCACTGAGGGCAACTGACGCATGGACCACAGCCAGCACACCCACATCGCCGAGCTCTCCTACTGGGCCGCCTTCATGGTCGGCCTGCTCGGCAGCGGCCATTGCCTCGGCATGTGCGGCGGGTTGGTCTCGGGCTGCTTCATGAAGCTGCAGGCGAAAGGGCCCTGGCCCTATGCCGCCTATCACGCCTCGCGCATCGGCATCTACGCCGGGATCGGCCTGATCGCGGCGCTGCTCGGCACGGTGCTGGTGGCCAGCGGCATGACGGGCCTGGCGCAGGGCGTGCTGCAGATCCTCGCCGGCGCCATCGTGATCCTGCTCGGGCTCGACCTGCTCGGCGTTTCGCCGATCCGCAACGTCTACGGTTTCGCGCCGATGGCCTGGCTGAGCAGGCAGTTCGCGACGGCCTCGCAAAAGGGTCCCGTGCTCGGTGCCGCCATCAGCGGCGCGATCAACGGCCTGATGCCCTGCTCGATGACCATGGCGATGGCGGTCAAGGCGACCACCGCGTCGACGCCGCCCGAAGGCATGCTGCTGATGCTGGCCTTCGGTGCCGGCACCTTGCCGTCGATGCTGTTCGCCTCGGTGCTGTTCGGCAAACTCGGGCCGCGCTTGCGCGGCGGCCTGCAGAAACTCGCCGCGCTGTTCGTCATCGCGCTCGGCGTGTCGACGCTGTGGCAGGGGCTGCGCTTCTACCTGGTGATGTACAAGCTGGTGCCCTGATTCCGGCAGCCGTTCAATTTCGTGTGGCCGGGGCGCTCGCCACGATCCGCGGGGCGACGCCGGCCGTCATCGTCGTCCCGGCGCGGCGCTTGAGCTCGGCCAGCACCTGGTCGGCATTATCGCGCGAGGCCGCGATGGATTCGTGCATGTCGCTGGCCCAGACCAGATTTACCGCCTGCTTGCGCCAGGCCTGCATCTGCGGATGATGATCGTGGTGGAGATGGGCGACGCGATGCTCGTTGATCCAGCGCCAGCCCTCCTTCTCGTCCTTCGGCGTGCCTTCGCCGTTCAGGTACATGGTGCCCAGTCGGGACTGCGAGACGCGGTCGCCGCGTTCGGCGGCAAGGCGGTACCACTTGAGGGCTTCGGCCTGATTCTTCGCCACGCCGTCGCCGTAGTCGTGGATTACGGCGAGGTTATAGGCGGCGTTGACGTCGCCGCCCTTCGCCAGCGGCACCCAGATGACCATCGCCGCGGCGGTGTTGCCGGAACGGTGGAGCTTGGCTGCCTGCGGACCGTCAGCAGGCTGGCCAGCCGCCGATGCGGAAAGGCCAACGGCGGCAGCGATGAGAAGCGGAAGATGCAGCAACTTGATTGGCATTGAATGTCCTTTCCTGATGCCGAGATGCTAACGGCGAACCTCCCTCCGGCTGCGCGGCAAATCGACGCACGCGACAACATGTCGCGTCGAAATCTCGCGCGGGATTCCAGTGGTCGCCGTATCGCCAGCGCCGACTTTTGAGTTTGCGCTCGACGCATCGAGGCCCGAGCTACTGAAGCGTGCCGGACCCGGTCCCGCTGGTGACGAAGCCGATACGCAGCAGGCCGGCTCTGGCTGCGCTGCTCATCACCTGCGCCACGCTGTCGTAGCGCGCATTGCGGTCGGCGCGGATATGCAGTTCCGGTTGCGGTTGCCGCTTCGCTTCGGCGTCGAAGCGCGGCCCGAGGTCGCCAAGCGTTACCTTCTCGCCATTCCAGAACAGTTCGCCGTTTTCGCGGATGCCGAACTCGATGTGCTCCGGCTTGGTGATGTTCGCGCTGGAGGACGCCTTGGGCAGGTCGATCTTCACCGCGTGGGTCAGCAGCGGTGCGGTGACGATGAATATGACAAGCAGTACCAGCATGACGTCTACCAGCGGCACCACGTTCATGTCGGCCATCGGTGCGGCGTGGCGACGGCTGTCGAAGTTTCCCATCGCCACGTCAGCGCTCCTCCACAGGTTTGCCCACCGTCAGCAGGACATAGACGTCGTGGGCGAAGGCATCCAGCCGCGCCAGCCACAGGCGGTTGCGCCGGTTGAAGGCGTTGTAGGCGAGCACCGCCGGAATTGCCACGGCGAGGCCCAGCGCCGTCATGATCAGCGCCTCACCGACCGGGCCGGCCACCTTGTCCAGCGTGCCCTGGCCGGAGAGGCCGATCTGCACCAGCGCGTGGTAGATGCCCCATACGGTGCCGAACAGGCCGACGTAGGGCGCCGCGGAACCGGCCGAGGCCAGCACCGTCAGACCGTGCTCGGAGGCGGCCGACTCCTGCTCGATGCCGTTGCGCAAGATGCGGGTCAGGAACTCGCCGAAGCCGCCAGCCGCCGCCAGGTTGCGCGGGCCCTGCGCGGCATTTTCCGCGGCGGCCCTGAGCGCATGGCGCGCGAGGTCGGCAAAGGGGTTTGCCAATGCAGGATCGGCGAGGACCGTGCCCGCCGCCTGCAGCGACGGCGCTGCCCAGAAGCTGGCGAGAAAGGCGTCGGCCCGCCGTTGCGCGATGGTGTTGGCGATGGCGCGGGTGACGATCAGGTACCAGCTCGCCACCGAAAGCAGCAGCAGCATGGCGAGCACGCCGCGGCCGACGCCGTCGGTCTGGGTCAGGAAATGGGCGAAGCCCAGACCATTTGCAACTGTGGGTTCCATCGATCAGCTTCCTTGCAAAACGAAATGAAAGGGTTGCCGCGCCACGGCGCGGACCGGCTGGCCGTCGCGGCGGGGAGGATTGCAGCGCCAGCTTCTTACGGCCGTCAGTGCCGCCTGGTCGAGACGCTCGAAGGTACTGGTGGTGTCGATTCGGGCGGAGGCGACCAAGCCCTGTTCGTCCAGCTCGACGCGCAGGACTACGACGCCGGTTTCGCCAAGGCGGCGCGACGTGGTGGGGTAGGCCGGTGGCGCACGCTCGGGGCAGGCCAGCGCGAGTTCGGAGCCGAGCGCGAGCGGCCCGGAGGCCGGCGGCATGCGCGGCGCCTCGGGCACGGATTCCTGCCGGGGAGGCGGCGCGATAGGGTCCATTGTCGCCGTCACAGGAGTTTCGGCGACCAATTGTTGCGGCTGCGGCTTCTCCATGCGCTGAGCTTTGGGCGGCTGCGGCCTCGGTTGTTCCGCTTTCGGCGGTGTCGGCGGTGCGATGAAGTGAACGAACAGGGCCTCAATCGCAACAGGCGCCGCCAACAGGCGATGCTGCCAGAGCGCCCACAGCGCCGCGGCATGCAGCAGCATCACGAATACAACGCCGGGCCAGCGCGGCGTGGGCGCAATCATTGCGCAACCCGATTGTATGCAGGACGCCGCAACCGGCGCCAGCCGATGACCATACTGGTGACACACAGCACGAAGCCGCCGATGCTGAGCAGGACCAGGGTGACGTCCCACAAAGGCCGGATCTCCACGAATCCCCGTGAGTCGAAGCTATGCAGGAACGCGAATAGCCAGCGCTTGACCCGGCCACGGTCGTCGAGACGGTTGAAGACGCTTGCCGTATAAGGATCAATATGCACCCAAGTGTGCGCCGGATCATCGAATTCGACGCGCAGGACCGGAAGGCGGCGGACGATTTGGCCGCCCATGTTGTGCGGCTGCCGGTAGTAGTAGTAATTGTCGTAACTATCGAGGCGCGTCGCACGGGTGATGTTGTGGTCCGGCATCAGCTTCGCGGCGGCGGCGAGCAGGGAGGCGTCAGGAATCATCTCCATGGGTATGTTGGCAACGTCGGGATCGTCGGCGACGATGATCCCGGTGCGGCCGTTGCCGGCTCGCAGAACGTAGTACGGCCGACCGTCGAACAATTGAACACCGATTTCCTTGACCGGAAATCCAGCGCGTCCAATAGCCTCTTGCGGCGTAAGCGCGAAGCGCGCACGGTCCAAGTCGGTTCCGGAAAACGCGGCAAGTTTGGGTTTCGCTCCGTCAGTCTCGAAGACCTTCCACGGGTTCAGGGAAAGCATCCCGCTGAATACCCAGGTTATGGTGACCAGACCGAAGATCAGCCCGCTGATGTGATGCCAGCGCATCCAGCCGCTTCTATAGGGACTGCGCGAGCCGCTGGTGAACCGCCCTTTGAATCGCCAGCGCAGGACGCCGATCCAGACGCCGAGCATTGCGACTATCGTCCCCACCAGCGACGTGTAGATGATGATGTCGCGGCGCCACTTGTCGAAGAACTCCCCTTTGAGGGGATAGAAGTAATGGAGAATCGATCCGACATAGTTCCAGCCCCGTTCCAGCCGTGTCGAGTCGCGAACCACTTCGCCTGTGCGTGACGAAACGTACACCTCCGTGCCGTCGGCGTCGTTCAGCGCAACGCGGAACAAGGGGCGGTGAGGTTCGAGTGTGCTGGTAACCGTAAAGATGTCCTGATGTACGATTTCCATCAGGGTCGGGTGATTACCCTCGGCGTATCTCCTTGAAACGAATAGAGCATGGGCTTCATCGAATCGATCCACTATGTTCCCCGTGACCGCATGTACGGCTGTTTGGCGATTGCGCTCTTCGCCGACCAGCCAATAGGGCGTGTCGCCTATCGTCGCCAGTTTCAGTTCCGGCGGCGCGTTGTCCCCCCTCGTCCTTTGTTTATGCGCTGTCGATGGCAGTGCGCTTCCTGCCGCCTGCAACGCCTGCTGCGGGGAAACGCAGCAGGCGGCGGGTAAGGAAAGCTGCGGCAGGTGTTCGAGACGCTCGAGTTGGGTGAGCCTCGGGTATCCAACGTACATCATCACCACGCCGGAAACGAACCACAGTGCCATGAAAAGACACAGCACTATGCCCGTCCACCGGTGGATGATGTACAGCCAGCGCCGGCCGATGCGTACTGCGGCCACTCGGGAACTCAGAACGTGCTGCGCAGGCTGAGATCGAAGTTCCGGGGCTCGCCGATTCGCGCCTGGATCGAGTCGCCTTGTTCGATGTACAACTTGTCGCTCAGGTTGCGACCTCGCAGAATCACCGTCGAGTTCTTGTCCACCTTCCAGGACAGGCTGGCTCCGAGCAATGTGTAGCCAGGGAAACGCTGGGTATTCTCCACATTCCCCCATTGCGCCGAGACATTGCGAACATCAGTTGCCATAGTCCAGGCGGGGGCGAAGTCCCAGCCCAAGTGGACATTGGCGATGCGATCAGGAACGGAAATCGGGGTGTTGCCGGCGCGGGAAACACCGACACCGGCGACGTTCTGTACAAATATATCGTAGCGAGCGTCCACCAGCGCCAGGTCGCCACGCAGGCTCCATGTCGGCGAAAGCTTCAGGCCGGCCTGAAGTTCGATACCTCGCGCAGATTGCTGGCCGACCGGAATGCTGACGGTGGGGTTGGTCGGGTCGGGCATGGCCAGGTTCTTGCGCACGATCTTGTAGGCGGCGATTGTCGCGTTCCCCTTGCCATCGAGGAAGTCGAATTTGCTTCCCACTTCAAGTTGCCGGCCGGTGGTCAGATCCCAGTCCTTGATGCTTCCGTAGTTGATTGTGCTGAGACCTCCTCCCGAAGGCGCGTCCGCCGAGGTGCTGTAGGTGAGATATACATTGGCCTTGGGCGCGAACTGATACATCGCACCCAGGCGGCCGGTGACCGGGTTGAAGTGGCTCTGGAAATACAGGGGATTCGCGGCATTGACCGCGCGATGATTCACGGCGTCGATCTTGATGTGCTCCACGCGCAGGCCTGAGAGGATGCTCCATGCCTCATCCAGTTTGGTATGGTTTTCAGCATAGAGCGCCTGCGTCCAGGTGCGGTTATCCTGGTCCGGATTGGTGGCCGGTTTGACTCCGGGGATCTGGAAGATCAGTTCCGGTGTGAAGTCATACGGATTCACGGTACTGAAAATCGCGGCCGCGGAGTAGGGGTATCTCGTCTGGTTGTTGCGGCTGATGTCGAAGCCAAACGACCAGGTCGTGGGTTTGCCGAAATGTTGGGTCTTGTGAAGTGCCTCGATGCGGTTTCCGAGGATGCTTTGACCATGCTTCTGCATGTACACCTTCGATCGCCGCACCAATGTGTTGGTCGCGTTGAATTGATAGCCTTCGACGTTGCGCCAGTCGCGTTCGGCATCGTAGTGATAGAGGGTGTTGGTGAGCGTGGTGTTGTCCGAAAGCCGATACTCGAGAATCGACCGAAGCCATTGCACGGTCTGCTCGTAGGCACCATCCGCCGAGTTGTAGTTCTTGAACCGTGTCGCAGGGTCGATTTGAGCCTCGGTGGTCGGATTGAGCAGTGGCGTACCCCAGTAGTTCTGCTGGTCCTTGGTCTGGTATTCGTACGCCAGCGTGTGCGTCAGTTGCGGCGTCAGATCGGCCAGCCACGAAGCGGAAAGTACCAGCGAGCGCCCGTCGGTACGCTCCACATAACCGCTGGTGCCCTGATGGCTGATGGCCACGCGCGCAAAGTGGCCCGAGCCTTTGCCACCTATTTCGCCGTTGACGTCGTAGGCCGCCTGATAAGTGCCAAAACTGCCGGCTCGAAGCAGTGTGTCGTGCTGAAGCGGTTGGCGCGTCGCGACCTTCGATACGTAGTTCGCAGCGCCACCCACCGCGCCCTGGCCGAAAAGGAAACTGGATGCGCCGCCCAGGACTTCGACTCGGTCGAGCAACCATGAGTCGATGGGGTTGGTTGCGCTGCCGTAGCCAACGTCCAGTCCGTTGAACAACTGCGTAACGGTCGCGCCATAAATGGACGAGAAGCCGCGCATCGAGACTGATCCGCTGGCGCTTCGGAATTGGTGCGCGACAATACCGGGAACGCTTTTCAGGGCTTCTGCAGTGTCGCGCGCGCCGTTCGCTTCGATGGTCTCGCGGTCGACAATGTTGATCGTGGCCGCCGTATCGCGCGCTGTCAGCCCCAGCCGGCTGCCAGTGAGGGTCGTGGTGTCGAGCGGCAGGCGGGCATTCGGTTCGAATCCGGCACCGGTGACCGTGATGGCGGGGAGATCCGCTTGTGCGCACGCCAGCGGAGTGGTGACCAGTCCGGCAAGCGCAAGCGCCGCCCGCCATGCCTTGCGTCGTCCGTTCAGGCCGGAGTATTTCTCGTTCATCGTTGCTTCCTTGAGAGGGTGATTCGAGTCAGTCTGGAATTGACTGGCGGTAAGGCCTCGGCCCCGGGGCCATGGCTTTCAAAGGACCACGGCGCGCATTCTGCTGCCCGCTCCACCGCAAGCCATGTGGCTAAACGCCACATGTGACCATTCGCCGCGCGGCATGATGTCGCGCCGGGGCATTGATGCCCGCATTTTTGATCGGGATCAAAGACGCGTTCGAATCCAGGCACCAGGACGTGTCGCTGCGGCAAAATGCCGCACGGATGGTGCATTCGCGACGCCTAATATTGCACTGCACATTTCCAACTATTCAAGGAGTCCATCATGGACAGACGCGAAGCCCTCAAACTTTCCCTCCTTGCCGGTGTCGGCCTTGCCGCCGGCGGCGCACAGGCGCAGCAGGCCTGCGCCACGGACGGCACGCCGGCGCAGTTCACGCCGAAGAAGCCGGCCGATGCGAAGCCGCTGGAGAACGAATTCGACAAGTATCCGAAGTGCCCCTACTGCGGCATGGACCGCAAGCAGCATCACCGCACCCGCATGCTGGTTCAATACAGCGACGATCTGGCCGACGGCACCTGCTCGATCCATTGCCTGGCCCTGAGCCTCGGCGTCAATGTCGACCGCGAGCCGAAGATGATCTGGGGGCCGGATTTCGCCAGCGCCGCCGAGCCGAGTCCGCTGCTGCCGGTGGAGAAGCTGAGCTATCTGATCGGCGCCGACATCAAGCATGTGATGACCAAAAAGAGCAAGCATTCCTTCGCTGCGGCGGATGTCGCCAAGGCGCATCAGGCCAAGCACGGCGGCACGCTCGGCGACTTCGACGAGGCCATGAAGCAGTCCTACCTCGGCATGGCGGAGGACGTCGCGCAAATCCGCAAGAACCGCGAAGAGCGCCGCAAGAAAATGATGATGCAGAAGCCGGGTTGATCTCGCCGTGAATCGCCGCGCACTGCTCGTGTTCCTGCTCTCGTCGCTGCTGCCTGCGGCGGCGCTGGCGCAGGGCGTGGCGAAGTTGCCGAAGCCGGGGCCGAAGGATCTTTGCCCGGTGTGCGGCATGCTGGTGGCCAAATATCCCAACTGGGTGGCGACCATTGTCTACAAGGACGGCCATGCGCATCATTTCGACGGCGCCAAGGACATGTTCAAGATGTGGTTCGAGCCGGCGAAGTACGCGGCGGGCCACAAGCGCGAGGACATGGCGGCAATCCGGGTGACCGATTTCTACAACCTGCAGCCGGTCGATGCGCGCAAGGCGCTCTACGTCATCGGTTCCGACGTGCTCGGCCCGATGGGCCACGAGTTCGTACCTCTGGCGAACAAAGAGGACGCGGCCGATTTCCTCAAGGACCACAAGGGCAAGCGCATCCTCAGCTTCGAGCAGGTGACGAAGGATCTGCCGCTGAAACTCGACGACGGCCGCTTCTGAACAAAGCCCAGCATTCGTCGTTCCCGCGAACGCGGGAACCCAGAAAGACAAGGCACTGGATGCCCGCCTGCGCGGGCATGACGGGTTTCACGTTTGGTGCTACCTATCGCCACAAGGGTTAGCCGAAATCAAGGTTGGGCGCGGTTTCTCCGCTATGCTTTGCGGAGCGTTTCGCGCCAATCTTGACCAGGGATGACCCATCGCATGAGGCATGAGTTCGCAAGCCGTTGTTCCAGCATTCGCCGCGCAGCGCGGGCTGTTCCCGCACTGCTGGCCCTTGTCGCACTTTCCGCCGCCGCTGCCGACGCCCCTGCACTTTTTCAGCAGCATTGCGCCGTCTGCCATGGTCCCGGCCGGCTCGGCGTGACCGGCCCGGCACTGCTGCCGGAGAGCCTGTCGCGCCTGCGCAAGCCGGAAGCCATCAAGACCATCACCGAAGGCCGCGCGGCAACCCAGATGCTGGGTTTTACGGATCGTCTGGCCAAGGACGAGATCGCCGCGCTGGCCGATTACATCTACACCGCCGTGTCGCCAGCGCCGACTTTTACCGAAGCCGACATCAAGGCCTCGCGCATCGTTTCTTTCGCCACGGGCAGCCTGCCGGCGAAACCCGCCGAGATCTTCAAGGGCGTGGACATGATGAACCTGTTCATCGTGGTCGAGACCGGCGACCACAATGTCACGGTGCTCGACGGCGACAAGCTGGAGCCGATCCATCGTTTCCCCAGCCGCTACGCCCTGCACGGCGGGCCGAAGTTCACGCCCGACGGACGCTATGTGTTCTTCGCTTCGCGCGACGGCTGGATCACCAAGTTCGACATCTGGAATCTTCAGGTGGTGGCCGAAATCCGCGCCGGCATCAACACGCGCAATGTCGCCGTCTCGGGCGACGGCAAATACCTCGCGGTGGCCAACTACCTGCCGCACACGCTGGTGCTGCTCGATGCCGACCTGAACCTGCTCAAGGTGCATCAGGTCGTCAGCAAGGACGGCAAGGAAAGCTCGCGCGTCTCCGCAGTGTATGACGCGGCACCGCGCCAGAGCTTCGTCGCCGCGCTGAAGGACGTGCCCGAGGTCTGGGAGATCAGCTACAACCCGAAGGCCGACGACATTCCCGTCGGTATGGTGCACGACTTCAAGTACAAGGAAGGCAGCTTCATCCCCGGCTTCCTCAATCCGCGCCGCAGCTTCCTGTCCGAACCGCTCGACGATTTCTTCTTCACCCAGAACTACTCCGAGCTGATGGGCTCCAGCCGCGAAGCCGGCAAGGGCCAGGTGGTCAACCTCGACGTGCGCAAGAAGATCGCCGACCTCAAGCTGCCCGGCATGCCGCATCTCGGCTCCGGCATCACCTGGAACTACCGCCCGCCGCAGGGCGCGCAGGATCGCATGGTGATGGCCACGCCGAATCTCAAGGAGGGGGTAATCACGGTGATCGACATGAAGGACTGGAGCACGATCAAGACCATCCCCACCCTCGGTCCCGGATTCTTCATGCGCAGCCACGAGAACACGCCCTATGCCTGGACCGATTCGATGATGTCGAAGGGCAAGGACACGCTGCAGGTGATCGACAAACGCACGCTGGAGAAAGTCGCCGAGGTGAAGACCAATCCGGGCAAGACCCTGGCCCATGTCGAATTCACCCGCGACGGCAAGTACGTGCTGGCCAGCCTGTGGGAGCGCAAGGCCGACGGCGGCGCGCTGATCGTGTTCGACGCCGCCACCTTCAAGGAGGTCAAGCGCATCCCGATGGACAAGCCGGTGGGCAAGTACAACCTCTACAACAAGATCACGCGCTCTGAGGGAACGAGCCACTGAGGCTATCCGTGTATCGCTGCACTGATGTATCGTTGCGGGGTCGCGATCGACCAGGGGGCCGGCAATGAGCAACAAACACCGCAACGTCCTGCAGGCAATCTTCCACGACCCGATCAGCAGCAATGTGCAATGGCGTGAAGTCGAGTCGCTGCTTCATCACCTGGGTGCCACTGTCGAACCGGGCCACGGCGCGCGCTTTCGCGTCACCCTGAACCGGCACGAGTTCACCGTGCACCATCCCCATCACGGCAACGAGTTCGGCAAGACCGACATCAAGTACTTGCGCGAATGCCTCGCCGCCGCCGGTGTCAGCTTGTCGAGCTACGACGAGCAGAACAAGTAAGCCGGCCTGCGGCCATGAACGAGGCCCAGGCCGGGGATTCCCTGCACGGGGGAGAAGGTGAAGGCCTTGTATCTGCAGATGGCGAGCTCGAAGCGAGGCAGTGAGAGCGTCGGGTTGTCGGCGACAACGGTCGTACTGCCCAACGCCGAAAGTCGGCGCTGGCGATACGGCGGTTATTCGGCCATTGCGGACGGTGGCGGGAAAGTTCAAGCGAGTCCTGAAAGACCGCTTTGCAGCGATGATGTCAAGCACATACTATTGAAGATAGATGCCACATGGAAGTGCGGCGGTCGGCAAATTGATGGTCCTCAGCGCACGAATGACGGTGCCCCGCAGCATCTCTTGTATTTCTTCCCACTTCCACATGGGCAGGGCTGATTTCGGCCGATTTTGTGCCGCCCCGTTTTTGCGAAGTGAGCTTGGAATCGCTTATCGACCATACGCTGTGAATAACCGGCCAGTTCCTTTTCGTCGACGGTTTCAACATCTCTGTCGGAAAAAAAGATCGGACTAACCGCTTGGAGGCGCTTGTCGGGGGAGTAGTCAAGTTTCAGCGCTAAACGCTCGGACTCACGCGAAAGTTTAAGTGTGGCTAGCGTATGCAGTTTCACAAGGTGGTCATCATGGCGGACAACACCTTCCACTGAGCAATAGAACGTAATTGGTATTTCCCCGACGCAGGTGGCGGGCTTTTGCCGTCCAAGTCGTTGCTGCTCTTCTAACACCTGATCAATCAGGGTGCTCGCTTGGATTCGGAAGTCTCCGCCCATGTCTAGTATCCATGCCGCCGCCTTGCATCGGCCGGAGGCATTGGCTCGTGCAAGAGCGTCAATAACTTCTCTCAGACGCGTCGGTATCGGCTGGCCTGGTACGTCACTTGGGTCGCCACCCACCTTCGCGGAAAAATACCTATCGAGCCCCTCTCTGTATCCGTGCCAATGAACGGGCGTGTCAAACTCAAAATCTTCCGCGTAGGTCGAGTAGTGATTGTGGGAAAGGTACAACGCAAGGTGATCCAGTTCGTCGTCGGTCTGTAGTGCAGGCGATAAAAAGGCCTTCGCTCGCTGTTCTAGGAAATGGCAAAAGATCAGAGGGTTATCGATGACGTCAGCGAACACACGAAGGTCGTCAACAGAAACCGTCCAAACAGGACTACTGCCAACGTTGACACCTAGTTCGTTCAGATTCTCTGCCCTTGCAGCGAACTCCGTAAGCTGATCCAACGTGACACAGCAGCGCGTGATGCACCGAAAACTGCCTTGCTCGAGCACTCCAATCTGACGGTGTTCGGAATCGTATATTGCTACCCGTGGCTCACTCTCAAGATAGGCACAGAATCGATCTGTCTGCTCGGACGGCGCACGTAGCAATGCGTCAAGAGACTCTATGTGGGCGGGAAAGTCAGAGCTGGGCGGAGTATGGGTAAAGGCTCCGGCCTTTACCTCTAACACGATCAGGTGGTCGTCATAAATTAGCAGCCCGTCGGTCTCGCACCATTGTTTCGTCCCACTTGGCCCTATAGGCCACTTGTAGTACACCGACTGATGCGTCTTCGCGGTGGGGAGCAGGCGACTCAAGAGGGAGAGCGGAAGCGCCTCGGAAACTTCTTTCTGGCGCACGTTCCAGGTCTCTCTATATGCCGGGTCGAGGTTCACGAGGGTCCGCTGGAAGATTCGATACCCGTGGTCCGTAAGCGCATAAATACTGAAGGCGTAATAACGACCGTCAATCTTAATGAAGGGCCGTTTCCAGATAGGCAATACCCGCAAAGGCCAGCCGCAGAATGCGCCGGCCGCAAGGAAGGCAGCGTCCTCACCGGGCTGCCAAGAAAGACTATCGAGTAATGTTCTAGGCCAACCTGTGGCAGCCTCCATGTCAAAAAGACCGCAGCCAATCGCATCTTCAAGAACCTTGTCACGCCATTCCTGCCACCCATTTTCTCGGATCACCTTGTCCATCAAGTCGGCGGGGGCACGGGTGTCACCAGTCGAATCCTCGTACTCGTGAAGTGCGTCGAACATTTGGTGTTGGAAGGTGTCTAGTTCCTCCATTGCATCTCGCGGCCCTCGAGTGAAATTTCGGATGATCCGCTCTATGCCACGAAGTATTTCCTCTGAAGAAATGCCGAATAGATGCACAAACTCGGTGTCATGAGGCGACAGCAGATCGTGAAAATGCGGAAGGTCATGACATAAGTAGCGATCCCCCCGCACTCCAAGCCAATGAATCTGTGCCTCCACCGAAAATTTCTCTCGCTGCTCGTCGAAGTCGACATCGTTGCGTTTGGCCCACGCCGTATGAGTCATGAAGTATTCGGAAAGAATCTTATTCAGGAGGCCTGCAATATCTGTTGTCAGCGCCTTCCATTCATCTTCAGTAGGCTGCTCGTCTTGCACGGCCATGGGCGCGACTGCGCAAATCACGCTTTGCAGATATTCAACAATGAATCGCTTTTCGAGCCCTTCCCTTCCGATTTCAATTTCTGAACATACCCCCATCGCACTGGGCAGATACTCCCAGTAAGCACGATGCAAAAGGGAAAGCGGACTGAACCTAGCAACGGTAGCTGCAATGCGCCAAACTGCTGCATCGATCTCATCGCAGACCTCTTGATGGCGGCTTGCTAGACGCTCCATGAATTGGGCGTGTTGGTCCTTGCTCATGCGATTCTGAAGAACATTCATTTTCCCGAATCGCATCATCCTGAATGGGCCGATTTCAAAGCCGTCGTCCGCCACTATCTTTTTCTTCTTGCGCATCGAGTTCCCCGGCTATTTGTACGAATTCACCATCCTTACAACATAATGTCGCTACCGAGCAATACTACTGGCTATACGTTCTGAGCTGAAGATGGAGCACTTCTGCATACAGCTGATATCAGAGGGCGAGATCGATGGAGTAATCGTCTCCGCCGGGGGGGATCGCGCACATAAGAACGCAGATCGCCGCGACAAACGCGGGGCCGACTATATTCTTGGCGATGCTGTCATCGAACTGAAGATCTTAGAAGAGAATGGACTGAAGAAACAGGAGCGCCAAGCTAGATTGGCCTCTCTGTTCAGATCCCACTGTTCACCCAGCCGGCCAGTGGTCGTCCTAGACCCGAATGCGCTGCCAGAAACTGCTCGACGCGAATTCGACCGGGCGATGGAGGGCCCGGTAAAGAATGCTGTTCGGTCAGCAAAGCATCAACTCAGACAATCGAGAACTGAATTCCCTTCATCGAGTATGTCGGTGCTGTGGATCGTAAACAACGGCTATACCGCCCTCGACAATGAGAGTCTGACGAAGCTGATCGTACACCGAGTTACGAACGATACCTCGAACATAGATGGCGTTATCGTGTCGGGTTGCTACTTCTACAGCGATACGTTCGACAGTTTCTTCCTCTGGCCTATCAACTACATCCCAATAAGGCTCGACCGTCCGCTCGCTCCGTTCGAACGACTGAAAGCGGGATGGGATGCGTTGGCGACGAAGCGCATGACAGCACTAATTCAGGGCCAGCAAGACAGCGATAGCACCAAAGGGCCGGTCATCGATACTGAGTTTGACGTGGACGGTGTTACGTACGTAAAACCAGCTCCTCCGATTGGTAGTAAGTCCAAATTCTTTCGAAACGGTCGGCCGCGAAAAAACTCGACCGGTCTGTCGCGCTGCCCACCTGTAGCCACGATTTTTGCCGAACTATCGTATGAACAATGGGAGCGATTTAGGCAAGGTCTCGCGTACCCCCCTTGGCTCGGGAATAGCTTTAACGAATGGCAGCAACAACGCGCGCGCGCCGAACGTATATGCGAGCTAAAGCCGCTTGTCTTGGTTCCGATCACCTTTGACGACTGGACAATATGGGCGCAGGAACAACCTGAGGGAATGGATGCTCCGATACACCACTATGCCCATACATTGTTCGAAAAACGCATACAAATCCTTCTTCAGACATCCCGGGAGCGCACTAAGGCATCCGTATTGCCATCACGATACATTCTTGTTATCACCGAGGAGATCGGACAGGACCGTGCGAACGATGTTTCTCACATTATGGAGATTTGTGAGTTCAGCTCGGGGAAGCAGCAAGTAAGCGAGATTGTGGCCGATCAACGAATGTTCCACGAACATGCCGTTGCGGTGGGATGTGCTCATGCACTGGCAAGACGAATTGACGTCGTAATGTGGCAAAAGGACCTGCGCTACGCTTGGATTTGATTTCGCTATCCTCGAGGCGATGACATTGACGACGCTCAACGGGAGCATGTACAGCGGACATCGGGTTAGCTTGTGTCGAGTGCTCGGGCGATTGACCGCTTCGGCCGATCAGCAGCCGTTCCTGCTAAGTTTGCTGACCGGTCGCGCTTGGCAGGGACTTGCCCTTCAGTCAGGCGCTCAATCGGAACGGTAGCCTTTCGGCGAGCAGGGGTCGGCTGCGGATCAATATGTGCGGGCTTGCACTGTTCCGGAAAGTCGGCGCTGGCGGGACGGCGATTCTTGCTGTCGCATCAATCAATCCCGCGCTGCGCGGTTTGATTCCGGGCCGCGAGCCGTTCGCGCTACTGGCTCTTGATATCCGACGGCAGCGTCCACGCGCGCAATGCGCGCAGGAGCGACCGCTTCTTGGCCTGATGCGCCTGCATGCGACGCAGAATGTCGTTCAGGGTGCGCATGGCCTCGGCGATGTGCGGACCCTTGTTGAGCATCACGCATTCCGCCCGCTCGCCCATCGCGGCGTCGGTGATTTCGGCGCGCGAGGGCAAGCCGGTCTTGGCCAGCGTTTCCAGAACCTGGGTGGCCCAGATCACCGGCATGTGCGCCGCTTCCGCTGCCCAGAGGATTTCCTCCTGAACCTCGGCAAGGCGTTCATAGCCGCATTCGACGGCCAGGTCGCCGCGCGCGATCATGATTCCCGCCGCCTTGCTCGCCATCGCCGAGAAGAACAGCTCCGGAAGATTTTCGAAGGCCCGTCGCGTTTCGATCTTGAGCACGATGCCGAGGTCCGGCTTGCCAAGCTGGGCAAGGCCGGCCCGCAAGGCCGCTATGTCGCTGGCACGCTGCACGAATGAAAGGCCGACCAGGTCCGCCTCCTGCGCGACGACGGCCAGATCTTCGAGGTCCTTCGCGGTCAGGGCCGGGAGCTTGAGCTGGCTGTCCGGGAGGTTGATGCCCTTGTCGCTGGCGAGCTTTTCGCCGCAGTCCCGGGCATGGGTGATTTCCACCTCCAGCCAGTTCGCTTCGACGCGCCGGATCACGCCGCCTATGCGTCCGTCGTCGAACCAGATGCGTTCGCCGACGCAGACGTCCTTGAATATCTCGGGCAGGGTACACGCCACGGCGGGAACGGGAAGCTGCTGCTTTCTCTTCGATTTGAAAACCGGCGCGTGATTGGCGTCGCGTGTCAGGTGCAGGATTCCGCCGCGCACCAGCTGCAATGTTCCCTCCGGACTCGGCAGATCGGACACGCTGCTGCTTCGCGGACGGGCACCCTTGCGCCGCCGCTTGAGTCGGGTTTCCGCGACCAGATAGGCGGTCCGCGCACACTCCGCGAGGGCGCCGCCCTCTTCCCGCAGCACCACCCGGAGACTGCGCCTGGCGCCGCGTGCGTCGGTGAGGTCGAGGTGATCGCCCAGTTCCAGCTGTTCGAGCCACGCCGCGTCGACGCCGACATGGGCCGACGCACCCGTCACCGGCAGGCTGGCGCCGCTGGCGCGCAAGCCGACGAGGCAGGGCATCACGACCCGGCCGAACTCGTCGCGCTGAGGCCGCAGTTTGAGGACGGCGGCGCCTGCGGGAAGGGCGCCGGTGCGCAGCTTCGGTCCGCCGACATCCATGAGGATGCGCACCGGGCGCCGTTCCGCCTTCGCCGCGCGGCGCACGTTGGCGGCCATGGCGCGCCATTCGTCCGGCCCGTCGTGGGCGCAATTGATGCGGGCGATGTCCATTCCGGACTGGACCAGTTGCCGTATCAGGCCATAGTCTGCGGCCGCTTCCGTCGACAAGGTGACCATGATGCGCACGGCTCTTTCCGGCGGCGGTGCCCCGAGCAGTTCGTCGGTGTGCCGTTCGAGCAGTTTGCGGCTGCTCTCCATGCCCACCGGTTCATCCTCCCGCGGGGGGTGCCAGGGCTTGCCTGTCATCCGGTGCAGGATGCCGAGCACCTTGTCGAGATTGGCCAGAACGTGGGATTCGGCGCGCCCGAGCGAAGACAGGCCGACGCGGGCCAGCGATTCCTGCAGCGGGCGACGGTCGCTCTGGCGCAAGCGCAGGTAGTGGGCGAAATTGCGGGCACTCGTCCGATAGCCGGGGTCGAGGGTCTCCAGATGGGGCGCCAGGCTCTTTTCGTAGGCCAGCAATTTGCCGCGCAAGGTCCACAACTGCTCGATGATGGCATCGCAGGCGGTCTCATCCCAGGGCTCTTCGGACTGCCGGCCCGCAGCGGCGGCAGGGCTCAGTGCCGCCTTGTCAGTGCTGCGCCTGGCCTGTGCCTTTTTCGTGGAAGGAGGAGTCTGCGCTGGCATGGTGTCGGATCAGGGTTTCCTGCTCCACTTGCCTTCCGCGTCGCGCAGCCACCAGCCGGACTTCCACTGCTTGTGCCAGCGCTCGCGCATCAGTTGCCATATTTCCGGCTCGGCGTCGCGCCGGCCGTTGCTGTCGGCGAGCGCCTGGATCAGCGCCTTGCGTTCCTCGTTCTCGATGTCGATCAGCTTTTCCGCGATCTGGCGTTTGGCCAGCGACATTTTGACGCCGTCGCGCAGGTAGATGAAGCCATCCTTGCCCAGGCCGATTTCGCCGGCTTCGTAAAAGCGCACAAGGCGCGAAGTGCGCTGCGCCAGCGCGTGCTTGACGACAATCACCGTCGGCGTGCCGATGTCCAGATTGATGGGGGCCTTGGCAGCGTCTTTGGCGGGTTCGGCCGCCGCGACGGGCAGCGCTAGGCAGGCAAGCAGTAGCACGAGTTGTTTCATCGGGAGTCCTTGTGATTTAACGTGAAAGTCGCGCCTGCGACTCTCGACGCTCCCCTCTCCCCTTGCGGGAGAGGGGTTGGGGGAGAGGGAAGACGGGCATGACTTTCATGCTCAGGGATGCCTGTCAAAGTCATGTCCGTTATTTGCCGGCCAGCAGCAGTTTCAAATCGGCGGCGACGTTGGCGGGGCTCTCGCCATGCCGTATGAGCAGTCGCAGTTTCCCCTGCGGGTCGAAGGCATAGCTGCCGGTGGAGTGGTCGACGCTGTAGCTGCCGGGCGTCGATCCCGGTTGTTTGGCATAGAACACCTTGAAGTCCTTCGCCACGGCGGCGGTGGTCTTTTCGTCGGCATACAGGCCGAGGAAGCTCGGGTCGAACGCAGGTACGTACTGGGCCAGCAAGGCGGCGGTATCGCGCGCCGGGTCGATGGTGACGAACAGCACCTGCACGCGTTTGGCATCGTCACCGAGCAGCCTCATCGTCTCGCGCATGATCGACAGCGTGGTGGGGCAGACGTCGGGGCACTGGGTATAGCCGAAGAACACTACGACGGCCTTGCCCTGAAAATCAGCGAGGCGGCGTGCCTTTCCGTTGTGATCGGTGAGGTTGAAATCCTTGCCCCAATCAACCGCCGAGAGATCGGTGGAGACGAAGTGCGTCGGCTCGGAACACCCGGCGAGCAGCGTGGCAATGCAGAAAAAAAACGCCGACAGCAGTTTCATGGAAGGCCTGATGCAGGGGTGTCAGAAGGGCGTTCAGTGTACCATTCGGCCTTGCCGCACACTTCCACATTTTTTACGGGGTCATAGTGAATTCGCATATCGTCACGGTTGCCGAAGGGGCGCCAAAAACGCTTGCCCGGGCATGGTTATGGTTGGGGCTGATGGCGCTGATCGGTTCCGGCCTGCTCGCCATCCTGCTGGTGCTGTCGCGCACGCCGGGCATCCAGGACGTATTCCCGCTGAAGGACTTCTTCCGCTCCGCGTTGGTGGTCCACGTGGACCTTTCCGTGGCAATTTGGTTCATGGCGTTTGCCGCCGTGATCTGGAGTGCCGTTGGCCGCGGCGGCGTGGCGTGGCTGGGCTGGGCCGGTTTCGCGCTGGCTGCGGTCGGCACCGCGGTGATGACGGTTTCGCCCTTCCTGCCGGGCGCCGTGCCGGTGCTCAACAACTACATCCCGGTGTTGCAGCAAAACACCTTTTACGCCTCGCTGTGGATTTGCGGCGCGGGTTTCAGCCTCGCCGTGCTGCGCGCGCTGATTACCACCTGGCCGCGTCCTTTCTTCGGCGCGCCGCTGCAACTCGGCGCCTTCGTCGGAGCGGTAGCGGGCTTTCTCGCGCTGGCGGCCTTCGTCTGGTCTTGGCTCGTGGTGCCGCGGATCGAGGAAAAGATTTATTTCGAAGTGCTGTTCTGGGGCGGCGGTCATACGCTGCAGTTCCAGCATGCACTGCTGATGGTGGTGGCCTGGCTGTGGATCGCGGCACACCTCGGCCAGCCGGCAGTCGCTTCGCCGCGTGCGCTCTCGGCCATGTTCTGGATTGCCGCGCTGCCGCTGCTGGTGGTGCCGGCGATCTACTTCACGATTCCGGCGGGCGAGCTGCCGCACATGGAACTCTTCGCCAAGCTGATGATCTGGGGCCATCCCTACATGGCGCCGCTGATCCTGGTCGGCTTCCTCAGTCTGTGGGCCACGCGCAAGTCTGCGGCGCATCCGGCGAAGTCGGCCTTCATCGCCTCGTTCTCGCTGTTCGCCGTGGGCGGCGTGCTGGCCTACATGATCCAGGGCGTCAACGTGGTGATCCCGGCGCACTATCACGGCTCCACGGTCGGCGTGACGCTGGCCTTCATGGGGCTGGCCTACGTGCTGCTGCCGCAACTGGGTTTCGGCGTGGTGGAGGGGCGCATGGCGCGCTGGCAGCCGTACGTCTATGGCGGCGGCCAACTGATTCATATCCTCGGCCTGGCCTGGTCCGGCGGCTACGGCGTGCAGCGCAAGGTGGCCGGCGCCGAGCAGGCCCTGACCACGCTGCCGCAGAAAATTGGCATGGGCATGATGGGCTTGGGCGGCCTGATCGCCGTCATCGGCGGCATCATGTTCGTGCTGGTCTGCCTCAAGGCGATGACCGGCTGGCAGCGCAGACAGCAGCGCTAGCCGCAATTCCATCGACCGCACGAGGAACGCCACTTGGACGAATTGTTGCCCGCCATCGAGCTAGAGACCGCCGCAATGCCGCGGTTTTCGGTGATCTGGCTGCACGGCTTGGGCGCCGACGGTTCGGATTTCGAAGCGGTCGTGCCGGAGCTGGGCCTGGCTCGCGACCCCGGCGTGCGCTTCGTCTTTCCGCACGCGCCGCAGATGCCGGTCACCTGCAACGGCGGCTACGTGATGCCGGCCTGGTACGACATCGTTTCCCTGGATAGCAATAGCCGTACCGTTGACGCTGCTGGAATCATTGCGTCGCGACAGGCGATACGGCGCCTCATCGAACGGGAGAATCAACGCGGCGTGCCTTGCTCGCGGGTTTTTCTGGCGGGCTTTTCGCAGGGCGGCGCGATGGCTTATACGACGGCACTGACCCATGCGGAAACCCTGGCCGGCGTCATCGCGCTATCGACTTACATCCCGAACCCGCAGCTGCTCGAAGACGAAGCGACGGTCGCCAACAAGGCTGTGCCAATTTTCGCGGCCCATGGCAGCGAAGACGACGTGGTATCGCCCGAACTGGGAATCCGTGCGCGGGACTTCCTGATGCGTCACGGCCATCGGGTCGAATGGCATGAATACCCGATGCCGCACTCGGTCTGCCTCGAAGAAATCCAGGAGATCGGACGATGGCTCAGGGACAGGATGGCGGCATCATGAGTGGTCGCGTGACGCCGAACGCATGCTCGTTCTCTGCGGCGAGAATGGCTCCGGGGCTGTGACCAGCCGGGCCACGATCTGGTTTCTTCTGCGCCACTCCCACGGCGGCAACGGCGCCTCGTCCTGCCACAATCCGATCCGCCTGGCCTTTGCGTCGAACTCGGCGTATTCGTAGTACCCCTGGTCTGCCAGCGACTGCTCGCGCCGGTATTCGCGATACCACCATGCAAGTCCGGCCTCGAGTTGCGCCAGCCCGGCATCGAGTGCCGGTGGGCAGGTCGGACAGGGAGTGTTTTGCACCATCACTTTGCCGACGATGCGTCCGTAGCGATCACGCTGACGCCATTCGACCTTGACCTCCTTGCCAAACACCAGGTCGGACAGATGCTGCTTTGATTCCCGACCGAATGGCTGCCTGGCTTCGGGAGCGTCGATCGCGGCGAGACGGACGGTGTGCCGGGCCCTGGCGGTGTCCACCACGGTGATGGTGGCGCCGTCGCTGATGCCGCTGACCCTTCCGGCAAGAGTGTCGGCTACTATTGGCCCTGCCTGAAGCAGCGCGCCCAGCACAGCGAGATAGCGAACCATGGACACGTGCAATCCACCCTCCCGGGAATTCAAGACCTGCCGGTCTTGTCACCAATTGGCGATCAATGGAAAGTAGATCATGCTACCCCGTTCAAGTGTGAAGAAAGTGTTGATCGTTACCGGCGGTTCAAGAGGCATCGGCGCCGCAGTCGCACGCCTCGCTGCGCAGAACGATTACGCGGTTTGCGTGAGTTACCTGAGCAATCGCGATGCCGCCGATGAGGTGGTTGCCTCGATTGCCGCGAAGGGCGGCGTAGCGCTCGCCGTTCAGGCCGACGTCGCTGTCGAGGACGATGTCGTCAGTCCCGGAATTATCCATACCGATATTCATGCCAGCGGCGGCGACCCCGATCGGGTGGATCGAATGAAGGGCGCGATTCCGATGAAACGGGGCGGAACTGTCGCAGAGGTTGCCAAGGCAGTGCTTTGGTTGCTCTCCGACGATGCCTCCTACACAACCGGGGCATCGATTGACGTTTCGGGCGGGCGCTATTGAGCCGGCTGCAACCTACTTGAACGTTCGCCCTGAGCTTGTCGAAGGCCGCGCAGGGCTTCGACAGGCTCAGCCCGAACGGTGGTTTCAAGTTCACTGATGCCGGATCAATAGCTGCATGCCGCCGGGTCGAGCGCGCTGTTCGCTTTGTTGCCGACTCTCAGGCGGGTAGCCCTGCATACAGGTTCACGGCTGTATCCATGCGCTGCAGCAGATTTTCGCTGGTGGCAAATACCTTGCGCGCGATGGGGGCGAAGGGCAGGCGATCATGACTTGTCATCGCGGACTGCAATGTGTTCCAGTGTCGTGCCACTTTCTCCAGTTCGTCCTTGATCTTCGGCTGGCCCCGTGTCGCCGCCGCAAACTCGACCAGTGCGGTCGAGAATTCATCATGGGTACGCTTCAGTTCGGCCCGGGAGGCGGACACCTCGATGCCCATGCTGCGGAACATGAAGAACTTGGCGGCGCGCTGCGACAGCATGCGTTCCCGCCCGGCCAGATTGACCAGCTTGCCTTGCGGAGTGCCATCGGCCTTTTCGAAGCTGAGCGTCAGTTTGTCTGCCGCCGCCAGCACGGCCTCGTTCATGCTGAACAGTTCTTGCGCTGTGTCCCGGCCGGGCTGCGAAACCAGCAATGCCCGATAGGGGCGCCAGACCTCGCCGAGTTCGGTGCAAGCCGTGCGGCTCTCGGCGCTGCCGGGCAAAGCGTCAAGCTCCGCCATTTGGCTGTCGAACATGTCCGCCGATTGCCTCAGGATCAACCGTGCCCGTCGGGACATGACGCCCCGCTCCAGCATCAGCCATGACTTCGCCATGCGCTGCGACAACATGCGCTGGCGGCCGGCCTTGTTGATCGCGTCGCGGAACGGTCTGGTATCGGCGCCCTGTTCTACGGCGCCGGATGCGGAGCTCGCCACCGCATGGCCACTACCTTTGGCATGCGGCAGGCGCAGGCGCTCCGGCAGGATGATCGACCGTGCCGAGGGTTCATCGGCGAGATAGCGCGCGATTTTGGCGTTCCTCAGGCTGATGTGGTATTTGTCGACGGCAATCAAGCCCGCTTCGGTCAGATCGCGCAAGGCGCGCGACAGGGTTTCCGGTTGCATGTCCAAGCGCGAGGCCAGCAGGCATTTGCTGATGTTCAGGGTCACCTGCGTGTCGCCGGCCGGGGCGCGATCCGGACCCGCCAGCCACAGAAAGAATTCGAGCAGTCGTTGGCTGCCGGAACAGAAATGGCTCGCCGCCAGTTCGGCTTCCATCTGAATCTGGCGATGCGCCAGCCCATTGATGATGCGCTCCGTGACGCGCGGGTCCAGCGTCATGATGCGGCGAACGTGCTCCCCACCAATGCACAGCAGCTGTGTCGGCTTCACTGCCTGGGCACCTGCAAGATAGGAGTGAGTGCCAAAAAGCTCGGCTTCGCCAAAAGATCGCCCCGCTTCAATGACATCGATGACCTTCTCCTGCCCGCGATTGGACGACAGGGCCAGTTTGACTTGGCCCGCCAGCACGACATACATCGCGCCAGCGCTGTCGCCGGGCCGGTAAACGGCCTGACCTCGTTGAAACGTGGCGTTGTGCGATCCGCGCGTCAGTTCGTCAAGGAGTTCCGGAATGAGTCCTGCAAACAGGGGAAGCGTCCTCAGTACGTCCTTTCGGTCGATGTCGTTCTGCGACGGCATGTGTCTCTCCAAATTCTCGCGGCCTCTGGACGGGCTGCTGATTTCCGCGGGGCTAAGAGGCGTCACCGCAGGATGGAACTTACGCTACCGTGAGTATTGCAGGTTCACCTTGATTTCGGTCAAGTACGCGGCCGCGTGGAAAGTTCCCGAAGGGACGCACCGCGCTGGCGCCGGCGGGACGGCGGCCCGGGCCCGCCGTGCGCATTCGCCGGTCTACTGTTTCGGCTGGAACGCCATCGAGCGCGCCGAAATATTGAAGGCATCGGAGAAGCACATACCTTCCTCGGCGCCCTGATTCTTCAGCGACGGGAAAATCGCCTCGACCATTTTCACCGAGCCGCAGGCGTAGATCTCGTGGCCCCTGAGGTCGGGGAAGTCTTCGAGGATGGCTTCGTGCACCAGCCCGGTGCGGCCGCTCCAGTTGTCTTCTGGCGCGGCATCGGAGAGCACCGGGATGAAGTGAAAGTTCGCGTGATCCCGCGCCCATCGTTGCGGCAGGTCCGGCAGATACAGGTCGGCCAGCTGGCGCACGCCCCAGTAGAGATGGATGGGGCGCTTGAGGCCGCGATGGAAGGCATCCTCGACCATGCTCTTGACCGGCGCGAAACCGGTGGCGCCGGCAACGAACACGATCGGACGCTCGGATTCGCGCAATGAGAAATCACCCAGCGGGCCTTCGAACTGCACGGCATCGTCTTCCTTCATGTGTTCGAACACATGGGTGGTATAGCGGCCACCCGGCATCAGGCGAATCTGCAGTTCGATCAGGTCGGGCTGATGGGGCGGATTGGCGAAGGAGAAGGCGCGGCGCTGGCCGTCGTCGAGAATGATGTTGATGTACTGCCCGGCCTTGAACGGAATCTGTTGCCCGTGCGGCAGCTTGAGCATGACGCGCATGACGTCGTGGGTCAGCTTTTCCATGTTCACCACGTAGGCGGTGTACTGGCGAACCGCACTGGGCACCGCTGCTGCTGCGTACTCGATCTCGACGTCGCCCAGTGCGGTGGCGCAGCACAGCAGGACCTTGCCCGCCGCGCGCTCCTCGGCCGACAGCGCGCTCGGCTGATACAGGCCGGGATCGACATTGCCGCTCAGCACCGTGCATTTGCACTGGCCGCAGCCGCCGTTACGGCATTCGTAAGGCAGGTTGATGTCATGGCGCAGGCCGGCATCGAGCAGGGTTTCGTCGAAGCGGATGGCGACGGTGCGGTGGTCGGGGTGGAAGGTGACGACGGCTTCGGCCGGGGCCGACCCCATGCGCTTGGGCGGCAGCCATGGGGCGAGGAACAGCAAGGTGGACAAGCCGACAATGCCGAACCACAGATACAGCGGATTGACGACATAAACCAGCGCCAGCACCGGCATCTGGAACCAGTCGAACTGGATGTTGGTCGGCACCACCAGCATGTCGGCTTCGCCGCCCTGGCTGACCACCGGCTTCACCAGCGCCAGCACGACGAACATCAGGGTGAAGGCAATCGCGATCTCGCGCGGCGGGTTGACGTGGGCGCGCGGCACGCGCTGCACATGCACCCAGGCGAGGACGCCGGCGATCAGCGGCGCGCCTAGATGGATGAAGGCGAGCAGGGTGAACAGCCGGCTGGTGACGTTTTCCTGGTAGATAAAATTGCGGATCAGGGTGCCGTTGAACATCGGCAGCACATCGAACCACTCGGCGGTGGCGACGACGACGAACTGCGCCAGTTTGTCCCACACCAGCATGAAGCCGTTGAGGCCGGAGATGTATATCAGCCAGATCAGGGCGATGCCGGTGGCCCAGGAAAACCAGCGGAAGCCGCGGTAGCGGTCATAGGCGAAGTGCCGCAGCATGTGCAGCAGCATGGTCAGGATCATGCCGTCCGTGGCGTAGCGGTGAATGCTGCGCATGATGCCGCCGGCCCACCACTGCTCGTGGGTGATGCGCTCCACGGATTCGTAGGCATCATGCACGGCGGTATCGGCGAAGATGTAGAGGTAAAGCCCGGTGCCTATCAGCAGCCAGAATTGCCAGAAGCTGATGGTCCCGAGATGGTAGAAGGGATTGATCTTTTCGCCGAAGGCGTGGTTGAACAGGTTCTCCGCACGCATGAAGAACCAGCGCACGAGTTTTTGGAGGAGGGTCAGCATTGTCTGTATCCGCGCGGAAGGATGGAGGTTCGGTCGGGTGTATTTGCGATTTTCCGGTGATTTCTCATTGGAAAAACAGGCCGCCCTTGTCCGGATTGAAGTCAATCACCAGCACCTGTGCCGGCTTCAGCGTGACTTGCGCTTCCTTGACATGGTTGAAGCCGGGATTGACCAGGTTGTCGTTCATCTTGATGCCGAGCTGGTAGGTGCCGGCCTTGACCTCGAAGCGCTTGTAGACGGTCGAGACGCCGTCCTTGGAAAGCCCTGTGGGATGCATCACGGTTTCGAACATCGGCTTGCCGTCGAGCTCGAGCACCAGCTTGATGTCGGAACGCCCGCGCGGACAGTCCAGGGGCGCGCGCATGTTGGGCGGCATCTTGGCCAGTTCTTCGGCGGTGCGCTTGCGGCACTCGCGGCCGCCCAGATGGCTCATCGAGAGCTTGATCAGCGCGACGTCGTCGGGTATCTGCTTGTAGGTGGGCGCGGTCGCGAAGTAGCCGATGAAGGCTGCAAACGCGCCATAAAGGATGATCTGGCCGACGATGGCGGCGGGTTTAGCCATGATGGATTTTTCTCCGGGAATAGGCGGGAGGTCTATTGCTGGCGACCAGTTGTGTTGCGAGTCGGGCTTTGAATTCCTTCACGGCCGCGGCGAGTTTTTCGCCCTCGCTGCGGGATGCATGGACCACTCGCAGCCTGTCCTGCGGTACGAGGCCGCGCAAATGCGGTTCGCGCTGATGGGCAAGGCGCTCCTGCGTCCATGCCATGCCGAGGCGGAAATCGCAGCCGCCCTCGCGGCAGCCCGTCACCACGATGCCATCGACGCCGCTGCGCAGCGCGTATTCGATGAAGGAAGGTGGCAGCATGCCGGTGCATATCAGGCTGATTGCGGCGGTGTCCGTTGCGGCCAGGCCGCGTACGTCGGCGCCCTTGTCGCAGCCGAAGACGACCAGCTTTGTCGTGCCGCCGAGCTTCGCCAGCTGGGCTTCGAGTTGCTGACGCATCACATCGACCGGTTGCTGCGGCATGTCGATGCCGGTCACCAGCCTTTGCTGGCTGCGGAAGGGCGTCGATGAAGGGCAGGAACCGGCGCAAATTCCGCAGCTGGCACACAGGTCGGGATCGACGACGGCAATCTTGTGGCCCGGTTTGTGGGGATGAATCGCCATGGTGACGGCCTCGTAGGGGCAATCGGCGTGGCAGCGGCTGCAGCCGTTGCAATTGGCAGCGTCGACCACGGCGATCGGCTGAGCCTTCGGGTGCGGCAGAAAGGGCAGCGCGAACAGCAGGATCGTGGTGCCGAAGACGAATGCCCAGACAGCCGCCGGCGAGGTGATGTTGGTCAGCGGATGGATGAACAGGATGAACCAGTCCAGCCTGATTTCGGCCGGCGCCAGGGCCAGATTGGCGGGCGCATCGCTCAACGCCGGCTTGATCAGGGCCAGTACGAGAAAGCTGGCCAGGGTCGCCAGCATGACTCGTCGTGACGGCAGGTAGTCCACCCGGCTGATGCGATTGACATGAGCCCAGAGACCGAGAATCAGCATCAGCGGCATTGCGATGTGGATGAAGATGACCACGGTAAAGAAGCGGTCGCTGATCGAGTCGGGAGCGAGAAAGTTGCGCACTGCCGGCGAGCTGAAAATCGGTAGCCAGTCGAGCAGTTCGGTGGTGGCGATGGCGGAAAACTGCGCCAGGCGGTCCCAGACGATCCAGTAGCCGCCGATGCCCGAGATATAGGCGAACCAGATCAGCGGCACTCCGGTCACCCATGAATAGAGACGGAAGCCGTAGTAGCGGCCGAAAGCCCATTCCCGCAGCAGATGCAGCATCATGACCAGGACGAAGGCATCCGAGGCGTAGCGATGCAGGCTGCGCAGTATGCCGCCGAGATACCACTGCTCCTGCGACAGCCAGCCGATCGAGCTGTAGACGCCTTCGATGCTGGTATCCAGCACCGTATAGAGATAAAGCCCGGTAGCGACGAGTATCCAGAGGAAATACAGACCCAGCGCGCCCAGATGGCGCAGGGGATTGTCGGCGCCGCCAAAGGACGCATCGAGAAAATTCTCGATGCGTTCGAAGAGGGTTTGCGCGTTGCCGCGCAAGGAAGCGTGCGAGCTCACGTTGGGAGATTCCATCACGTCGGTGCTAGTTGACGAAGGCCGACTATTAGCGGTTGATGATATGCAAGTCGGGGGCTTTCCGACTTGACTCGCATCAACCCGATTGAATCTTGTCCTTGCGGCGACTTCTCATGAAGCTCCATGCCACCCAGGCCATGAAGAACATGAAGCTGATGAAACCGGCGATCTCGAAATACAGCGCATAGTTGGTGCGGTATTTCCCGCTGACGGGATCGTAGACCGAGCAGAGTATTCTGATCCGGTCGGCGATCTCCTCCAGCGTGCCGGTCTGCGGCGGAATGGGAGCGCCGGTGATCATCGCCTTGAGCGGTTCCGCCAGATCTTCGGCGGTGAATTTTTCGCCATACACCTGTCTGAATATTTTGCCATTGGCATCGACGATGGTGACCTGGTTCATGTGGTCGAAGCCGGCGGTCGTCGCGACATAGCTGAAGCCGAAATTTTGCGTCAGCTCGTCGACGATGGCTGCCGCCGGACTGAGGAATTCCCAGTTGGGCAGGTCGATGCCGTACTGGGTGGCAAAGATCTTCATTGCCTGGGGTGAATCGAAGGGCTGGTTGAAGCCGATGCTGACGATGTTGAAGCGATCGGCCCCGAGCACGTTGACCGTTGTCTCCACGGCTTTTTGCAGATTCTTCGTGGTGGTGGGGCAGACGTTGAAGCAGGCCGTATAAACGAAATTGACCAGCAACGGCTTGCCGCGATACTTGGACAGCGGTGTCGGTCGTTCCTGGCGATCGAGCAGTACATGGTCGCCAACGGGTTTGCCGATCACGCTCTGCGACAGCTGCAGCGCTGCCTTTTCGTCGAGCGTGGTGAGCGTCAGGCCGGTTCGGTCGCCCTGGGGACGTTCGACGAGTTTGGGTCCCGGGGCCTTGTCTGCGGACAGGACGCAACTCGCCGAAAAGATCAGGGCTGCCGCCAATGCAGCACGAAGTGAAAAACAGATCACAGGGGTGGACGCCAGGCTAGAAACGAGCGTCGATGATTGCAGCAGTGAGTACCAGAGTCAACTGAGCCAGCGAGGCGTGGAAGCACGTCATGGCCGTTTCACGGTTGGTGTTCTGCACCAGGCGCCAGGCCTTCTGGATGAACAGGAAGCCGCCGGTAGCTGCGCCGGCAAAGTAGATTGCGCCGAGGCCGAAGGCCAGCGGCAGCAATGTGGCTGCGACCAGCAGCAGGGTGCTGCCGAATATCGCCTTGGCCGCGCGATGGTCACCGACCACCACGGGCAGCATCGGCACGCCGGCTGCGGCGTAGTCGTCGCGGTAGGCAATCGCCAGACTCCAGAAGTGCGGCGGCGTCCACAGGAAGAGCACGAAGGCGAGGGACAGCGGTACCGCGCCGACCTGTGGGTCAACCGCCGTTGCGCCGGCCAGCACGGCCCAACTGCCGGCCAGTCCGCCAAACACGATGTTGAGCCAGGTGCGGCGCTTCAGCCAGACCGTATAGACGATGGCGTAGAAGAAGGCGCCGAGGAAGGTGAACAGCGCGGTCCAGGCATTCAGCGCGAGCCAGGCGGCGGCGACCGAGATCGCCATCAGGCCGAAGATGACCACCAGCCAGACCGGACCGTGCCGGACTTCGCCGGTGGCGAAGGGCCGGTTGCGGGTGCGCGACATCAGCGGATCGGTGTCGTGCTCGTAATACTGGTTGAAGGCGCCGGCGCTGGCCGAGGAAACCAGCACCGCGAGCGTCAGCGTGATCAACTGCACCAAAGTCAGGCTCGGGCCGGTGCTGACCGACAAGCCGGCCAGGGCGGTAAAAGTGATGACGACGCCGATGCGCAGCTTGAACACGCCCATGATTGCGCGGAAGGGAATGCCGGTCGATCTTGTGGGGGGCAGCGTCGATTCCATTGAGTGTCTATGGGGTGGGGTCCGTTGTAGTTCTTGTCACTGTTGAAACCTGCTTGAATCGAGCCTGTTTGCCAGGCCCGATTCAGGCAGGTTCCCCGCACCGGGTGCGGGGAACCCTCGGGGCTGAGTTTAGCTGAGACCCCAGACTTCGGACAGGTACTTCCAGTTCACGAAGTAGTAGAGGACGAAGCAGACCAGCAAGGTCATTGCCAGAACCACCGTACCCGCTACGTTGGCATGCTCTTCGCTGCCGGTATGGCCAGCGCTGGCGGCCACGGTCTGGTCCGGAATCGGCACCGGCTTGTCGTGGGTCGCGCCGCCGTCGAGCTTCTTGCCGAACAGCAGGGAGAGTACCACCAGGCCGATCCACAGGCCGCCGCCGATGACCGCGATCACACCGAAGATACCGGTAAGACCCATCATCAGGTAAGCGGCACCCGGCCATTCATACTGGAACGGCGCACCCGAGAAAGCCATATCCCAGTGACGGCGGGATACGCCCAAGGTACCGGCTCCCATCATCACCAGCGACAGCACGATCATGCTGAGGCCGTAGAGGTAGGGCTGGATCTGGCACAGCTTCGGGAAGAGCATTTCACGCTTGAACAAGGTCGGTACCAGCAGGTAGGTGATCGACATGAAGGCCAGCGTGGTGCCGACGACGACCGTGGCGTGGAAGTGGCCCGGCACGTAGAAGGTGTTGTGCATCAGCATGTTGATCTGCTCGGTGCCCAGCACGACACCGGAGATGCCGCCGATGAAGCCGAAGCCGACCAGGGAAATGAACATGCCGGCGAACAAGGGATTGCCCCAAGGTGCCTTGCGCAGCCACTCGAACAGGCCGTTGTTGAAGCCCTTCTTGCGCTGAGCCGCTTCGATCGCGCCCGGAACGGTGAAGCCGTGGATCATCGAGGCCAGTACCGCGAAGTACATGAAGTAGGAGGTATTCAGCACCTTCCACTCGGCGCTCATGCCCGGGTCGGACAGCAGATGGTGCGCGCTGGCCAGTTGCAGGAACAGGATGTAGAGCAGGAAGGCGAAGCGGGAGACTTTCTCCGACAGCGGCTTGGCGCCGAAGACCACGGCAGCGACCAGATACCAGATCGACACATGGGCTGCAACGTTGATCTGCTGCGAGGAGTGACCCAGCGCCCACCAGACCATGCGATACAGCTGGGCGTCGATCTCCTTGATCCAGCCCATCGACCAGGCGAAGGTCGGGATCAGGATCGCGGCGCCCGAGGCGATGGTGAACACCGCGATGATCGCCGCCGTCATGGCGCCGAAGGTCACCAGCGGAAGAGACCCGGTGTAGGTCTTTTCGCGCTTGGCGACCACCAGCGTTCCGAAGAACACGCCGCAACCGATCAGCGCACCCACCGCAAACAGGATGATGCCGAGGTAGAAGTGCGGCGCGGCCTGCATCGGCACGTAGGAGGTGAACATCACGCTCGAGCCGCCCTGGAAGATCGCGACGTTGGTCATGATGCCGCCGACCACCATCAGCCAGAACTGGACCCAGCCCAGCCATGGCGTGGCAATCCGGCATCTCAGCAGGGTCGATGAGGCGAAGTAGAGCACCGCCATTTCGAAGAAGATGATCCACAGGATCAGCATGTCGATGCCGTGTGCCGTCAGGATCAGGTAGAACTGGTCTGCCGGCAGCAGCTTGATCGCCGGCCAGCGGGTCAGGATCACGAGCAGGGCGGTGATGCCGCCCACCAGCAGCCAGAGTACGCCGGCAACGGCGTTCCAGCGCATCAGCTTGTCGGCGTCGAGGTCGAACTGCAGCCCGGTGCGCGGACAGGTACGGTAAGTAGTTGCCATCTGTTTATCCCCTTATTTCACGTAAATACGGCCAAGCATCGTGTGGTGCCCGATGCCGCAGTATTCATTGCAGACGATGGCGTAGGTGCCGGCCTTGGTCGGGGTCATCTTGACCACATGCTCATAGCCGGGAATGACCTGGATATTGATGTTGGTCGGCTGCAGCGAAAAGCCATGGTTGTAGTCGACCGAGGACAAGTGGATCTTGTAGGTCTTGCCGGCTTCGAGTTCCAGAATCGGATACCAGGACCAGAGGCGGGCCAGCAGGAAGGCTTCGCCCTTTGCATTCGGCTTGACCACCGGCATCTTCAGGTCGGGATTGACCAGGCTGTCTTCGGTGCGGATGGTGTTTTCCTTGACGAAGGCGTCCGTCTTGGCCTGGAACATCTCGGTGGTCGTCTTGTAGACCTCGTTCGAGAGATTCTGCTTACCGTTGATATGCCAATAGACCATCATGACAAACATGATCATGGCCCAGACGAAGGCGATGCCGATCCACGCCCATTCCTGGCTGCTGATCGACTGCTTCCACCACAACCGCTCTGAAGGCGGCAGGATTGCACTCATATGATTCTCCCTGATTGACTGGATTGCTTACTTGGCGAGGGGGACACTCATGATGTCCACGATTCCCCAAAGGATGTAAAGGACACCGGGAGAAGCGACTCCCAGGAACAGGAGCAGGAAGTGGTTGTCCAGCAGCTTCTGCATGAATGGAACATCGTCGTCATTGTCATTCGCCATGTTTCTGCCCTCTAAACGGTTGGCGCGCTGCAGCGCGCGGTGGAAACGGACTTACAGAATCTAGTGGGTGCGAAGATAGCCCGAGGGGGGCGCTCGGGTAATTGATGCAAAACAAGAAATCGCCCTATTACCAACGGTTTGCATGCTGCGCTGCGACAAATCGCCGCATCGAATTACCCATGATATAAAAATGGGCAATTCAGCAGATCGGGAGTTGCCGGAGGGCTTTGCGGCGGGGTCAGACAGCGTCCTGGGCTTCCAGCCAGAAGGCGAGTCCTTGTGCGTTGAGTTCCAGGTCGAGGTGCCAGATATCCAGAATCTCATCGTCGCTCAGGCGGCAGCCGTGGTCATGCGCCTCCTTGAGCAGGAGCGCAGTCAGCCCGTCGCGGATGCGTGCCGTCTTGTCCTCGTCCTCGCTGGCAGCCAGCGCAATCGCAACGTATCGGTCAAGCAAAGCCAGGACTTTCCGGCCGAGTTCGGCGGGCGGCGCCAGCCGGCTGAAGTGCGTCAGATAAACCGCTTCCGGCTTGAACGACAGGATGCGCTCGATGGAGCTTCGCATTTCGTCGGGGTCGAACTGGATCGGGGTTGATGAAGGGAAGATCAGCGGCCGGCCTTCGACATCGAGTTCGCGGTAGGAAATGCCGAAGGTGTCGCCCGTAAATATGCCGCCACTCTGTCGGTCCACGATGGCGATGTGGTGGCGGGCATGACCGGGAGAATCGATGCACAGCAGTTCGCGCGAACCGAGCCGCAGCAGCGTGTTGTCGTGGGCTTCAATGATGCGATCAGCGGCGATCGGCAGCAGCTTGCCGTACATTCGGCGCGCCCTTTCCCGGCCATAGACGCCTTCGACGCCGGCCATCAGCTTGGTCGGCTCGATCATGTGGCGCGCGCCGCGCGGATGCACCACCAGCTTGGCCTTGGGAAAGGCTTCCATCATGACGCCGGCGCCGCCGGCATGGTCGAGATGGATGTGGGTGAGGATCACGTAGTCCACGCTTTCCGGCCCGAGGCCGCGTGCCGTCAGGGCAGCCAGCGCCTGCGGCATGACTTCGTAATTTGCGGTATCGACGAAGGCGGCGCGACCGTCGCTTTCGATCAGGTGGATGGCGGCCAGCAGCGGTCGGACGTAGCCGGCATCGAAGGCGTAGATGCCGTTGTGATAGTCGATCATGGTGTTGGTCCTGCAAAAAGCAATTTGTCCGCAGATTTCGCCGATTGACGCAGATGGATCAGAGCGCCGCCTGGATGCGGCGCATCAGCCTTCGGGTGCACCATGCGGGCCGGGTACTCCAGGGTTTTATCTGCGTAATCTGCGAAATCTGCGGACCGAACTGAGATTCTTGGCGTTGGCTTCATTACTTGCGTGCGGCACGGATCAGCGCCGCACCGCGCTCGGCGATCATGACGGTGGGTGCGTTGGTATTGCCGGAGGTGATGGTCGGCATGATCGAGGCATCGACCACGCGCAGACGGCCGATGCCGCGTACGCGCAGTTCGGAATCGACCACGGCATTCGGATCGTCGGCGCGGCCCATGGCGCAGGTGCAGGTGGGATGGAAGATCGTGGTGCCGATATCGCCGGCGGCCTTGGCCAGATCCTCATCGCTCTGCACCTGCGTGCCGGGCTGGTGTTCCTGCGGCCGGTAGGGCGCCATGGCGGGTTGCGCGACAATGCCGCGTGTCAGGCGCAGGGCGCGGGTGGCGACCATGCGGTCGTTGTCGGTCGACAGATAGTGCGGCGCGATGATGGGCGCCGTGGCCGGGTCGCGATCGCGGATGTGCACCACGCCGCGCGAAGTCGGCCGCAGGTTGCACACACTCGCGGTGAAGGCGGGGAAGGGGTGCAGCGGATCGCCGAATTTCTCCAGCGACAGCGGCTGCACATGGAATTCCAGGTCGGGCGTCGCCACCTCGGGCGAGGAATGGAAGAAGCCGCCGAGCTGGCTCGGCGCCATCGACAGCGGCCCGGAGCGGAACAGCGCGTATTCGAGGCCCATCATCGCCTTGCCCCAGAGGCTGTTGGCGCGCTGGTTCAGGGTCGTGATGCCATGCACCTTGAAAATCATGCGCAGCTGCAGGTGGTCCTGCAGGTTGCCGCCGACGCCGGGCAGCTCATGCACCAGCGGCACGCCACGGTCCTGCAGCAGTGCAGCCGGGCCCAGCCCTGAGCGCTGCAGGATCATCGGCGAGCCGATGGCGCCCGCCGTGAGCAGCGTCTCGATGCGCGCCGTGACTCGGTGGGGCACTCCATCGAGGCTGAACTCGACGCCGCGCGCTTCCTTGCCCTCCATGACCAGCTTGTCGATCAGCGCACCGGTGACGACCTTGAGATTCGGTCGGTGCAGCACCGGCCGCAGCATCGCCTTCGAGGCGTTCCAGCGCACGCCTTTTTTCTGGTTCACCTCGAAGTGGCCGATGCCGAAATTGTCGCCGCGGTTGTAGTCCTGCTTGAACGGAATTCCGGCCTGCTCGGCGGCCTGCGTGTAGCGATCGAGAATGTCCCAGTGCAGGCGTTGCTTTTCGACGCGCCATTCGCCCTTGTCGCCGTGCATCTCGTCGGCGCCGCCCCAGTAATCCTCGCTTTGCTTGAACACCGGCAGCACGCTGTCCCAGTTCCAGCGCGAATCACCGGTGATCTGCGCCCACTCGTCGTAGTCGCGGACCTGGCCGCGCAGGTAGAGCATGCCGTTGATCGACGAACAGCCGCCGAGGACCTTGCCCCGAGCGTAAATGATCGAGCGGCCGTTGAGCCCAGGCTCGGCTTCTGTTTTGTAGCACCAGTCGGTGCGCGGATTGTTGATGCACTTGAGATAGCCGATCGGGATGTGTATCCAGATCCAGTCATCCTTGCCGCCGGCTTCCAGCAGCAGCACGGTGACGTCGGGATCGGCGGAGAGCCGGTTGGCCAGCACGCAGCCGGCCGTGCCGCCGCCGGCAATGACGTAATCGAACTCGCCGAAATCCTTCATCCTAAGAACCTCAGTTCAATCCGCAGATGACGCAGATTACGCAGAGAGAACAACGAAGCGGCCTCTTCCCACGGCTCACCCGGCAGGTGGTACGACCTGACCAGATAACCCCCTGATCCATCTGCGTCAATCGGCGAAATCTGCGGATCAAATGCTTTTCGCAGGTTCACTACTTATTGACCGGCATGGAGAACTCGGGTCCCTTGTGTTCCGAGCCGGGCCAGCGCTGCATGATGCTCTTGTAGCGCGTATAGAAGCGCACGCCTTCCTCGCCGTACATGTGATGGTCGCCGAACAGGCTGGCCTTCCAGCCGCCGAAGGAATGCCAGGCCATGGGCACGGGAATCGGCACGTTGATGCCGATCATGCCGACTTCGATCTTCTGCACGAAGGCCTGCGCCGTGCCGCCGTCGCGGGTGAAGCAGGCGACGCCGTTGGCGAAGCTGTTGCGATTGATGAGTTCGACCGCGGCGGCGAACGTCGGCACGCGCACCACGCACAACACCGGGCCGAAGATCTCGTCGCGGTAGATGCTCATCGCCGGCGTGACGTTGTCGAACAGCGTCGGGTTGAGGAAGAAGCCCTGGGCCAGTTCGCCCGTCAGGCCTTCGCGGCCATCGAGCACCAGCGTCGCGCCTTCCTGCACGCCCGCCGCAATGTAGCCGGCCACCTTGTCGCGATGGACGGCGGTCACCAGCGGTCCCATGTCCATGTTCGGCGTGTCGCCAGCGCCGACTCTCAGGGTCTTCGCCCGCTCGAGGACGCGGGCCACCAGATCGTCGGCGCAACTGCCGACCACTACCGCGACCGAGATCGCCATGCAGCGTTCGCCGGCCGAGCCGTAGGCGGCGCCGATCAGCGCGTCGGCCGCGCCGTCAAGGTCGGCATCGGGCATCACCACCATGTGGTTCTTCGCCCCGCCCAGGGCCTGCACGCGCTTGCCGTGGGCGATGCCGTGGGCCTGGATGTATTTCGCAATCGGGGTCGATCCGACGAAGGAGACCGCCTGCACGTCCGGATGTTCGAGCAGGGCGTCGACCGCTTCCTTGTCACCCTGGATCACGTTAAAGGCGCCTTCCGGCAGCCCGGCTTCGCGCAGCAGTTCGGCAGCGAACAGCGAAGGCGAGGGATCGCGCTCCGAGGGTTTGAGGATGAAGGTATTGCCGCAGGCCAGCGCCATCGGTGCCATCCACATCGGCACCATGAAGGGAAAGTTGAAAGGCGTGATGCCGGCGGTGACCCCGAGCGGCATGCGCTGGTTCCAGTGGTCGATGCCGCCGCCGATGCCATGCGAATGCTGGCCCTTGAGCAGTTGCGGGATGCCGCAGGCGAATTCGACGACTTCGAGGCCGCGCTGCACCTCGCCCAGTGCGTCGGGCAGCGTCTTTCCGTGCTCGGCACTGAGCAGCTTGGCGATGTCGGTCGAGTACTGCTCGACCAGATCGCGGAACTTGAACATGACGCGGGCGCGGCGCTGCGGTGCGGCCGTTCCCCAATTCTTGAAGGCGGCACTCGCCGCGGCGACGGCGCGGTCGACGTCGCCGCGCGAGGCCAGTGCGACCTGGCGCGCGACGCGGCCCTGGGCGGGATTGAATACCTCGCCCTGGCGCGTGCCGGCGCCGGCGTCGGCGTGGCCGTTGATCCAGTGGCCGACCAGGTCGGCGGCGTTGATGAATTGGAGGTTCATGGCAGTCTCTGTGCTTTGGGGGTGAAGGAATGGCATTGCAGCGTTATGTGCCGACGAAGTCAAGCGCGCCCGGCGCCCGGGTCGGCCATGTCCGCTGCTTTTCGTGCCGGACGCGAACATTTCGCCCCAATCCATTGCTAGAATACCGGCCTGTCACGCCGGGGGTCGCGGGTTCGAGTCCCGTCCACTCCGCCAATAAAATCGATAAAAAACCGCCGCTTACGGCGGTTTTTTATTTTCAGTGCCGTGAATGGCACGTGCATACGAGGTGCATTTTTGTCCCCATATGCCCCTGAATGTCCCTGTTTTGGTCCTGGGACGGGGATTGTGGGGCACCAGCCCATCTTGCTCCTGGCCCCGGCAGCGGGACTGTGGCAAGTGATGCCAAACAAAATGCTGAAGGTTATTACCGACCCTGGACGAATCGAGGCGATGCCGAGGATCTGTAACATTCAAGTGAGGGGAATCGGGCACACTTGGCGTTGACGCGGGCACGCAGATGCTCGCGCCCGGAGTGATCCGGGAGTCGTTGCCGGGGGCGACGGGAACGCCATCGGCAGCGCATGCTCGAGGGCTCCAACCAGAATGAAGGGAAAATTTGCGATGAAATTCAAGACGGCCTCACCCGAGTACATTGAAAAAGCAGCTGGCTTGACCATGGAAGAAGTTGAACGCTTGTTCTCAAGAATGCGCGGTAAGCTGGCTCGCAGATTGGAAGGCGAGAAACTCCAGTCGCTGGAAGCCGTCGCGCTGCAGCTTCAGCTGGAGGACGAGGAACTTCGCGAGTGGCGCCAACGATGGGCCGAAATCGGACATCGCGAAAGCCGGAAGCCGGTGAAAGGCGACTAGGAAATTTCCGTCGCTTTCGACAATTCGTCGTTCCTGTTGCCCGCTTGCCAGCGCATCGCCTGGCACAGCGCCAGCGTGCCGCCGACGTTGTTGTCGTAATAGCGCAGCGGCTCGACGACCGATTCGCCGACTGCCTTGAGGCCGGCGAAATGAATCACCGCCTGAAAGTCGCCGACATCGAAAATGCGCTCCAGCACGTGCTGGTCGCGGACGTCGGCCTCGAAGAAAGCCGGCTTGCGCCCGGCGATCCGGGCAATGCGTTCGAGTACCGCGGGCTTGCTGTTGCAGAAGTTGTCAACGACGGTGACATCGTGGCCTGCCGCCATCAGTTCGATGCAGGTGTGGGAGCCGATGTAGCCGGCACCGCCGGTGACGAGTACGGAAGTCATGCTGGGGCCCGCTCCTGGGATTGCGTTCGGATCGGGCGGCCGAGTCGGCGTGGTGCCGGCGCCGACTTTCGCACGATCGTGAGCGCAAGCAGGCTTGCCAGCAGGATCATTCCCCATTCGGGCAGGGTCGGCACGTCGCCGTCGATCGGGGCGTCGAAGGTGACCTGGAAGCTGGTCGCATTGTCGCCGGCCACCGGATCGGGCAGATCCGAACCGATCGTCGCAGCAAGGCCTTCCACGCCGCCGGCATTGGTCCAGTGCAGCGTGAAATTCAGCACGCTGATGCCGCCGGTGGCGAGCGTGCCGATGCCGCAGGTGACGGTGGCGCCGTTGGCCACGCAGGCTTCGGGCAGCGCAACGATGCTGGCTTCGGCCGGCAGCGTCAGCGTCGCGACGACCCCGGTGGCGCTCTGCGGCCCCGCATTCGTTACCGTCAGCACATAGCCGTAGGTAGCGCCGTCGGCGGCGGAGGGCGGTCCGGAGATCGCCACCGAAAGATTGGCCTGGGCGGCGGTGTCGAGCGACCAGTTGAGGACGACGTCGCCGCCGGCGCCACTGAAGCCGTCGACCGCAATCAGGTAGTCCTGCCCAGCCACGGCCTGGAACAGCAAACTTCCGGCCCCGTTGGCGCTGCCGTCGTTGTCGTTGGCGGTGACCGCGCTCAGCGCGGATACGCCGCTACCGGTGTAGATCGCGAGCAGGGTGTCGAATCCGCTGCCATGGGTATCGATGGCAACCTGGCCGGCGGCCGGTGCGGTCCAGTGCCACCATACCGAGCGGCCGCCGAGGTCGCCGGCATGCGCCGGCTCGCCGTTTTCCTTGCTCGCCAGCCGATTGCCGCCGGCGATGCTTCCTGCGCTGCCGCTCAGGGCGACGCGGCCGGTAAAGGCATTGTTGGCCGGTCGGGCGGCTTCGAGCAGATTCAGGCGCGGCTTGACGATGCCGTTGCGCGCATCGGTGATCGCCACCCCGGTAGAGGTCAGGCGGGCCAGGGTCTGCGTCAGCGTTTCCTCGGGAAATGCGTCGCGCAATACCGCCACGGCGCCGGCCACGTGGGGGCTGGCCTGCGAAGTGCCGCTGGCGCCATAGCCGCCGGCAACGATCTCGGAGCCCGGCGCAAGCAGCGTCAGGAAACTCGCGCTGTTGGAAAAGCAGGCCACCTTGTCGGCGGCGGTGGTGCTGTCGGTGCACGCCGTCCAAGCCTTGGCGCCGAGATTGGCGTCATAGACGGCGCCGACGGAAATGATGCCCGGCGTGCAGGCCGGCGCCGCCATGCCGCTGGTACGGGCCTCATTGCCGGAAGCGGCGACGACGCTGATGCCCGCCGCCTGCGCCTGCGCCACCGGGGTGACGTAAGGCGAGCCGGCGCTGCAGGGTGCGGTGTAATTGACTCCGTCGCCCAGGCTCAGGTTGATCGCCGCGATGTTGTAAGCGCTGCGGTGGGCGGGGTCGATGGCCCACTGGATGCCGGCGAGGACATTCGAGGTCGAGGCCGAGGCGCCCGAGAACACGTCGAGCATGGCGACGCGGGCGCCGGCCGCGACCGCCAGCGCGGCGCCGGACACGTTGCTGCCGTGGGCGCCATCGCCGCCGCTGGCGGAGCCTATGGTCTGCGCCACAACAATGCGGCAGGAGGCCGGCGTGCCCGCCGCGGTGCAGCCGAAGTTGGCCAGCTTGATGCCGTTGTCGATCACCACAACCGTGGCCGGCGTGCCGCCTGCGGCGCCGTTCAAGCCTGCCGCGACGACAGTCGGCTGGCCGATCAGCGGCAGGCTCTGGGTTGTGATGGCATACAGCGGGGTGTCCTCGTAGAGCGCCTTGACGCCGGGCTGGCGCGCATAGGCCTGCGCCGCGGCGAGCGTGGCGAAGCGTTTGAAGGACATCGGCAGGTGGCGGTAGTCGGCAAGATGCGTCACATCGCGCGTTGCCTCAGGCGTATCGACCGCATCCTTGATCTCGCGGAAACGCGCCGCCTTGGACTCCAGCGTCGCATCGTCGTCGATGTTGTGTGGGCGGCGGCGGCCCATGGCGGCAGCGCTGCGCTCGACTTCGGCAGCGTGATATTCGACGATCAGATCGACCGGCTGCCCCGTTTTCAGGCGCTGCAGTGCTGCGTCAGGCAGCGACGCCGCGGCGGCCGTTCCGCAGAGGACAAGCGACAGCAGCGACAGGATTGACGAAAGCGCGCGCGACATGGCAGTGGAAGCAGGAAATACCCCGCCGAGCGTCGCACGCCCGTGTTACCGGCTTCTTAAGCAGGGACTACGCGGCCGGAGAACGCCCGAGCCGCTTGTCCGGCAACGCGTGGCCAAAATGCACCGATTCTCCGTCACAGTGCCGTAGCGCAAACCGACGACAATCGGCGCCATGAACATGACCCTGCAAAGCTTCCTCAGCCTCGGTCCCGATGGATTTCACCGCATCGCCTATACCGACTCGGGCGACGCGGCCAACCGGCACGCGGTGCTCTGCGTGCATGGCCTGTCGCGCAACAGCCGGGATTTCGACCGACTCGCCATGGCCTTGGCGAGCGACTGCCGGGTCGTGTGCATGGACGTGGTCGGTCGCGGCGACAGCGACTGGCTGCAAGACAAGTCCGGCTACTGCTTTCCTACCTATCTCGGCGATGCCGCGGCGCTGATCGCCCGCGTCACCACGCCGCCGCGCAAAGGCTTGATGGACGATCTGCGGGCGCGCCTGATGGGCCCGCCGCCGACGCCCAAGGTCGATTGGGTGGGCACATCCATGGGCGGGCTGATCGGAATGTTGCTGGCGGCGAAGCCCGGATCGCCGATCCGGCGCCTGGTCATGAACGATGTCGGCCCCTTCGTGCCCTGGAATGCGCTGATCGACCTCAAGGGCCATGTCGGCTCGCAGGCACGATTCGCGTCCGCGCTCGAGGTGGACGAGTACATGCGGCACGCCTGCGCCGCCTTCGGACCCATGGACGACGCCTGGCGGGAGCACCTCGTGCGCCATGGTGCGGAACAACTTGAGGACGGCAGCTATCGCCTGCTCTACGATCCGGACATCAGCCGGGGCTTGCCCGTGCATCGGGATCCGGAATTGCCGATCGGTCCCGAATTCCTTCGTGGCATCGATCTCTGGAGCATCTGGAAGGAGGTTCGCTGCCCGGTGCTGGTCCTGCGCGGCGCAGACTCCGCAGTGCTGCCCGCCAGCGTGGTGGAAGAAATGCGCCGCCTCAAGCCGGATCTGAAGGTCGTCGAGTTTCCCGGCGTCGGCCACGCGCCGGCGCTGGCGGACCCCGGCCAGATCGGAACAGTGCGTGAATTCCTGCTCGCACCGGAGGAAGTGGAAGCAAACGACCGGGCAACGTAGCAATGTGTGGCTCGCACGGACGTCCTCGGACTCACCGTCTGCAAGCATTTGGCGAATCAACGTAGAACCGACCGTGCAAGTAGTCTCGCCAGTACTGAACGCTGCTGCGGCGAACTTCGTCATGCCGACTTCATCTCGCGCGGATAGCGTAGTTGCCTTTTGCGGGGATACGGCGATGGAGTCGATGTTCGTGTCGGCGTTCGTGGCGTGGTGGCAGTGTTTCATGCTTTGGTGCCGGCATTGGCGGCAGGGCGAACCCCTTCAACCTCCGTGGGATTGCCGGCGCAGGGTGCCTTCGACGGTAATACGCCGTTCCCGCGCCAAGCCGTCCTGGGTGCGTCAAGAAGTCCTTCGACTGAAAGCGCTGATGGCACCGGGTACCGGTTGCCGCCCGGTCGTGGTCGCCTTCAACCGGCGTTTCGCCCATCACGCCAATGTCAGCCGGCGCACGACCGTGGGCAGAACCTTTGTATCGGAAACCATTCGCGCACACCGCCATGAGATCATCGTCATGCGCCGCACGATCAAACATCGCGTGCCGCAGCCGGTGCCGCAGAATCTGATCTGGGCGATGGATCTCACGGGCAAGAGCGATATGGCGGGCGGCATGCACATGATCCTGGGACTCATCGATCACGGCAGCCGCGCCCTGCTCGCCTTGACGGCCTTGCCAAACAAGTGCTCCTGGACGCTGCTCGGCCATGTGTTTCTCGCCATCGGGAAATACGGCAAACCCAAAGCTATTCGGACGGACAGCGAATCGGTGTTCGTGTCGCGTCTGTTCCGCGCAGTACTCAAGCTGGCTGACATCAAGCACCAGCGCAGCGATCCCGGCTGTCCGTGGCAGAACGGACGCATCGAGCGGCTGTTTCTGACGCTCAAGCAGAAGCTGGATCGGATCGAAGTCGAAAGTTTCGCCACGTTGAATTCCCTGCTTGGAGAATTCCGCTTCTTTTATAACCTCATTCGTCCGCATCAACACCTGAGCGGCAGGACGCCGGCGGAAGCCTGGTCGCGGGACGATCCGTATGCGAAGCCGGTCAAGCAGGAGTTCTGGTTCGAGGCGTGGGATGGGTTGCTCACGGGATACTACTTGCGACGATGATGAAGCGCCGCTGTTTCTCTGTCCGCGATGGCGTTGAGGAAGATACGGGAGAGGTGTGTCTTGAGCGAACGGGCATAGCCCGGAAGGGTGATGGATCAGGGACTGAAACGTCACGCGACTGAAGTGTATTGAAGCGCCACGGACGGACTGGCGACTATGGGAAACAAGAACACCGCGAAAATCGGGTCGGTCTTACTTGGCGGACAGGCGGACGGGGCACCAGCGCCGACTATTGCAAATCACTCTGACCCTTTTGGTTTATTCGTGATGCGTCCAAATTATTGGTAATAGATAGTCGGAACACGGAATCACATTTCTTTCGCTCTCGCTGCTTCTTCTGTCGCATAGAGTTCAGCCCAACCGATCGACTCAAATTCGTTGTCGTGGATTTGCTCTCGCTCTTCCGGGTTTTCGATGAATAGGCGTGCGACATGCACGAAAACAGGCCACTCTTTTGCCGGAAAGAGCGAGTCTCCTTTATGCCGGGTCGCGACGAGCAAAGTATCTATGTCGCTACCACCAAGACCGTAGATCTGCCCGATGAGCGGCGGTTCGACTCTCACTAACAGCAGGTCGTCACGATTGTCAGAACGAACTCGCTTGATGCGTTTGCAGCTTCGCGGTTCTTCGAGGTGATAGCCTTCACTTGAAGCGAGATAGAAGTCTGGGTTGTCCATGTGTTTTCCTCAGAACTGTGGGTTGAGTCCTTGAACGTTCTGCATTCTGATTTGCTGCGCTGGATTCGGGATAACGATTTCCGGTAAGCCCCCGACATTTCCATGCAGCGGATCGGCGGATTTAAGTTTGATCCCCGTTGTGTTTTCGAGAATGCCTTCGCTCAGGAAGCGACCGGTATTCTGATTCGGCAGACCAGCAGCGTTGCGGTAATCCGAAATGGTTCGAGGATCAACGGTTGACCATGATCTTCCCCACGCTCCAGCTTCATCACCCCAAACTCGGAAAACTTTGGTTCCCTCAGCTACACCACTCTTTGCAGCACACTGCCCCGCCGCCTTAGCGGCCCTAGCCGCGCCCCCGACCAGCGAGGATACCGGATTCGGCACATTGCCGATGATCTCGGCGGCGATGATCGCCGCCGCCGTCAGTTGCGACGAGTAGATGGCACCGTAGTACAGCAAAGGACAGAAGGGACACAGGCCCGAGCGATCCGCTGTATTGACCGGATTCCCCCGGACATAGGTCATCGGGTTTGCGCCGCCCGCCAACCCAATCGGATCAGGTGACATGTACCTGCCGAGCTTCGGATCATAGTACCGGTTCCAGTTGTAATGCAGCCCCGATTCCCGGTCGAAGTATTGCCCGGGGAAGCGCAGATTGATCGTGGTTTTCTGGGTATCCCCGTCCGGATCTTCATTCGGCAGCGTTGTTCCGAAGGCATCGGACTCCCACTTCCACACGACTTTTCCTGCCTGGTCCCGCGCCGCGATCGGCGTGTTGAGATGGTCCGTCTCGAGGTACAGCGCCGTCTCGGTCGCGCCATGCACGATGATCGAGACCGGCACGTCGTCGCGCCAGACATAGGTGAAGAGCGGACTTCCCGATCCGGTGGTTTCCGCCAGCAGGCGGTCGTTCAGGTCATAGTGGTAGAGGATGGTCTGGGCACCCTGGGGCGTCGTCGCCGTGGTGGTCTTGCTCCGCCGACGGCCCTTGTAGTCATAGGTGTAGCTCGCCAGCAGCGTCGCACCCTGGCTCACCGTCCTGATCTGTGCCGCCCGTTGGTTCCAGACAAAGTTCAGGCCTCGCGCCTGGGTCACGTTACCCGTCGCATCAAGCGTGAAGTTCTGGCCGTTCTCGGCGACGATGCGGTCGGTATTCGCGGTATAGGTCTTGGCGCCACTGCCATCGGTCAAGCGATTGTCGTTGGGGTCGTAGGTGAGGCTCTGGGTCTTGGCCGGCCCGGCCTCCGAGACCACCCGGTCGAGGGCGTCGTAGCCGTAAGTCGTGGTGCCGCCCGACAGGGTGCGGGTCTGGACGTTGCCGTTGGCGTCGTAGGTGAGGGTTTCGTTGGCCAGTGCGGCCGGCGAGGTGGCGAGCAGCGGAAGGACGAGCAGGATCAAGAGCGCGCTTGCCAGACGGCCAGGCCAGCCGGTACCGCCACCCTGTTTGCGATAGCCGATGCCCAGCAGCAGCGCGCCGAGAAGGATCATTCCCCATTCCGGCAAGGTCGGCACGTCGCCATTGTCGCTGGTCTCGCCCCCGCCTCCGGTCGGTTCCGTCACCGCCGCATTCACCGCCAGCCCGTCCTCGGCATAGCTGCGCGCTTCCGTCACATTGTTGCCGAAGGTCTGCGCCTTGGTGTTGCCGGCGGCATCGGTCTGCACGTTGGCGACCAGGTTGATCTGCGGATTCGTTCCCACCGCGGTACTCAATTGCTGGATGCGGCCGTCCGTGTCGCGCTGGACGGTGAGCACCTTGCCGGTCGGCGAGATGACCGTGTTGACCCGGTCGGCGCCATCGAAGGCGAACTGTGTGGTGTGGCTTCCGCCGCCGATGGGTGCCCAGACCTCGCTCACGAGATTGCCGCGCGCGTCGTAGCTGAAGGTGGTGGCTCCGCCGTTGTCCGCGACGCGGCACAGCCGCCCCACGCCGTTGGCGCAGCCGGCGAAGCTGTCCCAGGTGTAGGCGAAGTTCTCCCCCGTGGTGGGGTAGGTGACGGTCAGGGGGCGATTGAGGGCGTCGTAAGTATGGCTCTCGACGATGCCCCGCGCATCGGCCAGGGTGAGCAGATTGCCGGCCGCGTCATGGGTGGCGGTGAGGCTGCCCCGGTCCGCCGAGGCCTCGGTGGTGACGTTGCCCAAGCCATCGACGGTGAAGCTGGTCTGGGCGTTGTTGGGGGCCTGGAACTGGGTGATCTGGCCACGTGCGTCGTAGGCCAGGGTGGTGAGGCCCAGCAGCGCGTCGGTGATGCGCGTGGGGCGGTCGAGGGCATCGTACTGGGTGGTGGTGGTCTGGCTCTTGGGATCGGTGACGGTGGTGGGGTTGCCCTTGGCGTCATGGCCGTGGGTGGTGCTGTAATCGACGGCGTTGCGGGTATCGATGGCGGCTTGCAGGCGGCCCAGGGCGTCGAAGGTCGCGCGGTGACTCCGGGCGGTGGAGCTGTCGGGGTTGAGCCAATCCGTGCGGGTGATGTTGCCCAGGGCGTCGAGGGTGAATTCGACGCGGTTGCCGGCGCCGTCGGCGATGGCGGTGAGGCGGTGGGCGGGGTCATGGTCGTAGCTGATGGTGCTGCCATCGGGGCGGGTGAGGCTGGTGAGTTGGCCGACTCCATCATGGGCATAGGTGGTGACAAGGTTGCCAGACCCGCCGGCGACGCTGGACGTGGCGAGCCAGCCGCGTGGGGTGTGGGTGAAGGCGAGCGTGACATTGTTGGGGTCGATGAGCGTGAGCGGTCGGCCGTTGCCGTCGTAGGCGGTGATTTGGGTGACGTGGCCGAGGGCGTTGGTCAGGGTGGCGAGGTTGCCGCGACGGCCGGGGCTGGCATCGTTGGCGGGGTGATAGGTATAGGTGGTGACATCGGTCACATCCGTGCGCGGGCCGTTGGCGCTGAGCACCTGGCCATACTCGTTATAGGTCCAGCTCCAGGTGCGCGGGCTGCCGGTTACCGTGGGGCTCAGGCCTTGACTGCCGGTGGCGTCCGTCGTGGCTTGTTCGGTGCGACTGCACACGACGCCGATGGGCTGGCTGCCGATCAGGGCGCCGGCCGGGGCGCAGAGGACGCCGCCGTCGCCGTTGTAGACGTAGGTGGTGAGTTTTTTCGGTTCGGCGACCTTGATGGGCAGGCGCCAGTAGGGATGCCATTGGGTGCTTATCGTGCGGGCCAGCGCAGTGCCGGAGGCTTCGGTGCGGGTGGTTTCGAGGTTGCGGGCGAGGTCATAGCCGTAGGTGGTGGTATTGCCGTTGAAGTCGGTGCGGCTGGCGATGTTTCCATTGGCGTCGTAGCTCTGGCTGCTGGCGGAGGGGCCGCAGCCGGAGCCGGCGGGTTGGGTGCTACCGGTGCTCCTGGCGACGCCGAGGATGGTCTGGAAGCTGTAGGTGCGGGCGGCGCCCAGGGCGTCGGTGACGGTAGTGGTGGCAGTTGCCCCATTCGTGCCGAAGTTCAGGGTGGCGGCATCGGCGCCGCCGGCGAGGGTTTCGCTGGTGGCGCGGCCCTGGCTGTCGTAGCCGTAGGTGGCGTAGCGCACGCCGTTCTCGTCGGTGATGCCGGTGAGCGCGTTCTTGTAGGTGGTGTTCTCGTAGTGATAGCTACGGATCGTGCCGTCCGGGTGGGTCACGCTGGCGAGGTTGTTGTCGGCATCGAAGGCGTACTGCGTGATCTGGCCCAGCGGATCGGCGAAACGGTCGAGGCGGCCGCTGCCGTCGTAGCTGAAGTTGAGCTGGCGGCCTTGCCCGTCGCTGACGCAAAGCAGTACACCGGCGGTGGTGGGCACGGAGAAACCGGCGGGGCGAACGCAGGCCGGGGCCTGGTAGCCATTGACATGCGGGATGCTGGCGTACTGGATGCCGCCCGTGCCATCGCTGCTGGAGAACTGCTGGATGAGGCTGTTGCGGTCGGTGATGCGTAGCAACAGGCCGCTGGCATCGTAGTCTTCGACGGAGGAGTCGGAGGCGACGGCATAGCGCCAGCCGGTGACGGTGGCGCCGCTCGTGAGTTGGGTCAGGCGGTCGGTGATGTCGGCGTCGGCAATCCACACACCCCCGCTCAGGGTGAAGCGCAGGGCCTTGCCGTCGGGGCGGGCGGCCACGACGATGGTGGGATTGGTGGCGTTGTCGAGCGTGATCCCGCGGTTGATGCCAAGCGACCACTGCGCCGCCAGGTCGTACTTCGCCCGGTTCGACGGGGCGCTGTTGTAGGTGCGGCCGAGGGTCAGTGCGCTGATGCCGCTGCCTGCGTAGTCTGTCTCGGGGAGATATTTGTTGCCCGTGCCGAGGGCAATTGGGTTACTTGTCGCGGGCTGTGGGCAGCTTAAGGGGCCGGCTTGTTTAGCGGCAGCGTTGACCGCGCAACTGCTACCGAACTCATCGGGCAAGCAAGGTTTTGGAACACATTGTGTGCCGGCGGAATCGCTGAGATAGCCAGTATTGCAGGTGCAGAGGTGGTTGGTGTCAGGCCCCGCGGAATTCAAGGGGCAGGTGTAGGTCGAGGGGCAGGCATAACCAGTGGCGAACGCCTGTATATTCGTTCCGGCACAGAGGCGATGGACCCCAAATTGCGACAGGCTCACACTACACCGATACACCTTTAGCCACTCAGAATTTTCGTCGTAAAGGTTCGCAATATTGTTTGGATAGGGCTGTCCCGAGCAAACTTGCTGAGCGAATTGCGCTGCCGTGCCGCCCGGCGCGCCCCTATATGCATAACTATTTCCATGCGCCCACTGATAAAGGCCTGGAGTGGACGTCGCTGTAATCGTTTCCCCTTGGGCAACAACTGGAGGAATGCCGAGAGCAAATCCGAAAATGAGTGGAACAAACCGACGGGCGCCCCAAACGAACTTGACTACTATATATACGATACGGGTCAGCATCACACAGTTTTCCACGCTCATAGCGGCCAATGTCTTGCCAAAGAACCGATCGCGATCGACGTTGTTGCCATCAAGGAAAACACCCGAAACAGACCTTAAGCGTCTCAAGAGTCGGCGCTGGCGGGACGGCGGTTCTGCCGTCATGGAAATCGAGGTGAAGCCCCAAGGGCAATTCGTTCAAGTGCGCGTAATGCGAGGAGAAGCTACGCCTGCTTCATTTCAACGGCATGTTCATTCAATTCGATTTGCATGGTCCGAACGGCCCCTTGTCGAAAGGCATGGGCGCGGTCGCGCGCGGCAGGCTTCAAGGCGCCGCAGCGGCTCCGGTCCGCCGTACCGGCGTGCAAAGCCGCGACGCCAGCGCGACAATCGCCGCCGCGCCCAGCATGCCCAGCAGCAGGCGGCCGCCGCCGTCGAGCAGGCGTGTCCAAGTCAGCAGCGGCGAGAAGCGGCCGGGTTCGTAGACATGCGCATGCAGGTCCCATAGATGGCTCCAGAGGGCGAAGGGCGTGTCGAGCAACACCAGCGCCAGGGCGATCGGTGCGGCGAGCAGCAGGCGCAGGGGCCATTCCCGCCGGCGCCGCACCGGCCAGGCCAGCAGCAGTCCGAGCAGGACCAGCAGCGGTTGCAGCAGCTTGCCGACCGGCGTGGTGACCTCGCCCCAGCCCCGCGCATCGGGAAGGATGAGGTGGCCGCCGACCAGCAGCGGCCGGGCGAGGGTGACACGCAGCCGGACGACGCTGTCCGCCCCTTCGGTACCAAGGGTCAGGGCCACGGTCCGGTAGTGGTCGTCGAGCCAGGAGAGCGTGTGGCCGATCAGGGGCAGCATCGCCTGGGCCGCCTCGCGGCCGATGCCTTGCGCCAGTGCCAGGACGAGGAGCGTGGCCAGGAGCAGGCGCAGCGCCAGCTCAGGCGGCTTCGGCCAGGCGTTCCCGGTAGGCCCATGCATAGAAATAGGCGGCAGCGGCGGCGATCAGGACCATGGGAGCGACAAGGCTGTGCAGCAGGTCGAACAGCGCGCGGTCGTTGCGGTAGCTGTAGAACAGGGCCAAGATGCGCGCTTCGTTGAGCACGAACACCAGCACGACACCGAGGCCGAGTCCGGCGAGGCGGCGGCGCCAGGGCATGGGGAAGGCGAGAAAGGCGGCGGCGAGCAGGAACAGGACGTCGGTGCCTTCGCAGCCGTTGAGGACGTTGATGCCGCCGCCGGGCGCCTTGATCCGCGAGCCTTGGGCGACGGCCTGAATGTCGGGCGAGATCAGGTTGATCAGAGCGACGGCGGTCTTGACGGTGGCGCTGTCGATCCAGAGGCGTTCGAGGGCACTGCCCTTGGCCTGGCCCCAAAGGGTTTGCAGAATCACGAAGACGAGAACGAAGACCAGCCCCGCGCGCCACGGGCGGCGTGGTTCGGCAGCTTCAGGCGGCTGCGGCTCGCTCGTGTCGGGCAGGTAGGGTACGCCGTTGGAGTAGCGAACGCTGCTCAGGGAAAGGTCTCCGAGCTGCGCAGGGGCAAGCCCTGCGCATCCTTGGTCGAGACAATCGGCGCGGCACCGCCCAGGGGCCAATCGATGCCGAGCTGGGGGTCGTTCCAGGCGAGGCAGCGTTCGTGTTCCGGCGCCCAGTAGTCGGTGGTCTTGTAAAGAAACTCGGCATGGTCCGAAAGGACTACGAAGCCGTGGGCGAAGCCTTCGGGCACCCAGATCTGCAGCCGATTTTCGGCGGAGAGCCTGACGCCATAGCATTTGCCGAAACCGGGCGAACTGCGTCGGAGATCCACGGCGACGTCATAGACCTCACCGGCTGTAACGCGCACCAGCTTGCCCTGTGGCTGCTTGATCTGGTAATGAAGGCCGCGCAGCACGTGGCGCGCCGAGCGCGAATGGTTGTCCTGCACGAACTTCGCTTCGACACCGGTCTGCTCGGCGAAGCGCTGCTGGTTGAAGCTTTCAAAAAAGAAGCCACGCGAATCACCGAAGACTTTGGGTTCGAGCACGACAATACCCGGCTGCGGCGGATGGGGGGCGTTCAAAATACCTTCTCCTGCAGCAGGCCGAGCAGGTACTGACCGTAGCCGTTCTTGATCATCGGCGCCGCCAGCTTTTCCAGTTGCGCGTTGTCGATCCAGCCCTGGCGCCAGGCAATTTCTTCGGGACAGGCGACCTTGAGCCCCTGGCGCCGCTCGACGATGGCGATGAACTGCGAGGCTTCGATCATCGACTCGTGGGTGCCGGTATCCAGCCAGGCATAGCCGCGCCCCATGACTTCGACATCGAGTCGCCCCTGTTCGAGGTAGCGGCGATTGACGTCGGTGATCTCCAGCTCGCCTCGCGGCGACGGCCTGATCGATTTGGCGATGTCGACCACATCGGCATCGTAGAAGTAAAGCCCCGTCACTGCGTAGCGCGACTTCGGCAGCGCCGGCTTTTCCTCGATCGACAGGGCGCGGCCCGCGGCGTTGAACTCGACCACGCCGTAGCGCTCCGGGTCATGCACCGGGTAGGCGAACACCGTGGCCCCCACGGTCTGCAGATCGGCGCGCTGGACCAGCGTCGCAAAGTCGTGGCCATGGAAGATGTTGTCGCCGAGCACCAACGCCGAGGGGCCGCCGTCGATGAAGCCCTCGCCGATCAGGAAGGCCTGCGCCAGGCCATCTGGCGAGGGCTGCACGGCATAGCGGAAATTGACACCCCAGGCGGATCCGTCGCCGAGCAATTGTTCGAAGCGTGGCGTGTCCTGTGGCGTCGAAATGATCAGGATGTCGCGCAAGCCGGCCAGCATGAGCGTCGACAGCGGGTAGTAGATCATCGGCTTGTCGAACACCGGCAGCAGTTGCTTGGACACCGACAGCGTCGCCGGGTAAAGCCGGCTGCCGGACCCACCGGCGAGGATGATGCCTTTGCGTTGTGTGGTCACGAGTCGGATTCCGGGCGGGGGCAATAGGGGTTGCTGCCGACGGGCGGGATGTCAGCGCCCATACTGACGCTCCATCCACTCGCGATAGGCGCCGCTGACGACTCGCTGCACCCAGGGTCCGTGGTCGAGATACCAGGCCACGGTCTTGCGGATGCCGGTCTCGAAGGTTTCGGCGGGCCGCCAGCCCAGTTCGCGTTCGATTTTTCGCGCATCGATGGCATAGCGCCGGTCGTGGCCGGGCCGGTCCTTGACGAAAGTGATCAGGCGCTCGCGCGGACCGGCGGGGTCTGGCCGCAGTTCATCGAGCAGGGCGCAGATCGCCCTCACGATGGCGAGGTTGGGCATCTCGTTCCAGCCGCCGATGTTCCAGGTCTCGCCGACGCGGCCGCCGGCCAGGACGGCGCGGATGGCGGCGCAATGGTCGCCGACATACAGCCAGTCGCGCACGTTCATGCCGTCGCCGTAGATCGGCAGATCCTTGCCTTGCAGCGCGTTGTTGATCACCAGCGGGATCAGCTTTTCCGGAAACTGAAAGGGGCCGTAATTGTTCGAGCAGTGGGTGCTCAGCACCGGCAGGCCGTAGGTGTGATGGTAGGCGCGGACCAGGTGATCCGAGGCCGCCTTCGATGCCGAGTAGGGGCTGTTGGGCTGGTAGGCATGCGTCTCGGCGAAGGGCGCGTCCGTGGCGCCGAGCGACCCATAGACTTCGTCGGTGGAGACGTGCAGGAAACGGAAGGCCTCGCGTTCGGCCTCGGCCAGGCTGGCCCACCAGGCGCGCGCCGCTTCGAGCAGGGTGAAGCTGCCTTCGATATTGGTGCGGACGAAATCGCCAGGGCCGTGGATCGAACGGTCGACGTGCGACTCGGCGGCAAAATGCACGATTGCGCGGGGCCGGTGCTCGGTCAGCAACCGATCGAGCAGCGCGCGGTCGCAGATATCGCCATGGACGAACACGTGACGTCCATCGCTGCGCAGATCGGCAAGATTGTCGAGGTTGCCGGCATACGTCAGCATGTCGAGGTTCAGTACCGGCTCGCCGCTGTCGCGCAGCCAGCCAAGAACGAAATTCGCGCCGATGAAGCCGGCGCCGCCGGTGACGAGGATCATGGCGCCGCCTTTACTGAACGGCTTGCATCTTGCCCAGACCGCTCAGGCGCAGGCGATCGGCGGGCGGCACTGATTCCAGAAGCTGGGCCACGAACTGGTCCTGGAAGCGGAAGGCGCGGGCCTGGTCGCCGTCGATCGACGACACGCGGAACAACAGACCGTCGGGAATCTGGCCGGTCAGGCCATAGCGAAATTCCACGATGCGTTTCTCGATGGCGCTTTTGATCGCGCTGTCGCCAACCGTGAACCAATAGGTGACAGGCTCCTTGCGCTGGCCCATGGTGGTGAACAGGCGCGTCGCCGGAATGCTGCCGAACTCGGTGGTGAGCATCGCGGTGGTCAGGCTCTGCAGCGTGAAGCCCTGGGCCGGATAGCAGACCTCGGGCTTGTGCGCCTGGAGATTGCCGCGCTGGCTGTTGCCATAGGCGATCGACAGCATGATGCGGTAACCATCGGCATTGATATAGGTTCGACTGAGAATCTGGCTGTACAGTTTGTCCAGCAATTCCTTGGTCTGCGGGTTGATGACCTGAGCCACCGGCTGGGCCTCCTGACGCCACCCGCCCAGTTGCTTGGGTATCATGGCTTCGAGGTTGATGGCCGGACCCCGGTCGGCAGCTTTGGTGCCGGGCATGACGAGTATCGCGCCAACGCTGGCGGTGCACATCAGGGCGGCAAGCACGAACGCAACTCGTTTCACGGCAGAACCCGGAGCAATACGAAAGGCCACGACTCTAGCAAGCGCCTGTGATGCTGAGACTGCGGCAATGTTTCAGTTCCTTGACGAGGATGGTCCGTTCGGACACTTTCCCGCCGTGGATAAAGGTCTGCCCCGCGCCGTACCGCCAGCGCCGACTCTTCGACCGAACAGACCAGATCGGCCTCGTCGATAATCTTTCTGGCTTCCTGCGGATTCATTTCATCGCCTTGAGCATCGCGGCAAAGTCCTTGCCGACTTCGGGATGGCGCAGACCGAAGGCCACGGTCGCCGCGAGGTAGCCCAGCTTCGAGCCGCAGTCGTAGCGCGTGCCCTGGTAGCGATAGGCCAGCACCTGCTCTTCCGCCAGCAGCGCGGCGATGCCGTCGGTGAGCTGGATCTCGCCGCCGGAGCCCTTGCCGATGTGCGCGAGGTGATGAAAAATGCGCGGCGTCAGGATGTAGCGGCCGACCACGGCCAGCGTCGATGGCGCCTCCTCGGGCTTGGGCTTTTCGACGATGCGCAGGATCTGTTCCAGCGACTCCGTCATCGGCTTCGACTCGACGATACCGTAGCTGCGGGTGTCTTCGCGCGGCACCTGCTGCACGCCGATCACCGAACTGCGGTAGTAGTCATAGACTTCCGTCATCTGCTTCATGGCATGGCCCAGGCCCAGGGCCTCAGGCTGGCGGATGTAGATGCAGTTGATGTTCTTCGGCAGCATGTTCTTCACGAACTCCAGGAGCGCCGTCCTGCCGCGCTGGGCCAGCTCGCTTTCCAGTTCGTAGGCCTTGTCGAAATGGTCCTCGATCGCGCGCTTGGAACGGCCGGTGACGAAGATCATGTCGGTGATGCCGGCCGCGACGGCTTCCTCCACCGCATACTGGATCAGCGGCTTGTCCACGATGGGCATCATCTCTTTCGGACTGGCCTTGGTTGCCGGCAGGAAGCGGGTGCCGAGGCCGGCAACGGGAAATACCGCTTTGGTGACTTTTTTCATGGCGGGCTCCTTGATTCGCTTTCAGATGTCGCCGGGCGCAAGGCGTCCGATCGCGAAGTACTCCAGCCCCGCCCTGCGCGGGGAATTCCTTCCACTCGGTGACGATGGCCAGGGCATCGGCACCGTCCAGCGCTTCCATCAGGGTCAACGCATAGCTGATGCGCGGGTTGTCGCCGAGGACGCGCTGCGCTTCATGCGCGGCAACCGGATCGTAGGCGCGGATCGATGCGCCGCGCGCCAGCAGGTCGGCAATCAGCACCAGGCTCGGCGCTTCGCGCATGTCGTCGGTATTGGGCTTGAAGGCCAGCCCCCACAGGGCGAAGGTTTTGCCGCTGAGGTCCTTGCCGAGGCGCGTGATGATCTTCTGTGCCAGCACGCCCTTCTGCGCGTCGTTGGCCGCCTCGACCGCCTGCAGCACCTGCAACGCCTGGCCGGCATCCTGCGCCGTGCGGATCAG
>VBWA01000070.1 GCA_006218025.1 Rhodocyclaceae bacterium | reverse complement strand
CCACCAAATGTGCCCATCAGATAGTCGTTGCCGGCGCCGCCCATCTGGTCGACGGCGGTCTCGCCGAAGACCCCCGCGGTACTGCCTAAAATAACGTAGCTGCGGCCGGCAAAATTGCCGCCAGCCGGGTCGGCCCAGTGCGCTCCAATGACGAGATCTGCGAGGCCGTCGCCGTTGATGTCGCCGCCGGCGGCGACGCTGTTGCCGCTCTGGTCGCCGCCGCTTTGGCCGTTGATGGCGAAGCCGCCGCTGCCGCCGGCAACGACCGAGAGATCGATCGCCGCAGTGCCGGTGCGGCCGAAGACCACGTAGCTGCGCCCGGCCTGATTGCCGGTCGCGGGATCGCTCCACGGTGCGCCGATGATCATGTCGGCCAGACCGTCGCCGTTGAGGTCGCCGGCGCCGGCGACACTCCAGCCGCTCTGGTCGCCCGCGCTTTGGCCATTGATGGCGAAGCCGCCGCTGCCGTTGGCAACGGCGGAAAGATCGACCGCCGTGGTATTGCTGTGGCCGAAGATGACGTAGCTGCGCCCTGCCTCGTCGCCGGCGGCAGCGCCGCTCCAGGGAGCGCCGACGATCAGGTCGGCCAGGCCGTCGCCATTGACGTCGCCGGCAGCGGCGACGCTGCGCCCGCTTCCTTCGCCCGCACTCTTGCCGTTGATGACGAAGCCGCCGCTGCCGGCGGCGACGGCTGCCAGATCGATGGCCATGCTTCCCGTCCGGCCGAACACGACATAGCTGCGCCCGGCATGGCTGCCCGCCGCGGTGGCGCTCAGGAATGCGCCCACGATCAGGTCGCCCAGGCCATCCCCGTTGACGTCGCCCGCGCCGGCAACGCTCCAGCCGCTTTGACCACCGGCGCACTGGCCGTTGATGACAAAGCCGCCCTGGCCTCCGGCAACCGCGGAGAGATCGACGGCGGCGGTGCCGGTCCGGCCGAGAACCACGTAGCTGCGACCGGCCGAGCCGCCGCCGGCCGGATCGCTGTCCGGCGCGCCAATGACCAGGTCCGCCAGACCATCGCCGTTGACATCGCCCGCGGCAGCGACGCTGCTACCCGCCTTGTCACCTGCACTCTGCCCGTTGACGACAAAGCCGCCGGCACCACCGGCAATCGACGAAAGATTTACGGCGGCGGAACCCGTCCGGCCGAAGACCACGTAGCTGCGTCCGGCATCGTGGCCGACGGCATTGTTGCCTGGCGCGCCGACCACCAGATCGACCAGGCCATCGCCGTTGATGTCGCCGGCGCCGGATACGCTGATGCCGCTATAGTCGCGCGCGCCTTCGCCGTTGATGACGAAGCCGCCGGCACCGCTGGCCACGGCCGACAGATCGATGGCGGTAGCGCCGGTGCGGCCGAAGACCACATAGCTGCGTCCGGCGGAGCCGCCGCCGGCGGGGTCGCTCCAGGGGGCGCTGACGATCAGGTCGGCAAGGCCATCGCCGTTGAAGTCGCCGATGGCAGCGACACTGCGGCCGCTGCCATCCTTTTCGTGTTGTCCGTTGATGACGAAGCCGCCGCTGCCGCCAGCGATCGCCGAAAGTTCCAGCGGCGGCTCGTTGAGCCCCGCCACGGTAACGGTCGCCGTCCCGGTGACCATCTGCGTCCGCTCGCTGCTCCAGAGCTGGTAGTTGACTGTCGCCGTCCCGCTTTGGCCCGTCGCCAGACTGCGGAAGCTGGCGCCGGGGGTGAACAACAGCGAACCTTCATCGCTGATGCTTACGCTGCCGGTAGCGGCACCGCCATTGACGAAGGCAAAATTCAGACGGAAGTCTGTCGGCAAATAGTCGTTATCGAGAACATTGATCGTCACCGGGCTGTGCTCATCCGTCGTCGCGGTGTCGGCAAAGGCGACGGGCAGGTCGGCAGTGCCGGCAAAATAGGAATCGTCGAAGGCGAGTGCCGGCGCACCGCTGAGCGTGGCGAACTGCACGGCCGGCGCCGCGCCGCTTCCATCCGGGTCGTAGAGGACGGCGCCGGTGGCAGGGTTGTAGAGGATGCGATCATCGGCATCGAGCGTCTCGCTGGTGAGCTTGAAGCGGTCGACGCGCTGGATGCCTTGCGCGGCAGCGAAATCAGGCCCGGCGAAGACGAGGATGTCCTCCCCGTGGTTGAAGTCGGTGATGGTGTCGATGCCGGACAGACTCTGGATCACGAAGCGATCCTTGCCGCTGCCGCCAGTGAAGACGTCATTGCCGCCACCGCCGAAGAGGTGGTCGTGCCCTGCACCGGCAAACAGGATGTCGTTGCCCTCGCCGCCGAGGAGCTTGTCGTTGCCGGTGCCGGTGGTGAGCG
>VBWA01000069.1 GCA_006218025.1 Rhodocyclaceae bacterium | reverse complement strand
TTTTTGAGCACGGTTTTTGCGATGTTTGAATCGGTAAGAGTCGTTGCCTGTTTCCAGAATGTCACAGTGATGAGTAATGCGATCCAGCAAGGCTGTGGTCATCTTGGCATCGCCGAACACTTGCCCCCACTCACCGAACGATAGATTCGTCGTAATGATCAACGAGGTCTTCTCATAAAGATGGCTGATGAGATGGAACAGCAATGCCCCGCCCGATGCCGGAAACGGCAAATAACCCAACTCATCTAAAATCACCGCATCCACAAGGCAAAGCTGCTTCGCCAGATTTCCTGCACGGTTTTGGCTTTTCTCTCGCTCTAACTGATTCACCAAATCGACCGCATTGAAGAATCGCACACGCTTTCCTTTATGAATTGCAGCCACCCCGATCGCCGTGGCCAGATGGGATTTTCCCGTACCCGTGCCGCCAACCAGAATCAGGTTATGTGCTGTTTCCATAAAAGCGGCACTCGCCAATTGCTCAATCACCACCTGCGACAGCGGTGTTTCAGTCCAATCTATTCCAAGCAAATCCCGATGGATCGGGAAGCGTGCTGCTTTGAGCTGATAGCGCAGGCTTTTAAGTTGACGCTCAGTTTGCTCCGCAGCAATTAGGCGATCCATCCAGCTTTCTGGGCGATGAGCTTGTTTTGGTTTCTCTGCCTGCAATTCACTCCAAGCTGTTGCCATGCCGTAGAGTTGCATTGCTTTTAGACTTACTGCGTGATCAGTGGACATTGGACGCTCCCAACAAATAATCGTAACGCTGGCAATTGGCGACGGGCTCGGTCGTCAATGCAATTCCATCTGGTACGCTAATCGCCACCTTGGGTAAATGTGGTGCGATGAGCCTGCGCAATTCATTCATTACGACGGGAGCGCTGACGACGCCAGATTCCAGTGCCAACTCACAGGAAACCGTCAGTGCGTCGAGCCCTGCCTCACCTGCCAGCATAAGCAGTTCAACAAACGCACGATCCCCCTTGGGATGCTTAAGAATCCGGTCGCGTACCACCTGAATCGGCCTGGGTAAATCCCATGTCACAAATGGAGCACCATCTCGTAGTGCTCCGGGTTTCCTCTCCAATATAGGCAGGTAGTGCCATGGATCGCAAACCAATTGGTCGCGCCCAAATACTCTTGAATGTGCAGCAATGACTTCACCGTGCGCCACGACACGAACCTGATCTGCTGTGGTGCGTACCGAAACTGCCTGACCGGCAGCGCTGGCGGGAACGCTATAGCGATTACGATCCACTCTGATCAGGCAGGTTGAAGAGACGCGCATCATTTGTTCGACGTAGCCATCGAAGTGCGCCGTGATAGGGCGTAGTAACGATTGCTCATCGGCAAAGCAAGATGCGATGGTGCGTTGCTTCTGCACGGGATGACTGCGCTGCGCCAACTCCTTACAGCGGGTAGCGAGCCAATTGTTCAAGTCGGCAAATGAGGCGAACCGCGCCAAGGGCGTGAACAGCCATTCCCGCACATTGCCAACTTGATTCTCAACCTGTCCCTTCTCCCAGCCAGAGGCTGGCGTACAGGCAACGGGTTCAAACAGGTAATGATTGGCAAGCGTCAAGAAGCGCCGGTTAAATTGGCGCTCTTTACCTACATACACTGCATCGACTACGGCTTTAAGGTTGTCGTAAATCAGGCGAGCAGGTACGCCACCGAAGAAGACGAAGGCACGACTGTGGGCATCAAGCACCATTTCCTGCATCTCTCTCGGGTAGGCCACGACAAACATCTGGCGGCTGTAGGCCATGCGGAAGTGCGCCACTTTAATGGTCTGCAATACCCCGGCCAGCTCAACTTGCTCTTGGCTCCAGTCAAATTGGCAGGCATCGCCTGGTTGGAACTGTAGCGGCACGAAGGCTTCAGTCAGCTTCGGTCCATGAGTGCCAGATTTCCACCGCTTAACAAAACGCTGAACGCTATCGTAGGCGCCAAGGTAGCCAACTTCCTGCAAGCCTTCAAAGAGTCGTTGGCCAGAGCGGCGGCGTGATCGGGGAAGTATGGATTCTTCTTCCAGCCATTTCATGAGCTGTTCTTCAAATTGCCCCAGCTTGGGTGACGCTGGCTGTGTCCGAGCATACTTGGGTTCTTCAACGGTGTTGAGATGCTTGCGCACTGTGGGTCGCGACAGCCCCATGTCGCGGGCAATTTCTGTAATCGTTTGCTTCTGTACTAAATGCCGCCTGCGAATCTCGTAAATGATGTCCATGTAAAACACTCCAGATACCTCCGGCTAAACGCCGGATGGTTACATACTGAGGTGGAAACTATTGGACGCTGTTTCCACCAC
>VBWA01000053.1 GCA_006218025.1 Rhodocyclaceae bacterium | reverse complement strand
AAGCGGGGACGCGTACCGGGTGACGAAACCGAACCGCCGACAGCGCGGGCTGAACAACATGGATTGGGGTTCTGAAAATGAAGGGAACAACGATGCGAAATGAAAAGCGAAATGTCTCTGACCCCTTTGGATTGAGCTAATGGGTGACCCCTTTGGATTGAAGGAGGGTTCCCTGCTGCTCGACATGGGCCCTTCGACGGGCTCAGGACAGGTTCGCAACGCCATCCATATCGAGAACTGGGACCAGGCTCATCCGCTGGACAGGCAAGGCTTCGCCAGCTTCCAGTTTGCGGATGGCAGCAGCTTGAGCCGGAGCGACCTGTTGGCGCGCGGCTTCGATCTGGATGGGACGGAGGGGGATGACGTCATCGTCGAGGAATCGGAGTCGCTTTTGGACACACGAGAAAGTCGGCGCTGGTGGCACGGCGAGCGGAGCGTGCGCGAGGGTAACGATACGGCATGGAGGAGGGCAGCATGAAAGCAAACCATTCGTGGTTGAGGCAAATGGCGAAACTTGTATTTCTATTGATGATGGGGGCGAGCATGAGCGCAGAGGCTGGATTCTTGGGATTCGGTGGGGATAGCTGGAAAGAAGAGGTTTTGCTTCATGACGGTAGCAAGATTGTCGCCACGCGGACGGTCGTGCGCGGTGGGCGGCACGAGATAGGGCAAGAACCACCGATCAAGGAGCAGAGCCTCAGCTTCACTCTGCCCGGCACGAACGAAGAAGTGCTGTGGCAAGACAAGTTCACCGAAGACGTTGATGGAGCCAACTTCTTGCCAATGATGCTAGACGTTCAGAAAGGAGCGGTCTTCCTTGTGGTCCATCCGATGGGCTGCCTTTCCTACAGCAAATGGGGCAGGCCCAATCCGCCGTATGTCGTCTTCAAGTATCAGGGCAAGGCATGGACCCGCACCTCCTTGCAAGAACTGCCAAGCCAATTGAAGACACCGAACCTGATCTTCTCTTCGCCGGACCATGAAGGCAAGAAAGCGGGGAGCGGTATCGTCAAGTCAGAAACAATCCGCGCGCTTTACGATGGCTATCGACAACCCGAATACAAAACTATTCTGCGGGAGGCATTACCGGCGAGGGAACTATGTCCGCAGTATTCAAGCGGACCTAAGCCTCCCATACCAATCACGCCAAGTACATCGACGAAATAGAGCGTACGGCGACATCAACTCAGGTTGAACAGATAAATACTATTTGGGGCACAAATATGACTACCACAATTGACTACGCACTGATGGCTGGCCACGCATACCGCACAACACGTGACAAAATTAACTGGATACCGGCACCACAAGGATGGACACCATTTTTTCCGGTTCCTGATCCTACGACTGCTGCGGTTTTTCCGGTCACCTCCGGCTTTGAGGCAGTGTCTTTCCAAAGCACTACCAACCCGAACGAAATCGTCATCTCCTACGCCGGAACCGATCCCGGAGATCTGTTCGGGGACTGGGCGGCCAACCTGGCGTTGGCTGGTGGAGTTCTGTCGGATCAACTCAAGCAGGCTGCGGATTACTACCTTGCCGTCAAGGCCAGCGCCCCGACAGGCGCGACAGTCATCCTGACCGGCCACAGTTTGGGCGGAGGGCTGGCCTCCCTGATCGCGGTCATGTTCGGCGAAAGCGCGGTCACCTTCGATCAGGCGCCGTTCCTAAATTCAGCGCGGATGTTCACCACGACGGATGGCGAAGGTAATACGACCACCCGCTCGGTCGCACAAGGCTTGCGCACCTATCTGGCGGATCACGCTCCCGTCGGCTTGCTGGCCAAACTCGACGCCTACATCCTTGCCAACGACCCGCAGAACACGGCCACGATCAACCCGACCGACACCCTCGCCGCTCGCGGCGGGATGGTGCGCAACATCAACGTGCAGGGCGAAGCCCTCACATCGTGGCCTGTGATACCCACGTCCAATCGGATTGGATCGCAGGACACGATCGCGAACAGTAACGCAGGGGCATCCGGAATAGACCTCCATTCGCAGACCCTGCTTGCCGCCTTCCTGCAAAGTGGCGATACCCCAACCAGCACCGCATCCGACCACACTTTGGGGCAAGTCAGCTTCAAACTCACGGAATTGTTGAAGATGATCTTCGACAAGAACCTGTTTGCATATACGACTGCGAAGAGCAACGCAACAGACGAAAACTTCCTCGAACACATCGTCCGCCACCAAACCGGCAACGTAGCCGGAGTCGCCCCCACTGGCGACGCCATGGTCGCCCGTTTCACCCGCGACCTATGGAAGATCGCCCAAGACAACGGCCTGACCCTGACCAACAGCTTCATTGCCAGGGCCCTGACCGCCTTCGCCATGCAGATGTACTACGAAGACACCGCCAACGCCAAAAACGCAAGCAAAGAACTCTTCACCGCCGTGACCGGCGGCCTCCAATTCGACATGGCCGACGTCGCCAAGGCATTCAAGACCTCCTTCGATCAAAGCAAAGCCCTCGACCTGGACGACGCCAAGGGCGGCGTGCATTTCAAAAACTACATCGAGACGGCTTTTACGGAAAGAGAGCGCCAGCTAATCAACTCCCTGCTCCCCCTCTTGCGCGACTGGTATATCCAGGCCGGCGCCACCGCCCTCAACACCACCGACACCCAGAACCGCAACGCCTTCCTCCTCGGCGGCAGTGGCAGCGATGGCCTCGTCGGTGGCACAGGCGCCGACCTCCTCATCGGCAACGGCGGCGCCGACCTGCTCCAGGGCAAGGGCGGCAACGACGTCCTGCTCGGTGGATCGGGCGACGACACCTACGTCTATACCACCGGCGACGGCCTCGACACCATTCTCGACACGGGTGATGCCAACACCCTCGCCGTCGACGGCGACATCCTCACCGGAGGCGCCGAATACGGCGACAGCCGCGTCCATCGCAGCGCCGACGGCAAGCACCTCTATGTCGAGACCGATGGCCGGATGCTGATCGACGGCAATCTCGTCATTCAGAACTACGCCACGGGCGGCAGCTTCGGCCTCACCATGACGGGAGTGGCGGCCGTCGCCGACCCACAGACCACCGGTCCCACCATCGTCGGCGACCCCCTGATTCGCAGCGCCACCATTGTTGCCGGCTCGGCCCCATCCAGTTGGAAGGTCGTCAGTACCTCCAACCCGCGCGACGTGGATGATGGACAGGGCGGCCAAACCCGTATCAATGACGTCGAGTACTTCTTCATCGACGCCGCCGGCAACCCCACCGAAACCGGCGGCCCGGCGAAGAACGACAGCCTCGTCGGCGGCGCCGGCAACGACCGCATCACCAGCTATGCGGGACAGGACCTCATCACCGCCACCCAAGGCGGCAACGATCTCATCGACGCCGGCAGTGGCCGCGACAGGATCGACGCCGGTATCGGCAACGACGTCCTCATCGGCGGCGCCGACGGCGACCTGCTCAACGGCGGGGCAGGCGATGACCGCCTCTATGCCGATGCGCAAGTCACCACCGCCGCCGCCATCGCCCTGGGCAAGCTCATCGACAGCGGCACCGGGCAACAAGGCGACTGGCTCGCCGGCGGATCGGGCGCCGACACCCTGACCGGCAGCACCGGCAACGACGTCCTCAGTGGCGGCGGGGGCGCCGATCTGCTGATTGCCGGCGCCGGCGATGACGACATCCTGGGTGACACCGACTATGTAGCGAGCAGTTTTGACTGGACAGTGACGGATCAGGGAACGACCAGGTTGTTTTCGCCATCGATGGGGCTGCTCTCTCCGGCCGACAGCGCGGCAGATGTGATCTACGCCGGTGAAGGCAAGGACTATGTCTGGGCCGGGGTGGGCAATGACGTGGTGTTTGGCGAAGGCGGCAATGACCGTTTGAATGGCAATGAAGGCAACGACATCGTTCTGGGCGGGGTGGGAAGCGACACCCTGTGGGGCGAGATCGGCAGCGACTATCTCGATGGCGGCCTCGGGGCCGATGAAATCCAGGGCGGCGAAGGCGACGACATCCTGATCGGCGGGGCGGAAAATGACACGATCTTCGGCGGGGCGGGGCGCGACACCTACTATTTCAACGTCGGCGACGGCATCGACCGGATCGATGACGCCAGCACCGGCGCGGAAGCCAGCATCCTGGTTTTTGGTGAAGGCTTCGACAAGAACGCCGTCAAGCTGAAGGAGGGTTCCCTGCTGCTCGACATGGGCAACGGCGACGCCGTCCATATCGAGAACTGGGACCAGGCCCATCCGCTGGACATGCAAAGTTTTGCCAGCTTCCAGTTTGCAGATGGCAGCAGCCTCACCTGGAGCGACCTGCTGGCACGGGGTTTCGATCTGGATGGGACGGAGGGGGATGACGTTATCGTCGGCACCGGCCTCGCCGACCGTATTGCCGGCCTTGGCGGCAACGACGTGCTCTATGGGCGCGATGGCTTAGACCGGCTGGATGGCGGCGCCGGCAATGACCTGCTGGAAGCCAACCCCTCCGGCGCCGTCACTCTGATTGGCGGCACCGGGCAGGACCTCTTGCGCCTGCACGGCGCCGGCAATACCGTTCTCTACAGTGTCGGTGACGGCAGCGATGTCATCGAAACCGCCGGCGGCGCCCGCGGCACCGTCCTGCGTCTGTCCGGCGTCACTGCCGCCGAGATCAACTTGATCCTCGGCTCGCAAGGCGAGGTCACCCTCCAGATCGGCGGCAACACCGGCAATGTGCTGCGCTTTGCCGACATCCGGGGTGCCACGGCCAGCGCCGCCCAAGCCTTCGACCATCTGGCCTTCGACGATGGCAGTACCCTGGCCTGGCGCGAACTGGTGGCGCAGGGCTTTGTGGTCCAAGGCAGTACCGGCGACGACCTGCTGACCGGTACGGACGCCGACGAGCGGCTGCTGGGCGGCGACGGCAACGACACCCTGTCGGGCGGCGCGGGGAACGACACCCTGATGGGAGGCGCGGGGAACGACCGCTATCGGCTGGAGATCGGCACCGGCATCGACACGGTGATCGAGGCGGCGGGAGAAAGCAGCGTCGTCGCGCTGGGTGCGGGCCTGGGCATCGATAGCCTGCGCGCCGTGCATGACGGCGATGACCTGGTGCTGGAGGTACGGGCCACGGGGGACAGGCTGCGGCTCACGGACGCTGCCGCCAGCGACTGGCGCATCGAGGCGGCCGACGGTTCCGGCACGACGCTGGACGAATTCCTCGCCCGCCCCGACCCGGAGGGCGCGGCGGCGGTGCAGCGGCTGTGGGACGACACACGGCTGCGGGTAGGAAGGGCTGCACTGGCGGGGGTGAGCAATACCTGTTACCCGGCCCAGGCTTGGGGAAGCTATTCCCTGGAGGTCTTTATGAACGGCAATGAGCAAGAACACTCCGCCGTTTCCTGGGGGCCTTATGCCGGCCCGGTGCGCGTACAGACCAACTACGTCATCCGGGAAGTCGCCGCCACCGGTGAGTGGACAACGGTCTCCCGTCCCGACGACACCGCGCCGGTCGAAAGCGTGGCGCTGTCGGACATCACCATCGCCTGGGGCGACCTGAGGAATTATCAGCAATGGTCGGTTCCCGACGGCAGCGGATTTGCCACGGTAGTCAGCTGGAATCAGGAGGGAGAGATCGTCAAGGCGACCCCGATAGTCGGCAACGCGCCTATCGACTGGGTGTCGAGCAACCGCGCTTTGTCGACCCACTACAACGCCTACGTAACTACATCTATCCTTACCTCGACACTGCTGACCGAGGTGCGCGGCAACGAGGCCGACAACTATATCGACACGAACAACGGCGCAACGGATTTGGTGGATGGCGGGGCCGGGGCGGACATTCTGGTGGGGGATGGCAGTGACCTGCTGTACGGCAATGATGGCGATGACCGGCTGTTTGGGACGTCGGGGACGCAGATCCTGGTTGGCGGGCGCGGCAACAACTATCTGAACGGTGGTTCGGACGGAGATGTGTATCGCATCCTCGCTGCCGATGGCGTCGATACGATTGTCGATACAGGCAGCGACGCGGTCGACGCCATTCAGCAGAGCGCATTTGGCATCAGCGATTTCGAGAATCGAAGCCGCTGGGGTGGCCGCTGGATGATCGTCGCCAATCAGCCGCGAGATTTGCCGCAAGAAGGATTCGCAAGCTACGACGAAGCGCGTAGCTGGGCCGCCACATGGTTGTCCGCCGCCGGTGGAAGCGCGGCGAACGCCGACATATGGCTGCAACTACGTGGATTGGCTTACTACGAGCCATTGCCAGAAACCTATTTGCGGGCAAATGATGTACGGGCGTTGGAGAGTTACTACGGCACATTGATTGCGACGGATCGCGCGGTGCTGGCTGCCGGTGTTACGCCGGACAATATTCGCGTGAGCGGTAACGAGGATACCGGCTACCTGCTGATCGACATGCCCGATGGTACGGGCCTGAGGGTGGCGCTGGCACAAGCTGGCGATGCGCTGGGAACCGGCGTCGAGTTGTTCGAGTTCGCCGACCCTGACGATCCGTTCAGGACCCGCGAATCACTGAAGATCAGCGAACTGGTCGGTCGTATGAATGCAGCCCATGTCATCGATGGAACTGCGGGCAAGGACGGCATCGTGACTGGCGCGGGTGCGGATGTCGTACGTGCCGGTAGCGGTGACGATGCGATCAATGCCGGTGCCGGCAATGATTTGCTGAATGGAGGCGCCGGCAACGATAACCTGACGGGCGGTGCCGGCGACGATGTCTATGAATTCCGTCGCGGCGAAGGCCATGATGTGATTTCGCAGACAGGGGCCCTGACGTCCGACCATGACGTCATTCGCTTTTCCGACGACGTCGCACCGAGCGACGTGACGGTGACGCGCGATGTCGAGGGCGTGCATCTCGCGCTATCGGGCGGCGCTGACTCGATCAGGATATTGCAGCAGCCAGGCGAGGCACCGCTGCCGGTGGTCGAATTCGTGGACGGCACGCGCTGGGACGAATCCGTGTTCGCGGCCGTTCCCTTGTACGTGACCGGCACGGGCGGCAATGACATTCTGGGCGGTACGGCGGGACGCGACATTCTGGATGGCGGCGCAGGCAGCGACGCAATCACTGGCGGTGCCGGCGACGACGTATTCGTGTTCGGTCGTGGCGACGGCGCCGATACGCTCTATCTACCGGCGGCGGGAGCCAGCGATCATGACGTGATTCGATTCAAGCCGGACGTCGCGGCGGAAGATTTGGCGCTCAGCCGCGATTACTCCGGCCTGCACATCACCATCGCAGGGACATCTGGCTCGATTTTGATACCAGGACAATTCGGGCAACTGACGATGCCGCGCGTGGAGTTTGCCGACGGTACGTTGTGGGATGCCTCGGTGTTGAGCGAAGTTCGCATGTTGAGACTTGGCACGTCTGCCAGCGAAACTCTGATGGGGACGAATGACGCCGAACTCCTGCGCGGCTTTGGCGGCAACGATTCGATTTGGGCATTCGATGGAGACGACGTGCTCGAGGGCGGCGACGGCAATGATCAGCTTTATGGCGGTGACGGCAACGATTTCCTCGATGGCGGAACTGGCAATGACCTGCTCGCCAGCGAAGCCGGCGATGACGTCTATCTCTTCGGCCGTGGCGATGGAAAGGATGGCGTTGTTGTCAGCACGGGTTCCGGCGGCAACGACACCTTGCGCTTCAAGGCAGGCGTGGCGTCCGGCGACGTAACGCTAGTCAAGTACTACGGCGGCTACAAACTGACGATTGTGGATAGCGGCGATTCGATCCAGTTTGGCGCGGGCGTACCTCTGGCCCGTGTGGAATTCGCCGACGGCACGGCATGGGATGGCGCGGCGCTCGCAGCCGCGCCCACTTATAAACAGGGAGGAGCAACGGCAGACAACCTGATTGGTACCGTTGATCCCGATTATCTTGCCGCATTGGGCGGCAACGATTCCCTGTTTGGCGACACCGGAAATGACTTGCTCGAAGGCGGCACGGGCAACGACAGCCTGTATGGCGGCTCCGGCAACGACGTTTTCCTGTTCGGTCCTGGTGACGGTTGGGACCTGATCTCCCAAGCCATGTCTTCAGTCGGCGACTATGACGTGGTGAGATTTGCCGCGGGAATCGCCGCAGCCGACGTTGCCGTTTTGCGCCACGGCGCCGATTTGGTGATTTCGCTGCCTGCGGCGGAGGAGGGCATCACGCTGCAGTCCTGGTTCGCCGCAGGAGAGGGCGCCTACCCGGCAAGAGTGTCAGCCATGGAGTTCGCCGATGGGACCGTTTGGGATACGGCCGCGTTCGCAACCATGCCGGGAGAAATTCATGGCACCGAGGCTGGCGATGAATTGAATGGGACCGAAGGCAACGAGATAATCTCCGGGCTTGGAGGCGGCGACGAGATACACGCGTCCAGTGGCAATGACATTCTTATCGGCGGCGAAGGCGACGACTATCTGTCGGGCGGCTACGGCAACGATGTCTACGTGTTCAATCGCGGAGACGGGTGGGACCGGATTTATCAGTACAGCGCCGGAGAGGGCGACTCGGATGCCATCCACTTTGGCGCGGGCATTTCAGCCTTGGATGTAACTGTCGGTCGAAATAGCAGCAACGACGTGATTCTGCAACTCGTCGACTCCGGCAACGGCGTGCAGTTGATTGATGGGTTCGAAGCACCGTTACCGAAGGTGGAGTTCACCGACGGCACGATCTGGAGTGCCGAAGCACTGATTCAGGCGGCATTCGCCAAGATGCTGGGTACTGAAAATGCGGACTTTCTGTGGGGCAGTGATCAGCAAGAAACCATCCATGGCTTTGCCGGTAGCGATGAGATTTACGGTTATGGCGGCGACGATACGCTGGTCGGCGGGAAGGGCGATGACTATTTTGCTGGCGGCTACGGCAGCGACGTCTTTGTATTCAATCGAGGCGATGGCTGGGATACGGTCAGCCAGGAAATGGCCGGCTGGGACGATGTCGATGTCGTCCGTTTCGGCGCCGGCATCTTCAGCGACGAGGTCGCGGTGGCGCGCAGTGGCGACGACCTGGTACTGCTGCTTGGCGACGGAAGCGAAGGCCTGGCGCTCGAGTACCTGTTTTCCGGCGAGGCACCCCTCGTTGGCGTCGAGTTCGCCGATGGGACGGTGTGGGATGCCGAGGCGCTGATGGAATTGGCTGTGGCGTCGAGCCTGATTGTCGGTACGCCTTACAGCGACTATATGGAGGGCACGGATGCCGCCGATACGATTTACGGTTTGGCGGGATCCGATGAGCTGGCTGGGTATGACGGCAATGACACGCTGCTGGGCGGCGCCGGCTCTGACGAACTCAGCGGCGGTAGCGGCGACGACATACTGATCGGCGGCTCGGGGCACGACCGGATGATGGGCGGCGATGGCGCCGACACCTATGTTTTCACGCTTGGTGACGGCTGGGATGTCGTCAATTCTTACGTCGCAAGCGACAGCGGCGAACCGTCGCCAGCGGATGTGATCCGCTTCGGCGCCGGCATTGCCCCCGATGACGTTAACGCATACGCATATTCCGAAGAAGGCGAAGTGGCCGTCGAGCTTTCCTTCCGCCACGACGGAGATATGAACGGGATCAGCATAGTCGGTGAACTCGGTAAGCTTCCGCAACTGGCCTATGACGACGGCACGGTGGTCGGCAGGTCGCAGCTTCTGGATATGATCGCCAACAGCAACGGTACGGAATGGGATGACGCGCTGATCGGCACCTCCGGCGCCGACCTGATGGAAGGTGGCGCGGGTCATGACGTGCTGATCGGCCGTGAGGGTAATGACGTCCTTCGCGGCGGGCTGGGCAACGATCGGTTGCGCGGTGGTGAGGGAAACGATTTGTATGTGGTCGCCCGGGGCGATGGCAGTGACAGCATCGGCAACCGGGACGGGGGCAGCGATCTGATTCGTTTGGGTGGCGACATCGCACCGACCGACGTGAGTTTCAGCTTCGATGGTGAGGAGGAGGAATACGTCCTGTCGATTGGAGATGAAGGCGACTCGATCAGAATCAAGGCTGATCCCGGTACATTGCCTGGAATCGAATTCGCCGACGGTACGCTGTGGCAGCCCGCCGATCTGATCCGGCAGGTGGCTCAGACTGCGCCTGTCATGGATGGTGTGATTTCCGATCAGGAAGCGTTGGAGGGCATGCCCTTGCTGTTCTCGATTGCCGCCGGCACTTTCATCGATGCGGATGCCGTTGCGGGCGATGTCCTGAGCTATGCCGCCCACCTGACGGATGGATCGCCTCTGCCGGACTGGCTTGCATTCGACGCCGCAACGCAGACCTTCAGCGGCACGCCGCGCGCCGGCGATGCCGGCACTCTCGCGCTGCGCGTGACCGCGACGGACCTGGCCGGCAACACCGTGTCCGGCAGCTTCGCCGTCTCGATTGCCAGCACCAATCACGCGCCGGTGGTCGCCAACGTCATTGCCGATCAATCCGCCACGCAGGATATTGCGTTCTCGTGGGTGATACCGACCGGTAGCTTTGCCGACAGCGATGCCGGCGACAGCCTGAGCTTCACTGCAACCCTGGCCGACGGGTCGGCCTTGCCGGCATGGCTGGGCTTTGATTTGGCCACCCGGCGCCTGAGTGGTACCCCTGGCCTCGGTGATCCTGGTGTCGTGTCCTTGCAGGTCACCGCGACCGACAACGGTGGTTTGTCGGTCGGCACGAGTTTCAATCTGACCGTCGGCCAGCACCTGCGGGGAACGGCGAGCAGCGATACGCTGAACTTTTCGACCAGCAATTTCATCGGCGTGCCTCTGATCGATGCGGGTGCGGGGAACGACAATGTGATCGGCAGCGCCGGCAACGACATCATCGCCGGCGGCGCGGGTACGGATAATCTGAATGGCAATGCCGGCGACGACGTGTTCCTCGTCACGGGCACCGACGCGGGCTACGACCGCTTCGAAGGCGGGGCGGGCTACGACGTGATCCAGGGCAGCAGCGGGGACGACACGATCCGCATGTACCAGTTCACCGGCACGGCCACGGTCGAGAAGATCGCCGGCAACGGGGGCAACGACATCGTCGCCGGCACCGGCAGCAGCGACACGCTGGACTTC
>VBWA01000014.1 GCA_006218025.1 Rhodocyclaceae bacterium | reverse complement strand
CTGCGCTCCGGCCGCACCCCGCTGCGGCCCGCTCGCTACGATTTCTTCACAAGCTCTGATCGCTGCTCCTGAACGAAAAACGGGAACCTGCGGGTTCCCGTTATTCGTTCGGGGCGCCGTGTCGCCAGCGCCGACTTTCCGCAGCCGTCACATCTGCTCGTAGATCGGTCCTTCGCCGCCCTGGGGCACGACCCAGTTGATGTTCTGCGTCGGGTCCTTGATGTCGCAGGTCTTGCAATGCACGCAGTTCTGCGCGTTGATCTGCAGGCGGGGATTGCCGCCGTCGTCGTCACGCAGGATCTCGTACACGCCGGCCGGGCAGTAGCGCTGCTCGGGGGCATCGTAGATCGCCAGGTTGGTGCTGATCGGCACATCGGCATTCTTCAACTGCAGATGGCAGGGCTGGTCTTCCTCGTGGTTGGTGTTCGAGAGGAAGACCGAGGACAGACGGTCGAAGGTCAGCATGCCATCCGGCTTCGGGTAGGCGATCGGCTTGCATTCGGCCGCAGGCTTCAGCTTCAGGTGATCCGCGGTGTTGTGCAGCGTCCACGGCGCCTTGCCGCGCAGCAGCACCTGGTCGATGCCGAACATCACCGAACCGGTCCACAAGCCTTTTGCCATCCACGGCTTGAAGTTGCGCGCGGTATGGAGTTCCTCGTAGAGCCATGACTCGCGGAAGGCCTCGGGGTATTCGGTCAGCGCGTCGTTGGCGCGGCCGGCCGCCAGCGCGGCGGCGGCGGCTTCGGCCGCCAGCATGCCGCTCTTGATCGCGGCGTGGCTGCCCTTGATGCGCGAGGCGACCAGCAGGCCGGCGTCGTCGCCGAGCAGCGCGCCGCCGGGAAAGTCCATCTTCGGCAGGGACTGCAGGCCGCCCGCTGCCAGGGCGCGCGCGCCGTAGGCCAGCCGCTTGCCGTCCTTGAACAGCGGCGCAAGCTGCGGATGGGTTTTCATGCGCTGCATTTCCTCGAAGGGCGCGAGGAAGGGGTTCTTGTAGCCGAGCCCGACGACGAGGCCGACCGACACCAGGTTTTCGCCGAAGTGATAAATGAAGCCGCCGCCATAAGTGTCGGACTTCATCGGCCAGCCGAAGGTGTGCATCACGAGGCCCTTCTCGAACTGCTCAGGATCGACCTGCCACAGTTCCTTGATGCCGATGGCGTAGGTTTGCGGATCGGAGTCGGCGCGCAGGCTGAACTTTTCCTCGATCTGCTTGCCCAGGTGTCCGCGGCAGCCTTCGGCGAACAGCGTGTATTTGGCCAGCAGCTCCATGCCCGGCTGGAAGTTGGCCGTGGGCTGGCCGTCATGGCCGACGCCCATGTTGCCCGTGGCGACTCCGCGCACGGCGCCCTTGTCGTCGTAAAGCACCTCGGCGCCAGCGAAGCCCGGATAGATCTCGACACCCAGCGCTTCGGCCTGCGCGCCCAGCCAGCGGCACATCAGGCCCAGGCTGATGACATAGTTGCCGTGGTTCTGGAAGCAGCCCGGCAGCAGGAAAGTGGGCAGATCGACGAAGCCGTGCTGAGTCAGGAAGGCGAAGCGGTCGCGCGTTACCGCGGTATCCATCGGCGCGCCCTGCGCCTGCCAGTCGGGAATCAACTCGGTCAGCGCACGCGGATCCATGACCGCGCCGGAGAGGATGTGGGCGCCGATCTCCGAGCCTTTTTCGATCAGGCAGACGTTGATGTCGGCATTGATCTGCTTGAGGCGGATCGCGGCGGAAAGGCCGGCCGGGCCACCGCCCACGATGACGACGTCGAACTCCATGGCTTCGCGTTGCATGCTGACCTCGATCGATTGGTTTGATCCGAAGATTATAATCTTGAACCCTCTTGAGACCTTAGGGCATTCACTCTATGGAACACCACCGCAAGCTCGTTTACAGCAACCGGATGCCCATCCGCTGGGGCGATCAGGACGCCATGGGACACGTCAACAACACGGTCTACTTCCGCTACATGGAACAGGCGCGAATCGAATGGCTGGAGAGCTTCGGCTTCGGTACATCGTGGACGCAGACCGAGGGCCCTGTCATCGTCAATGCCAGTTGCACATTCCTGATTCCCTTTACCTATCCCGGCACCATCGACTGCCGCATGTTCTGCGGCACGCCGGGGCGCAGCAGCGTGCCGACCTGGTACGAATTATGTTTGGTCGGCGAAGATCGCATCTATGCGGAGGGTGCGGCCAAGCTGGTGTGGATCAATCCTTCCACCGGCAAGTCGATCCCCTTGCCCGAAATCATGCGCGCGAGTTGCGTGTAGCCCTTTCGCCAACAGGAAATCACCATGAGCACAAGCATCACGCCGATCTGGCAACCCTCGGCCCAGCGCATTGCCGGCACTTGCCTCACGGCCTTCATGGCAGCGGCCGAGAAGCGCTGGAATCGCCGTCTCGCCAGCGCCAGCGCGGTGCGTCCCTTCGGGAACTATCAAGCACTGCATGCATGGTCGATCGAGCACCCGGAGGAGTTCTGGGCGTCGGTCTGGGAGTTTGGCGAAGTGCGCGGCGAGATGGGTTCGACGGTCGTCGTCGACCGCGAGAAAATGCCCGGCGCGCAGTGGTTTCCCGCAGCGCGACTGAACTTTGCCGAGAACCTGCTGCGTCGGCGTGACACGTCGGACGCCCTGGTGTTCTGGGGCGAAGACAAGGTCAAGGGCCGCGCCAGCCATGCCGAGCTGTATCGCGCCGTGGCGCAGACCGCGGCCGCCATGCGCGCCACGGGCGTGAGCAAGGGCGATCGCGTCGCCGCCTACCTGCCCAACCTGCCGGCCGCTCTGGTGGCGATGCTGGCCACCGCCTCCATCGGCGCCATCTTCTCTTCCGCCTCGCCGGACTTCGGCGTGCAGGGAGTGCTCGACCGCTTCGGCCAGATCGAGCCGAAGCTGCTGTTCGCCTGCGACGGCTACTGGTACAACGGCAAGGTCATCGACTGCCTGGGCAAGGTGGTCGAAATCTCCGCGCGCATGCCGTCGCTGCAACGGGTCGTGGTTGTGCCCTATGCGGGAAATGCGGCAGGTGGAGTAGGAGACATAGCCGCCGTGACGCACGGCGTGCCGCTGGCCGACTTCCTCGCTCCCTTCGCCGCCGAGCGCGAGATACGCTTCGAGCGGCTGCCCTTCGACCACCCGCTCTATATCATGTATTCCTCGGGCACTACCGGCGTGCCCAAGTGCATCGTGCACTGCGCCGGCGGCGCGCTGCTGCAGCACCTCAAGGAGCAGCAGTTGCAGAGCGACGTGCATCCCGGCGACCGCCTGTTCTACTTCACCACCTGCGGCTGGATGATGTGGAACTGGCTGGTGTCGGGCCTCGCTTCGGGTGCGACGCTGCTGCTCTATGACGGATCGCCCTTCGTCGGCCGCGGCAGCATCCTGTTCGACTACGCCGATGCCGAGGGCATGACGCATTTCGGCACCTCGGCCAAGTTCATCGATGCCATCGCCAAGATCGAACTCAAGCCGTGCCGGACGCACAGGCTGGAACACTTGCGCGCGATGTTCTCGACCGGCAGTCCGCTGGTGGCCGAAGGCTTCGACTACGTCTATGCCAACATCAAGCCGGACCTGCAGCTCGTCTCGATTTCCGGCGGCACCGACATCATTTCCTGCTTCGTCCTCGGCAATCCGAACGGGCCGGTCTATCGCGGCGAGATCCAGTGCGCCGGACTGGGCATGGCGGTTGATGTGTTCGACGATGCCGGCCGGCCGGTACGCGGCGAAAAGGGCGAGCTGGTGTGCACGCGTTCCTTCCCGGTGATGCCGATCGGTTTCTGGAACGATCCGGGCAACGCGAAATACCGAGCCGCGTATTTCGAGCGCTTCGACAACGTATGGTGCCACGGCGACTTCGCCGAGCGCACCGTGCACGACGGCTTCATCATCTATGGCCGCTCGGATGCAACGCTCAATCCGGGCGGAGTACGCATCGGCACGGCCGAAATCTACCGCCAGGTGGAGAAGCTGATCGAGGTCGTCGAGTCGCTGGTGATCGGTCAGGACTGGCCGCCCGGGACCGGCGGCGACGTGCGCGTGGTGCTCTTCGTCAAGCTGCGCGAGGGGTTGGCTCTCGATGACGCCCTGACCAACCGGATCAAGCAGGTGATCAAGGACAACACCACGCCGCGCCATGTTCCGGGCAAGATCCTGCAAGTGAGCGACATTCCGCGCACCAAGAGCGGCAAGATCGTCGAACTGGCGGTGCGCAACGTGGTGCATGGCGCCGCGGTGAAGAATGTCGAAGCCCTGGCCAATCCCGAGGCACTGGACTTCTTCCGCGACCGGACCGAGCTGAAAAGCTGACCCGCGGGAGCCTCAGTCCTTTTTCGGGCCCTGTTCGAACTGGTCGACGCTCCAGCCTGCCCCTTCGTCGAGGCCCAGCGTGGTGGCGAGGAAGGGCAGGCACTCATCCAGCGTGGCGGCCAGCGTCCATGGCGGGTTGATCACGAACATGCCGCTGCCGTGCATGCCACGGCCTTTGGTGGTCGGTGCGCGCACGCTCAGGGTGGCGTGCAGCCAGTGGCTGGCGCCGGCTTTCTTCAGCCTGTCCGGCAGCTGGTTGGCTTCGATGGTGGGCAGCATCGGGTGCCACACCAGATAGGTACCGGTGGCGAAGCGCTTCAGCGCATCCTTGATCGCGGCGACGACCTTCATGTAGTCGCTCTTGATTTCGTAGGACGGGTCGATCAGCACCAGCCCGCGGCGCGAGGGCGGCGGCAGCGCGGCTTTGAGCACTTCGAAGCCGTCGGCCTGTTCCACCGTGACGCGACGGCCGGCATCCTTGAACTGGCGGCGCAGCAGGGCGAAGTCGGTCGAGTGCAGTTCGCACAGTCGCATTGTGTCGCGCACCTGGGCATCGTCCCGCATCAGGTTTGCGGCGATTCGCGGCGACCCCGGATAACGGCGCAGCGTGGCGCTGCCGTTGAGCGCGCGCACCAGCGCCACATACTCGGCCAGCGGCGGCGGCAGATCCTTGCGCTCCCACAGACGCCCGATTCCCTGGACATACTCGCCGGTGCGCTTGGCATGTTCATCATCGAGGGCGTAGAAACCCGCGCCGGCGTGGGTGTCGACCAGGGTGTAGGGCTTGTCCTTGCTGTTCATGTGCTCGATGCAGAGCTTGAGCACGAGGTGCTTGAGGACATCGGCGTGGTTGCCGGCGTGGTAGGCGTGGCGATAGCTGAGCATGGGGGCGGGATAGAATGCGCGACCATGAATGATACGCAGGGAATCCGGGTTTCAAAACTTCTTGCCGAGCGCGGGCTGTGCTCGCGCCGCGAGGCGGACGCCTATATCGAACGCGGACTGGTGTTCGTCGATGGTCAGCGCGTCACGCAACTGGGCACCCGGGCTGCGGCCGATGCGGTGATCACCTTGGCGCCGGAGGCCCGGGCGACGCAGGCGCGGCAGGCGACCATCCTGGTGCACAAACCGATGGGCTACGTTTCGGGTCAAGCCGAGGATGGTCACCAGCCGGCGGTGAGTTTGATTTCGCCGAGAACCCAGATGGCAGGGGATCATCAGCGTTTCCAGCCGTCGCATCTGAAGGGCCTCGCGCCGGCCGGCCGGCTCGACATCGATTCCACCGGATTGCTGGTCCTGACCCAGGACGGCCGCATTGCGCGGCAGCTGATCGGCGACGATTCGAAGGTGGAGAAGGAATATCTGGTGCGCGTCGAAGGTGCGCTCGACGCGCGTGGTCTCGCGCTGCTCAATCACGGCCTTGAACTCGATGGCAAGCAGTTGCGTCCGGCCAAGGTGGCCTGGGCGAATCCCGAACAGTTGCGCTTTGTCCTGAACGAAGGCCGCAAGCGGCAGATCCGGCGCATGTGCGAACTGGTGGGCCTGCGCGTCACCGGCTTGAAACGGGTGCGCATCGGCCGCGTGCGCCTGGGCGAGCTGCCCCTGGGGCAGTGGCGCTTCCTGCGCGAGAGCGAGAGCTTCTAGGGCCTTTCGCGCAAGCTGGCAGGCGGGCTTGACTTGGCGGACAAGCTTGCCGAGTATGTGCGGATGGATGCACCCCTTGAAACCCCTCATGGCGAAGAACGGCCCCCTGCGCCACTGCGTATGGACTGGTTACGCCGCATGCTGTGGGTCGCCGGTTTCCTGGCAGTCGCCGCGGTCACTGCGCTGGCCTTTTCCGCCTACCGGCAGCCGGAATTGCTGCTGAATCTCCTCGGGCTTCGCTACTGCGGCTAGCTTTGGCGCCGCTTCCTGTGGTATTATGATCGGCTTCCCTTGCTCCACCCGTTACGCATGCGGGGGGGCTGTAACCCAACCACAAGGAGATTGCATGCGCCATTATGAAGTTGTATTTATCGTTCACCCGGATCAGTCCGAGCAGGTCCCGGCGATGATCGAGCGTTACAAGACGCTGGTCACCGGCCGCAACGGAGCCATTCACCGGCTCGAGGACTGGGGTCGTCGCCAGATGGCCTATCCGATCCAGAAGGTGCACAAAGCCCACTACGTGCTGATGAATATCGAGTGCGACGGTGAAACCCTGGAAGAACTCGAGCACGCCTTCAAGTTCAACGATGCCGTATTGCGCCACCTGACGGTGAAAACGCGCAAGGCGGTGGTGGCTCCTTCCCCGATGATGAAGGAAGAGAAGTCGCGGTCGCTGACCCAGGGCGAAGTCAAGGTCGAGGCTCCGGCTGCTGCCGTTGCCGCCTGAGGATAAGCCGGGCAATCTGACGCAGCTGTCGGGTCGCTTGCTTGAGCGTGGCGCATTGCGCCGCACCCCCGCCGGGATACCGGTTCTCGAATTTCTCCTCGCGCACGTCTCGACCCAGGTCGAAGCCGACGTCGAGCGCAAGGTTGAATGCGAGATGGCCTGTGTAGCAATGGGCCAGCCGGCACAAGTGCTGCTGGCAGCCAAGCCGGGAGACGGGATCAGGGTGGCAGGTTTTCTAGCCGCCAGAAGCCTCAAGCGACGCAGCCCGATACTGCATGTGAATACAGTCGAATTCGTGGAAGGAACACAAAATGGCATTCAAGCCTAAGAGCAAGACCGGTGTAAAGCGCAAGGACGACAAGGGCCGCAGCCTGTTCAAGCGCCGCAAGTTCTGCCGCTTTACCGCAGAGAAGATCGAAGAGATCGACTACAAGGATGTCGAGATCCTCAAGGACTTCATCGCTGAAAACGCCAAGATCATGCCGGCGCGCATCACCGGCACCAAGACCGGCTATCAGCGCCAGTTGTCGACCGCCATCAAGCGTGCGCGTTTCCTGGCCCTGATGCCCTACACCGATCTGCACCAGTAAGCGAGGACGAGACCATGCAAATTATTCTGATGGAAAAGGTGGTCAACCTGGGCGGCCTCGGCGATGTGGTCAAGGTCAAGGACGGCTATGCCCGCAACTTCCTGATTCCGCAAGGCAAAGCCAAGCGCGCGACGGAAGCGAACCGCAAGATATTCGAGGAAAAGCGCGCCGAACTCGAACGCGTCCAGGCCGAGGCGATTGCCGCTGCCCAGGCCCAGGTCGAGAAGCTCGAAGGCTTGATGGTGCAAATCACGCGCAAGACCGGCGTCGATGGCCGGCTGTTCGGCTCCGTGTCGACCCATGACATCGCCGAGGCGCTCGCCGCCCAGGGTTTCCAGGTCGAGAAGTCGGCGATCCGCTTGCCCGAAGGTCCGCTCAAAACCGTTGGCGACACGCCGGTCCAGATCGCACTGCACACCGACGTGGTGGCCACGGTCACCGTGTCCGTGCTCGGCGAACACTAAGCCGCACTGTACGTCGAAAAAGACGGGCCGCTGATGAAATCAGCGGCCCGTTTTTATGTCCCCGTCCCTCTGGGCGGGGACGGTATCCCCTGGTGGGAGTTTGCGGTGCATGAATTTACTCCACTGCATTTACACAGCTTCTCCACAGCATTTCCACAACTTGTCCACTTACCATACGCGGCCGTGCGGGGTAGACTCTGCGCTTCATTTCGGAGACAGCGATGGCCCAGGTACGCGCCTTTAATCCCCCCCAGCCCGTCGATTCCCAGGTCGCCGCGCTGAAGCTTCCCCCGCATTCCATCGAAGCCGAGCAGTCGCTGATCGGTGGCTTGTTGATCGACAACGCGGCGTGGGACCGCATCGGCGATGTGGTGCGCGAAACGGACTTCTATCGCGACGACCATCGCCGCATCTTTCGCCATATCGGCAAACTGATCCAGATGGGGCGGCCGGCCGACGTGGTGACCGTCTATGAATCGATCGAGCAATCGAACGAGGTGGACCAGACCGGCGGCCTCGGCTATCTCGGTGAAATCGCCAACGCGACGCCCTCGGCGGCGAACATTCGCCGCTATGCCGAAATCGTCCGCGAGCGAGCCATCCTGCGGCAGCTGGTTACCGTCGGCGACGAAATCGCCGGCAATGCGCTGAATCCTGCAGGACGCGATGTCAAAACCCTGCTCGACGATGCCGAACAGCGCATTTTCCAGATCGCCGAAGCCGGCAACCGCAGCAACAACGGCTTCGTCGCGATCCAGCCCCTGCTGGGTGAAGTCGTCGAACGCATGGAAACCCTGCTGGCGCGCGACAGCCAGTCCGACATTACCGGCGTGGCGACGGGATTCGCCGATCTCGACCGCATGACTTCAGGCCTGCAACCGGGCGACATGGTGGTGGTCGCCGGAAGGCCCTCTATGGGCAAAACGGCCTTCGCGCTCAACATCGCCGAGCATGTCGGCGTCGAACTGAGGCTGCCGGTGGCGATCTTCAGTCTGGAAATGTCCGGCCCGCAACTCGCCACGCGTTTCCTGTCCTCGGTCGGCCGCATCGATCAGAGCAAGCTGCGCACCGGCCGTCTCACCGATGACGAATGGGATCGCATGACGGTCGCGCTGGGTAAGTTGCACGAGGCGCCGATCCATATCGACGAAACCGGTGCCATCAACTCGACCGACCTGCGCGCCCGCGCGCGGCGCCTGCATCGGCAGTTCGGCAAGCTCGGCCTGATCGTCATCGACTACCTGCAGCTGATGAGTTCCAACCGCGACGGCGAAAACCGCGCCACGGAAATTTCCGAGATATCGCGCTCGATCAAGGCGCTGGCCAAGGAACTGCAAGTGCCGATCATCGCCCTGTCCCAGCTCTCGCGCAAAGTCGAGGAGCGCACCGACAAGCGCCCGCTGATGAGCGACCTGCGCGAGTCGGGTGCCATCGAACAGGATGCCGACATCATCCTGATGATGTATCGCGAGGAGTACTACAAGCCCGACACGCAGGACAAGGGAAAGGCGGAGGTCAACATCGGCAAGCACCGGAATGGCCCCGTGGGCATGGTGCCGCTGACCTTCATCGCCGAATACGCGAAGTTCGAGAATTTCGCTTCAGGCTCGTCCTACCGGGGCTGAGCTGCGGAATCGCCCCGGAGCGAACCGGGGCGACTGTCTTAGAGCACTTCCGCCGCGTGATCGGCGAGCCGTGAGCGCTCGCCGCGCTGCAGCGTGACGTGACCGGAATGCGCCCATCCCTTGAAGCGATCCACCACATAGGTGAGGCCTGAGCTGCCTTCGGTCAGGTAGGGCGTGTCGATCTGCGCGATGTTGCCCAGGCAGACCACCTTGGTGCCGGGTCCGGCGCGGGTGATCAGGGTCTTCATCTGCTTCGGCGTCAGGTTCTGCGCCTCGTCGATGATGAGGAACTTGTTCATGAAAGTGCGGCCGCGCATGAAGTTGAGCGACTTGATCTTGATCCGGCTGCGGATCAGGTCCATGGTCGCGGCGCGACCCCAGTCGCCGCCGTAGCTGCCGGCACCGGGGGCGCCGGTTGGCGTTTCGGCCGGCTTGTTCAGTACATCGAGGTTGTCTTCCAGCGCGCCCATCCAGGGCGTCATTTTTTCTTCTTCCGTGCCCGGCAGGAAGCCGATGTCCTCGCCAACGGGCACGGTGACGCGGGTGATGATGATCTCGGCGAAGAGCTTGGTCTCCAGCGTCTGCGTCAGGGCGGCGGCCAGCGTCAGCAGGGTCTTGCCGGTGCCGGCCTGACCGAGCAGCGTGACGAAGTCGATGTCCGGATTCATCAGCAGGTTGAGGGCGAAGTTCTGCTCGCGGTTACGCGCGGTAATGCCCCAGACGGCATTCTTGGCGTGGCTGAAGTCGATCAGGGTCTCGAGTTCCGCCGTCTTGCCGGCGCCGACTCTTACCCACGCCTGCAGCGGCTGCGGCCCTTCCTGCCAGACGAATTCATTGACCAGCAGGTTCGGGCAGAGCGGGCCCCTGATGCGGTAATGGGTGCGGCTGTCCTTCTTCCAGGATTCCAGGCCCTTGCCGTGGCTGTCCCAGAAATCGGGCGGCAGTTCGAGCGTGCCGGTGTAGAGGAGATCGGTATCCTCCAGCACCTTGTCGTTGAAATAGTCCTGCGCTTCGAGGCCCAGCGCACGGGCCTTGATGCGCATGTTGATGTCTTTGGAGACGAGGATCACCGGCCGCTTGGGGAACTTCTGGCCGAGATACATGACGACGCCGATGATCTGGTTGTCGGCCTTGGCGGTCGGCAGCGAAATCGGCAGGACGCCGTTGATGGCTTCGGTCTGGAAGAACAGGTGGCCGGTCGCCAGTTCGCGCGAGGGGCCGGTCAGGGCTATGCCGTGGGCCATGTTGTGCTCGGCGCCGGTGACGATCTCGTCCATCAGACGGCTGGCCTGGCGCGCATTGCGCGCGACTTCGGACATGCCCTTCTTGTTGGCGTCGAGCTCCTCGAGGGTCATCATCGGCACGTAGATATCGTGCTCCTCGAAGCGAAACAGGCTCAGGGGATCATGCATCAGCACGTTGGTGTCGAGCACGAACAGCTTGGTGGTGGAACTCTTCGGAATCTTGGCGCGCTTGGCGTTCATCAAAGCCTCAAGGCAAGGGTGGGCGAGGGAGGGACCATGCTCACGATAGCCAGCCGCCCCGTCACGGAAGATGGAAGGAAAGACCCGAATAGGGGTCCTGTTCGCGATTACAGTTGGCGCACGGCTTCCAGTACGGCGGCGGCGTTGCCATCAGCCTTGGTGGAGCGCCATTCCTTGCGCAGGATGCCGTTGCCGTCGATCAGGAAGGTGCTGCGCTCGATGCCGAGCACCTTCTTGCCATACAGCATCTTGTTCTTGACCACGTCGAACATGCGGCAGAGCACGCCTTCGATGTCGGAAATCAGTTCGAAGGGCAGCCCCAGCTTGGCCTTGAAGCTCTCGTGCGACTTCAGGGCGTCGCGCGAGACACCTACCACCACACAGCCGGCCTTGACGAATTCGGCATGCAGGTCGCGGAACTGCTGCGCTTGTGTGGTGCAGCCCGGCGTATTGTCTTTCGGGTAAAAATACAGCACCAGCGGCTTGCCCTGAAAGGCGGAGAGGGTGAATTCGCCACCGGTGGCGGGCACGGTGAATTCGGGAACACGCAGCCCGAGGGCGGAGGGGACGGGTTTCGCTTCGATCATGCAGCTTCCTTCCATGTTGACAGAAATTCCTCGCCTTGCAGCATCAACCGGCCTGCGCGGCCGGGGATTTCGCCCCGGACCATTTCGTGGCGAGGCAGCAGCGCCGGGTCGAGCGCGTCGCGCATCGTGCCCAGCGATACCATTTCGTAGCCCTGTTCGCGCCAGCCGGTCAGCAGGCGTTCCAGGGTGTCGCCGAACTTGAGGCCTTCGAGTTCGGCGTGCAGGGTGAAAACGTGGTCGTGACTGCTGGACCCGGGCGCAGGCTGAGCCGTGAGCCGCAGCAAATGCAGGTGGACATTGTCCGGCGTCAGGTCATCGGTGCCGATCAATTCGTCCAGCGTCGGCAGGGTCGTCGGCAGTTGCGGACAGGCAACGATTTCGCCGTTCCACACCGGAACGAAGGGATGCAGCCCGCGGCAATCGGAGGCCCAGCGGTAGCCCAGCCGCTGCGTCATGCGCAGCGCATGCGCGTTCATCTGCCAGCCGGCGGCGCCGTGACCGGGCGCCTCGCTGCCGAAGATATCTACATAGCGCTGGTGCGCGCGACGCATTTCGCCTTCGGTCCAGGCGGCATCGGCCTTTTCGACGCCGTCCTGCCATTTGACGTGATCCCAGCAGTGGATCGCCGTTTCGAAGCCGGCGTCGCGCGTTGCGCGCATGATGTCGGCACCGCGGCGGCCGATGTCCGGGCCGGGCAGCAGGGTGCCGTACATGAGGGTCTTGATGCCGTAGTGCGAGACGACCGAGGTGCGCTGCACCTTCTTCATGAAGCCGGGACGAAAGGCGCGCTTGATGGCGCGACCGGTGTGATCCGGACCGAGCGAGAAGAGGAAGCTCGCGTCGGCGCGCTGGCGACGCAGAATCTCCACCAGCCGCGGCACACCTTGCTGGGTGCCGCGCCAGGTATCGACATCGATTTTCAGTGCGAGCTTCACGAGCGCGCTCAGTCCATCAACTTGCGCGCTTCGGCCACGTCGTTGCGGTAGGCCTCGAAAATGCTGCGCAGGGCGTCTTCAAAAGCGACTTTCGGTGTCCAGTCGAGATCCGCCATGGTGTTGGTGATCTTGGGCACACGGTGCTGCGTGTCCTGGTAGCCCTTGCCGTAGTACTCGCCGGAGGTGGTTTCGAGAACTTTCACTTTGGCCACACTCTCGGCGTACTCGGGGTACTGCTTCGCGAGATCGAGCATCAGCGTGGCGAGTTCACGGATCGAGTAGTTGTTCTTCGGGTTGCCGATGTTGTAGATCTTGCCGTTGGCGACGCCGCCCTTGTTGTCGATGATTTTCATCAGAGCATCGATGCCGTCGGAAACATAGGTGAAGCCGCGCACGATGTGGCCGAGGAACTGGGTGATGACGCGCGAGCTGCCTTCCTTCGGCGTATGGATCGAATCGAGGCCCGGCCCGATCCAGTTGAAGGGGCGGAACAGCGTGTATTGCAGGCCTTCCTGCTGGCCGTAGGCGTGGATCACGCGATCCATCATCTGCTTGGCGCAGGAGTAGATCCAGCGCGGCTTGTTGATCGGGCCCAGCACCAGGTTGGAATTCTCCGGATCGAATTCCGGATCCTGGCACATGCCATAGACCTCGGAAGTCGACGGGAAGATCACGCGCTTCTTGTACTTGACTGCCTGGCGGATGATCGGCAGGTTGGCTTCGAAGTCGAGTTCGAAAACGCGCAGCGGCTCCTTGACATAGGTGGCCGGCGTGGCAATGGCCACCAGCGGAAGGATCACGTCGCATTTCTTGACGTGGTACTCGATCCACTCCTTGTTGATCATGATGTCGCCTTCGAAGAAATGAAAGCGGGGGTTTTGCATCAACTCGGTGACGCGCTCGGAGTTCATGTCCATGCCGTAGACCTCCCAGTCGGTCGTATTCAGGATGCGCTGGGAAAGGTGGTGGCCGATGAAGCCGTTGACGCCGAGGATGAGGATCTTCTTCATGAGAGGGAAAGTGCCGGGGTTCCAAAAATTGCGTTGATCTGGTTGTCCGCTGAGGATGCGGCCAGCGGCGAACCTTCCAATTCTACCGCGGGCAGGCGCAAAAGCCGCCCGTCACCGCATTCGGCATACAGATGCCCGTTGCGTAGGAACAGGGTGGGACGGCCGCCGTAGGGGCCGGTTTCACCCGTCGGGTGCAGGGAGCGGAGCACCCTGAGCCGGCCTTTGGCGGTGTCCGAGAAGGCTCCCGGATAGGGTGGCGCCACGGCGCGGATCAGGTTATGCACTGCCGCGGCGGGCCGGGTCCAGTCGATGCGGCCGTCTTCGGCACGGCGGCCGCCGAAATAGCTGCCCGCGGCGAGGTCTTGCGGTTTGGCGACGGCGCGGCCGGCCAGCAGGTCTGGAAGCACGCGGTCCAGGGCGATTTCGGCCGCCAGCGTGACCTTGTTGAATACCTCGAAAGCAGTGTCGTCCGGCAGGATAGGAACCGCTTGTTGCGCGATTGTGCCGCCGGCGTCGGGCTTTTCGACCATCTGGTGCAGGGTTGCGCCGGTTTCCCGCTCGCCGTGGATGATGGCCCAGTTCACCGGTACGCGGCCACGGTATTTTGGCAGCAGCGAACCGTGCATGTTCCAGGCGCCGTGTTTTGGCAAGGCCAGCAGCGGCGCTTTCAGCATCAGCCGGTAGTAGAAGGAAAACAGGAAATCCGGCTGCAGCGCGGCGAGTTCGGCAACCACCGCAGGGTCGTTGGGATCCTCGGGCGTGATCACCGGGATGTCGTGGCGCGCGGCGAGCTCGGCGACGCTGTCGAACCAGATGGTTTCCGTCGGACTGTCTTTATGCGTCATCACGCGCACCACATCGACGCCATGCGCCAGCAGCACGGACAGGCAGCGCACGCCTACGTTGTGGTAGGCAAAGACGAGGGCCTTGCTCATGAGGATGCCTGGTCGCGCTGCTCCAGAATGGCTTCGACCAGATAGCGCGGCCGGTGGCGAACCTGCAAGTAGATGCGGCCGATGTATTCGCCGAGCAGGCCGATGCCGAACAGGGCCAGACCGATCAGGAAGAACATCAGCGCGAACAGGGTAAACAGGCCTTCGGCTTCCGGGCCGACGATCAGGCGGCGCACGATCAGCAGCACGAACAGCGCGGCCGAGCCGAGCGAGACGAGGATGCCGAGCATGGAAAACCATTGCAGCGGCACCAGCGAGAAGCCGGTCATCAGGTCGAAGTTGAGCCGGATCAGGCTGTAGAGCGAGTACTTCGACTCGCCGGCAGCGCGTTCCTCATGCTCGACCACCACTTCGGCGGGGCTGCGGGCGAAGGTGTAGGCCAGCGCCGGAATGAAAGTGGCGACTTCTTTGCAGCTGTTGATCGCATTCACCACGCTGCGCGAATAGGCGCGCAGCATGTTGCCTTGGTCGGTGATCTTGATCCGGGTGATCTTCTCCCGCAGCCGGTTCATCGCCTTCGAGGCCCAGGTACGGAACAGGCTGTCCTGCCGCTTGCGGCGGATGCTGCCGACGTAGTCATGACCTTCACGCATCTTGGCGACCAGCTTGCCGATTTCCTCGGGCGGATTTTGCAGGTCGGCGTCCAGCGTGATGATGATGTCGCCCCGGCAGTGCTCGAAGCCGGCCATGATGGCCATGTGCTGGCCGGCGTTGGCGCCGAACAGGATGACGCGGGTGACCTCGGGGCGCGCCTCGAACTGCTGGCGCAGGATGGCCGCCGAGCGGTCACGGCTACCGTCGTTCACGAAGACGATTTCGTAGCTCTCGCCCAGTGCGTCGAGCGCCGGATAGAGGCGGGCGAACAGCGTGGCGAGCGTGGCCTCCTCGTTGTAGACGGGAATGACGATGGACAGGTTCGGGGTGTTCATGCAGTCTCCGACAGGCTTGCTCGCAGCGCCGTGCAGACGCGGTCGATGTCGCCATCCAGCATGGCGGGGAAAAGCGGCAGGGTGAGGGTGCGGCGGCCGATGTCCTCGGCGCGGGGGAAGTCGCCCGCCTTGAAACCCAGCGCACGATAGAGCGAGAACAGGTGCAGTGCCGGATAGTGCACGCCGACGCCGATGTATTGCTGCTTCATCTCTGCCACGAATTTTCCGCGATCAACGCCTTCGGGCAGCATGACCTGGAACATGTGCCAGTTGCTGTTGCTGAAATCGGCCACAGGCAGTTCGAGCCCGAGCGCCGGATCGATGCAGTCGAAGTATTGCCGGGCGAGTTCGCGCCGGCGGGCGGTGAAGGCTTCGAGGTGCTTCATCTGGCCGAGGCCGATGGTGGCCGCGATGTCGGTCAGGTTGAACTTGCCGCCCAGCACATCGACGTCCATGCCGCCGTCGGGGAAGCGCCGCACGCCTTGCAGGCGCAGGCGCTCGCAGAGTCCGCTGTCGATGTCGGCCGGCAGCACCAGAGCGCCGCCCTCGGAGGTGGTCAGGTTCTTGTTGGCGTGAAAGCTGAAGGAAACGAAGTCGCGCTGCTCGCCGAATGAGGTGCCGATGCGTTGGCCCTTCCACGAGGCGCCGAAGGATTGCGCCGCATCCTCGATCACGCGCAGATTGTGCTTGCCGGCGACGGCATACAGCCGGTCTCGATCCACGGGCAGGCCGGCGAGGTCGACCGGGATGACCGCTTTGGTCTGCGGCGTGATCGCGGCTTCCAGCTGGTCGAGATCGATGTTGCGGGTCGCCGGATCGATGTCCACGAAAACCGGCGTCGCGCCGACCTCAAGAATCACGTTGGCGGTCGCGACCCAGGTCAGCGGCGTCGTGATCACCGTGTCGCCAGCGCCGACTTTTGCCAGGCGCAGCGCGACTTCGAGCGTGGCGGTGCCGGAATTGAACACGCGCACCGGACGGCCGCCGCAGTACTCGGACAGCGCTTTCTCGAAGGCCAGCACCTTCGGCCCGCTGGTAATCCAGCCGGAGCGCAGCACGTTCGCGACTTCGGCAATCGTTTCCTCATCGATCGAGGGTCGCGTAAAGGGCAGGAATGGCTCGCTCATGACCTTGCCACCAGGAACACGCCGACGACGATGAAGCCGATGCCCAGCAGCTTCTGTGCCGCCAGCGCTTCGCCAAACCACTGCCAGGCGACAAAGGCGTTGATCACGTAGCCGATCGACAGCATCGGGTAGGCAATCGACACCGGAACCCGCGACAGCGCCATGATCCAGAGCACCAGGCTCACCGCATAGCAGGCCATGCCGCCCATGATGAAGGGCTGAAAGGCCAGCTTGAGGCCGACCGGCACAATGTTGTCGGCATGAAACTCGAAATGTCCGACCGCGTTGGTGCCGGCTTTGAGGAACAGTTGCGCGGCTGCGTTGAGCAGGACGCCGGCGAGGACCAGGGAGAAGCTGACGGCGTTCATGGCTTTCTCACGATGACGCGGCGCGTGTCGCGGATGACTTCGGTCATGGGCAATCCTTTCTTGTTCAGCTCCTGCCAGGTGACCGGCGACATCAGCGCCCAGGCGACCGGTGCCGCGCTCCAGGCCTGCTCGAAGCCGGCCAGGTCGGGGATGAACTTCTGCGGCTCCTGACTGATGCCGAAGCCCAGTTCGTCACGATAGGCGACCATGGTCGTCGTGCGTTTGAGATAGAACTGCAGGCTCTGGTCGTAGGTATCCACGCTGAAAAAGGGTGCGTCGGGCGGCACCAGCGGGCGGATCGCCGCCGCCACGTCGTGCGCCGAATTGACCGTACCCAGCTTGTCGTGGCCCAGCAGGAAGCCTTGCCCGAAGGCGAAGCCGCCGAACGCAAGCGTGCATACGGCAGCCACGCTGCGGCCCTGTCGCCCCAGCCAGAAAGCCGCCAACCCTCCCAGCAGCAGGGTGCCGGCTCCCGCATACAGCCAGGGCTGATACGCCTCGTAGAGCGCGACCGGGACCCTATCGCTGGCAAAGCGGGTGACGTAAGGCACCAGGAACAGGCAGGCGCCGCCGACGACGATCGCCGGGAGGGCATGCCATTCGATGCGGCGGGAGACGGCATAACCTGCCAGATGCAGGCCGATCAGTGCGGCGAGCGCCGGGAAGATCGGCAGTATGTAGGAGGCCAGTTTGGAGCTCGAAGCGGAAAAGAAGACGAAGACCAGCACGGCCCAGACCAGCAGGAAGCGCTGCGGCTGGAAGCGGCGACCCGCTTCGCGCCGGAAGCCCGCGGCCAGGCCCGGCAGAAGGCCGCTGAGCCAGGGCAGCATGCCGAGCAGCAGGATCGGGATGAAATACCACATCGGCTGGTAGCGGCCGTGGGCCTTGGTCAGGAAACGCTCGAAGTGTTCGTGGATAAAAAAGAAATGGGCGAATTCGGGATTGGCCAGCGACACCGCTATGAACCAGGGTGCGGTAATGGCCAGCAGGATCAGCAGGCCGCGAAAGGGGCGGATGCGCAGGATGAAGCCCCAGTCGCGCTGCCAGATGGCATAGGCGACGACGGTGGCGGCCGGCAGCACGAGGCCGATCAGGCCCTTGGAGAGCACCGCAAGCGCCAGCAGCACCCAGGCGGCGTCCTGCCAGCGCCGACTTTCACGCGAATCCTCACGCAAACTCGCGCCGTCGCGCTGCCCGAGGCACAGGGCGAACACCGCTGCGGCGAGAAAGAAGCTGACCCCCATGTCCAGCGTGTTGACGTGGCCGATGACATTCCACAGCACACTGCCGGCCAGCACCGCGCCGGCGATCAATCCGGCCTGGGGGCCGAACAGCTTCGCCGTGGCGAAGGCCGTGACGAGCACGCCGAGAAAGCCGGTCAGGGCCGGCCAAAGCCTTGCGGTCCAGTGATGCTCGCCAAATACGGTGAAGGCGGTTGCCGTGACCCAGTATTGCAGCGCCGGTTTGTCGAAGTACTTGATGCCGTTCAGGCGCGGCGTCAGCCAGTCGCCGGTGGCGACCATCTCGCGCGGAATCTCCGAATAGCGGCCCTCGTCGGGATTGATCAGGCGGCGATGTTCGAGCGTGCCGAACCAGACCAGGGCAAAGACCAGCAGCAGCGCGAGCAGCGGCCCGCGGCGCAGTTCGATCAACTCGCGCATTCGATGATCAGTGCGGCGGCCACGTCGCGCCCTTCGGCCATGAGGATGTTGTAGGTGCGGCAGGCGGCATGGCTGTCCATCACCTCAACGCCGATGCGGCGCTCGATCAGCGGGCGCATCAGGACCGGGGCGGGGAAACGCTGGCGCGTTCCGGTGCCGAACAGGACGATGGGGCAACCCAGTTCCGCCACCGCGCCCAGATCGGCTTCGGTCAGGCTGTCGAACGAGGCGGGGGGCCAGTCTTCGATCAGGCGTTGCGGGGTCAGGAGGAAGCTTTTCGTCAGCCGGCGGCCATTCACAGCAATGTATCCGGCATCGTAGGCGGTGATCGCAAGCTGGCCGGCGGTGACAGTGGAATGCAGCTTCATTCGGGGCGCGAGTTTGGCAGCTGAGGTCGGCAACGGAGCGGAGAAGGGCGGGAGTGCCTGAAAGCCGCATCAAATCTGGATTTGCGGTGCAGCATAGGCTTGGGTAACATTATACATTTTACCGACGCCGCCCGTCCGGGTCGGCATCACGCAGAAAGGACGGTTGCTCATGCAGCCCGTTACGAAATCCGCCAAGCTCGCCAACGTCTGCTACGACATCCGCGGGCCCGTGCTCGCCCGTGCCAGGCAGATGGAAGAGGAAGGCCACAAGATCATCAAGCTGAACATCGGCAACCTCGCCGCGTTCGGCTTCGATTCGCCAGAAGAGATCCAGCAGGACATGATCCGCAACCTGCCCGGCGCGGCCGGATATGTCGATTCGAAGGGCATATTCTCCGCACGCAAGGCGGTGATGCACTACTCGCAGCAGAAGCACATCAAGAGCGTGACGATCGATGACATCTACATCGGCAACGGTGTCTCCGAGCTGATCGTGATGGCCATGAATGCCCTGCTCGACACCGGCGACGAAGTCCTCGTCCCCGCGCCCGACTATCCGCTGTGGACCGCTGCCGTGAGTCTTTCCGGCGGCACGCCGCGCCACTATCTGTGCGACGAGGGCGCCGGCTGGCTGCCCGATCTGGACGACATTCGCGCCAAGATCACGCCGCAGACCCGTGCCATCGTCATCATCAATCCGAACAACCCGACCGGAGCCGTGTACCCCGACGAGGTGCTGAAGGACATCATCGAAATCGCCCGGCAGAACGATCTGATCATTTATGCCGACGAGGTCTATGACAAGGTGCTCTACGACGGGGTGACCCATACCTCGATCGCCGCCCTGTCGGAGGATGTGCTGACCATCACCTTCAACGGCTTGTCGAAGAACTATCGCTCCTGCGGCTATCGCGCCGGATGGATGATCGTTTCCGGCGAAAAGAAACATGCACGCGACTACATCGACGGCCTCGACATGCTGGCCTCGATGCGCCTGTGCGCCAATGTTCCCGGGCAGTGGGGCATCCAGACGGCGCTGGGCGGCTATCAGAGCATCGATGACCTCGTGGCGCCCGGCGGGCGCATGTGTCGCCAGCGCGACGTGGCGCACGAACTGATAACGGCCATCCCGGGCGTCACCTGCGTCAAGCCCAAGGCGACGCTGTACATGTTCCCGCGCCTCGATCCCAAGATGTACCCGATCAGCAACGATCAGGACTTCATCGAAGAATTGCTGGTGACGGAAAAAGTGCTGCTGGTGCAAGGTACGGGCTTCAACTGGCCGCATCCCGATCACTTCCGCCTGGTCTTCCTGCCGCATGAGGATGATCTGCGCGAGGCCATCGGCCGTATTGCGCGCTTTCTCGAAAGCTATCGCAAGCGCTATGGCAACTGAGTTTCCGGTGGTCGAGGTGACCGGCAGTGATGGCAGCGTGATCGAGAAGGCATGGCTTGCCCGCGCCGAGCCGGTGCACCGCCAGCTGCGCACCGGCTTGCCCGCCGACTACGCCGCCCGTCTGCGTGCGGTCTTCGCCAACGGCGCGCGCATGAGCGTGGCGACCGAACAGACGGCGGTGAGGGGAGTCGCGGTGTGGCGCGTGATCGAGAACACCTATGAAGGGCGCCGGCTGTATGTCGATGATCTGGTGACCGACGAAGCGCATCGCTCGCGGGGCATCGGCAGGGCATTGCTTCATCATCTGGAACGACATGCGCGGAACTTGCAGTGCGATGTGCTGGCGCTCGACTCGGGAACCCAGCGTACCGGGGCGCATCGCTTCTATTTTCGGGAAGGTCTCGTGATCCCGGCCTTCTGCTTCAGGAAAAACTTGAAATGAAACCAATGAACGTAGGACTCCTCGGCATCGGCACCGTCGGTGGCGGCACCTTCAACGTGCTGGCGCGCAACGAAGCCGAGATCACACGCCGCGCCGGGCGCCCGATCCGCATCACCCGGGTGGCGGACAAGAACCTCGAACTGGCAAGGCAAGTCACGGCCGGTCGTGCCCAGGTGACGGACGATGCCTTTTCGGTGGTGAGCGACCCGGAAATCGACATCGTCGTCGAGCTGATCGGCGGCTACGGCATCGCCAAGGAACTGGTGCTGAAGGCCATCGCCAACGGCAAGCACGTGGTGACGGCGAACAAGGCCCTGCTCGCGGTGCATGGCAACGAGATCTTCGCTGCCGCCCACGAGAAGGGCGTCATGGTCGGCTTCGAGGCGGCGGTGGCGGGCGGCATCCCCATCATCAAGGCGCTGCGCGAAGGTCTCTCGGCCAACCGCATCCAGTGGATCGCCGGCATCATCAACGGCACCACCAACTTCATCCTCTCCGAGATGCGCGACAAGGGCCTGCCCTTCGATGTCGTGCTGAAGGAGGCGCAGCGCCTCGGCTATGCCGAAGCCGATCCGACCTTCGACATCGAGGGCATCGATGCCGCGCACAAGATCACCATCCTTTCGGCGCTGGCCTTCGGTATCCGCATGCAGTTCGACAAGGCGCACATCGAGGGCATCAGCCAGCTCGACCCCGACGACATCAAGTACGCCGAGCAGTTGGGCTATCGCATCAAGCTGCTCGGCATCACCCGGCGGCGTCCGGATGGCGTGGAACTGCGCGTGCATCCGACGCTGATTCCGAGCAAGCGCCTGATCGCCAACGTCGAAGGCGCTATGAATGCCGTGCTGGTGCAAGGCGACGCGGTAGGCGCCACGCTTTACTACGGCAAGGGCGCCGGTGCCGAGCCGACCGCCTCGGCGGTGATCGCCGATCTGGTCGATGTCACGCGCATGCACACGGCTGACCCCGAGCATCGCGTGCCGCACCTGGCCTTCCAGCCCGACGCGGTCGAGGACACGCCGATCCTGCCCCTGTCCGAAGTGGAAACCAGCTACTACCTGAGACTGCGGGTGGAAGACAAGCCGGGCGTGCTGGCCGACATCACGCGCATCCTCGCCGACCAGCAGATTTCCACCGCCGCCATGATCCAGCGCGAACCGGGCGAAGGCGAGTCACAGACCGACATCATCATGCTGACCCACATCACCCGCGAGAAGAACGTCGATGCCGCGATTGCGAAGATCGAGGCGCTGCCCGTGGTGAAGAAGAAGGTGATTCGGCTGCGCATGGAGGAACTCGGCTGACATGAAGTACCTCAGCACCCGCGGCCACGCCGAGCGCCAGTCCTTCTGCGACATCCTGCTCGGCGGCCTCGCGCCCGACGGCGGGCTTTACCTGCCTGAGTCCTATCCGCAGGTGGCCGGGCTACTCGAGGAATGGCGCGGCTTGTCCTACGCGGAGCTCGCGTACCGCATCCTGAGCCTGTTCATCACCGACATTCCGGCGGCGGACCTCAAGGCGATCTGCGACAAGACCTACACGGCGCAAACCTATCGCTGGAGCCGCGACCCGGCCAAGGCCCGCGAGATCGTGCCGCTGACATTGCTGGAGCCGGATTTCCATCTGCTTGAGCTGTCCAACGGGCCGACGCTGGCGTTCAAGGACATGGCCATGCAGTTGCTCGGCAACCTGTTCGAGTACGTGCTGGACCAGCGCGGCGAGACCATCAACATCCTCGGAGCGACCTCCGGCGATACCGGATCGGCGGCGGAATACGCGATGCGCGGCAAGCACAATGTCCGCGTCTTCATGCTCTCGCCCGAGGGCCGCATGAGCGCCTTCCAGCGCGCGCAGATGTATTCCCTGCAGGATGCGAACATATTCAACATCGCCGTACGCGGCATGTTCGACGACGCCCAGGACATCGTCAAGGCGGTGTCCAACGACGCCGGATTCAAGGCGAAGTACAAAATCGGCGCGGTGAACTCGATCAACTGGGCGCGCGTCGCGGCGCAGATCGTCTATTACTTCAAGGGCTATTTCGAGGCCACCCGATCCAATGCGGAGTCTGTGGCCTTCAGCGTGCCGTCGGGCAACTTCGGAAACATCTGCGCCGGCCACATCGCACGCATGATGGGCTTGCCGATCGACCGCCTGGTGCTCGCCACCAATGAGAACGACGTGCTCGACGAGTTCTTCCGCAGCGGCGTCTATCGGCCGAGAACGACGGTGGAAACGCACGTTACGTCGAGTCCGTCGATGGACATTTCGAAGGCGTCGAATTTCGAGCGCTTTGTTTTCGACCTGGTCGGCCGCGACGCGGCGATGGTGCGCCAGTTGTGGCGCGAGGTCGATGCCGGCGGCAGTTTCAGCCTGGCCGGCGGTCCGTTCGCCGCAAGGGTGGCGGACTACGGTTTCGTCTCCGGCTGCAGTTCACACGCCGATCGCCTGGCGACGATACGCGATGTCTGGGAACGCTACGGGCTGATGATCGACACGCATACGGCCGACGGCGTCAAGGTGGCGCGGGAGCACCGTGTTGCGGGCGAGGCGATGATCGTGCTGGAGACTGCCCAGCCGGTCAAGTTCGCGGAAACGATACGGGAAGCCCTGGGCCGCGATCCGGTGCGGCCGGCGGAACTCGAGGGTCTGGAAAACCTGCCGCAACGCGTCGAACTGGTCGACGCGAAGGTGGATCAGATCAAGAAGATCATCATCCGCGAATGCTGAGCGGGTGCCGCTGACGGACGCTGACGAAAGTTCCCAACGGGACGCACCGTGCTGGCGCTGGAGCGCTCTGCGTACCTGGGATTCCGCTCGCCCGCCGCGAAGCGGAATCCCGGGTGTGTCGAGACCGCGGGCAGGCAACGGTGAATTGGAGCCTGCGAACTACAGATAGATAACCGCCGGGAATACCGTGATGGCGAGCACCAGTATCAGCCACTCCAGATTGTTGCGCGCCAGAAACCCGGTGAAATGCATGACCAGCACGACGATGGCGAGGACGTAGTAGAGGATGAAAAGCATTTTATTCTCCGTGGGCGGCAGTCATCCGGGAACACAACGGGCGGATACCGATAGACCAGTTTCGAAAGATTCTAGCATCAATGCCCGGGAGTCAAGGCCAGGCTTGCAGGTTTTAGTTTGAACGGAATCTCCTGCCCGCGCCGTGCGCGAGCGCCGCGGAAAGCGGCCTGTGCACGGGCGTCGAGAGGCTGTTCGGCCGGCTTGCCGCCGCGCCCGCTGCCGCCGATCCGCAGGGTTTGTCCGCCGCTTACGGCGACACCGACGACCTCGTCGTTCCTGGTCAGGTCGATCAGCATCAGCCCCTTGCCCTTGGCCATTTCCTTGAGTTCGGCGAGCGGAAAGATCAGCAGCCGGCCGCCCTGGGTCAGAACGGCAACGCTGTCCCCGACCACCGGCGCCGGAGGCAGCGGCTTCTCGCCCTTGTCCAGCGCCAGGAAGGCCTTGCCGGCCTTGTTGCGGGTGATCATGTCGGCGATGCTGGCGACAAAACCATAGCCGTTTGACCCGGCGACAAGATACTTGCTCTCCGGCGCAGCGGTGAGCGCCAGCGCCAGCTTGCCGCCTTCCTGAAAGTCGATCATGGTGTTGAGCGGTGCGCCGTCGCCGCGCCCGCCCGGCAGGTCGGAAACCTTCACGCTGTAGCTGCGGCCGTTGCTGTCGATCACGATCAGCGGCCAGACAGTGCGCGTTTCCGCCACCAGCCACGGAAAATCGCCGGTCTTGTAGGTGATGCCGGCGAGGTCGAGGCCATGGCCCTGGCGCGAGCGCACCCAGCCGTTCTTCGAGATGATGACCGTCACCGGTTCGTCCGGCACGGCGATCTCGCCCTGCGATATCGGTGTCACGGCTTCCATCAGGGTGCGGCGTTCGTCGCCGAAGCGCTTGGCGTCCTCGGCGATTTCCTTCTGGATCAGTTTGGTCATCTCGCTGCGCGAATCGAGCAGCTTGGTGAGCTGGGCGTATTCGCTGCGCAAGTCGCCGAGTTCCTTTTCGATGCGAATGCCTTCGAGCCGCGCCAGCTGGCGCAGGCGGATTTCGAGTATGTCCTCGGCCTGAATCTCGGTGAGACCAAAGCGCGCGATCAGATCGGGTTTGGGTTCGTCCGATTCGCGGATGCAGCGAATCACTTCGTCGATGCGCAGGAATACCGTCATGCGCCCTTCGAGGATGTGTACGCGGCGCAGCACCTCGGCCAGACGATGCCGGGTGCGGCGTTCGACCGTGGCGAAGCGGAAGGCGATCCATTCGTGGAGGATGGTCAGCAGGTTCTTCTGCTGCGGCCGACCGTCGCGACCGACCATGGTCAGATTCACCGAGATGCTGGATTCTAGGCTGGTGTGAGCGAGCAGCACGGCCATGAATTCGTCCTGCGGGATGCGCGAACTCTTCGGTTCGAGCATGATGCGCACCGCCTGCTGGTCGCTGGATTCGTCGCGCACGCTGTCGAGCACGCCCAGCACCAGCGCCTTCAGGTTCTTCTGTTCCTGGCTGACATCCTTCTTGCCGGCCACGGTACTCTTGGGCTGCGGGTTGGTCAGGCCTTCGATTTCGGAGAGCACCTGGGCCACCGAAACGCCATGCGGCAGTTCGTACACGATGACGCGCCACTGGCCGCGGGCCAGTTCCTCGATACGCCAGCGGGCGCGCATGCGCAAAGACCCTCTGCCATTGGCATAGGCGTCGCGGATATCGGCCGGGGTCGAGATGAGCTGGCCGCCACCGGGGAAGTCCGGTCCCGGCACCACGGCCAGGACTTCTTCCAGCATCGCCTCGGGCTTCTTGATCAGCAGGCGGGCGGCCTCGGCGACTTCGCGCAGGTTGTGCGGCGGGATTTCCGTGGCCATGCCGACGGCGATGCCCGAGGCGCCGTTGAGCAGCACGACCGGCAGGCGCGCCGGCATCAATTGCGGCTCGGTCATCGAGCCGTCGTAGTTGGCGGTGAAGTCGACCGTGCCGCGATCGATTTCGGAGAGCAGCAACTCGGCGAAAGGCGTCAGGCGGCATTCCGTGTAGCGCATCGCCGCGGCGCCGTCGCCGTCGCGCGAGCCGAAGTTGCCCTGGCCGTCGACCAGCGGGTAGCGCAGGGTGAAATCCTGCGCCACGCGCACCATGGCGTCATAGACGCTGGTGTCACCGTGCGGGTGGTACTTGCCGATGACGTCGCCGACCACGCGCGCACTCTTGACGTGCTTGGCGCTGGCGGCAAGCCGCATTTCGTTCATGGCGTGGAGGATGCGCCGCTGCACCGGCTTGAGGCCGTCTTCCACCTGCGGCAGGGCGCGCGCGCGCACCACGCTCATGGCATAGGCGAGGTAGGCACGCTCGGCGTAGCCCGCCAGCGGCAGCGAACTGCCGTCGCCGCTTTCGGCAAAGAGAGTCGGCGCTGGTGGCACGGCGGGTGGCGGCGGGTTGGCCGTCGCGGCCTCGGCGGCAAGGGGCTCGTCAAACATGTCGGGGGTGTCGTTGCTCATGTCTTCTGCAGAAACAGGTTCTCAAATATCGGCTTCGATCAGATGGCCCTTTTCTTCCATCCAGGCCCGGCGCGAAGATGCTTCGCCCTTGCCCATGAGCAGGTTGAAAAGTTTCAGGGTGGCTTCGTCGGCGCCGGGCAGATCGACGACCGGCAGCACGCGGCGGGTCGCCGGCGCCATTGCGGTCTCGCGCAACTGGTCGGGATTCATCTCGCCCAGGCCCTTGAAGCGGCCCACCTCGACGGCATCTTCGCGAATGCCTTCCTTGATCAGGCGGTCCTTGATGGCGACCAGTTCGCCGTCGTCCAGCGCGTAGAGCCGGCGTGCCGGACGTTTCTTGCCCGAGGCGGGAACGTCGATGCGGTAGAGCGGCGGCTGCGCGATATAGATATGGCCATGACGGATCAGGGCCGGAAAGTGGCGGTAGAACAGGGTCAGCAGCAGGGTCTGGATGTGCGCGCCGTCGACGTCCGCATCCGACATGATGATCAGCTTGCCGTAGCGCAGGCCGGAGAGGTCGGGTGTATCTTCCGGGCGATGCGGGTCGACGCCGAGCGCCACGGCGATGTCGTGGATTTCGTTGTTGGCGAACAGGCGCCCAGCCTCGACTTCCCATGAGTTCAGCACCTTGCCGCGCAAGGGCAGGATGGCCTGGGTTTCCTTGTTGCGCGCCATCTTGGCCGAGCCGCCGGCGGAATCGCCCTCGACCAGGAAGAGTTCGTTTTCGGCAATGTCGGTCGATTCGCAATCGGAGAGCTTGCCCGGCAGCACGGCGACGCCGGACTGCTTGCGCTTTTCGACCTTCTGCGCATTCTTCTGTCGTGCCAGCGCCTGTCGTATCGAGATTTCGGCAATCGCCTTGCCCGCCTCGACGTGCTGGTTGAGCCATATCTCGAAGGGGTCGCGGACCATGCTGGAGACCAGCTTCACCGCCTCGCGCGAGTTGAGCTTTTCCTTCACCTGGCCCTGAAACTGCGGATCGAGAATGCGCGCCGAGAGGACATAGGCCATGCGGCTGCAGACGTCGTCCTGCTGTAGCTTGACGCCGCGCGGCAGCAGAGCGCGGTGTTCGATGAAGGACTTGACGGCCTCGAAGGCGCCGGCGCGCAGGCCGGCCTCGTGCGTGCCGCCGGCGACCGTCGGAATCAGATTGACATAGGACTCGGACGCCACCGCATCGACATGCCAGCCGATGGCCCAGGCCGCGCCTTCGCCGGCAGCGAAATCGGCATGGTCGGCGTCGGCGTATTTCTCGGCAGCGTAGAGCGGCGCCACAGCCTCGGCATTGCCGGCCTGTTCCGTCAGGTAGCCGGCGAGGCCGTCGGGGTAGCTCCAGGTCTTGGATTGGACGCTGCCGTCGGCCTGTTCGATGTCGAGGCGCACTTTGACGCCGGGCAGCAGCACGGCTTTGGAGCGCAGCAGGCGTTCCAGTTCAGCCGGCGGAACTTTGGGTACGTCGAAGTACTTCGGATCGGGCCAGACGCGCACGCGGGTGCCGCTCTGGCGGCCGCAAGCACCCATGTCCGCCAGCGCGCCGACTTTCTCGCCGCCGCCGGAGAATTCGATGGCCCAGATTTTTCCCTCGCGCCGCACCTCGACCGAAACGCGGGTGGACAGCGCATTGGTGACGGCGACGCCGACGCCGTGCAGGCCGCCGGAAAAGGCGTAGGCGGAGGTTCCGGTGTTCTTGTCGAACTTGCCGCCGGCATGGAGCCGGGTGAAGGCCAGCACCACGACCGGGATCTTCTCGTCGGGATGAAGGCCGACGGGAATGCCGCGGCCGTCGTCGGTCACGGTGATCGAGCCATCGAGGTGAAGCAGGACGTGCAGGTTCTTCGCATGCCCGCCCAGAGCTTCGTCGGCGGAGTTGTCGATGACTTCCTGAATGATGTGGGCCGGCGAGTCGGTGCGGGTGTACATGCCGGGGCGCTCGCGCACCGGCTCCAGTCCCTTGAGGACACGGAAGGAAGATTCGTCGTAGGTGGGGGTGACAGCCATGTTTCGTATAGGTATGGAAAGATCAGAAGCTTGCGTCGGCGAGACAGTCGATCAGTCCCGTGCGCCAGTCGGGCAGGGCCAGGCCGAAGTCGCGCCGGAAGCGCGAACAGTCGAGCCGGGAGTTGGCCGGTCGTGCTGCGGGCAGCGGATAGTCGGCGCTGGTGATACGGTGAATCACGGGCGACTTGCCGAGCAAGCCGGTGCGCAGTGCTTCGGCGAATATCGCTTCGGCATAGCCGTGCCAGCTGGTCTCGCCGGCGGCGGCGAGATGGTACAGGCCGTCGGGGACTTCCTTGCGGGCGAGGCTCTGGGCGGTGACGTCGGCCAGGTGGCGGGTCCAGGTCGGTGCGCCGAATTGATCGCCAACCACACGCAATTCGTCGCCCGTCTCGCAACTGCGGCGACCCAGGCGCAGCATGGTCTTCATGAAGTTCGCACCATGCAGGCCATAGACCCAGCTGGTGCGAAAGATCAGGTGACGGCCGCCGGCGGCGGCAATCGCCAGCTCGCCGGCGCGCTTGCTGCGGCCGTAGGTGGATAGCGGCGCGGGTGTGTCGTCTTCGGTATAGGGCGCGGGCTTGGCGCCGTCGAACACGTAGTCGGTCGAATAGTGGATCAGCAGCGTGCCAAGGCGTCTGGCTTCTTCTGCAAGGATGCCCGGCGCCACGGCGTTGATGGCTTCTGCCACTGCCGGCTCGGCCTCGGCCTTGTCTACTGCCGTGTAGGCGGCGGCATTGACGATGACCGTGGGGGCAATCGCGCGCACGGCAGTGCGCAGGGCATCCGGCTGGGCCAGGTCGAGTTGCCGGCGATCGCAGGCGACCAGGTCGCCGAGGCAGGCCAGCGAGCGTTTGAGTTCGCGGCCGAGTTGTCCGGCGGCGCCCGTGAGCAGGATCTTCATGCGAAGGTTTCCGCCTCGCCGAAGGGCCGGCCGGCGACGTCCTTGGCCGCCAGCAGCGGCTCGCCCGTCAGTGGCCAGGGAATCGCGAGCTGCGGATCGTTCCACAACAGCGTGCGCTCGTGTGCCGGGCTCCAGTAGTCGGTCGTCTTGTAGAGAAACTCCGCGGAATCCGACGTGACGCAGAAGCCATGGGCAAAGCCGGGCGGAATCCAGGCCATGCGCTTGTTGTCCGCGGACAGAACGAAGCCGACCCATAGTCCGAAGGTCGGCGAGGAGCGCCGCAGATCCACCGCCACGTCATAGACCGCGCCGGCGATTACACGCACGAGTTTGCCCTGGGCGTGCTCGATCTGGTAATGCATCCCGCGCAGGACATTTCGCTGCGACTTCGAATGATTGTCCTGCACGAAATCGGCGGCTATGCCGAGTTCGGCGAAGGCGCGCTTGTTCCAGCTCTCGAAGAAGAAGCCGCGCTCGTCGCCGAACACTTTCGGCTCGAGCAGCAGCACCTCCGGGATGGCCGTCGGAATGAGTTTCATCCACGCACCTCATGTTCGAGCAGTCCCAGCAGATATTGGCCATAGCGGCTCTTGGCCAGCGGCTCGGCCAGCTTGGCCAGCTGCGCATCGCTGATCCATTTCTGCCGCCAGGCCACTTCCTCCGGGCAGGCCACCTTGAGGCCCTGGCGCTTCTCGATGACCTCGATGAACTGACCGGCTTCCAGCAGCGACTCATGGGTTCCCGTATCGAGCCAGGCCATGCCGCGGCCCATGATCTCGACCTTGAGCTGGCCCTTTTCAAGATAGACCCGGTTGAGGTCGGTGATCTCGAGCTCGCCACGCGGCGAGGGCTTGAGCTTTGCCGCGATGTCGCAGACCTGCTCGTCGTAGAAGTAGAGCCCGGTGACGGCATAGCGCGACTTCGGCGCCTTGGGCTTCTCTTCGATGCTGATGGCGCGCCCCGCGGCGTCGAATTCCACCACGCCGTAGCGCTCCGGGTCGCTGACCGCATAGGCAAACACCGTGGCGCCAGCGCCGACTGTTAACCCACCCCCGGCGGCACTCTGCAATTGGTGGGCGAAATCATGGCCGTAGAACAGGTTGTCGCCGAGCACCAGGGCCGAGGGATGATCGCCGATGAAATCGCGGCCGATGATGAAGGCCTGCGCCAATCCGTCGGGGCTGGGCTGCACCGCGTACGTGATCTCGATGCCCCATTGCGAGCCGTCGCCCAGCAGCTGTTCGAAGCGCGGCGTATCGAGCGGCGTCGAGATCAGCAGGATTTCCCTGATGCCGGCCAGCATCAGCGTGGTCAGCGGGTAATAGATCATCGGCTTGTCGTAGATCGGCAAGAGCTGCTTGGACACCGCCAGCGTGACCGGGTGCAGTCGGGTGCCGGAGCCGCCGGCGAGAATGATGCCGCGGGTGCTCAGGGTACTCATTGCCGGTCTCCATAGTTGCGATCCATCCACTGCCGGTATTCGCCGGAGACGACATGGGCCACCCAGGCCGGGTTCTCCAGATACCAGCTTACGGTCTTCCGCATTCCCGACTCGAAGCTTTCCTGCGGCGTCCAGCCCAGCTCGCGCTGGATCTTCGTCGCGTCGATGGCGTAGCGTTTGTCGTGGCCGGGGCGGTCGGCCACCGAAATCTTCTGTTGGCGGTAGCTGCGGCCGTCGTGGCGCGGCTTCAGTTCGTCGAGCAGGGCGCACAGCGTATCGACGACGTCGAGGTTGGTCTTTTCGTTGTGGCCGCCGATGTTGTAGGTTTCGCCCGGCATGCCCTGTTCGAAGACCAGGCGCAGCGCGCGGGCATGGTCATCGACGTAGAGCCAGTCGCGCACGTTGTCGCCCTTGCCGTAGATGGGCATGGGCTTGTCCGAGACGGCATTGTGGATCATCAGCGGGATCAGCTTCTCGGGAAACTGGCAGGGGCCGTAGTTGTTCGAGCAGTTGGTGATCACGGTGGGCAGGCCATAGGTGTGATGCCAGGCCCGCACCAGGTGGTCGGAAGCGGCCTTGGAGGCGGAGTAGGGCGAATTCGGCTGGTAGGGGCTGGTCTCGACGAAGAGGCCGGTGTCGCCCAGCGAGCCGAAGACTTCGTCGGTCGACACGTGATGGAAGCGGAAGGCGCTTTTCGCTTCGGCGTCGAGCGCGGACCACCAGGCGCGGGCCGCTTCGAGCAGCGTATAGGTACCGCCGATGTTGGTGTCGATGAAATCCCCTGGGCCATGGATCGAGCGGTCGACATGCGACTCGGCGGCGAGGTGGATCACGCCGGCCGGCTGATACGTGGCGAACAGGTCGTCCAGCGCCGCGCGGTCGCAAATGTCGCTGCGGCTGAACACGTGGCGCGGATGGTCGGTGAACTCGGCCAGGGATTCGAGATTGCCGGCGTAGGTCAGCTTGTCGATATTGACGATGCGCCAGTCGCTCTCTGCAATCAGCAGGCGTATCAGTGCCGAGCCGATGAAGCCGGCGCCGCCGGTGACGAAGATGGTTTTCATAAGGGATCGGAACTGTTGGGGGAAGATACGGGCACGGGACGACCGCTGAGGCGCTATTGTATTCGATCAAAATAGGGGTCTTGCGCCTCGCGCCACCGGCGCGGTCGGCTTGCGCTTGACAATAAAAATACTTTAGACCTAAAATAAAACAAATGCAGATAATGGCACCAAACGAGGAGATTGCGATGCGTATTGTGTGTCTGGGCGGCGGCCCCGCTGGTCTGTATTTCTCGATCCTGATGAAGAAGGCCAATCCGGCCTGCGACATTACCGTGATCGAACGCAACCAGCCCGACAGCACCTTTGGTTGGGGCGTGGTGTTCTCCGACAAGACCATGGACGGCTTTCGCCAGGACGACCCCCAGGTGGTCGCGGAAATCGAACGCAACTTCCATCACTGGGACGACGTCGACGTGTTCTTCAAGGGTCGGCGCATGGTCTCCGGCGGCCATGGTTTTTGCGGCATAGGGCGCTTGAAGCTGCTGCAGATCTTCCAGGCCCGCGCCAGGGAACTCGGCGTGAACCTCAAGTTCGGCGCCGAGGTCAAGGATCCGGACGACTACTCCAGGGAGTACGACCTCGTCATCGGTTCCGATGGCGTGAATTCGACCACGCGAACCAGGTACCAAAGCCATTTCAATCCGCGCATCGATGTGCGCAAGTGCCGTTTCATCTGGCTTGGCGCCAGGAAGAAGCTCAATGCCTTCACCTTTGCCTTCAAGGAAACGCCCTGGGGCTGGTTCAATCTTCACGCCTATCAGTTCAACGAGGAATGGGCGACCTTCATCATCGAAACCCCGGAAGTGACCTGGCTCAAGGCTGGTATCGACAAGATGGACCCGGATCAGTCGATTGCCTTTTGCGAAGACCTGTTCGCCGACATGCTGGACGGTAGCCGCCTGATCTCCAATGCGCGCCACCTGCGCGGCTCGGCGGCTTGGCTCAAGTTCAACCGCGTGCTCTGCGAGCGATGGTTCAAGGACAACATCGTGCTGCTCGGCGACGCGGCGCACACGGCGCACTTCACCATCGGTTCCGGAACCAAGCTGGCAATGGAAGATGCCGCCGCGCTGGTCAGGGTGATGAACAGCGCGGAAGGCGATGTGCCGACGCGCCTGGCCCGCTACCAGACCGAGCGCGAAATCGAGGCGCTGAAGCTGCAGAGCGCGGCGCGCAACCGGATGACCTGGTTCGAGGATGTGGAGCGCTATGTCGGCATGGAGCCGGAACAGTTCGCCTTCGCCGTGCTCACCGGCAGTCAGCGCGTCGGTCACGCCAACCAGAAGCTGCGCGATCCGGCCTACACCGAAGGCCTCGATCGCTGGTTTGCCGAACAGTGCGGCGTGTCGACGCCTCCGGCTGCGACGCCGGCGCCGCCGATGTTCACGCCTTTCAAGTTGCGCGGCATGACGCTGGCCAACCGCGTCGTGGTTTCGCCGATGTGCATGTATTCGGCGGCGGACGGCATTCCTGGGGATTTTCATCTGGTGCATTACGGCAGCCGCGGCATGGGCGGCGCGGCACTGATCGTTACCGAGATGACCTGCGTCTCCGCCGATGCACGCATCACGCCGGGATGTACCGGCATCTGGAACGACGCCCAGCAGGATGCCTGGCAGCGCATCGTCGGCTACATCCACGCCAACGGCAATGCCAGGGTTTCGCTGCAGATCGGTCACGCCGGACGCAAGGGTTCCACCCGGCTGGCCTGGGACGCCATCGACATGCCGCTGCAGTCGGGCGGTTGGCCGCTGCTGGCGCCGTCGCCGCTGCCCTACATCGCGGGTACTTCGCAGGTGCCGAAGGAAATGGATCGCGCCGACATGGATCGCATTAAGGCCGACTTCGTCGCCGCCACCCGCCGTGCCGCCAGCGCCGACTTTGACATGGTCGAATTCCATGCCGCCCACGGCTACCTGATGTCGTCCTTCATTTCGCCGCTGACCAACCGGCGCCAGGACGAATACGGCGGCAGCCTGGAGAACCGCTGCCGCTATCCGCTGGAGGTGTTCCGCGCCATGCGCGAAGTCTGGCCCGCGGACAAGCCCATGTCGGTACGCATCTCGGCCCACGACTGGGTGCCCGGCGGGATCGCCCCGGACGACTCGGTGGCCGTCTCCCGGCTGTTCAAGGAGGCCGGCGCCGACATCATCCACGTCTCCTCGGGCCAGGTCAGCAAGGAAGAAGCGCCCGTTTATGGGCGCATGTTCCAGGTGCCGTTCTCCGACCAGATCCGCAACGAGCTCAACGTGCCGACCATCGCCGTCGGCAACATCTTCGAGGCCGATCATGTCAATACCATCATCGCCGCCGGTCGCGCCGACCTGTGTGCACTGGCCCGCCCGCATCTGGCCGATCCGGCCTGGACGCTGCATGCCGCGGCCGAGCAGGGCTACAAGGAGATGCCGTGGCCGAAGCAGTATCAGGGCGGCAAGCTCCAGCTCGAGCGCAATCTCGAGCGCGCTGCCCAGCTCGCGCTCAACGCCTGACACGAGATCCAAACCATGAAAACGAAGTTTCAGTGCAGGCTAACGCCGGATGTATCGGCGTTAAGCGAAGCGGCCGTAACTAAAATCACCCAGTTGGAAGTAGCTGCACCCCCGTCGGACATCCAGGTCCTGCAGCCTGCCGGCTGGGCGGCGCCCCGGGGCTATTCGAACGGGATTGCGGCGCGTGGCCGTACCGTGGTCATCGGCGGACAGATCGGCTGGGACGGCCAGTGCCGCTTCCATACCAGCGACTTTGCCGAGCAGGCCAGGCAGGCATTGCAGAACATTGTCGCCGTGCTTGCAGAGGCCGGCGGCAAACCCGAACACATCATTCGCATGACCTGGTACGTGATCGACAAGCGCGAGTACCTGGCCGCCTATCCGCAGCTGGGTCGTGCCTATCGCGAGGTCATCGGCCGCACTTTCCCTGCCATGACGGCGGTGCAGGTCGCGGGATTGATGGAAGACGCGGCGCGGGTAGAGATCGAGGCGACCGCGGTCATTCCCGACTGACCGCAGAGAAGGCTCCAGCGCGCGATGCGCTGAGGCAGGGGAATTCGCAGTGCGCGCCGCTGGCGCTGATAAAATATTGGGATGAAAGCCTGTCATTCCGAATTTGTTCAAGTCCGCGGCCGGCGCCTGCATGTGCGCCTGTGGGGCAGCGATTCGGCGCCTTTGTTGGTGCTGCTGCACGGTTGGTGCGATGTGTCGGCCTCCTGGCAGTTCGTGGTCGATGCACTGGCCAAGGATTGGCGTGTAGCGGCCCCCGACTGGCGCGGCTTCGGCTTGTCCGAGTGGAACCGCGATGTCTACTGGTTCCCCGACTACATTGCCGATCTCGACGCCTTGCTCCTGCACTATTCGCCGAGCGAGCCGGTGCGGCTGGTCGGTCACAGCCTGGGCGGCAATGCGGCCTGCATTTACTCGGGCATTCGTCCCGAGCGTGTGGCAGGGCTGGTCAATCTGGAAGGTTTGGGCATGCGCCGCTTTGTGCCGGACGAGGCGCCGGGACGGTATGCGAACTGGCTCGATCAACTGCGCGATACGCCGAGCTTTCGTTCCTACCCCGATCGCCCTGCATTTGCCGCGCGGCTGCAGAAGGAAAATCCCCGCCTGTCCGACCAGAAGGCGCAGTTTCTCGCCCTGCACATGGGAGAAGACGATGGGGCGGGTGGCATCCATCTGGCGGCCGACCCATTCCATCGCTGGGTCAATCCGATCATCTATCGAGTGGAAGAGGCGATGGCGATGTGGCGCCAGGTGACGGCGCCGGTGCTCTGGGTGACGGGAGCCGACTCCTTCATATTCAAGCAGCTGTTCGCCGTCGAGTCGGCCGACTACCGCGAGAGGATCGCCTGTTTCCGGGACGTGCGGGAGGTGATGCTGCAGGAGTGCGGACACAATCTGCATCATGACCAGCCGCAAGAAGTGGCGCGCCTGATCGAGGAGTTCTTCGTCACATGAAGCCGCTCAACGCCGACCTTCACTGCCACTCCACGGTTTCCGACGGCCTGCTGGCGCCTGCCGAGGTGGTGCGCCGGGCGCAGGGCAATGGCGTCGAACTGCTGGCCCTGACCGATCACGATGAGCTCGACGGGCTGGCCGAAGCCCGCGCGACGGCCGCGGGGCTTGGGTTGCGCTTTGTCGATGGCGTCGAGGTGTCGATTTCCTGGGGCGACGACCAGACGGTGCATATCGTGGGGCTCGGCATCGATCCGTCCAATGCCGCGCTGAGCGAGGGACTGCAGAAGGTGCGGAGCGGCCGCGACGAGCGCGCCGGGCGCATGGCCGCGGAACTGGACAAGGTCGGCATCCACGGTGCTTACGAAGGTGCGCTGCGCCACGTTGGCAATCCGGCGTTGGTCAGCCGTTCGCATTTCGCCCGCTACATTGTCGAGCAGGGGCATGCCAAGGACGTCAAATCGGTGTTCGACTACTGGCTGGCCAAGGGCAAGCCGGGCTATGTCGAACATACCTGGGCGACGCTGGAAGATGCCCTGCACTGGATCATCGGCGCCGGCGGCATCGCGGTAATTGCCCATCCGGGCCGCTACCGGCTGTCGAAGGCGGAGCGGAACGAGTTGTTCGGGGCATTCAAGGCTTGCGGGGGGCGCGGCATCGAAGTACTGTCGGGCTCCAACAAGGATGACGAGGTGCGCGAGTTCGCGCACGTCGCGCGCCAGTTCGGCTTTCTCGCCTCGCGCGGCTCGGATTTTCACGGGTCCGGAGAGAGCTGGATCGATCTGGGCAAGCTGCCGGATCTGCCTGAGGATCTGACCCCGGTCTGGTCCGAGCTGGTCTAAGCGGGCAAGGGTTCCAGGAACTACGGATTACGCATGGCACAGCTATTTCATATTCATCCCGAACATCCGCAGCCGCGCCTGATCAAGCAGGCGGCGGAGATCGCGCGCAGCGGCGGCCTCATCGCGCTGCCCACCGACGCGGCCTATTCGCTGGCCGGTGTTTCGGGCTACGCGCCCTTGCTCGATCGAATCCGCCGCATACGTGGGGTCGATGAACGCCATCACTTCACGCTGATGTGCCGCGACCTGTCCGAGATCGCCACCTATGCACGCGTGGACAACGCCCAATATCGCTTGCTGAAGGCCACCACGCCGGGCAGCTATACCTTCATTCTGGAGGGTACCCGGGAACTGCCGCGGCGCCTGCTGCATCCCAAGCGCAAGACCATCGGCCTGCGCGTGCCGAATCATCCGCTGGCACTCGCGCTGCTGGAAGAACTGGATGAGCCGCTCTTGACCTCGACGCTGATCCTGCCGGGTTTCGAGGAGCCGCTCGCCGATGCCGACGAGATACGCGAGCATCTGGAAAAGCAGATCGACCTGGTGATCGACGCCGGCAAATGCGGCGTGGAGATGACAACGGTAATCAATCTGACCAGCCTGCAGCCCGAACTGGTGCGGGCCGGGAAGGGATCGCTGGCGCCCTTCGGGCTGGAATGATGCCGTCTGATAGAATCGTCCCCTCCCATGAATGTTATCCAGACGCTGGCGATTTCCGCCCTGCCGGTAATCTTTGCCATCACGCTGCACGAGGCAGCGCACGGCTATGCGGCGCGGCACTTCGGCGACCCGACGGCCTGGCAGATGGGGCGCATCAGCCTGAATCCGCTGCGGCATATCGATCCGATCGGAACAATCCTTGTTCCGGCGCTGATCCTGCTGCTCTCGTCGGGCGGGCTGTTGTTCGGCTGGGCCAAGCCCGTGCCGGTGAATTTCGGCAACTTGCGCCGCCCCAAGCAGGACATGCTCTGGGTCGCCGCGGCGGGCCCGGGGGCCAACCTGCTTATGGCCCTGTTCTGGGCACTGCTGCTGAAGTTTGCGGTTGCCAGTCCTGAATTCGGCTACGCGGAAGCCTTGAAGGAAATGGCGCGGGTCGGCATCAGCATCAATGGCGTCCTGATGGTGCTGAATCTGCTGCCCTTGCCGCCGCTGGACGGCGGGCGCATTGTGGTAAGCCTGCTGCCGCATCGCGCGGCCTGGCAGTTTTCGCAGCTGGAACGCTGGGGTTTTCCGATCCTGCTGGCATTGCTGTTTTTCGGGGTTCTGGATACCATCCTGCGACCCCTCCTGTGGGTGTTCAACACCCTGATTCGAACCCTTTTCGGTTTCTGAAATGTACGCAGAAAAAGTTCTCTCCGGCATGCGCCCCACCGGGCGCCTCCACCTCGGCCACTATCACGGCGTACTCGCCAACTGGATCAAGCTCCAGCACGAGTATCCCTGCCTTTTCTTCGTCGCCGACTGGCATGCGTTGACAACCGCCTACGACGAGCCGGGCACGATCACCAACAACGCCAACGACATGATCATCGACTGGCTGGCGGCGGGCGTCGATCCATCGCAGGCGACCATCTTCATCCAGTCCAAGGTTCCGGAGCACGCCGAACTGCATCTGCTGCTGTCGATGATGACCCCGCTGGGCTGGCTGGAACGCGTGCCAACCTACAAGGACCAGCAGGAGAAGCTCTCGCACAAGGATCTGACGACCTATGGCTTTCTCGGCTACCCGCTGCTGCAGGCGGCCGATATCCTGATCTATCGTGCCAATCGCGTGCCGGTGGGAGATGATCAGGTGCCCCACGTCGAATTCACGCGCGAGATTGCGCGCCGCTTCAATCACCTGTATGGCCGCGAGCCCGGCTTCGAGGACAAGGCGCGCGAGGCGGTCAAGAAGCTCGGCAGCAAGCGCGCCAAGCTCTACGACGAGTTGCGCACCCGCTATCAGGAAAAAGGCGAGAACGAGGCGCTGGAGCAGGCGCACGACCTGCTCAACGAGGCGCAGAGCATTTCTTTGGGCGACCGTGAGCGACTCTTCGGCTGGCTCGAAGGCACGCGCAAGATGATCCTGGTCGAACCCGACGCGCTGCTCACCCATGCTTCACGCATGCCGGGGCTGGACGGCCAGAAAATGTCCAAGTCCTACGGCAACACGATCGCGCTGCGCGAAGATGCGGACGTGGTCACCCGAAAGATCCGTACCATGCAGACTGATCCGGCGCGCGTAAGGCGCACCGATGCCGGCGAGCCCGACAAGTGCCCTGTGTGGCAGTTCCACCTGATCTATTCCAGCGACGAGGTCAAGAGCTGGGTGCAAACCGGCTGCCGCTCGGCCGGAATCGGCTGCATCGAATGCAAGCAGCCGGTGATCGATGGGGTGCTCGCCGAGCAGAAGCCGATGCACGAACGGGCAAGGATGTATGAGGAAGATCCGCAGCTGGTCAGGAACATCATCGCCGATGGCTGTGAAAAGGCGCGCAAGCTGGCGCAGGAAACCATGCGCGACGTGCGCGAAGCGATAGGAATCGACTACCCGTGATCGAGAACGCCATGCCGGATCCGGCCGGCGCGCCCTTCGCCGTGCCACCAGCGCCGACTATTGCGGCGGGCGAGGTGGTTGCGGAGCATCGGCCGCGGGTCTATGGCGAACTCATGGCCGAAATGCCGCGTGACCTGTACATCCCGCCGGATGCGCTGGAGATCATTCTCGACTCCTTCGAGGGTCCGCTCGACTTGCTCCTGTACTTGATTCGCCGGGCCAATATCAATGTCCTCGATATCCCGATGGCGCCCCTTACCGCGCAGTATCTGGTCTATGTCGAGGCGATGCGCAAGGGCAATCTGGAACTCGCCGCCGAATACCTGCTGATGGCGGCGATGCTGATCGAGATCAAGTCGCGCATGCTGCTGCCGCGCCCGCCCAAGGCGGAGAACGGCGAACCGGAAGATCCGCGTGCCGAACTGGTGCGCCGCCTGATCGAATACGAACGCATGAAGGCGTCGGCGTCCAGGCTCGATGAAATGCCGCAGGTGGGGCGCGACTACGAATGGATCACGGTGTGGATCGCCGACAAGGTCGTCGAACGCCAACCCGAGGTAAGCTTGCACGATCTGCAAGTGGCCTGGCTTTCGCTGATGAAGCAGGCCAGAGTGCATCAGCACCACAAGATTCATCGCGAGGAACTGTCCGTGCGCGAACACATGAGCCTGATCCTGCGCCGGCTGCAGGGAGGGGGCTACGTGGTGTTCGAACAGTTGTTCGACCTGACGCTGGGCGCGCAGGGCTTGGTGGTGAGTTTTCTCGCGATGCTGGAGCTGGCGCGCGAATCGCTGATCGAAATCACCCAGAACGAGGCCATGGCGCCCATTTACGTGAAACTGCCCGATGCTGCCGCTGCATAAACCCGAAGACTACAAACGCGTGCTGGAAACCGCGCTGCTGGCGGCTTCCGAGCCGTTGCCGCTGGCCGAGCTGAAGAAGCTCTTCGACCACGAGTTCGACGACGATACCTGGCGCACATTGCTGGACGACCTGCGTCGCGACTGGTCGAACCGAGGCGCCGAGCTGGTGCAACTGGCGTCCGGATGGCGCTTTCAGACCCGCCCCGAGTACCAGTCCTACCTTGACCGGCTGAAGAACGACAAGCCGCCGAAGTATTCGCGCGCGGTGATGGAAACCCTGTCGATCATCGCCTATCGACAGCCGGTCACACGCGGCGACATCGAAGACATTCGGGGCGTGGCAGTATCGCCGAACATTCTGAAGACCCTTGAAGGGCGTGGCTGGATCGATGCCGTGGGGCATCGCGATGCACCGGGGCGACCCGCGCTGTATGCAACTACGCGAAAGTTTCTCGACGACCTCGGCCTGCGCAGTCTTACTGAACTGCCGCCGTTGACTGAAATTGAAAGGGTGATGGACCTTGGACAATCAGCAATCCCCGAAGTCTCCCCGGTCGAAGCGAGGGCCGAAGAGTCGGGCGCCGAGCACGTCCGATCAGGGCAACCGCCGGAGCAGCGTTCAGCCGAACTCGCCACCGGGCAACTCGACTTCCACGAAGGGGAAACGGAACAGTCCTCCGCGCCCGGCGCGCAAGGCTAGTCCATTCCGGCCGCCGCAAGGCCGCCCGGGACCGCAGAGCGATGCTCCGCGTGTTCGCGGCGGCTCGGCGCTGCCGGCGCACGCAAAACGGCGCAACGACCTGGTCTTCATCGATCCGCCCAAGCTGCACAAGGCGCTGGCCGATGCGGGCTATGGCTCGCGGCGCGAGCTCGAAGAATGGATCGTCGCCGGCCGTGTCAGCGTCAATGGGGAGCCGGCGCACGTCGGGCAGCGCGTCGGTCCGGAGGACAAGATTCGCGTCAATGGCAAGCTGGTGCAACTCAAATTCGGCCTGCGCCTGCCGCGTGTCCTGGTCTATCACAAGCCCGAGGGCGAGATTGTCTCCAAGGACGATCCCGACGGACGCCCCAGCGTGTTTGCCAAGCTGCCGCGGCTGAAGAGCGGGCGCTGGATATCGATCGGGCGGCTGGATTTCAACTCCTGCGGCCTGCTGTTGTTCACCAACGACGGCGGCCTGGCCAATCGCATGATGCATCCGCGCTACGAAATCGAACGCGAATACGCCGTACGTGTTTTGGGCGAGGCATCGCCGGAAATGTTGGAGCGTTTGCGCAGCGGAGTCCAGCTCGAAGACGGTCCGGCCAGCTTCACTCTCATCGAGGAAGCCGGCGGCGAGGGTGCCAATCGCTGGTATCGCGTGGTTCTGTCGGAAGGCCGCAACCGGGAAGTTCGGCGCATGTTCGAGGCCGTGGGCCTGATGGTGAGCCGTCTGATGCGCGTGCGCTACGGACCGGTGCACCTTTCACCGCGCCTCAAGCGTGGCCAGTGCCGCGACCTGGAGCCCGGAGAGGTCGCGGAACTGTTGAAGCTGCTGCCGCCGGAGCAGCGGGCAACCCCTGCGGGATCTGGTCCGGGCATGGATGGCGCGGGCGAAGACGGCTTTGACGACGACGAAGTCGACGGCAATCGAATTGATTTTGGTTCCGGCCGCTCAACTTAACGCCGATGAGGCCAGCGTTAGCCTTCACTGAAACTTCGTTTTGCGGAGAAATGATGCCTCTGCTATAATATTTTGCTTTGGTTGGCACCGTTCTCGGGAGAGAGAGAAGGAATGGGCTTTTTGGCCCATTTTCTATTTGTGCGACGCGTTTGTGAGTTTTCATGCAACTGCTTGATTTGATTGAAACGACTGTTGTTGGTTTGGGCTACGAACTGGTGGAATTCGAGACCAGTCCGCGCGCCCGGCTGCTGCGCGTCTTCATCGACAGGCCGGAAGGCGCGGAAAAGAGCGGCATCAGCGTCGAGGATTGTGCTGCCGTAAGCAGCCAGCTCAGCCGCGTGTTCATGGTCGAGAACGTCGATTATGACCGCCTTGAAGTGTCCTCTCCCGGGCTCGATCGGGCGCTCGTCAAACCCGCTGACTACCGGCGTTTCGCCGGGCAGGATGTGCAGGTCAAGCTGCGTGTTCCACTGGGCAACCAGCGCAACTTCAGCGGCGTGCTGGAGGGATTGCGGGAAGAAGGTGGAGTTGAAATGGTATGCCTGCGAATGAATGAAACACTGCACCAGTTCCCGCTCGAGAACATAGATCGGGCGCGTCTGGTGCCGAAGTTCTGATTAATGCTGGAGGACTCACATGAGCCGTGAATTGCTGCTGTTGGTCGATGCCCTGGCCCGCGAGAAGAATGTTCCGCGGGACATCGTTTTTGGCGCGCTGGAACTGGCGTTGGCGTCCGCGACGAAGAAACGCACCAACGACGAAGCCGATGTGCGCGTGGAAATCGATCGCGAGACCGGCGAATACGAATCCTTTCGCCGCTGGCTGGTGGTTCCCGATGACATGGTCGAGAATCCGGAACAGCAGATCGGGCTGACCGCTGCGCAACAGCAGATTCCCGACATCATGCTCGAAGATTTCATCGAGGAAGGGCTTGAGCCCATCGATTTCGGGCGTATCGGCGCCCAGGCGGCAAAGCAGGTGATCCTGCAGAAGATTCGCGATGCCGAACGCGAACAACTGCTGAACGACTTTCTCGATCGCAAGGAGTTCCTGGTCAGCGGCACGGTCAAGCGCATGGAACGCGGCAGCGCCATCATCGAGGCCGGGCGCATCGAAGCCCTGTTGCCGCGCGACCAGATGATTCCCAAGGAAAACCTGCGTCCCGGCGACCGTGTGCGTGCCTGGCTGATGAAAATCGATCGTCAGGCCAGAGGCCCGCAACTGATCCTCTCGCGCACGGCACCCGAGTTCATCATGAAGCTGTTCGAACTGGAAGTGCCGGAGATCGAAGACGGCCTGCTCGAAATCAAGGCCGCTGCCCGCGACGCCGGCATGCGCGCCAAGATCGCGGTCAAATCGAATGATCCGCGGGTCGATCCGATCGGCACCTGCGTCGGCATGCGCGGTTCGCGTGTCACGGCCGTGACCAATGAGCTGTCCGGCGAACGCGTGGACATCATCCTCTGGTCGGCCGATCCGGCCCAGTTCGTCATCGGTGCGCTGGCGCCGGCCGAGGTGCAGAGCATCGTCGTCGACGAGGAAAGGCACGCCATGGATGTCGTGGTGGACGAGGACAACCTCGCCATCGCCATCGGTCGCGGCGGGCAAAACGTGCGCCTGGCCTCCGAACTGACCGGGTGGACCATCAATCTGATGACCATCGAAGAGTCGCAGCAGAAGTCCGAGACCGAGCACAGCTCGATCCGTGCCCTGTTCATCGACAAGCTCGACGTCGACGAGGAAGTTGCGAACATTCTGATCGAGGAAGGTTTCTCGACGTTGGAGGAAATTGCTTACGTTCCCCTCGCGGAAATGCTCGAAATCGACGCCTTCGACGAGGCAACGGTGACCGAGTTGCGCGATCGTGCGCGCAACGTGCTGCTTACCGAAGCCATTGTCGATGAGGAACAGATGGACAAGGTCGCCGATGACTTGCTGTCGCTCGAGGGCATGGACAAATCGCTGGCAGCGAAGCTGGCAAAGAACGGTGTTACTGACCGCGAGTCGCTGGCGGACCTGGCGACCGACGAGTTGATTGAAATGACCGGCATCGATGTCGGGCGGGCAACGGCGCTGATAACTGTTGCGCGTGCCCACTGGTTCGCCGAAGAAGAATGAGAGGTACGGCATGGCTTTGATGACAGTTTCCCAATTTGCTACCGAGCTGAAAATGCCGGCGCCGGCCCTGCTGGAGCAACTGGCCAAGGCCGGCGTCAGCAAGGAGGCATCCAACGACACCTTGTCCGAACAGGATAAGACGCGGCTGCTTGACTATCTGCGCAAGTCGCATGGCGAAACCGCGCCCAAAGCCAAGATCACCCTGACACGCAAGCAGACCACCGAGATCAGGGCCTCGGATTCAACCGGCAAGGCACGCACGATTCAGGTTGAAGTCCGCAAGAAGCGCGTATTCGTCAAACGCGATGCCAGCGAGCTGGCCGCCGAAGCCGCGGTTGAAGCGGCCGCTGAAGCCCCGGCCGAAGTTGCTGCGATTGAGCCGGTTGTCGTCACCGCGCCTGAGCCCGCTCCAGTTCCCGAAGCGGTAGCCGTGGTCGTGGCGCCGATGCCCGAGCCCGTTCAGGAACCAGCCGCAGCAGTCCCGGTGCCGGCAGCCCAGGCAGAAGCCCCTGCGGTCAGGTCCGCGCCGAAGTCGGTGATTGACCCGGCGCAGCGTGCGTTGCGGGAGGCCGAATCGAAGCGCCAGGGCAAACTTTCCGCGATTCAGGCGGCCGAATTCAAGGAGAAGGCCGACCGCGAGGCCCGGGCCCGCGCCGAAGCCGAGGCGCGCCTTGTCGAGCAACAGACGGCACTGGCTGCCGCAGAAGCCAAGAAGGCAAAGGAGGCGGCCGCGGCCGCTGGCGTATCCGGCACCATTCACAAGCCGGCGGCGAAGCCGGAAGACGGCAAGGCCAAGCCGGCGAAGAAGGATGCGTGGAAGGATGATGCCGCCAAGCGGCGCGCGATCAAGACGCGCGGCGACGCCGGGACTTCCGGTTGGCGTGGCTCCAAGGGTGGTGGTCGCCACGGTCGTCATGGCCACGCCGAGGACGCGCCGGCGCAGCAGCCGGTCGAGGCCATCGTGCGTGAAGTCCATGTTCCGGAAACGATCTCCGTTGCCGATCTGGCGCACAAGATGACCGTCAAGGCCACGGAAGTCATCAAGACCCTGATGAAAATGGGATCGATGGTCACCATCAATCAGGTGCTCGATCAGGAAACCGCCATGATCGTGGTCGAAGAAATGGGCCACCTCGCTTTCGCAGCAAAGCTCGACGATCCGGATTCCTACCTCGCCGACGAAGGCGAGCACAAGGATGTGGTGCAGCTGCCGCGGGCCCCGGTGGTCACCGTGATGGGTCACGTCGACCACGGCAAGACATCCCTGCTCGACTACATTCGCAAGAGCCGTGTCGCGCATGGCGAGGCCGGCGGTATTACTCAGCACATCGGCGCGTATCACGTCGAAACGCCACGCGGCATGATTACCTTCCTCGACACCCCGGGTCACGAGGCGTTTACGGCGATGCGGGCTCGCGGCGCCAAGGCGACCGACCTGGTCATTCTGGTCGTCGCCGCCGACGACGGCGTCATGCCGCAGACCAAGGAAGCCATCCATCATGCAAAGGCGGCCAACGTGCCCTTGATCGTGGCCGTCACCAAGATCGACAAGCCCGATGCGAATATGGAACGGGTGAAGCAGGAACTGGTCACGGAAGGCGTGGTGCCGGAAGAATATGGTGGCGATGCTCCCTTTGTCGGCGTCTCGGCAAAGACCGGAGAAGGCATCGACAGTTTGCTGGAGCAGGTGCTGCTGCAGGCAGAGGTGCTGGAACTCCAGGCACCGGTGGAAGCACCGGCCAAGGGCCTGGTGATCGAGGCCCGTCTCGACAAGGGCAAGGGCCCGGTGGCGACCATTCTCGTCCTGTCGGGAACGCTGCGCCGCGGCGACGTGCTGCTGGTAGGCGCCGTGTTCGGGCGCGTGCGCGCCATGCTCGATGAGAACGGCAAGGCGATCGATTCCGCCGGCCCTTCGATTCCGGTAGAGATTCAGGGCCTCACCGATGTGCCGGCAGCCGGCGACGAAGGCATGGTCCTGGTCGACGAGCGCAAGGCACGCGAAATCGCACTGTTCCGCCAGGGCAAGTTCCGCGACGTAAAGCTGGCCAAGCAGCAGGCGGCAAAGCTGGAGAACATGTTCGAGCAGTTGGCCGAAGGCGAGATCAGGGCCTTGCCGCTGATCATCAAAGCCGACGTACAAGGTTCGCTGGAAGCCTTGGTGCAGTCCCTGAACAAACTGTCGACAGGCGAAGTCAAGGTCACCGTTGTCCACGCCGGCGTGGGCGGGATCAGCGAATCCGACATCAACCTGGCTGCCGCCTCGAAAGCCGTGGTGATCGGCTTCAACACCCGTGCCGATGTGGGCGCGCGCAAGGCTGCCGAGAGTCTTGGCGTCGATATCCGCTACTACAACATCATCTATGCTGTCGTGGATGAGGTGAAGGCAGCCCTGTCCGGAATGCTGGCGCCCGAAAAGAAGGAAGTGATACTTGGTCTGGTCGAGATTCGCCAGGTCTTCCGGATTTCCAGGATCGGCGCCGTTGCCGGTTGCATGGTGCTGTCGGGCGTCGTCAAGCGCAACGCCTCGGTGCGGCTGCTGCGCAACAACACGGTAGTGCATACGGGTGAACTGGATTCGCTCAAGCGTTTCAAGGATGACGTCCGCGAGGTCAAGGAAGGTTTTGAGTGCGGCTTGAGCCTGAAGAACTTCAACGACATCAACGAAGGCGACCAACTCGAAGTATTTGAGGTCCAGGAAATCGCCCGCACGCTGGGCTGATAGACGATGGCGACAAAGCGCGGCTCGGGGCATGGCTATGCGCGTTCTGACCGCGTTTCCGAGCAGATTCGTCGCGAACTGGCGGATTTGCTGCGCTTCCATCTCAAGGACTTGCGCATCGCGCCAAAGCTGACGCTGGTGACGCTGACCGCTGTCGAAGTCACTGCCGATTATGCGCACGCCAAGGTGTTCTATACATCGCTGGCGGACCCGGCATCGAATGCGGTGATCGACGAGGGGCTCAAGCATTCCGCCAGTTTCCTGCGCCGCGAACTGGGCCGCCGGATTCGCATTCATCATATTCCCGAGTTGCATTTCGTCTTTGACCCCTCGGTTCAGGAGGGCGCACGCCTCTCCAAACTGATCGACGAGGCGGTCGAATCAGACAAGAAGCTGCAGGACGAGTGAAGCGCGAGTGAACGCGCCCCGTCGGGAAGGTGGCAAACCGGCGCGTCGGCGGCTCGATGGCGTGCTGTTGCTCGACAAGGCCCTCGGACTCTCGTCCAATCACGCCCTGCAAGCCGCGCGGCGCCTTTACAACGCAGAAAAGGCCGGACATACCGGGACGCTCGACCCGTTGGCCACCGGTTTGCTGCCCTTGTGTTTCGGCGAGGCAACCAAGTTCTCGGGCGAGTTGCTGAATGCCGACAAGCGTTACGTGGCGACGGTGCAACTCGGCGTCATCACCGACACGGCGGACGCCGAAGGCGCAGTGCTGGAGCGTCGTCAGGTGGCGGTTGGTCGTCTGGAGGTGGAAGCCGCGCTGGCCGCATTCACTGGCGAGATTGAGCAGGTGCCGCCAATGTATTCGGCATTGAAGCGTGACGGCAAGCCTCTCTACGAATATGCCCGCGCCGGGATAGAAGTGGAGCGGGCGCCGCGCCGCATCAGCATTCATGAAATGCGCCTGCTGGACGGGGGTGATGACCTCGCCAACGGGCGTTTTGTGTTCGAAGTCCGTTGCAGCAAGGGAACCTATGTGCGAACTCTGGCCGCCGACATTGGTGACCGCCTGGGCTGCGGCGCGCACCTTGCCGGCTTGCGTCGAACCGGCATCGGCGCACTTGATGTCGATCAGGCTCATTCCATGGCAATGCTCGAAACGCTGACTGCCGAAGCCCGCGACGATCTGCTGCTGCCGCCCGATTCCCTGCTGACGGACCTGGCCGAAGTCCGGCTGGACGCGGCTGATGCCGCACGGCTGCGGCACGGTCAGGCGGTTCGCTGGTCGGCCGAGGAGGGTGTCCGGCTGCGCGTATATGACGCAGAAAAAGGCTTCATCGGCGTTTGCCGGCAGGTCGCGGACGGTTGGCTGCAACCCCTGCGGCTGGTCTCCAGCGCCTGAGCGACAAATTAGCCTTCACTACTTGATTTGATCGTATCCGGAACGCTATAATCCACGGTTCTCCAAGAGCCCAATATCACAGGATCAGCAAGGAAACCACAATGGCAATTTCCACTACCGACAAAGCCAAGATCGTCACCGACTACCAGCGTGCCCAGGGTGACACCGGCTCTCCAGAAGTTCAAGTCGCGCTGCTCACCGCGCGCATCAATGACCTGACGGGTCATTTCAAGGCACATACCAAGGATCATCACTCGCGTCGCGGTCTGCTCATGATGGTCAGCCAGCGCCGCAAGTTGCTGGATTACCTCAAGCGCAAGAACGTCGACGGCTATCGTTCGCTGATCGAGCGCCTTGGTCTGCGCAAGTAATTTTTTAACAAGCGCTGTTCCGGGTCATCCCAACGCGCGATGCGCTTTGCGCCAGATACTGCGCAGGCTTGCTGAACAGGCCGGTACAGCCATGATGGCTGTACCGGCTTTTAATTTTTGCCGAAAGGAATTTTTGTGCTGAATCCGATCAAGAAGAGCTTTGCCTACGGTGACCATAAGGTTACCCTTGAAACTGCCGAAATCGCCCGCCAGGCTGGCGGCGCCGTCCTGGTCACAATGGAAGACACTGTCGTGTTGGCCACCGTGGTGGGCGCGCGGAATCCCAAGCCGGGGCAGGATTTCTTCCCGCTGACGGTCGATTATCAGGAACGGACCTACGCCGCCGGTCGCATCCCGGGCGGCTTCTTCAAACGCGAGGGACGTCCGTCGGAAAAGGAAATCCTGACCTGCCGCCTTATCGATCGTCCGCTGCGCCCCCTGTTTCCCGAGGCGTTCTACAACGAAGTACAGGTGGTCTGTACGGTGATGTCGTGCAACCCTGAAATCGATCCGGACATTCCCGCAATGCTCGGCGCCTCGGCCGCCATGGCGATTTCCGGCATTCCGTTCAGTGGCCCGATCGGCGCTGCCCGTGTCGGCTACATCGATGGCAAGTACGTGTTGTGCCCGACCAAGACCCAACTGGAAAGCACGCAACTGGAACTGGTGGTTGCAGGTACCGAGGCGGCCGTATTGATGGTCGAGTCCGAAGCCAAGCAGCTGTCTGAAGAGATCATGCTGGGTGCCGTGGTCTTTGGGCACGAGCAGATGCAGGTCGCGATCAAGGCTATCAACGAACTGGTTGAACTTGCCGGCAAGCCGGAATGGGACTGGCAGCCGCCCGCCAAGAACGAGCCGCTGATCGCTCGTGTCGCAGAACTGGCAGAAGCCGAACTGCGCGAAGCCTATCGCATCACCAGCAAGCAGGCCCGTACGCTGAAGACCCGCGAAATTACCAAGAAGACCATTGCGACCCTGACCGAGGGTGTCGAAAACGCGCCGGATTCCAACCTCGTCGGCAACACCGTGTTCGACCTGGAAGCGAAGATCGTGCGCAGCCAGATTCTCAATGGCGAACCCCGCATCGACGGTCGCGATACGCGCACGGTGCGCCCGATCGTGATCCGCAACGGGGTGCTGCCCCGTACACACGGCTCGGCCCTGTTTACCCGTGGCGAGACGCAGGCGATGGTGGTTGCCACCCTGGGCACCGGCCGCGACGAGCAGATCATCGACGCGCTGCAAGGTGAATATCGTGATCGCTTCATGCTCCACTACAACATGCCTCCCTATGCCACGGGTGAGACGGGCCGCGTCGGCACGCCGAAGCGTCGCGAAATCGGTCACGGCCGTCTGGCCAAGCGTGCGCTGCTGGCCGTGCTGCCGTCGCCCGAGGAATTTGGCTATTCGATGCGTGTCGTGTCCGAGATCACCGAGTCGAACGGTTCGTCGTCGATGGCCTCCGTCTGCGGTGGCTCGCTGGCCCTGATGGATGCCGGAGTGCCTCTCAAGGCTCACGTGGCGGGCATCGCCATGGGCCTGATCAAGGATGGCCCCCGTTTCGCGGTGCTGACCGACATCCTGGGCGACGAGGATCATCTCGGCGACATGGACTTCAAGGTCGCGGGTACCGAAGAAGGCATCACTGCCCTGCAAATGGATATCAAGATTCAAGGCATCACCAAGGAAATCATGCAAGTTGCGCTGGCCCAGGCCAAAGAGGCCCGGTTGCACATCCTGGAACAGATGCGGGCATCGATGTCCGGCCATCGCGAGGAGGTTTCCACCTTTGCGCCGCGGATGATCTACATGAAGATCAACCCTGAGAAGATTCGTGACGTGATCGGCAAGGGCGGTGCAGTGATCCGTGCGCTGACCGAAGAGACGGGCTGCGTGATCGATATCGAAGACGACGGCTCGATCACCATTTCGTCGGTGAATGCCGATGCGGCGCAGGTGGCCAAGAAGCGCATCGAGGACATTACTGCCGAGGTTGAGGTCGGTCGTATCTATGAAGGCACCGTGTTGCGCCTGCTTGATTTTGGTGCCATCGTGAGCCTGCTGCCGGGCAAGGACGGGCTTCTGCATATTTCACAGATCGCCAGCGAACGGGTCAATGCCGTCGCCGATTACCTCAAGGAAGGCCAAGTGGTAAAGGTCAAGGTCATCGAGACGGACGACAAGGGTCGCGTGCGCTTGTCGATGAAGGCCATCGCTGCAGAAGCGGCGGCACCGGCTCCCGCTGCCGAATAGGGTTTCGTCTGGACGCAACAAAAAAGGACGCCGCGGCGTCCTTTTTTGTTTGCCGGCGCATTCGCGCTCGCAGGCGGCCTACTTACCGACCTGTTTTTCGCGGTGCTCCTCCAGTGTCTTGCAGTCGATGCACAGCGTCGCCGTCGGGCGTGCTTCCAAGCGCTTGAGACCGATCTCGACGCCGCAGGAATCGCAGTATCCATACTCGCCGCTTTCGATGCGCGCAATGGATTCGTCGATCTTCTTGATCAGTTTTCGCTCTCGGTCGCGGTTGCGCAGTTCGAGGGCAATGTCGGATTCCTGGCTGGCGCGATCATTCGGATCGGCGAACACGGTGGCCTCGTCCTGCATGGTATGTACGGTGCGCTCGATGTCCTCGCTCAGCTCGTCCTTGAGGGACGCCAGGATCTCGCGAAAGTGAGCAAGTTGCTTCGAGCTCATGTAGTCCTCACCCTTCTTCGGGGTATAGGGCGGGAATTGTTTCTTGTGCAGCAGATCTTCAGCCATCGCGGAGAGTCCGTATTTTCGGAGAACCGGCTTTATAAACGAAACGCGGGACGACTGCAAGTCGATGTTTTTTGACATGGCATTTCGTTATGCGATTGACCGCCATGGGCAGGGTTCGGTAAAATCGGCAGGTTCGGGGTGTGGCGCAGCCCGGTAGCGCGCTTGCTTTGGGAGCAAGATGTCGAGAGTTCGAATCCCTCCACCCCGACCAGTTGATCCCAAGGGTTTCCGTCGAAAGACCGAAACCCTTTTTTTTATCGGCTATTCTGCTGCGCCAACAATCCAGCCAGACCTTGATGGACCGGTTCCGGGCATTTGGGGTTTAGGAGGCTTGGTCTTTGTCTCCTAGCATCGCCTTCAGATTGGCGAACGGCGAATGTGTTGCCGCCGTACCGCCAGCGCCGACTTCCGTGGCGCCGCCTGCGGCTTCCAGTTGTCGTTGATGCTCGTTGTCGTGGCAATAGAGGCACAGCAATTCCCAGTTGCTGCCGTTGGGCGGGTTGTTGCTGTGGTTGTGATCGCGGTGATGCACTGTCAGCTCGCGCAAGTTGGTGCGCGTAAATTCGCGGGCGCAGCGGCCGCAGATCCAGGGATAGATTTTCAGGGCTTGTTCGCGGTAACCCTGTTCTCGGGTTTCGGCGTAGCGGCGTGCGTCGGCGACGATGCGGTCGAGCTTGCCCGGGTTGCCGGCTTTCATGCGGCCTACTTTTCCTGAAGGAGATTGTTCAGCCGCTGAGCCCGGCTCTTGGATTCGGCCTTGTTGATCTCGGACACCTGGCGCCCGTAGGCTTCGCGCGCTTCCGCACCTTGCTGCGTGGCTTCGATGCTGCGGATGCAGCGCCAGCGCTTGCCGGTCTTGGTGACGATCAGCCGCATTTCGTTGCGCGGGTGATGCGTGCGGCAGTGGTAGCAATAAGTAGCGTCAGTTGCCATGAAGGTAGGCGGATAGGGGCGGGAACTTTGCAATTATGCCCCGCGGAACGCTATTTGTTCCGTCCTGCGCTAAACTCGCTCGACGCGGTCGCAGCACATCCGCCCGTAGCTCATCTGGATAGAGCACCGGCCTTCTAAGCCGGGGGTAACAGGTTCGAGTCCTGTCGGGCGGACCATCCAAGGGGGGGTCATGAAATCGACGCGTTTTTCCGGCATCGCAGATGCCAAAGCCAGGATCGGGCAGGAGGTCGGTGTCAGCGACTGGTTGCCCATCGAACAGGAGCGCGTGAATGCCTTCGCACAAGTGACGGGCGACCAGCAATGGATACATGTCGACGTCGAACGGGCGAAGCGCGAATCGCCTTTTGGCGGGCCGATCGCGCACGGCTACCTTACCTTGTCGCTGCTGGCCAAGTTCGCCCAGGAATGCATTGCCATCGAGGGCGTCAGGCTCGCCGTGAACTACGGCCTCAATCGCGTGCGCTTTGCTTCACCGGTGAAAGTCGGTAGCCGGGTGCGCGCGAAGTTTGTGCTGGGTGCGGTGGAGGAAATCACCGGCGGCGCACAAATCGTATGGCAGGCGGTCATCGAAATCGAGGGCAGCGACAAGCCGGCCTGCGCGGCGGAGATGGTGACCCGCTGGTATTTCTAGGCGGCCTGTGGCTTTCTTGATGGCTGCATCAACATGAGTGTTCCCGCCTACGTCTGCGTCGCCCGTCATGGCGAAACCGACTGGAACATCGCGGGAATCCTCCAGGGCTGGACCGATGTTCCTATCAACGATCAGGGGCGACGGCAAGCTTACGAGCTGGTCGGCGGCTTTTCCCATGCGAAGTTTTCGAAGGTATATTCGAGCCCCTTGATCCGTTCGCGCGAAACCGCGGAGATCATCGCCCGTTCGCTGCGGCTGGATCCCCCCGAGTGCCACGACGGATTGAAGGAGAGGAATTTCGGGGTCATTCAGGGCATTCCGAAGTCGGAACTTGCGGACCTGAATCCGGTGCTGCTGCAGCAGATCCTCAAGCGGAATCCTGCGATCGATTTCGAGGAGGGCGAGTCGATGGATGAATTCGCCGATCGCGTGCTCGACGCGATCGCATGCATCGCCCGGCCGAATGCCGGCAAGCGCATCCTGGTGATTACGCATGGCTGGGTCATGGATGTGATTACCCGGCATATCGCGAACCGGCCGCGCAGTACTATCCTCAACATGAAACGCAAGAACGGCGAATGTCTGTGGCTCGAGGTCACGGAAGAATCGATTCGCCCCGTGTGAGGAAGAAAACTGGCGCGGAGCACGGTTGAGAAGGGGCAGGAAAATGAAGAACAGAATTTGTGCGGCGCTGGTCATTGCGGCATGCAGCGCGAGCCAGGCAAATGCCGGTCCCGCCGGATATGTCTGCACGATTGCCGCGATTCAGGAACTGGGAATGACTGGAAGCTTCGCGGCGCATGGGGGTGCGTTCGCAAACCTGGTCGGCAAGACCTTTGCCATCGACAGACGAACGGGGCAGGTGATCGGCCAACCCTTTACCACCGGCCCGAACATGGAGATCAGGATTCTGGATCGCGGCAGCGACGTTGATTCGTACAAGCAGATGATTGTGCTGCCGCCGCCCAATGTATGGGTCAGGTACATTTATGTCAGAGAACAGATCAAGCCGGTCCGGAAGCCCTTCTGGGCAACCGATTACGGCAATCTGATCTACAGCGGCACTTGCGAATAGCTATCGAACATGGTCGAGGATCAGTTCGCGGTGGCCGCGTGGCGTCCTGGCAGATTTCTTCATTGGCTCGATCTGAGAGCGTATGACTTCCAAGACGGGTTCAAAATCATCTTGGGCATGCCGACCCGCTTGGGCGGCCTCACGGCGGGTGCCGGGTCTTGAGCAGTGCCCAATGGGTGGCAAATCCAACGGCACGCTACGTCAGAAATATGTCAAAGTGGCAACGAATTCCGCTGGCGAACCCATTGAATGCATGGAGCAGATGCATTGGAGATCGCCAACAACGTCGCCGAACTGATCGGCAATACCCCGCTGGTGCGCCTCAACCGGATGAGTGTCGGGACGGGGTTTGAAAATGCGGCCACCATCGCGCTGAAGCTGGAGTTCTTCAATCCGGCCCACAGCGTCAAGGACCGCATCGCCGTGGCGATGCTCGATGCCGCCGAAAGGGCGGGCAGGATCAAGGCGGACACCATCATTCTCGATCAGGGCATCTGCGCCGATTTCATTCCAGAGATTCTCAACACAAAAGTCTACGACGAAGTGGTGCGCGTCAAGAACGACGATGCACTGAATACCGCGCGCAGCCTGGCGACGACAGAGGGTCTGCTGGTCGGCATTTCATCGGGCGCCGCTGTGTGGGCCGCGCTGGAAGTGGCGAAGCGGCCGGAGAACAAGGGCAAGCTGGTGGTGGTGATCATTCCGTCCTTCGGCGAGCGCTATCTGTCGACGGTCTTGTATCAGCATCTGGAGGGCTGAGGCTCCACACGGGCTTCACATCGCCGTAGCGCCAGCGCCGACTTTTGACTCCATGCCACGACTGAAGCGCGACATTGAGTAGCAGCCGATCCAGTAGATCCCGCCGATGAACAGATAACCTTCGAGATGGAAGGAGCGCCATTCGGCATCGCCGGCCAGCGCCAGCGAGAGCGATCCGGTCAACTCGTAGAGGCTGACCACGGTCACCAGCGAGGTGTCCTTGAAGACGCTGACCGCGCTGTTCATCATCGATGGAACCACGGCTCGCAGCGCCTGCGGCAGAATGATCCAGCGCATCGCCTGCCAGCGGCCGAGGCCCAGCGCCGCCGCCGCGTCATGCTGGCCGCCGGGCACCGCCTGCAGGCCGCCGCGTATGGTTTCCGACAGGTAGGCCGCGGCGAACAGCACGATGCCGGCCTGGACGCGCAGCAGCACGTCGATCGAGAATCCTTGCGGCAGGATGATGGGAAACAGGAACGAGGCGAGGAACAGCACCGAAATCAACGGCACGCCGCGCACCAGTTCAACGTAGAGCGTGCATAGGCCGCGCAACAGCGGCAGTCCCGATTGCCGTCCGAGGGCGACCATGATCGCCAGCGGAAAGGCCAGCAGCATGCCCATGGTGGCCAGCAGCAGCGTCAGCGGCAAGCCGCCCCATTGGTCGCTGCCGACCGGCGTCAGGCCGAAGCTGCCGCCGCCCATCAGAATGAAGAAGGCCGGCAGGGCCAGCGCCCACGCCGTCAGCAGGAATTTTCGGTTCAGCAGGCGCATCCCGCTGGCGAAGATCACCGCAAGTAGCAGCGCGGTCGCCAGCAGCGGCCGCCACTGCTCGGCATGGGGATAGCGGCCGAAAAGAATGAAGCGGTATTTCTCGGCCACCACGCCCCAGCAGGCACCGGCATGATTCACGGTTTGGCAGGCTGCGGCGTCCGGCTCGAACACGGCCTGCAGCAGCATCCAGTCGATCAGCCCGGGCAGCCAGTAGACGGCGCCGCCCAACAGCAGCAGCGTCGTCAGGCCGCTGAAGGCGTCGGAAAACAGGTTGCGGCGCAGCCAAGCCTGGGTTGCGGCGATCTGATTCATGAGCGCTCTGCCCACCGTCCGCTGCGGCGCTCGAGCCAGGCGCTGAGCCAGGCGGTGAGCAGCGAGAGAATCAGATACACCGCCATGATCAGGGCGATGCATTCGGCGGCGCGGCCGGTCTGGTTGAGCGTCGTGTTGGCCACCGACACCAGATCGGGATAGCCGATGGCGACGGCCAGCGAGGCGTTCTTGGTCAGGCTCAGATGCTGGTTGGTCAGCGGCGGGATGATGCTGCGCAGCGCTTGCGGCAGCAGCACGAGGCGGAACAGCTGCGCCCGTGTCAGTCCCAGCGCCAGCGCCGCATCGCTCTGTCCGCGCGGCACCGACTGGATCCCGGCGCGCACCGTTTCGGCGACATAGGCCGCGGTGTAGAGACTCAAGCCCAGCAGCAGGGCAAGGAATTCGGGCGTCAGCGCGGCACCGCCGACGATGCCCATGTCACCGCGCAGCGGCAGGTCGATCAGACTGCCGTCGCCACCGAACCACGGCAGGGACAGACCGCTCTTGCTGAGGAAGACATGCGGCGTGAGTTGGAGCGCTTCGCTCGCCAGCGGCAGCAGGTCGGTCACCACGAAGTACCACGCCAGCAATTGCAGCAGCAGCGGCACGTTGCGCAGGGTTTCGACGTAGGCGGTGCACAGCCCGCGCAGCAGCAGATTGGTCGACAGCCGGCCGAGGCCGATCAGGGTGCCGAGCAGGGTGCTGATGAGGATTGCCGGCAATGCCACGCGCAGGGTGTTGGCCAGCCCCGCGGCCAGCGCCAGCAGCGTGCTGTCGGCCGAATCGAAGGGCAGCAGGCTTTCGCCAATGGCGAAGCCGGCGGGCTCCGTCAGGAAGTCGAAGCCGCTGCGAATGCCGCGCTCGGCCATGTTGGCGGCGGTGACGTCGAGCAGCCACCAGAGCACGGCCAGCAGCGCTGCCGCGAGCAGCGCCTGGATTCCTAGCTCGCGTTGGCGTCGGCCTTGCATTACTTGAAAGTCGGCGCTGGCGATACGGCGATTCAGCGCACCGGCGGCGCGTACATCAGGCCGCCCTTGTTCCACAGCGCATTGAGACCGCGCGGCAGCTTCAGCGGCGATGCGCTGCCGACATTGCGCTGGAACATCTCGCCGTAGTTGCCCACCGCCTTCACGGCGCGTGCCGCCCAGTCGCGCTCGAGGCCGAGCAGTTTGCCGGTGTCCTCGGCACCGCCCAGCAGGCGCTGGATCGCGGGGTCGGGGCTGGCTTTCATCTGTTCGAGATTGGCCTGGGTGATGCCGTATTCCTCGGCTTCGATCAGGGCGAAGATCACCCACTTGACGATGGCGAACCACTCGTCGTCGCCACGCCGCACCACCGGCCCCAGCGGTTCCTTCGAGATCAGTTCGGGCAGGACGACATAGTCATCCGGCTTTGGTGCCTCCTTGCTGCGAATGAAGGCTAGCGCCGAGGCGTCGGTGGTATAGGCCTGGCAGCGCCCGCTGAAAAAGGCCTTAATCGAGGCTTCGAATTTCTCGAACACCACCGGCTTGACCTTGATGCCCTGCGCCTTGAACCAGTCGCTGAGGTTCTTCTCCGTCGTGGTTCCCGACTGCACGCAGATTTCCGCGTTCTTCAACTGCTTTGCGCTGGTCAGCTTGAGCCTCTTCGGCACCAGGAAGCCCTGCCCGTCGTAGTAGGTGACGGCGGTGAAATGCAGGCCGAGCGAGGCATCGCGCGTCAAGGTCCAGGTCGTGTTGCGCGAGAGCAGATCCACTTCGCCGGACTGCAATGCGGTGAAGCGCTGCTGCGCGTTGAGCGGAACGTATTTGACCTTGTTCGGATCGTTCAGCACGGCGGCCGCGATGGCGCGGCAGACATCGACATCGAGCCCGTTCCAGCGGCCCTGGCTGTCGGCCGAGGAGAAACCGATCACGCCGGTGCTGACGCCGCACACCAGTTGCGCGCGCTGCCGGATCTGGTCGAGGGTCTTGCCGGCGTGGGCGGGCGAGAGGTGGAGGAGCAGCATCAGCAAAGCGATGGCCGCCAGCCAGCGGCGCGCAATGTTCGGGAGTCTCATGAGGGCAGGCAGGCCGCGAAGGTGGAATGGGCAAGCATTCTAGCAATCCGGGATTCGGGCAGCTCCACGCCGATCAATCCGGAGTCCGCTCGGGCGCAAGCACTGCAGGGCGAGTGTCCTGCGCCGCGACGGCGCGCTTCGCATCGGGAGTCGGCTCCGCATTGTCGGGTGGTGGATCGCCGGCGGACGCGCCGACGACCGGCGGCGCAGCCTCCGCCGGCGGTGGCGGTGGCGCGGCAGGGGCGGATTTCGGCACCGGCAGTGCTGGCGGCGGGCCTTCGATGCGGCTCTGCAACTGGAAGTCGGCCACACCCCAGGCAATCGCGAGGAGGATGATGAGGAAGAGCAAAAGTACCATTTCGGTCTCCTTCTCAGCGGCCGGGCAGGCTCAGCGGCAACTCGCCCTGCGGCGATTCAGTCACGGCCTGCGGTGCGTCGTTGGGTGACAAGGTGCTGGTGCGCACGCCGAGCAGGCGCAGCCTCTGCTCCAGCGGAACGCGGCGCAGGCACTCGCCCGCCGCGCGGCGAATGACGGTGGGATCTGCGGTGGGATCGGACAGCGTCAGGTCGCGTGTCACCGTACGGAAGTCCTCGAAGCGTAGCTTGATGCCGACGGTGCGCGCGAGATAGCCCTGGCGTTGCAGATCGCCGGCGACGCGGGTGCACAGCGCGGTGAATACCTCCGACAGGACGGCGCGATCGCGGCGCGGGTGAAGGTCGCGCTCGAAGGTGGTTTCGCGACTGATCGATTTCGGCTCGGAATAGGTCACCACAGGGCGTGCGTCTATCCCGCGCGATGCTTCGTGCAGCCATTCGGCGTAGCTGCGGCCGAAATGCGATTGGAGTAATGCCGGTTCCGCACGCGCCAGGTCGCCGATGGTGGCGATCCCCAGCGCAGCAAGTTTTTCGCCGGCCTTGGGTCCGATGCCGTTGATTTTGCGCACCGGCAGCGGCCAGATGCGCAGCGGAATGTCGCTCTCGTCGAGGAGCGTGAGACCGTCGGGCTTTTCCAGGTCGGAGCAGATCTTCGACAGCAGCTTGTTGGGACTGACGCCGATCGAGCAGGAAAGCCCGGTGGCCTCCTTCACCGCCTGCTTGATCCGGCGCGCGAGCGTCAGGGTATCGCCGGGCAGGTCGGTCAGGTCGATGTAGATTTCGTCGATACCACGGTCCTCGATCTGCGGCGTGATGGCCGCGACGGCAGCCTTGAACAGGCGCGAGTAATGCCGGTACGCGTCGAAGTCGACCGGCAGCAGGATCGCATCCGGTGCCAGCTTCGCTGTCTTCATCACGCCCATGCCGGAGAACACGCCCAGCGCACGCGCCTCGTAGGTGGAGGTGGTGATGACGCCGCGCCCGACATAGTCGCGCAGCCGGGCAAAGCGCCGGCTGCCGTCGGCCAGCAACTCGGGCTGGTGGATGCTGCGCCCGCCGATCACCACGGGCAGGCCGCGCAGTTCGGGGTAGCGCAATAGCTCGACCGACGCGTAGAAGGCGTCCATGTCCAGATGTGCGATGCGGCGAGGGGGCGTGTTCATCGACTGATGAAGATACCGCAAAACGCCGGGTTCACTACCACGCCGCTGCTTTGGGCTAGCATTGAACATTGAGCAATAAAGGAACCGACATCGAGGTCCCGCCATGATCAACGAACTGCTGCCCGCCCTGACACAGAAAATCGCCACGCTGCGCCGTGACATCCACGCCCATCCCGAGCTGGCCTTCGACGAGAAGCGCACCGCGGCCAAGGTTGCCGACTACCTCGACGGCCTCGGCCTCGAAGTGCATCGCGGCATTGCCCGTACCGGCGTGGTGGCCAAACTCGCACTCGGCAGCAGCAAACGCGCGATCGGCCTGCGCGCCGACATGGATGCGCTGCCGCTCTCGGAACTGAATACCTTTCCGCACCATTCGACCCATCACGGAAAGATGCACGCCTGCGGCCATGACGGGCATACGGCGATGCTACTCGGCGCAGCCGAAGCCTTGTGCAAGCTGCGCAGCTTCGACGGCACCGTGTACTTCATCTTTCAGCCGGCGGAGGAGCACGAAGGCGGCGGCCGGGTGATGGTGGAAGAGGGGCTGTTCGAGCGCTTCCCGATGGACATGGTGTTCGGCCTGCACAACTGGCCGGGCATGCCGGCGGGCAGCTTCGGCGTCACCGAAGGGCCGGTGATGGCCGGCACCGATCGCTTCGAAATCGAGATCACCGGGCGCGGCGGCCACGCCGCAATGCCGCATCAGGCAGTGGATGTGGTGCTGGCCGGCAGTGCGCTGGTGCAGGCGGTGCAGTCGCTGGTGTCGCGCAATACCGATCCGCTCGCCGCGGCCGTGGTCAGCGTCACCCGTTTCCATGCCGGGCATGCCGATAACGTGCTGCCCGAGACGGCGATACTCGGCGGCACGGTGCGCACGCTCGATGCGGAACTGCAGGATGCGCTGGAGGAGGGCTTGCGGCGCGTCTGTCGCGGCATCGAGGCGACCTATCGGGTGAGCATCGAGCTGCGCTACGAGCGCGGCTATCCGCCGACCATCAATGCGGCCGAACCGAGCGAACTCGCGCGCGACGTGGCGCAGCACGTGGCGACCGACGGGCTGGTCTATCTGCAGTTACCGCCGAGCATGGGCGCCGAGGATTTCGCCTACATGGCCAAGGTGGTGCCCGCCTGTTATGTCTGGCTCGGCAACGGGCCGGGCGAGGGCGGCTGCATGCTGCACAGCCCCCACTACGATTTCAACGACGAGATCATCGCCACCGGCATCCGTTACTGGGTACGGTTGGTGGAACGGGCCCTGGCGCCTTAGGTAGCAACGGGTACTCAGGCTGCCCGCACTGTCGCACGTTGACTCCGGCCAGCAACGTGCTGCCTTAGGCGCGAAGCTCCTGCGCAGCCATCATCTTCTGGACGGGAGCGTGTCCCCAGACGGTTTCGAAGAACCACGCGGCGAAACGGGGCGTTGCCGGGTTTTCGCCGTCCGGGCGGGTGTTCATGCGAAAGCCATGGTCGGGCACCAGGGCGTGGAAGGCATGCGCCGGCTGGAAGCGACCGGCCAGGATGCTGAAGTCCGGATAACCCGCGAAGCCGAAGCCGATCAGGATGCCGTCGCTGCGTTCCGCCGCCTCCATCGCCATCAGTCCGTTCGGCGTTTCGAGGAGTCGGCGGGGAGCCGGCATCGGCATGCCGAGCCCCTGATACCAAAGGTTCCAGGCGCTTTCGAAGTGTCGCGCGACAATCCAGGTCTGTTCCGGCAATTCCTCGATTGAAAACGGCTTTCCCGACTTGAGCAGCCTGGGTGCGCACATCGGCACCAGATGGCCGCGCGGCGAGATCAGGCGCGAGTTCCAGCCTTCCCATTCCTTGTTGCCCCACGAGAAGACGATGTCGGCGGTGGCGATGCCGGGATCCGATCCTGGGGATCCGGGGAATACATGCAGGATGAGTTCAATGTCGGGCAGCGCCGTATTGAAGGAGTCCAGTTGCCCCACGATCGCCTGGGAGATCATCGAAGGCGCGAGCACGACCAGGCGCTGGCGTGACCGCTTGCGCACGGCAAGCGTGGCCTGTTCCAGCGCCTGAAAAATCGATTGCAACTGTGCGGCGTAATAGCTGCCCGCCTCGGTCAGGGTCAGGCCCTGCACGTCGCGGTCGAAGAGTTGCCTGCCCAGTTCCTCTTCCAGGCTCTGGATGCGCCGGCTGACCGCGGATGGGCTCAGATTGAGGTATTCGGCGGCGGCCTTGATGCTGCCCAGGCGCATCGTGGCCTCGAAAGCCCGCAAGTCCTTGGTGGAGGGAAGACGCACCGCCTGCATGTCGACCGCTGACCTCGCCGAATGAAATTGATCGGGAATTATAGGGTGCGGCCTGTCGAATGCGAAAAATGCAGTTCGGGGTGAAATCTTTGCGTTTGCGGAATACGTCGCTCCGGCGGCATCCTTCGCCACATGATCACGGGAACGCCCAGCAAAACCGCCGAGACTGCCGCCGCCTTCCGCGCACGCGAAACGCTGAAGCCGGAAACGGAAAGGGTTTGCAGCGATCCCCTGGCGCGGCATTTCATCGGGCCCTCATATCTCGCCATGGGGCGCCATCCGTGGCTGGGACGATTCTTCCGCTGGCTGGGCGAAAGGCAGTTCCCGGGGCTCGGCGGCGCCGTCCTCGCCCGTACCCGCTACTTCGACGAGCACACCACGGCCTGCCTCGGCGACGGCATCCGCCAGGTTGTCATCCTCGGCGCCGGCTACGACACGCGGGCCTATCGTCTGGTCGATCCCGCCACGGGCGTCAGGGTCTTCGAGGTCGACCATCCGGCGACCCAGTCGGTCAAGTGCGCGAAACTTCTGGAGGTTCTGGGCACGCTTCCCCTTCACGTCGAATTCGTTCCTGTGGACTTCAGTCGCGACGATCTGAAGAGCCGTCTATGCGGGGCGGGCTATGACAGCAACAAGAAGACCCTCTTCATCTGGGAAGGCGTGAGCTACTACCTCACCACCACCGCCATCGACCAGACGCTGGCGTTCATGGCGAGCAACTCTGCCGTGGGTAGCGCCGTCCTTTTCGACTACTTTCCGCGCGCGGTGATCGATGGAAGCAGCCGGCGCAGGGAGGCGATCACCCTGCGCAAGCGGGTAAAGGAACGCGGCGAGCCCTTTCTGTTCGGCATCGACGACGACGAAGTCGTGCCATTTCTGCGCGCGCGCGGATTCGAGACGATGGAGATGGTCAGCGCCGCGGCCTGCAAGGATGCCTGGTTCCATGGCGCCAACCGGGCCACCGAAGTGTCGGACATTTTCCGGTTTGCCCATGCGGTACGCATCAACGACATCGAAGGCTTCAACCAGAAGCGGCATCCTGCCGTTCATAAAACCACCGAAGAGGAGAAAACATGCACAAACTGACGGTACTATTCCTGGGCCTTGTGTTGTCGGCCGCTGCAGGCGCGGCAGAAGTCGCCGGCGTCAAGCTCGACGACAAGGTGTCGCTCTCCGGTACCGACCTGGTGCTGAACGGCGCGGGTGTTCGCGGCAATCCCATGATGGATATCTATGTCGGCGCGCTCTACGTACCGAACAAGCAGACGAGCCTCAGCGGCGTGCTCGGGGTCACTGCCCCGCGGCGGGTGCAAATGTCGCTCCTGATCGACGCGACGGCCGACCAGCTGGCCCCCTCCTTCGTCGGCGGTCTGTCCAAAAACCACAGCAAGGCCGAAATGGACGCGATGAAGGCCCAGGTCGAGCAACTGGTCGGCATCATCCGCGACATCAAGGACGTGAAAAGCGGACAGGCCCTATCCTTCGACTTCATCCCCGGCACCGGCACGGTCGTTTCCCACAACGGCGCCGCCAGGGGGACCATCGCCGGCGACGCCTTCAACAGTGCCTTGCTGAAAATCTGGCTGGGCGAGCAGCCGGCGAGCGAAAGCCTGAAGAAGTCCATGCTCGGCGGTTGAACGAGGTGATGCGGGGGAGCGACAGCTCCCTCGCTTCGACACAAGGAGCAGAGCGTGCAAACAAGGAATGAGTCACGAACGGCGGCTTCCTGGGCGAAGGGCTGGTGCCTGCTGGCGCTGGTGGCGATCCTGGTTCAGGGCGCCCCGGTATCGGCTTCCGGTCCCGTCCAGGGCGGCAGCCTGACGGTGGGCATCGAGGAGGACTTCGTCGGCTTCGATCCGATCAAGGCGCGCTTTCTCGGTGCCATGGACCGCAATGTGTTGCTGGCGGTCGAGGAACGGCTGTTCGACCTCGACGAGAAGGGCAACCTGGTGCCGGAACTCGCTCTCTCGGCAGCGACATCGGCGGACGGCAAGGTCTGGACGATCAGGCTGCGCGAAGGCGTCGCCTTCCATGACGGCACTCCCTTCAATGCCGACGCCGTCGTCGCCCACTGGCAGCGCCTGCTCGATCCGAAGAACCGCTATATGGGACGCTCCGCCCTCGAACCGATCGAATCCGTGACGAAGACGGACGACCATACCGTCCGCTTCACGCTGAAGCGGCCGTGGATCCTCTTCAAGACCCAGATCGGCAGCGCGGGATTCGCCGCCGTCATCCCGTCGCCGAAGGCGGTGCAGGAGGATACACAGAACCGCGCTCCGGTCGGCACCGGCCCCTTCGTCTTCAAGGAGTGGGTGAGAAACGACCGTCTCGTGCTGACGCGCAACCCCAACTACTGGCGCAAGGGCCGACCGTATCTCGACACGGTCGTGTTTCGCCCGATGCCGGACATGCAGGCCCGCTTCTCCGCGCTGCAGGCCGGTCAGGCCGATGCCATCGTGACCGACCGCGGCACCCACATCCTGCAGGCGCGGGAGGATCGGACGCTCAAGGTGTATAGCGGCGATTACGCCGGGCCCTATACCTTCCTCTTCAATAGTTCGAAACCGCCGCTCAATGATCCGCGCGTGCGCCGGGCGCTGGCACATGCCTGGAACCAGGAATTCCTGGTGAAGGCGGATTTCCGCGGCACCATTCCGGTCGTCACCGATCCCTACGGCGGCAGCCCGGCCTGCGGTGACAGCGGCTACCGGAAACACGACCTCGCCAAGGCGAAGGAACTGCTGGCCGAGTATGGCCAGCCCGTGGCCCTGGAACTGGCGCATACCAATACGCCGCGCGGCAAGGAAGCCGGCGAGATCGCACAGCGCCTGTTCAAGGAGGCCGGCGTGACGCTGACACTGACGCCGCTGGCGCCGGGTGAGGTGTTCAGGAAGGTCATGAACGGGGAATACCAGATTTCCAGCTGGCGCTTCTCCGACTACCCGGACATGGGCCCCTATCTGCACGAGAGCCTTGGCTCGAAAGGCCGGGTGAATTTCAGCGGCTACGCCAGCCCCGCCATGGACGAACACCTGCTTGTCCAGGCGACGAGCAACGATGCCGAAACGCGGATGAAAGCCCTGTGCGGCGTCGCCAGGACCATCAATGAAGATGCGGTATTCTTGTATTTGGGTGGGCGGCGCTTTCATATACTGGCCAGGGCCGATGTACAGGGATTGAGTGCCACGCCGCATCCGGTTGTTCGCGTCGGCGACGTCTGGTTGGCGGGCGGCACGAGAATGCAGCAAACTGCAAGGTAAGCCGGCTGACTGGCCGATGTTGCGGTACCGCGGGGCGGACGGACAGGTTCGCCCCGTTTCATTTGCGCTGCGGAACGGAATCCCTTCGTTCCGTGCCGGGAGAGCAAAGAGCATGCGGTTTGTCGGCGGCAAGTTCCTCCATCTGATCGTCGTGATCCTTGCCGTGACGGCACTCACGTTCGCGATGCTCGATCTGCTGCCGGCCAGCGCGGCATATGCGGTTGCCGGCGCCAACGCCAGCGCGCATGACATCGCCGCGATACAGGAAGATCTCGGCCTGGGCGATCCGGCGCTGGTGCGCTACGGAAAATGGCTGGCAGGCGTCCTGCGCGGCGACCTCGGCGTGTCGCTGGTGTCCGGGCAGCCCGTCGCACAGGCCATCGTTTCGCATTTGCCGGCGACGGTGGAGCTGGTCGTTCTGGCGCAGCTGTTCACCCTGCTTGTCGCCGTGCCGGTCGGCCTGCTTTCCGCCTGGCGGGTGGATTCGCGCTTCGATCGCTTCTGCAGCACCCTGGGCTTCGGCCTGACGTCGATTCCGAGCTTTGCCCTGGCCATGGTCCTGGTGTATTTCCTTGCGTTGAAGTTGAAGTGGTTTCCCGCCGTCGGCTACGCGCCGCTTTCTGCAGGCGTCTGGCCCAACCTCAAGAGCCTGTTCCTGCCGGCGGTCTCCCTTGCCCTGGTCGAATGGGTCATCCTGATGCGCGTGCTGCGCAGCGAATTGATTGCGACCCTGCAGGAGGACTTCATCCTGCTGGCCCGGGCGAAGGGCCTGCCGGCCTGGAAGATCCTGCTGCAGCATGCGCTGCGCCCCTCGCTGTTCGGCGCGCTGACAGTGTTCGGCCTGCAAGTCGGCAACCTGATCGGCGGCGCGGTGATCGTTGAGCAGTTGTTTGCCTTGCCTGGGGTCGGCCGCCTGCTCCTCGCCGGAATTTTCGCGCAGGACTTTGCAATGGTCCAAGGCTGCGTGCTGCTGATCGCGGTGGCATACGTGGCGATCAATTTTCTGGTGGATGCCGGCTACGGGCTGCTCGATCCGCGGGTTCGGCGGGGGGGCTTCGCGCGTGGATAGAAAGGCCGGGGGCGTCTTCTGGCTGGCGGTGGCCTGGCTGGCACTGGTGGCCACCCTCGCTGTCAGCGCGGCATGGTGGCCGCTGCCTGCACCCGACCAGATCGACTGGGTCCGCCTCACTGCAAAGCCCGGCGATGGCCACCTGCTGGGTACCGACAATCTGGGACGGGACATTGCGGCGCGCCTGCTGTTCGGTGCGCGCGTTTCGCTGTTCGTCGGCTTGCTTGCCCCCTGCGTCGGCCTGCTCGCGGGCGGCCTGCTCGGCATCCTGGCGGGGTTCTATCGCGGGACGATCGATGCGCTGATCGTCGTCGTCATAGACACGCTGCTGGCGTTTCCCCGCCTGGTGTTGCTTCTGGTCGTCGCCTTCGTCTTCGGCTCCTCGCTGTTCAGCCTGACGCTGTCGCTCGGCATCGTCATCGCTCCGTCGGTTGCTCGTATCGTGCGGGCGCTGACGATCCGCATCGCGGAGCGCGAGTTCATCCTGGCGGCGCGTGCCGCCGGCGCCAGCGACGCCGCGATCATCCTCCGGGAAGTTCTGCCCAACGTTCTCATGCCGATGCTGGTCTACATGCTGGTGATGACGGGGCTGGTCATCGTTGCCGAAGGCAGCCTCGGCTTTCTCGGACTGAGCGTTGCCTCGCCGATGCCGAGTTGGGGCGGCATGATCGCCGAAGGACGGGATGTCCTCGCCGAGCATCCCCATGTCAGCATGATCCCCGCCACGGTGATGTTCCTCACCGTCCTCGCCGTCAACCTGATCGGCGACCGCATGCGCGGCTGGCTCGATGTCCGGGAAAGCCAGTTGTGAGAGAGCCTCTCCCTCTCCTTGTGGTGGACAAGCTATCGGTGCATCTGCCTTGCGGCGATCGCATCGTGCGCGCCATCGACGAGGTTTCTTTCACGCTGCAACGCGGGCAGACCCTGGCCCTCGTCGGCGAATCGGGCAGCGGTAAGAGCATGCTCTGCCGCGCCATCATGGGACTCGTGCCCGGCCGCGCGCTGCTGCCAGCACCGGGGCGTATCGTGTTCGCCGGGCAGGATCTCGGCGCGCTCAAAGCAAGCGAACGGGCCGGGCTCTGCGGCAGGCGGATCGGCATGGTGTTGCAGGATCCGCTGTCCGCCCTCAATCCGGTGATGAAGATCGGCCGGCAAATTGCCGAGCCGATGCGTCATCACCTGGGAATGAGCCGGGACCAGGCACGGGAGCGCAGCTTCGAGTTGCTGCGTGCGGTGGGTATCGCGCAGGCCGAAACGCGGATCGACTGCTATCCGCACCAGCTGTCCGGCGGCATGCGGCAGCGGGTGGTGATCGCGATCGCGCTCGCCTGCGAGCCGCAGTTGCTGATCGCCGACGAGCCGACCACGGCGCTCGACGTGACCGTGCAGGCGGATATCCTCGACTTGCTCGCGCGCCTGCAGCAAGAACGCAACATGGCGATGATTCTGGTGAGCCACAACCTCGGGGTGGTGGCGGGGCGGGCACACGAGACCGCCGTGATGTATGCCGGGCGGATCGTCGAACAGGCGCCGACCGACGAGCTCTTCGCCCGCATGCGGATGCGCTACACACGCGCGCTGTTCGACGCCATCCCGCGCCTCGACGATCCGGCGCAGGCGATGCTGACGGCCATCGGCGGACAGTCGCCGGATCTGGCTGCGCTGCCTGATGGATGCAGCTTCGCGCCACGCTGCGCGCGCGCCGAAGCGCGCTGCAGCGACCAAGCTCCGACCCTCGTCAGCGACGGTCATGCGCGGCACCGCTATGCCTGCTGGTTCCCGTGTGCCGTGGGGGCGAACACATGAACCGTAGCGACATGCTGCTGCGCATCGAAAACCTCGCGGTCGAATTTCCGGCCGGCAACCGGGGCCGCGTTCGTGCCGTCGCCGGTGTCAGTTTCGATCTGGCCAGGGGGGAAGCGCTCGGGCTGGTGGGCGAGTCGGGCTGCGGCAAATCGTCCCTGGCCCGGGCCATCATGCAGCTCCCGCGCCCGACCTCGGGCACGGTTGCGTTCGATGGAGAGGATCTGACGGCGCTCGATGCCGAAAATCTGCGCAGCTTGCGGCCGCGCTTCCAGATGATTTTCCAGAACCCGGCTGCTTCCCTGAATCCATTGCGGACGATAGGCAGGACTATCGAGGCGCCGCTGCGGACCCTAGGGCGCCATGACGCGGCCGAGCGGACGCGACTAGCCAGGGAGATGATGGCGGCTGTCGGCCTCGATCCGCTGCAATTCTATGAACGGCGTCCATCGCAGCTCTCCGGCGGCCAGTGCCAGCGGGTCAGCATTGCGCGCGCATTGATGACGGAACCGCGGCTGCTTGTCTGCGACGAACCCGTGTCATCGCTGGACGTGTCGATTCAGGCGCAGATCATCAACCTGCTGCGCGAAGTGCAACAGGCGCGCGGGCTTTCCCTGCTGTTCATTTCCCACGATTTGGCCATCGTCCGGCACCTCTGCGATCGGGTCGCGGTGATGTATCTGGGCAAGCTCTGCGAAGTAGCGCCGGTCGGCGCCCTGTTCAGCGCGCCGCACCATCCGTATAGCCGGGCATTGCTCGCGGCCATTCCGAGACCGGACCCGAAGCATCGTCCGGCGGCAAGCGACTTGCTGCCCGGCGAGCCTTTTTCGCCTATGGATTCGATCGAGGGTTGCAGTTTTCGTGCACGCTGCCCGCGCGCCACGGAGGAATGTGCCGTGCAGCAACCCGAGTTGCGCGAAATGGGCGCAGGGCACCTGGTTGCCTGTCATCATCCTTCATGAGCCGCAAAAGGGTGCTGGCGCCGCAATGAAAAAGGGCAGCCGCGGCTGCCCTTTTCTGTCGACTTCGCGGCGGCTTACTTGACGCGGTTCTTGTACTCGCCGGTGCGCGTGTCGATTTCGATCTTGTTGCCGATCTCGACGAACAGCGGCACGGGGAGCGTCATTCCGGTGCTGATCTTGGCGGGCTTCATGACCTTGCCCGAGGTGTCGCCCTTGACGGCGGGCTCGGTGTAGATCACTTCGCGCACCACGCTGTTCGGCATTTCCACGGAGATGGCCTTGCCGTCGTAGAACACCACTTCGACGGGCATGCCGTCTTCGAGGTAATTCACGGCGTCGATCATGTTTTCGCCTTCGACTTCGTACTGGTTGTACTCGGCGTCCATGAATACGTACATGGGATCGGCGAAATAGGAGTAGGTGCATTCCTTGCGGTCGGGCACCACCTGCTCGAACTTGTCGTCGGCCTTGTAAATGGCCTCCGACGCGGCGTCGGTGAGCAGATTCTTGAACTTGAACTTGACGACCGCCGAACTGCGGCCGCCTTTGCTGTATTCGGCCTTTTGGACGACGAGTGGTTCGCTGCCGACCATAATGACGTTGCCGGCGCGGAGTTCCTGGGCGGTTTTCATGGATGCACTTCCCGAAGCAAAAATTGATAACCCGCTATTTTAGCCGCTCAAGGCAGAACTGCACAAGCTTGCTGGCGAGATCGGGGCGGGCAGCGAGCGTTCTCGCCCACTGCAGCATCGGCGCGTCGAGGGCGGGCAGGTTTGCGGCGAAATCAGGCCAGTCGAGGGTTCCCGCGCCGTTCCAGGCCAGCCAGAAGGCCCGCAGTCGGGCTCCGGCCGGGTGGATGGCCAGAAATGCGTCGAGCTTTACCAGATGGGCGCCCTCGGCCTGCGGATAGATCTGCCAGACGAAGGGCGAGCCAGCCCACTGGGCGCGGACGAAGGAATCCTCGCCACGGACAAAATTAAGGTCGCTGGCCCAGAGCACTTCGTCGTAACGGGGCTGGGGCAGAAAGGGCAGGGGATGGACGCTCAGATTGCCGTGGATCTCAGTCGCCTCGCTACCGCCCGGTCGCAGCACACGAATCGGGCGATCCGGGGTGGCCGACGCCGCCCAAGCCTTCATCAGTTCCGGCAGGACCGGGTTTTCGTAGCTGAACAGCGAAATCACCAGTTCATTCGCGCTTCGTGGCGGCAGGCCGAATTCGGCACGGAAGGCCGCTTCGTCGAAGCGGCTGCGCCGCGCATCGTAATCGCGCTCGCGCAGCAGGCCGCCGGTGGCTTCCTCGAAGCCCGGGAAGAAGAAATATTTGACCAGCGGCAGGCGCGGATGGGGCGACCTCATGCCGTGGCAGCCGGCGACCCAGCGTTCGGCCGAGAGGTATTCGAGATTGAGCCACACAGGCGGCCGGGCGCGGCTCGCCATGGCTTCGACGTAAGGCAGGGGCAGCTCGCAGGCAAAGGCTTCGACGACCACATCGGCGCAGTCCGCGGCGGGCCATCGGGTGGGCCACGCGGCCGGCCAGATGCGGACATCCACCGGGCCGGCGGCGAGATCCGGCGCCATCCGTTGCAGGGGGGCCGGATCGTCGATCCACAGCCTTACCTGCCAGCCGTGTTCGTCGGCCAATAGACGTGCCAGACGCCAGCAGACGCCGGCATCGCCGAAGTTGTCGACGACAGCACAGAAAATGTCGCAGCGGGTTGGTTGGTTCGTCATGGCGAGGCGGTATCCTAGCCCAATGAATGCACTTCTACGCTGTACCGATTGCCCGCGGCTCGCAGGATTTCTCGCCGAGGTGCGCAACCGCAACCCGGACTATCACGCGCGCCCGGTACTGCCCTTCGGCGATCCGCGGGCGCGCCTGCTGATCGTCGGCCTCGCGCCCGGCATGCATGGCGCCAACCGCACCGGGCGGCCCTTCACCGGCGACTATGCCGGCATCCTGCTTTACGAAACCATGCATGCCTTCGGCTTCGGCTCGAAGGCGGTGTCGATTGCCGCGGATGACGACTTGCGGCTTTCCGATTGCCGCATCACCAACGCCGTGAAATGCCTGCCGCCGGAAAACAAGCCGGAGCCGGCCGAGATCAAGACCTGCAACCACTATCTTGCGGCCGAGTTGCAGGCTTCGCCCGGTGTGCGCGTGATTCTTGCGCTGGGGCTGGTGGCGCACAAGGCGGTGCTGATGGCACTCGGCCTCAAGCAATCGGCGCTGGTCTTCGGCCATGGCGCGCGCCATGCCTTGCCTGACGGCCGCATCCTGATCGACAGCTACCATTGCAGCCGCTACAACACCCAAACTCGCCGTCTCACCAGCGCCGACTTTCAGGATGTCTTCCGCAAGATCCGTGGCGAGCTCGACGCCTAAGCCAACTTTCGATTCGAAGGAATTCCTGGCGACGCTGACCGACGCGCCGGGCGTCTATCGCATGCTCGACGCAGATGCTGCCGTGCTGTATGTCGGCAAGGCGAAGAACCTGAAGAAGCGCGTTTCGTCCTATTTCAACAAGTCCGGCCACAGTCCGCGCATTGCCTTGATGCTGCAGCAGGTATCGGCCATGGAGGTGACGGCGACGCGCTCCGAGGCCGAGGCGCTGATCCTCGAAAACACCCTGATCAAGAAGCTGGCGCCGAAATACAACATCCTGTTTCGCGACGACAAGTCCTATCCCTACATCGGTCTTTCTGGCGGCGAATTCCCGCGCCTCTTCTACCATCGCGGGCCCTTCGAGAAGAAATCGCATTACTTCGGGCCGTTTCCCAACGGCCTGGCGGTGCGCGAGAGCATCCAGCTGATTCAGAAGAGCTTTCTGCTGCGCACCTGCGAGGAGGCGGTGTTCGCCCATCGCTCGCGGCCCTGCCTGATGCACCAGATCAAGCGCTGCAAGGCGCCCTGCGTGGGCCTGGTGTCGAAGCAGGACTATGCGGCCGATGTGCGGCTGGCCGAGATGTTCCTGCGCGGCAGGCACTCCGAGGTGATCGAGGGCCTGACCGCGCAGATGGAGACGGCAGCAAAGGAGCTTCGCTTCGAGGAAGCGGCCACCCTGCGCGACCAAGTCCGGGCGCTGCAAGCCGTGCTGCATCGCCAGTACGTCAGTTCGACCAGGGACGCAGACGTCGATATCATTGCCGCGGTGGTCGAACGCGGCAGCCTGTGCGTCAATCTGGCCATGGTGCGCGGCGGCCTGCACCTGGGCGACCGGGCCTACTTCCCGCAGGCGGCGGCCGAGGCGGAAGCTGCCGAAGGCCTGGCGGCGTTCATTGGCCAGCATTACGTGGAGCAACCGGCACCGGCGCGGCTGATCCTGAGCCCCTGGCCGGTCGAGGACCTGCCAGATGGCGTGAATGCCGGGCCGCCGAAGAACGAGATGGAGCGCGCCTGGGTCGAGATGGCGATGACCAACGCGCGGCTCGCCGTGCAGGCCCGCTGGCAGGCCAAGACGCGCAGCAGCGGACGCCTGACGGCCCTGCAGGAGGCGCTCGGCATGCCCGAGCCGCCGCGCCGCATCGAATGCTTCGACATCAGCCACACCATGGGCGAAGGCACCGTGGCGTCCTGCGTGGTCTGCGTCGATGGCGCGATGAAGAAAAGCGACTATCGCCGTTTCAATATCGAGGGCATCCAGCCCGGCGACGACTACGCCGCGATGCGTCAGGCGCTGACGCGGCGCTACGAAAAAGTCGCCACCGGGGAGACGGTGGCGCCCGACTTGGTTCTGATCGACGGCGGCAAGGGCCAGCACCGCGTCGCCCGCGAGGTGTTTGCCGAACTGGGCCTGGACCATCTGGCCAGCATCGGCGTCGCCAAGGGCGAGGGCCGGAAGCCGGGCCTGGAGACGCTCTTCGTCCATGGCCCGACCGGCCCCCGTGAGCTGCCGCTACAATTGGCAATGGACCATGCGGGCTTTCATCTGATACAGGAAATTCGTGACGAAGCGCATCGTTTCGCGATCGTCGGGCATCGCGCGCGGCGGGCCAAGGCGCGTGGACGTTCGAAACTGGAAGATGTGGCGGGTGTGGGGCCGGCGCGACGCAAGAAGCTGCTGGCGCAGTTTGGCGGCCTGGATGGCGTGAAAGCGGCTACCATCGAAGACTTGTGCCGCGTCGACGGGATCTCGCGGCGCCTGGCGGAAGAAATACACAAAACCCTGAGATGACATGCCGCTGAACATTCCGAACCTGCTGACCTGGGCGCGCATTCTCCTCATACCGCTGGTGGTGGGCGTGTATTACCTGCCGCTGACTGCCGTCGAGCAGAACTTCGTCGCCACCGCCGCCTTTCTGGTCGCCGCCATTACCGACTGGGTCGATGGCTGGATAGCGCGCAAGCTGAATCAGACCTCGGCCTTCGGCGCCTTCCTCGATCCGGTGGCGGACAAGCTGATGGTGGCTGCCGCGCTGGTGGTGCTGGTGCGACTCGATCGTGCCGATGTCATGCTGGCTTTCATCATCATCGGTCGCGAGATCGCAATCTCGGCCTTGCGCGAGTGGATGGCGAAGATCGGTGCAGCGAAAAGCGTCGCGGTTTCCCTGATCGGAAAACTGAAAACCATTGCCCAGATGACAGCGATTCCGATGCTGCTCTGGAATGCCCCGATCGGGCCGCTAGACATCCATCTTCTTGGCACCTGGTCGCTCTGGATTGCCGCGGTGCTCACGCTGTGGTCGATGGTCTATTATTTGCAGAAGGCGTGGCCGGAAATCTCGGCGCGCAGCCGTTGACACAATGATTTCGATCGCTATAATGCGCGGCTGTTCTGCGGGAGTAGCTCAGTTGGTAGAGCGCAACCTTGCCAAGGTGGTTATGCAGCGGCCTGCAAAGCCGTGTACCTCGGTTCGATTCCGGGTCGCGCCTCCAGTGTTCCCCAGCGTCGAGCAGCATCTCGGGCCCGGATGGTGAAATTGGTAGACACAAGGGACTTAAAATCCCTCGGCGCAAGCCATACCGGTTCGATTCCGGTTCCGGGCACCAGTCACTCAAGCGCGTGATAGTTCTCAATCTCCTCTGCGACCACGGACACCGCTTCGAAGGCTGGTTTGCTTCGGGCGAGGCGTTTCGCGACCAAAGCGACCGTCACCTCGTGCATTGCCCCCAGTGCCAGACCTCGGAGGTGAGCCAGCTGCCGTCGGCGCCGCACGTCAAGCGCAGCGCCACCGATGTCGCGCCATTGGAAAAGGCGGCACCGCCGGCTGCCGCGCCGGGCATCGCCGCTTTGCATCAGGCGTTGGCGACCATGGCACGGCAGGCGGAAAACGTCGGCGAGCGTTTTCCGGAAGAGGCGCGCCGCATTCACTACGACGAGGCGCCTGCACGCACTATCCGCGGTGTCGCGACTGCCGACGAAACCCGCGACCTGCTCGAAGAAGGTATTCTCGTCCTGCCGGCGCCGATCCCGCCGGACGAGGAAATTCACTGAGTTTCAGTTTGCCTGTTGCCGCACCTTCCAGAAGCGCGGCTCGAATCCGAATACCTTCGGATCCGACGCATCCACGGTGCCCTTGACCCAGCCGAAGAAGGGCGATCCGATAGTTTCGACGCGAGTGAAGTTCTTCACCGTTTCCTTCGTCGCCGAATCTTCCAGCGGCTGATCGATCCGATGCTGGTGCGTGTCGCCATGCACCAGCACGACCTGTCCTGCGAAGGCCTGCGTTTCCTCGCGCAGTTGGGTCAGGAAGTCGCGGTAGCCGGGGCTGGGGTTGCCGGCATTGGCGGCATGAAAGCCCGGGTTGCCCTGGATCACGATCAGGATGCCGGCCAGCTTCCTGCTGCGTGCGAGCGCGAATGCCTGCGCCAGCCAGACTTTGTTGGCAGCGCTGCGTTCGAAGAACTCGGCCACCGGGCCGCCGCCATGCCGGGCGCCGTTGAAGTTGTTGTCGCTGCCCGGCACATTCATGCCGACGAACAGCGCGCCGCCGGCCTCCCAGCGCACGTTTTCGCGATAGCGGGCAAATCCCCCATCGCTGCTCTGGCGCACGAGCTTCAGCGGGCGTTGGCCCAGTGCCGAGTCGTCGGGGAAGAACCATTCGCGCAGCTTGTCCAGCCGTTCCAGCGGGTCGTAGCGGCCATTGCTCTTGCGATGGCAGTCGGTCCACTCGTTGTCGCCCGGCACATAGACCAGCGGCGTCGCGGATTTCTTGAAGACCGCGAGAACGCCCTGCAACATATCGTCGCTGCAAACCTCGGAACCGCTCTTGATGTCGCCGTCGTGCACTACGAAGGCCAGATTCTCGCCATCCATTTCGGCGATCAGGTCGGGCAGGTGTGCGCGCTCCCAGTGGTTGTAGGGCGTGTCGCCGAACAGGCCGAATGCCACCGGTTGCGCATGCGCCGGCAGGGCCAGCAGCGCAACCGTCAGCACTGCAAGAAGCCGCGTCATGACTTGGCCAGTTTGCTCAGTTGGTACAGTTTTTCGAGTGCCTCGCGCGGACTGAGTTCATCGGGATTCAGGTCGCGCAGGGCGTCGAGTGCCGGATGCGGCGGTTCCGGCAGAGGTGGCGCGCTGGCGAACAGATCGGGCTGGGTCAGTGAGCCGACCTCGCGGTTTTCCAGCAGCGTCAGGCGGCGCCGCGCTTCGCGCACCACGGCGGGCGGCATGCCGGCCAGCGCGGCTACCTGCACGCCGTAGCTCTGCGAAGCCGGACCTTCCTCGACCGCGTGCAGGAACACGATCTTGTGCCCATGCTCGACGGCATCGAGGTGGACGTTGGCACACAGCGGGTAGTCCTGCGCCAGGCGCGTCAGCTCGAAATAATGCGTCGAGAACAGCGTCCAGGCGCGGTTCTTCTCGATCAGGTGACGCGCGATGGCGAAGGCCAGCGCGACGCCATCGAAGGTCGAAGTGCCGCGGCCGATCTCGTCCATCAGCACCAGCGACTTGTCGGTTGCACCGTTGAGAATGGCAGCGGCTTCGGTCATTTCCACCATGAAGGTGGAGCGACCGGAAGCGAGATCATCCGAGGCGCCGATGCGCGTGTAGATCGCGTCGACCGGTCCCAGCCGGCAACGCGCCGCAGGGACGAAGCTGCCGCAGTGGGCGAGCAGGACGATCAACGCGGCCTGGCGCATGTAGGTCGATTTGCCGCCCATGTTGGGGCCGGTGATCAGCAGCATGCGGCGCGCAGGCGAGAGGCGCGTGTCGTTGGCAATAAAGCTGTCGATCTGCCTTTCCACCACGGGATGGCGGCCGCCGTCGATGTCGATCGCGGCCTCGTCGCAGAACTCCGGCTGGCGGTAGTCGTGGCGCACGGCCGCAGCGGCAAAGGCGGTGAGGCCATCGAGCTCGGCGATCGCACGGGCGATGCGCTGCAGTACCGGGATGTGGATCATCAGCGCGCCGAGCAGCTCGTCCCACAGCTGCTTTTCCAGCGCCAGCGCACGTTCGTTCGCCGACAACGCCTTGTCCTCGAAGCTCTTGAGTTCGGGCGTGATGTAGCGCTCGGCATTCTTCAGGGTTTGCCGGCGGCGATAGTCGTCGGGGATCTTTTCGACGTTGGCGTGGGTGACTTCGATATAGAAGCCATGCACTTTGTTGAACTCGACCTTGAGATTGGCAATGCCGCTGCGCTCGCGTTCGCGCGCTTCGAGTTCGATCAGGAAGGCGCCGCAGTTGTGCTGGATCGCCCGTAGTTCGTCGAGATCGGCGTTGTAGCCCGGGGCGATGACGCCGCCTTCGCGAATCAGCGCTGCCGGCTCCAGCGCCACGGCCTGGGTCAGCAGGCTGACGCAGGCCTGCGGCGTGGCGAGCGCGGCGGTGAGTTCGGCGAGTCGCGTCGCCGTCTCACCAGCGCCGACTGTTGCGCGAATGCCGTCGAGGCGTGCCAGGCTGTCACGCAAGGACGAGAGATCGCGCGGGCGGGCGCTCTTCAAGGCGATGCGGGCGGTAATGCGGTCGATGTCGGCGAAGCCGGTCAGCGCCTTGGCCAGTGCCGCAAACGGCCCATTGCCGGCATCGCCGATCAGCGCCGCGACCGCTTCGTGGCGCGCGCGGGGAATGCTGCGCTCGGCCAGCGGATGATGCAGGCAGTGGCGCAGCCAGCGCGAGCCCATGCTGGTGGCGCAGGTGTCGAGCAGCGAGAGCAGGGTGGGAGCCGCTTCGCCGCGCAGGGTTTCGGAGATTTCCAGATTGCGCCGGGTCGCGGCATCGAGGCGCAGGAAGGCGCCTTCGTGTTCGACGGTGAGCTGCGTGACATGGGCCAGCGCCTGCAGCTGCGTCGCCTGGGCGTAGCGATAGAGCGCGCCGGCGGCGGCCAGCGCGAGTTCCTCGTCATGTACGCCGAACCCGGCCAGGTCGCGGGTGCCGAAATGCTCGGCCAGAGCGTTCGCCGCGGCACGCGCGTCGAAATGCCAGTCGGGCAGATGCTGGCTGACGGCGCGGTGCTCCTGCACACCGCTGCGCAGTGCGTCGGGCAGCAGCAATTCAGCCGGCCGCAGGCGCTCGAAGTGCGCGGGCAGCGCATCGAGCGAGGTTTCCAGCAGACGCAGGTCGCCGTTGGCGAGGTTGAGCCAGGCGAGGCCGGCGCGCTGGCGGTCGATGGTCAGCGCCAGCAGCAGGCTGTCATGCTTGTCGTCGAGCAGGTTGGCATCGGTCAGCGTGCCCGGCGTGACGATGCGGGTGACGGCGCGCTCGACCGGCCCTTTTGACAGCGCCGGATCGCCGATCTGCTCGCAGATCGCCACGGAGACGCCGAGCTTGACGAGCTTGGCGAGGTAGCCGTCGACCGCGTGGTAGGGAATGCCGGCCATCGCAATCGGCTTGCCGGCCGACTGGCCGCGTGCCGTCAGCGTGATGTCGAGCAGGCGCGCCGCCTGCTCGGCGTCTTCGTAGAACAGCTCGTAGAAATCCCCCATGCGGAAAAACAGCAGCTTGTCCGCATGCTCCGCCTTGGCGCGCAGCCACTGCTGCATTACGGGGGTGTGTGCCGCCAGTTCGGCGGCCGTCAAGGCGGCCGACATCAGGCTCGGGTTACGCCTTGAGTTTTGCGGTCAGATGAGGGGTGATGAGTTGCAGCAACTGCGAAAATATCTTCGGGTTGCCGCCGATGATGTTACCGGTCTTCATGTAATTGGATTCGCCGGCCAGATCGCCGACCAGGCCGCCGGCTTCGGTGATCAGCAGGGTGCCGGCAGCCATGTCCCAAGGCGACAGGCCGAGTTCCCAGAAGCCGTCCATGCGGCCGCAGGCCACCCAGGCGAGGTCCAGTGCGGCGGCGCCGGGGCGGCGCATGCCCGCGGTTTTTTGCGCCACGTCGCGGAAAATCGCGAGATAGGCGTCGATGTGGTCGAACATGCGATACGGAAAGCCGGTACCGATCAGCGCTTCATCGAGCTTGGTGCGTTTGGCGACGCGGATGCGCTTTTCGTTGACGAAGGCGCCGCCGCCCTTGCTGGCGGTGAAGATTTCATTGCGGTTGGGGTCGTAGACCACGGCTTGCGTCATCACCCCACGGTGGGCCAGGCCGATCGAAATGGCATACTGCGGCACGCCGTGAATGAAGTTGGTGGTGCCGTCCAGCGGATCGATGATCCACTGGTATTCGCTGTCCGCACTGGTGCCGGCCAGCCCCGACTCCTCTGCTAGAATTCCGTAGGTCGGATAGGCCTCGCGCAACACATCGAGAATCGCCGCTTCCGCGGCACGGTCGACCTCCGTCACGTAATCGCTCTGCTGCTTGACGTCGATCCTGAGCTTGTCGACGTCGAGGCTGGCGCGGTTGATGATCTGGCCGGCGCGACGCGCGGCTTTGACGGCTATGTTCAGCGTGGGATGCATGGATTTTTACGGCGGGGCAGCCAAAGATGGGCGCAATCAGCGCGCGAAGTGCGCAATTCTATCCCGGGATACCGTCCCGGCCCAGAGGGGCCGAGACATAATATGAACACCACGTCATTGCCCGAACCTGCCGTCCTCGATCGCATCCGCGTCGTTCTCTCGCATCCCAGTCATCCGGGCAATATCGGTGCGGCCGCGCGGGCGATGAAGACCATGGGGCTGTCGCGCCTGGTACTGGTGAACCCGCGCACCTTTCCCGACGCCCAGGCCGATGCCATGGCGGCTGGGGCCACCGATCTGCTGGTGCAGGCCGAGGTGGTGATGTCCTTGCCCGAAGCCTTGTCCGGCACAGTCCTGGCTGTGGCGATGACTGCGCGCCGCCGGGAACTGGCGACGCCCGCCCTGTGGGCCCGCGACGCAGCCGCGGAAGTGGTGGCGATGGCATCGAGCGGCGACGTTGCGATCGTCTTCGGCAACGAGACCTCGGGGCTGTCCAACGAAGAACTGGGGCAGTGCCGGCGCTGGGCGATGATTCCGGTCAATGTCGACTTCAGTTCCCTGAATCTCGCCGCGGCGGTGCAGGTGATGGGCTATGAGCTGCGCCTGGCGGCACTCGACCCCGGTCGGCCGCCGGCGATTTCGGGGGCAGGGGAACTCGCCAGCCATGACGAAGTGGAGGGACTGATCACCCATATCGAGCGCGCGGCGATTGCCAGCGAGTTCCTCGATCCGGCGAGCCCGAAGCGGCTTATTCTGCGGTTGCGGCGCATGTTTTCCCGCGCCGCACCGGAAAAGGAAGAGGTCAATATTTTGCGCGGATTGTTTGCAGCACTGGAAAAAGGGATTTCCGGCCCGATCAAGGGTAAAGCGAACCCTGAAAATAAAACTTGACCCCGGCGCTCGGGATTTCTACCATTTCAGCAAGTTCTAATAGAAGAAGTATCCATGCTCTCCCGACTGCGTGAAGATATCTCCTGCGTTTTCGAACGCGATCCGGCCGCCCGTTCTACCTGGGAGGTGCTGACCTGCTATCCGGGCTTCCATGCCCTGACGCTGCACCGTGCCTCGCACTGGCTGTGGAGCGCGCGCTTGCGCTGGCTGGCGCGCTTCCTGTCGCATTTCACGCGCTGGATCACCGGCATCGAGATTCATCCCGGTGCAACCATCGGCCGCCGGGTGTTCATCGACCACGGCATGGGTGTGGTCATTGGCGAGACGGCGGTTATCGAGGATGAATGCACGCTCTATCATGGCGTCACGCTGGGCGGCACGTCGTGGAACAAGGGCAAGCGGCATCCCACCTTGCAGCGCGGCGTGGTGATCGGCGCCGGGGCCAAGGTGCTGGGGCCGATCATTCTCGGCCCGGGCGCCAAGGTAGGCTCGAACGCCGTGGTGGTGCGCGACGTCCCGGCGGGGGCGACGGCGGTCGGCATTCCGGCGCGCATCGTCGAGGACCACCGCGAAATCGACCGTGAGGTCAAGGCCGGCCAGATGGGCTTCTCCGCCTATGCCGTGACGCGCAACGAGGACGATCCGCTGGCGCAGGCGATACACGGCCTGCTCAATCATGCGGTGGAAACCGACCGGCGCATTGAGGCCTTGCTGAAGACCATGGAGCGTTCCGGGGTATCGCTGGAAGACGACGTTGCCACCGCCGACAAGTTCGATCCGAACTACCTGTCGAAAATAGTTGACTAAAACGATCGGGATACCATATAGTCGATCGAAATGCTCGGGTATTGCTCCTGACGCGTTTCTCAACTGTATTACCCTGACGGAGAGTTCAAATGAGACTGACGACCAAAGGACGTTTTGCGGTAACCGCGATGATCGATCTTGCCTTGCGCCAGCACGCCGGCCCGGTAACCCTGGCTGGCATCAGCGAGCGGCAGAAGATTTCCCTTTCCTATCTCGAGCAACTGTTCGGCAAACTGCGCCGGCGCCAGCTGGTATCGAGCGTGCGCGGACCGGGCGGCGGCTATTGTCTGGCCAAGCCGCTGGAATCGGTTTCGGTGTCGGACATCATCCATGCGGTCGACGAGTCGCTCGATGCCACGAATTGCGGCGGCAAGGGCAATTGCGCAGAGGATCAGCGTCCCTGCATGACCCACGAACTGTGGACCAGCCTCAACGAAAAGATGTTCGACTACCTCAATTCGGTCAGCCTCGCCGAACTCGTGGCCCAGCAGCGGGAAAAGACCGGCACCGCCAACGTGCTGCACGACGAACGTCCGCTGCGCCGCGTGCGCCGTCCGGCCGAGGAACTCGTCGCAGCCTGATAGCCGCGCTCCGCCATGTTCGCTCCCGTCTATTTCGATCACAACGCCACCACGCCGCTCGATCCGCGCGTGCTGGAAGGCATGCTGCCCTACCTGCGCGAGCAGTTCGGCAATGCCTCCAGCCGTCACGAATACGGGCGCGCGGCGCGGCGCGCGATCGACGAGGCGCGGCAGCGGGTGGCGTATGCGGTAGGCGCGCATCCGACCGAAGTGGTGTTTACCAGCGGCGGTTCGGAAGCCAACAATCTTTTCATCAAGGGCGCGGCCGCCTGCCTCGCACCTGGCACGGTGGCGATCTCGGCGATCGAGCATCCCTGCGTACGCGAGCCGGCAAAACAGCTGGCACGCGCCGGCTGGAAGCTGCGGGAAATCGCCGTCGATGGAAATTGCCGTGTCGCCAGCGCCGACTTTCAGGCGGTACTTGCGGAAAAGCCGGCGATTTTTTCCGTCATGCTGGCCAATAACGAAACGGGTGCCGTGCAGGACATCAGCGCCCTCGCGGCGCAGGCCAGGCCGACACGGGCGTGGTTTCACAGCGATGCGGTGCAGGCCTTCGGCAGGCGTCCGCTGGATTTTCGCGCCCTCAACGGCGCCGGCGTCCATGCCTTGACGCTCTCCGCGCACAAGCTGGGCGGGCCGAAAGGCGCCGGCGCACTGGTGGTGGACAAGCGTGTCGAACTGCAGCCGCTGATCGCCGGTGGTGGCCATGAACGCGGTCTGCGCTCCGGCACCGAAAACGTCGCGGCGATTGTCGGGTTCGGCCTCGCCGCGGAACTGGCGGTTGCCCGACTCGATGCGCGTACGCTGCAGCTTGCCGCGCTGCGTGCGGAACTCGAAACCGGCCTGGCGGAGCAGGGGGCGACGATATTCGCCGGCGCCGCCGAGCGCTTGCCCAACACGAGCTATTTCGCCTTCGCCGGCATCGACGGCGAGACGCTGGTGGGCAAACTCGATCGTGCCGGCTTTGCCGTCGCGGCCGGGGCGGCCTGTTCCAGCGCCAATCCGGAGCCTTCGCACGTGCTGCTGGCGATGGGCGTCGAATCAAGGATCGCGCGCGGTGCCGTGCGGGTGAGCTTCGGCACCGACAACACCGCGTCGCAGGTGCGCGATCTGCTCGACGCATTGAATACTACAATCTTGCAACTCAAGGGCCTGAAGGCCCTGACAAGCTGAACTGGAGAAGTTTTTGATGAATGCAGCAGGCATGAAGCTACCGGTATACCTCGACTACTCCGCGACCACGCCGGTCGATCCGCGCGTGGCAGCGAAGATGATTCCCTGGCTGACCGAGCATTTCGGCAACCCGGCCTCGCGTTCCCATGCCTATGGCTGGGAAGCCGAGAAGGCCGTCGAAGAAGCGCGCGAAGAAGTCGCCGCGCTGGTCGGCGCGGACGCCAAGGAAATCATCTGGACCTCGGGTGCCACGGAGTCGAACAACCTCGCCATCAAGGGCGCGGCGCATTTCTACGCCGGCACCAAGGGCAAGCACATCATCACGGTGAGCACCGAGCACAAGGCGGTGCTGGATACCGTCAAGGAACTCGAACGCCAGGGCTTCGAGGCGACCTATCTGGTGCCCCAGGCGAATGGCCTGATCACCGTCGAGCAGTTCAAGGCGGCGCTGCGGCCCGACACGGTCGTCGCGTCGGTGATGGCGGTGAACAATGAAATCGGCGTCATCCAGCCTATCGCCGAGATCGGCGAGATTTGCCGCGAGAAGGGTGTGATCTTCCACGTCGATGCGGCGCAGGCCACCGGCAAGATGCCGATCGACCTCTCCAAGCTGAAGGTCGATCTGATGTCCTTCTGCGCGCACAAGACCTACGGCCCCAAAGGCATCGGCGCGCTCTACGTCAGGCGCAAGCCGCGCATCCGGCTCGAAGCGCAAATGCACGGCGGCGGCCATGAGCGCGGCATGCGCTCCGGTACCCTGGCGACGCACCAGATCATCGGCATGGGCGAATGCTTCCGTCTCGCGCGCGAGGAAATGGCCACCGAAAACGAACGCATCCGCATGCTGCGCGACAGGCTGCTCAAGGGCCTGATGGATATCGAGGAAACCTACGTCAATGGCGACATCGACCAGCGCGTGCCGCACAATTTGAATGTCAGCTTCAACTTCGTCGAAGGCGAATCGCTGATCATGGCGGTCAAGGACATCGCCGTGTCGAGCGGCTCGGCCTGCACCTCCGCCAGCCTCGAGCCATCCTATGTGCTGCGTTCGCTGGGTCGTTCGGACGAGCTGGCGCACAGTTCGATTCGCTTCACCCTCGGGCGTTTCACGACGGAACAGGAAATCGATTTCACGATCAAGCTGCTGCACGACAAGCTGGGCAAGCTGCGCGAGCTTTCCCCGCTGTGGGAAATGTACAAGGACGGTGTTGATCTCGACAGCGTTCAATGGGCTGCACACTGATGCGGTCAGCCGCATCAGTGTGCAGCCCTTCGGGCAAGGTGGACGGCCCGCCCCCCAACCCCCGCCCCGAGGGCGGGGGCGACTAGCAAGAAATACTTTAGGAGTTGCAACATGGCATACAGCGAAAAAGTTCTGGATCACTACGAAAACCCGCGCAACGTCGGCTCCTTTGCCAAGGACGACGAGAGCGTTGCGACCGGCATGGTCGGCGCACCAGCCTGCGGCGACGTCATGAAGCTGCAGATCAAGGTCGGCAAGGATGGCGTGATCGAAGACGCCAAGTTCAAGACCTATGGCTGCGGTTCGGCGATTGCCTCGTCTTCGCTGGTGACCGAATGGGTCAAGGGCAAGACGCTGGATCAGGCTCTGGAAATCAAAAATACCCAGATCGCGGAAGAACTGGCGTTGCCGCCGGTCAAGATCCACTGCTCCATCCTTGCCGAGGATGCGATCAAGGCCGCCGTGGCCGACTACAGAAAGAAACAGGGAGCTTGAACATGAGTGCTTGCACCACTACCCCGAGCGATACTGCCGCCACGCCGCAGGTCCCGCCGACAAACTGGCAGGGCAGCGAAAGCGCAAGTCCGGTGACCCTCAGCGAACGCGCCGCAGACCATATCGCCAAGTACATCGCCAAGCGCGGCAAGGGCATCGGCATTCGTCTCGGCGTGCGCACCTCAGGGTGCTCGGGCATGGCATACAAACTGGAGTTCGCGGATGCCGCCAACGCCGAGGACATCGAATTCCTCAGTCACGGCGTCAAGGTGCTGGTCGATCCGAAGAGCCTGCCCTACCTGGCCGGTACCGAGCTCGACTATGCGCGCGAGGGCCTCAACGAAGGCTTCAAGTTCAACAACCCGAACGTCAAGGACGCATGCGGCTGCGGCGAGTCGTTCAATACCTGATGCTCGCTCGATGACTACGTTCGACCTGAATTTCGCTGCCGATCACTTCACGCTGTTCGGGCTGCCGCGTGCGCAGTCACTTGACCTGGAGAGTCTGGAACATTCCTTTCGGGCGATTCAGGCGCAAGTGCATCCGGACAAGCACGCGCATGCCGCGGATTCCGACCGGCGTCTGGCGATGCAATGGGCGACCCGGGTGAACGAGGCTTTCCAGACGCTCAAGTCGCCCGGCAAGCGGGCCCGTTACCTGCTGCATCTGCTTGGGCACGATCCACAGATCGAAAGCAATACCGCGATGCCTGTGGAATTTTTGGTCAGCCAGATGGAGCTGCGCGAAGCGGTGATGGAGGCGAGGGCTGCTTCCGACGAAGCCGCACTGGACGCGGTGCGTTCGCGTCTGCTGAATGAAATCAGGGTCGAATACGAACGCTTGGCTGAATTGATTGATATGACGAAGGATTTCATCGCCGCGGCCAATCTGGTGCGACAGCTGATGTTTCAGGAAAAACTGCTGACCGAAATCGACGACGCGCTCGAAGCCGTCACCGCGTAGAACACTATGGCACTTCTTCAAATTGCGGAGCCGGGAGAATCCGCGGCGCCCCACGAGCATCGTCTCGCCGTCGGTATCGACCTGGGAACCACCAACTCGCTGGTGGCGACCGTCAGAAGCGGCATGAGCGTGGTGCTCAATGACGTACAGGGGCGGCCGATGCTGCCCTCGGTGGTCAGCTACGCCGCCGATGGCAGCGTGGACGTGGGCTACGGAGCAGAAGCGAAACAGTCCATCGACCCCAAGAACACCATCATTTCGGTCAAGCGTTTCATGGGCCGTGGGCGACGCGACATCGCCCACATTGAAACCCTGCCTTACGATTTTGTCGATACGGAAGGCATGGTCAAGCTGAAGACCATTGCCGGCAACAAGACCCCGGTCGAGATATCCGCAGAAATCCTGAAGACTCTGCGCAATCGGGCCGAGGCTTCGCTGGGGGGCGAGCTGACCGGCGCCGTGATTACCGTGCCGGCCTATTTCGACGATGCCCAGCGTCAGGCCACCAAGGATGCGGCCCGCATCGCCGGCTTGAATGTGCTGCGGCTCCTGAATGAACCGACGGCCGCTGCCATCGCCTATGGCCTGGACAATTCGGCCGAGGGTATCTATGCGGTATTCGACCTCGGCGGCGGCACCTTCGACATCTCGATCCTGCGCCTGTCGAAAGGCGTCTTCGAGGTCATGGCCACCGGCGGTGATTCCGCCCTCGGCGGCGACGACTTCGACCACCGCATTTTCTGCTGGATCATCGAACAGGCAAAGCTGGCGCCGCTTTCGCCGCAGGACGCGCGGCTGCTGCAAATGCGCGCCCGCGAAGCCAAGGAGCAGTTGTCGCAGCATGGTCAGGCGCCGATCACGGTCAAGCTGGGCAGCGGCGAATACGTCGACCTGATGCTGACCACCGAGATATTTACCGACATAACCCGCACTTTGGTGCAGAAGACTCTGGTGCCGACCAAAAAGGCTCTGCGCGATGCCGGTCTCACCGTGGTCGATGTGAGAGGCATAGTGATGGTGGGCGGCTCGACGAGAATGCCGCAGATCCAGCACGCCGTGGCCGAGTTGTTCAAGCAGGAGCCGCTCAACAACCTCGATCCCGAAAAGGTGGTGGCCTTGGGTGCGGCGATCCAGGCCAACCTGCTGGCCGGAAACCGCGCCGCCGGCGACGACTGGCTGCTGCTCGACGTGATTCCCTTGTCCTTGGGGCTGGAGACCATGGGCGGCCTGGTGGAAAAAGTCGTTCCGCGCAACTCGACGATCCCAATTGCGCGTGCGCAGGAGTTCACGACCTTCAAGGATGGCCAGACGGCGATGGCGATTCAAGTCGTCCAGGGCGAACGCGAGCTGGTATCCGACTGTCGCAGCCTGGCACGCTTCGAATTGCGCGGCATACCGCCGATGGTGGCGGGGGCGGCGAGAATCCGCGTCACCTTCCAGGTCGATGCCGATGGACTGCTCTCCGTGACGGCCCGCGAACAGACCAGCGGCCACGAGGCGCGAGTCGAAGTCAAACCATCCTACGGGCTCTCCGACGATGAAATTGCCACCATGCTCAAGGACAGTTTCAGCCATGCCAGCGATGACGCGTTCCGCCGTGCACTGAAAGAGGCGCAGGTCGAAGCCCAGCGCCTGATCGAGGCCACCCAGTCGGCGCTGCACGAGGATGCCAGCCTGCTGTCGACGCTGGAGCGGGCCCACATCGACGGCGGCGTTGCCAAACTGCAGGCAGTGATCATGGGCGATGATCGCCGCGCGATCGATGAAGCCATGCGCGACTTGAGTGCCGCCACCAACGAATTTGCAGCGCGACGCATGAACCAGAGCGTGAAGCGTGCGCTCGCCGGCCGGAAAATTGATCAGCTATCCCTATGACCCAAATTATTGTTTTGCCCCATGTCGAATTGTGCCCGGATGGAGCGGTGATCGATGCCGTGCCCGGAATCTCGATCTGTGATGCGCTGCTCGGCAACGACATCGAAATCGAACATGCCTGCGAGAAGTCCTGCGCCTGCACCACCTGCCATGTCGTCGTGCGCGAAGGCTTCAATTCGCTGGCAGCGGCCGAGGATATCGAGGAGGATCTGCTCGACAAGGCCTGGGGCCTGGAACCCAACTCGCGCCTTTCGTGTCAGGCTCTGGTCGGCCAGATTCCGCTGGTGATCGAAATTCCGAAATACACCATCAACATGGTCAAGGAAGGGCATTCCAAGAAATGAAGTGGACCGATAGCCTCGACGTTGCCATTGAGCTGGCCGAAGCTCACCCGGAGGTCGATCCGACCAGGATCAACTTTGTCGACCTGATGCGCTGGGTCATGGAGTTACCTGGCTTCGAGGAAAACGAGAGCCACTGCGGCGAGAAACAGCTCGAAGCGATTCAACAGGCCTGGATCGACGAGCTGGAGTAAAAGCTCATGAATAAATCTACTGCGCGCGCCGGATCGGGGCTTGGGCGGTGCTCGCTATCCTCACATATAACGACATATGTTCCGGT
>VBWA01000052.1 GCA_006218025.1 Rhodocyclaceae bacterium | reverse complement strand
GAACCATACCGGCTCCGTGTTACGGCCGCGCGATGGATTCATGACGCGCCGCTGGCCCGGTCGGACTATTGACCATCGCCGTCCCGCCAGCGCCGACTCCCGGGCCCGGTCGCAGACAGCCATGCGCTCTCAAAATGAGGTGGATTCGAGCAGAGGAGTTTTAGCGTGAAACAACTCGTTCGGAGTCCCCTGTGATGGACGCGCGCAGCGCGCCGACTGGTAACCCCCCGCGAGGGGGGAAGGGGGGCGGGCGACCAATTGCCTTTCGCGTGTTTCATCTTCTGCGGGTGGAGCTTGCTGCTATGAGCGTTAGAGGGGGAAAGCCCATTGTCGGGCACGCCGATCACCCGCGTCGCCGATTGCGCTGGAACAGCAACTGGCGAGCCGCACCAAGGACAAACAGCGTATTCGTCACCAGATACCTCTTCCACAGGCGTCCGGGTTCCGAACACAGGCGGTGGAACCACTCGAGCCCTGCGTCCTGCATCCACAGCGGCGCGCGCTTGATAACGCCGGCGTGATACTCGAATGCCGCCCCGACGCCAATCATCACCGCGTTGATGCTTCCGCGATGCGCCGCCATCCATGCCTCCTGTTTGGGGCAGCCCAGGCTCACCCATACGGTGCCGGCACCCGCGGCGTTGATGCGCGCGACGTCCGCTGCGTCCTCCTCCGTCGACAGCGGCAGAAACGGCGGCGATATCGCGTCGGCAATTATCAAACCGGGAAACGCCGCGAGCAAACGCTGTTGCAGGATGGCCAATGTCTCCTCTGTGCTGCCATACAGAAGAATCGGCTCGCTGCGCTGCGCGGCCTGCTCGCAATACTTCCACATCAGATCGGGACCCGCGATGCGCCGTTGTCCGGGGAAACCCAGTTTGCGCAGCATCCAGGCCACCGGCGCACCGTCGGGCGTCGCCATGTCCGCATTGGCAACGATGCGGCCAAACTCTTCATCCCGCACTGCCGTCAGCACTGCATGGACGTTCGTGGTGCATACATACCGGCTCTCGCGGCGATCCGCCCATTGCCGCAGGCGGTCGAGCGCGTCCTGCCAGGACAGCGCATCGATCGGCACCCCGAGCACCGCGGCGCGCGTTCTCGCAACTTCGCTCACGATTTCCTTTCCATCGCCAGGCAGCTCACAATTCCATCGGCAAAATGCTCCACCATGTTCGCCAGCGTATAGCGCCGGGCGCTTTCGAGCGCACCTTGGCGCAAGCGCTCGAATGCCTGCGCATCCCGGAGCAGCCGAACGATCGCTTGCGCATACTTGCCCGCGCCGCCAATCACGACCAGACCATTCACGCCGCTTTCCAGATAGGCGATCTCCGGGCTGTGGCGCGAATTTGCCGTGGTTGCCAGCGGCACGCCGGCGCAGAACGAATCGAGTATGTGCAGACCCGTCAAACCCGGGTTCATGACCACGCTCGCCAGCCTGAACCAGGCTGCCTTCTCGCGTCCTTTCAGCGCGCCCGTCCAATGCAGCCAGGGCCGGCTCGCGGCCGCGGCCTTCACTTCATCGGCGCCCGGTCCGTCGCCAATCACCACCAGCCCGAAATCCGGAATCGACGCGCGGATGCGGTCGGCCGCGTCTATCATGAAGCCGATGCGCTTGTCGGGGTAGAGCGATCCGCAGAAAAGCCCGATCGGCGCCGTCTCGCCAGCGCCGACTCTTGCCCGCAAGCCGGCCAGATCGCTCGCGGTTATCGACGCCAGATCGGCCTGGAAGGCTTCGTTGTCGATCGCATTGTCCAGCACCGTGATGCGCTCGTCCGGGTAGCCGTCGGTCAGAAGAATGTCTCGCGTCATGCCCGTATAGGCGAACCACCAATCGACGCGGCCAACCAGCAGCCTTTTCCATTTCTCGCGCAAACCGGCTGGCGCATCGGTCTGGAAGTTGCGGCCATGGCCCCAATAGCCGATCCTGGCAGCGGTGCCGTTGCGCGAGAACAACCACGGGTAATTGGAGAGCAGGCGGTTTTCCTGCATCATCACGACCAGCTCGGCGTCGCGATGGCGCCCCGGAAAAGGCTGCCAGAGCACATCACGGCCGCGGACGTTGACGTAGCGATTGGTCACCACGTCGGCCCAGTCGAGCGCCCCTGTATCGCGCTTTCTTGCCTCTGCCGCCGTTGGTTGACCATGAACGAGGCACAATTCGATCCGCCGTTCCGCGCAGGCTGCCCGCAGTTCCTGAAAGAAGCGGACACGATAGTGCAGCAGCCGATGCTGCAAGACGACAACCTTGCGCAGTGGTTTCGCCATGCTCATTTTCCGGGCTCTACAATCCAATGTTCGTAGCCCCGTTCCGACAATGCGAACTTCCCGGCACCAATTGCTCGTTCGTGCAGATCTTTTGTTTGTTCATCGTGAAAGCGCTGGCCGACAGCTCTTGCGGGATTGCCTGCGACGATTGAATAGGGAGCGACATCCCCGGTAACGACCGAGCCTGCAGCAACAATCGCCCCGCGTCCCACCGTAACGCCGCTCAGGATGATTGCGGCAAAGCCCAGCCAAACGTCGTCCTGAATGACAACTTTTTCCGTCGCGCAGGAGCCGATGGATTTCTTGTTGCCGACCCAAGGTGAGAATCGTACGGGAATCCCGACCGCACGGAAGTCGTGGTCATGGCGACCAACCAGTGCAACGCGATTGGCAATCAGGACGTAGTCCCCAATTGCCGCATTGCACTCGATCAGGACGTCCTTGCCCAGGTACGCACACTTGCCGATCGATACGAAACCGGGCGCCCAGATTCTGGTTCCGGCGCCAATATGCAAGTCCCGCCCGTGCGTAAGAACGCGACGGCTGGACCATGCAATCAATGACGTTCGCAGGCGTCGCAACGCACCTAGAATCCTTGGTCTAATAGTCACTAGTCACGTCCAGCCTTCGCAGCAGGCAACAATGCGACAACGCTCCATGCCATGGGACATCTCGCTAACCCGCCCACGAGTAGCTTTCCCTGTTGCCGTGCTTATCGACGAAATCACACTGCCATCTGGCCGCCTTCTGACGGCAGCCGAGGTCTCGCGCACCTTCGAGTTTCTGCACCAGTCCCCGCCATGACTCGGTCATGGGCTTGAGTTCCCCTGTTGTTGGCTCGATCAACCCAAGGCCATAGCGGTTGTCCCATGCGTACCAGTAGAAGCGCTCGACGCCTTCGGCCCGCGCCAGCAAGAACGCGCGGAACACGTATTCTCCGGCTTCCTTGTCCTGGTCCAGGCGCTTCCAGCCACCCTTGGCCACCATCGGGTGATCCGGCGTCCCATCGCGATTCTCGATCCACCACCCTGTTTCCGTATTCCACAGCGGCATCGCGCCCACGCCGTTCCTCCTCATGACATTCCTTACCTGCCTTATCAGCGGCACCATGGCCTCCGGCGCTTGCTTGAATACGTAGAAATGATGTCCGACGATGTCGATGCAGTTCTTTCCCCCGGCGGCGAGAAACTGGTCGAGATAGTCGATATGCCGCCCTCCGCCGGCGGAAGCGGGCGAAACAATGCGAATCGCGGGATCGATTTCCTTCAGCACGCGCCTGGCTTCGCAAACCAGCTTGACCAGCGTCTGAACCGTTCCGGAGTAGTGGCTGCTGTCGCTCGGTTCGTTCCAGACTTCGTAATGAACGATCTTTCCCTTGTAGCGCTTGCCCACCGTCGCCACATAGTTCGACCAATCCGCAATGCTCGCCGGTTCGGCGATGTTGCCCGGTCGATAGGCGCTCGACTCATCCGGCCTTGCCGAAGCCCAGCGCGGGGTCATCGCCAGGGGCAGCAGAATATCCACCCTGGTAATGCCGGCCATGGCGACATACCGGTCCAGCCGCGCGAAGTCCCACTCCCCACGCCTGGGTTCGAGGTTTGCCCATCCCACGTAAGCGTCCCACAGGCGCCACGAGCCAAATGGAACTTTGGGCCATGCCGTGCCGGCATCGGAGCGATGGATGTGCAGCCCGAAATACTCAAGCGGAATCGGCGAAGTGCCGCCTTCCTGCGCCGCCGAGAGGGACACGTTTGCAAATGCCGCAGCCAGCGCAACGGCCCATGTCGATAGGGTTCTCACGTGGCCTTCCCCGCCTTCCAGGCCAGATAGCCCTCAAGCCGGCCCAGGGCAACGCAGGCCCCCTTCAATGCCGACCGGAGGTTTCCACCGGCGAGCGGTTTGACGATTGGAGCGGCCAGTCCGCGAGCGATTACCCATGGCTCCAGCCCATGTTTGGCGTAAATGCCGCCGGTGCCGCGCGCCCGCGTCCGGGCGCGGCGGCAATCGGCCTTGAGGTCGGCGGCGCCAGGGGATCCGAAATGGTGATGCACCCGCGATTCCGGGCTGCGTACCAGGCGTGCGCCATCGGCAAGCACGCGCAGCAGCAAATCGGTTTCTTCGCCGCCGCCGAACCAGCGGTCGAGCCCGAATGCCGTGTCGAATCCCCCCAGGCGGGTGACCGCTTCCGTCTTGAGAAAAAGTGAAATGGCGCTGGCGTCGCCGTCCCTGAAGCGGCGCCATGCCACAAGGGACAACACCCCTGTAGTTGGCCGTGCCGGACTTGCAGCCGCCTGCTCAACCCATTGGGCAACGACTCCATCCACAGAATGATCCTGATCGAGTCGAGAAAGAATCGTTGCAACGACATCCGGCTCGTACCAGCAATCATCGTCCGGGAAGGCCACAATCTCGCCCGCGGCATGCCGCAAGCCGAGGTTCCGTGCTCCAGACGAGCTCGGCCGCTCCAGCCGAACATGCGTCAGCTCGATGCCTGCGTCCACCGCTTCATCGATATGGGGAGCGAGGCGATGGTCGGTATTCTGGTCGACGACAATCAGCTCGAAGCGGCGGTCGGTCTGGGCGACCAGACTTTGCACGAAGCGGCCCACATCGGCGCTGCGACCGACGGTGGCGAGAATCAGCGAGATCTTCATGCGCGGGGTCTGCTTCGCATCCGCATGCCGGCAAGCGCCAACAGGGTGCGGACGAAATAGACGGGATTGGCCATGGCACGGCGGTCCGCCACGAACGCAGTGGCCTGGCCCAGATTGCCAAGACCCATGTGCGTGCGCGCGATGTTGAGCAGGTGGCTGGCGAGCAGCCGTCGCGCACCCCGGCGCAAATGGGACGGGATGGCGCCGCTCGCCAGTCGATCATGCAGGCGCTGGTAGCAAGGAAGAATGGTGAGCACCAAACCGGATTGGGTGGCGCTGCCCACCACGCCCTTCCGATAGTCCACCAGGGCGGCGTCGAGGTAAGCCATTGTTGTCCGCTCGACCAGGCGGAGCCACAAATCATGGTCTTCGCCCAGCGTTTGTCCCGGCGCAAAGCGCAGCGCGGGATCGTCGAGCAGCGAGCGCCGGACGACAATGGCGCTTGTATATGTGAACGTGCCCTTGCTCCAGGCCCGATAGAAATCGCTGACGAGCATGGCGCTTTCCGGTCTCGCGCTTTTCATTCGTCGAACCAGTCGGGTTCCGTCGTCCCAGAAACTGGTATAGGCGCTGCAGTAAACGCCTGCTTCCGGGAATTCGGATATCAATCCGGCAATTCCAGCCAGATAGCCGGGCTGGTAGCGGTCATCTGCATCCAGAAAGGCGATGTAGTCGCCGCTGGCTTCGTCGATTCCACGGTTTCGCGCCACCGAGACGCCGCTGTTCGCCTGACTGACGAGCTTGAGTTTTGGCGCCGCCATTGCCTTGACAATCTCCGCGCTGCCGTCGGTCGAACCGTCATCGACGACGATGATTTCATGGGCATCGAGGCTTTGATCCAATATCGACCGAATCGCCTCGGCGACATAGGCAGCCTTGTTGAAGAGCGGGATTACGACGGAGATTGCGGGCGCGCTGTTCACGGCAGCGCCCATCGCTGAGTGCGGAAAGGAGCATGCGGCGTCTGCGCCACGGAACTTTCATCAACGGCGCGAGACATGCGCCAGATCGTCATCATCGCAATCATCATGAGCATTTCGCCGCTTCCAATTGCAGAGACACGCAAGGGAACTTCGGTGACGCTGCGGACAAGCAGCAGACTGCAGACTGCGACGGAAACTCCGAGCGTCGCCTTCCTTGCCCGAAAGGCGGCGAGAGTGAAGGCCGTCACGAACGCTGCCAGGCCGGCCAGGCCGAACAGCCCGGATTCGGCAAGCGTCTGAAACAGCTGGTTATGGGCATTGAACGCAAAATAGATGCCGATGCTGCGTCTGTAGTCGTAGCTAAACAATTCCGTGCCGTAGCCGAACCATGGATTTCGCATCCATTCCCGGTAGGCCATCGCCCAGATCTGGTCTCTTCCCGTCAATGTGGTCAGCCCGCTCGACGCCACCCGTGAAACCGCTCTGTCGAGGTCGCCGGTCAGGCTGGCAAGCAGCAATGCAAAACTGGCGGCGATGCCGGCAAGCAGCAGGAAGGTGTAGGCCCGATGCAATGTACATGTACCGGACGGACGGGCGACGTCGCCCCGATTGCTGCTCCTGAAATGCAGGATGGCGAGCAATCCGATGATCGTGGCTCCAATGGCGGTTTTCGATTGGGCGAGGGCCAGAACGATGACTGACACGCCGATGACGATGTATCTGCCGATCGGCAGCCGCGACGCGACGTACAACTCAAGAAAGATGCAAAGCGATGCCATCGGGCCAATCGCATTGGCATGGTTGGCGAGCCCCCAGAAGCGCGAATTGAGCCCCGGAATGAAACCGCTGTAGCCGGGAGCAAGAACCCGGCTTGGATCGATAACAATAAACAGCAATGAAGCGACAAAGAACGTGACCAGCGCTGCCTTGATCAGGCGCAATGTGGTCTCCGTGCCGGAGTCGGATGCAACCAGAACGACCAGCATGACCAGCAGCGGATACATCAGGTGGTGGTCGATTCCCGGCTTGGTGCCCAGCAAGCCCGGCAACAGGAAGCTGGTGACGCCAAAGACCAGTGTCAGGGTCACCGGCCCTGACAGTTTCTGCCGGGCGGAGAAAAAGATCATCAGCTTCGAAAGCAGATGAGGCACACATAGCGCCACCACGGTCAGATTCGCGATGCGTGATAGCCATCGATACGCGCCGGAACCTTCCGCCTGGGGAATGACGTGCCCCAGGCTGCCGAACTGCAAGTCCCGATCCTTGATGACGCCGCTTGCGATCAGCAGACCACCGGCCAGCAGCACCAGCATGGCAGGCAGGTATCGGTCAAGTGTCTTTTCGTACCTATAGGCCACAAACGGCGACGTAATCGCGGCAGCGAGCACCGACAGGAAGACCAGTGCCGCGAGGACGTAGAAAATCAGCGCGCCCAGCATGGGTCAGGTTCTCATGCCCGTTTGCTGCCGAATACCAGACCATTGACGGCGGCGGACATTCGAACCGGCAGTCTGTGCAGGACGTTGCCTATCAGCAGCACCAGTTGCGGGTCGATCAACGGCTGGACCCGGCGCAATGCCGCCAGACCGACCAGGCCGCAGACGAGGACGACGCTCGCCAGGCGTGCCGCGGGAGAATCGATGGCGCCGGTCAGGCCCGTGTCGACAATCATGGCGCAGCCGCCGATGACGATGCCGAGAACTGCGCCGGGAATTGAAACGCGGACCAACTCGCGCACCGGGACCTTCATCGTCTGCGCAGCGGCCAGGGTAAAAACCAGGGCGCGCAAGGCGAACAATCCGAGCACGGTCCAGGCAAGCGCCCCCACTGAGTACTGCGCTGCCAGAATCGAACCGATCAGCCAGGCCAGTACGATCGGAAGTTGCATGCGGAACTCGCTGCCGATCCGGCCACTGGTCCACAGCACGGGGGTGGCAATGTGCCAGATCAAATACAATGGCATCGCCAGGGCGATCGGCTGCAACACGGCGGCCGCGCCGTTCCAGACCGGACCGTACAGTGCAAGAACGAGGGTGTCGGCCACCGCTGAAACTGCAATGAATAGCGGCATGGCGAACAGGGTAATCGCGCCCAGAAGCGCCAGATAGGCGGAACGGATGCGCGCGTTTTCCCCCTGCACTCTGGAGCATGCCGAATACATTACAGGCTGAATGACACCGATGAGGGTGGCGGCAGGGGTGTTCATCAGGTTGTATGGTGTGGTGTATAGGCCGAGCGCGACGCTCGGGAGCAAACGCGCGGCAACGATGCGGTCGACATTGCCGATGAACCAGTTCGTCAGGTTTGTCGCCAGCACCGTAAGACCGAATCGGGTCATCTCGGCGGAATCTGCGTGCTTCAGCAGGGGCCGAAGCTCATGCCGGCTGCACCCGTACAGAAATACCAGATTGAAACAGACTTGAACCGCCCAGGCGGCTATCAGCGCCCAGACCTGGAACCCCGACATGGCCATCGGGATGCCGACGCAGACAAAGCCCAGAAAATGGGAAAGCAGCCCCGCCAGGGAAATGGATTTGAAATCCATCGATCGCTTGAGCAGGTTGAGTGAAACGGCCGTCATGGCTTGTACAAAACACAGCGGCGCCAGCGCAAGGATGATGTCCCGCGCCCGCGGTTCCCTGAAGAAATCCGCCAGCGGCGCCGCCAGCAGCGCAACCGCAGCGGCGACGACGGCGCCAAGAATCAGCTGCCAGGTGAATACGAAACGGATATGGGTCGTCCTGAGTTCCTGCCGTTGAATCAAGCCGTAGGCCAGGCCGATGTCCGACAGAAAGTTGCTGAAGCTGAAGACGATGACGCCGATGGCGAACAGGCCGTACTGCTCGGGACCGAGGATCCGCGCCAGGACGATCTGCGTTCCTGCCTGGATCAGCAGTTTCAGGAAGGACCCGGTACCGCCCCACAGGAAGGAGGAAACACTGCCGGTTTTCAGGGAGCCAGGCGTCATTGAACTCACGGTTGGGCGTTTCGAGGTGGCGTGAACCGTGTTCGGCAGGAACTGCCAATTGAGCTGTCAGTGCCTCAAGCCACCGACGCGCGGCCGTTCGACTGCACAGCGGCGGCGCCCGACGGCATCGTGTCAATTGCGGATAGCCGCGAACGATTCGTATCGGAACGGAACTCCGAAACCACGCTGCCGACAAGCTGTACTCCCATTCGACGCAGGGCTTCGTGCATTGCGCCAAGCTTGACCAGCGATGTCTGATGCTTGCGCGCCACCAGCAGGGCGCCGCTGGCGCGCACGGCGATGGTCTGGATATCGGCATAGTCGCGGCCGGCCGGCGTGTCGATGATCACGACATCGAATTCACGGCTGAACTCATCGAGCAACCTGGCAAATGCCGGACGGCCCAGGAGCTCCTGCGGATTGGGCGGCATGGGGCCGGCCGCCAATACGGAAAGGTCTACGAACGAGGGAATGCGCTGCACGTCGGCGACATCGCCGCGGCCGGACAGCAGCGAAGACAGTCCGCTGCGATTTTCCAGACCGAACAACTGGTGCTGACGAGGATTGCGCAAGTCGGCATCGATCAGCAGCGTGTGTTCGCCGAGTTGCGAGAACACCACGGCCAGGTTGGCCGCCAGATAGCTGCGGCCTTCGTTGCGTCCGGGACTCGCGATGGCCAGGGTCTTGCGCTCGGCCTCGTCGGTAAACCAGCGCAGCATGAGCTGGCTGCGCAGCCCACGCAGCGCCTCGACCTGGGGGCTGAAGGGCTCGTAGGCGGCGATCAATTCTTCCGAGACCAGGCCTTCGCCCGCAAGCAGATAGGGGTAGTCGTACTGGCGGGCCAGGGCAAACTGGATGTCCGCGTCGGTGAGCAGGCCCAGCCGCTTTGCCGCATCGCCGAATTGCAGCCCGTGTTCCTTCTGGAAATGAAGAATACGTTCGGCATTGTCCAGAGTGAGTTTGCCGGTGTCGATCAGTATGGCGCCGATCGACCGATTCCCGGTACCGCTCGAGACAGTGGATTGAGTCATGGGGTCGATTGCATTCATGGTCGGAGGGAGATCTCCTGTTGTGCAACAAGCGACAGGCGGCCTCTGGCCAGCACGCGCCCGGTGATCCGCACCCACCAGTTCGCGGCCGCCGGCCTCGCCGGGCTCAGCTCCGCAAGCACCGGCAGACCCAGGGTGAGTTCCATGTCTTCGAGGGAACGCACGCGCCGGTCGAGCATTTCGATGACCAGGGCGGCGCCGACGCCGAGCAGGGTGCCAAGGAAGACTGCAAGCAGGGTGTTGAGCAGAATTTTTGGCGACGAGCTTTCCAGCGGCTCGGTCGCCGGCGTAAGCACCGAGAGGTTGGTCTGCGTCGAGTTGCCTTCCAGCGAACTCTGGGTGGCACGCTGGGATATCACGTCGTAGGCGCGTTGCGCACTGTCCACTTCGCGTTGCAGGACCACGAGTTGATCGCGCCCGCCTTTCAGGTCGAGCAGCTTCTTCTTCTGCGCTTCGATCGCGGCGAGCAACTCCGTTTCCTTGCCCTTGCTGATCCGGCCGCTGGTGCCTATGCTGCTGGCGATCTGCAGGGTTTCGGCTTCCAGCCTCTGCTTCAGGGACTGCAGTTCCGATTCGGTGCGCTGGTATTGGGGGTGATTCCTGCCCAGATTGCCGGCCAGCTCCTGCAGCTTGGCCTCGAGGCGTGCGATATCGAACTTGAGATTGAGCACCAGCGAGTTCTGCATGACTTCGGGCAGCGTGTCGCCGGCCGATTTGTGCTTGCTGTTGGCATCCACGCTCTGGGCCTGGGCCAGGGTCAGTTGGGCCGAGAGGTCGTTGAGCTTTGCCGTTTCCGCATCCAGCCGCTCCTCGTTGGCGACAATTCCCTTGACCTGCTGGTAGTCCGAAAGCCGGGCCTGGGCCTGTTCGAGCGTCTGGCGCGAAATCGCGCCCTGTTCGCCAAACCACTTGGCATAGTGCCGCGCCGGTTCGACCTTGAGTTCGATGGCCGTGTCGATGTAGGCCTGGGCAAACGCGTTGGCGATGCTGGCCGAGAATTCAGGATCCTTGGAGGTGTAGGCGATTTCTATGACGTTGCCCTCGCGCGAAGGCTTGACATCGAGTTTTTTGCTCAGCAGGGCAGCCATCCAGTTCTCGATTTTTCCTTTGCCTTCGGTGGCATCGAGCCATTGCTCCCTGACCGCCGGGTTCTCGTCGATGCGTGTCAGCCGGACGACGCGCCGGGCCACCCGCTGGCTGTTGATGATGTCCATCTGGGTCGCCATATAGCTCGGCGCGGCCATGATTGGCATGATCACGCCTGCTATGGGATCGGGGGACTTGATATCCACCACGACGGATGCGGTGGCCGTGTATTGCTTTGGCAACAACAGGCTTACGGCCAGGGCAACGACCACGGTGGTCAGCAGCGTGTAGGCCGCAACGCGCCAGCGGGCCAGCAGAATGAGCAGAAACTGTTGCAGGTTCATGGTCTGGCCTCAGAACAGCGCTTCACGGACATGGATGATGTCGTCGGTCTTGATGGTGTCGTCCTGCT
>VBWA01000013.1 GCA_006218025.1 Rhodocyclaceae bacterium | reverse complement strand
GCCAGATTCCACCAATGCGAACTTCTTGCCGATCCGGTCAAATTGACACCGGAATTGTAAGAATGGCCGTAATTCGGTAGATTTTCCATTGGTGGAGTCGAATTTGAGCACTCCACTGATTTGAAAGACGAGGAATGCATCATGGCAAAACATATACTGGTTATCGACGACGAAGAGTCTGTTCGCGATGCTTACTGCCTGGCCCTGGAGGCAGCAGGTTACGTAGTAGATCAGGCATCAGATGGCCTGGCTGGGATAGAAGCAGCCAGGCGCACACGTCCTGACATGGTTTTCGTCGACCTTAATATGCCAGGAATTGGCGGCGTGGAAACGCTCAAACGGTTGAAAGAAATTGATGCGACGATCAACGTTCATATAGTCACCGCTTTTGCCAAAGAACACATGGACGAACTCATCAAGGCACGAGCCGAAGGTTATATTTTTGAGGTCGGAGCCAAGCCACTCAGTTTCGACCAAATACGCCAGATAGCCGCGGCGATTGTGGGGGCTGCCGACGAGAGCGCTGTAAAGTTTGTCCTGACGCTTTATTTGGTCAACCATGAAGCCGCGACCGACAGAATTATCTCTGACTTGTGCGCTGCGGTGCGTGAAACTTTTCCGGTAGGCGGCTGGGTGCTTAATGTGGTGGATGTATTGTCTATGCCAGAGAAAGCCTGGGCCAATGACATATTCACCACTCCCACACTGGTCCGTGAACTGCCGGGGCCTATGGTGAAGTTGCTGGGCAATCTAGCCCTCATACCCAAGGTAATGGCAATTGTCACTAGCCATAACCAAGGTACCGCCACACTGGTCGTGTAACGGTCAAGATCCACACAGTTGATTCAATCCTCACGCATCCTCGGCGCCGATGCTGAAATCATTCTGAACTCGTGTACCGATGACGCACAGGTCGAGGGAAGCTACGCGGGGCGCTATCTCGCCCTCTTTCTTTCTACAACACCGGCCTGCAGAACGACGCCAAAACCGATGCGGAAACCAAAGACCGCACGCGGGACAAGGAAACCCGGCTCATGAGCGCATTCAATGACTATTCCCGCAAAGCTCGGCAACTCGAACGCGAAATCGAGCGCAAGGGTGTGATTCTCGGTATCGACTGGGACGATGCCGTGCAGGTGCGCGAACTGGCGCGTCAGGCGCTGGACTGCAAGCTCGGCGAGGGCAACTGCGAGCCGAAGGATGCGCTGGCGCGCTCCCGCATCGAGCTCTTCGGGCTCGCGCAGCTGATGCTGACCGTAATGAAGAACAGCGCCAACGACAACATACTTACCCATGGCGGCACGGCGTGGAAAGCCTTCGCCCGCGCCTTGTGGGCGGAGCACGATGTTAAAGAGCACCGTGGGTAGAGTAGTGGCCGAGCACCGCATTGAACAGAGCCTCGCCAAATAGAGCCTCGCCAAATAGCCGACATCGAAGTCACCAGGGCAGGTTAGGTTCTACGGCAGGTCGTTCATATCAGGGCAATCGCATCAAAATCCGAATGCCATTGTCGTGAACCGTAAAAATAGTTGTTTACGTTCAACGGGTTACCCAGGGGCTGTTCACAGCGCCTTGATTTGTGTAGTTTTCTGTCTTTTTGGGGCGACTCATGGAGACGGGAAAGCACGAAGGTCCAGGCAAGCGGCTGTCGATCGCGGAGGCATTTGGGGAAATCCCGGAACCGCGCGTTGCGGGCCGGTCGAAACATGACTTGGTGGAGATGCTGGTGTTGGCGGCATGCGCCATGGTTTGCGGTGTGGACGATTTTGTCGGCATCGAGGCCTGGGGCAACGAGCGGATTGACTGGCTGCGCCGTATTGTGAAACTGGAGAACGGCATTCCATCGCACGACACCTTGGGCCGCTTGTTTGGACTGCTCGATCGACGGGCCGTGGAGCAGAGCTTTCGGCGTTGGGTAGGCAGTGTGCTGCCGGGCTTGGCGGTGTGGAGCGTCGTGGCGATTGACGGCAAGGCAAGCCGACGCAGCAAGATGACGGGCAAGCAGGCGCTGCATCTGGTGAGCGCCTTTGCCACCGGGGCACGGCTGGTGTTGGGGCAGGAGGCGTGTGCCGAGAAATCCAACGAACTGACGGCGATTCCGGTGCTGCTTGAAGCGCTGATGCTCAAGGGCGTGATCGTCACCATCGACGCCATGGGCACGCACGCCAACATTGCCCAGGCGATCCGGGACAAGGAGGCCGACTACGTCCTGGCGGTGAAGGACAACCAGCCCAAACTGGCCGAATCGATCACAAGCTTCTTCGAGATCGGCCAAGCCGAAGGATGGACGAACACGCCCCACACCTATGTCGAGTCGGTCGAGAAAGATCACGGTCGGCTGGAAGTCAGACGCTGCTGGGCCTTCACTCAACTCGACTGCCTGGCCAATCCGCGGCAATGGGTCGATCTGAAGATGTTCGGCGTGATCGAGGCGGAACGCACGATCAACGACAAGACGAGTTTCGAGCGGCGCCTGTACATCGGCAGCATTGCCCCCGACGCCGCCGTTCTAGCCAACGCCGTGCGCGCCCATTGGGGAATAGAGAACAGTGTCCACTGGTGTCTTGATGTCGCCTTGAACGACGACCAGATGCGAGCCCGCATAAAAAATGCCGGGGCCAATCTCGCGATCATCCGTCGCCTCGTCCTCAATCTGTTTCGCCTCGATACCTCCAAGAGAAAGGGCGGCATCTATACCCGTCGCATTCTCGCTGCTTCCTCCGATTCATATCGCGCTAACCTCTTGGGCCTTGAGGGAATTTGATGCGATTGCCCTGTCGTTCATATGCTTTTGAATGAAGTGAATGAACGCCGTTGTAAGCTTGGAAAAGGGTTTTCCATGATGCCAGCACAAAGACAGTTGACGCTCCAGTTTGATCCCCGAGACGGACAGAGACTTGAGTCGACCGTCTTGTAGTTCTCTCAGAACGGCATAGCGCGAGACGATGGACACTCCCATCCCGGCCTCTACGGCTCGCTTCACGGCGCCGACGTTGCCGAGTTCCATCACCGAATGCAGCGTGATGCCCTCGGCAGCGAGCTTCTCTTGAATGCATTCGCCGCTGGCGGAGGTTTTGGCGGGCAGCACAAAGGGCATTCCTGCCAATTCCGCGGGGGAAATACTTCCGGCCTCGGCGAGGGGGTGATTGGGCGGTACGATGACAATAAGTTCGTCGCGCAGAATCGGCTTGACGGCAAGCCGTTCATCGGTGACCGGTGTTCCCTCGCCAATGATGCCCACATCCAATTCGTTGCGCAGGATCAAGTTGACGATATGCCACGCTGGTTCCACCTTCACCGCCAACTCAACCAGCGGATATTTTTCCTGGAACCGTGCGAGGACTTCCGGTAGCAGATAGACCCCCACAATGAGACTCGCACCGATATGCAAACTGCCGGCATTCAGTTCGCCCAGGTCTTCCAGCTCCCTTTGCATTTGACCGATGCGGAGGTGGATGTCTTCAGCGCAGGAAAGCGCCGTACGACCGGGTTCCGTCAATGTGATTATTTTCCCCCTCCGGTGGAACACCTTGATTTTTAGCGCGTTCTCCATGGCAACTATCTGGGCGCTGACGGCGGGCTGGGTCAGGTGCAACTCTTCGGCGGCTCGCGAAAAGCTGTTGAGTCGAGCGACGGTCCGAAACGTCCGTAGCTGAGAAAGCGTCATCATTTTGTCTTACCTGTTCCGCGAAAGGGACTCCATCCGTCCTTATAGGGAAAACATTATACAAGCGATTCCGATGATTGATTGGACGCTGGCCGGTGGCATTCCTAGAATTCATTTGAGTCTCTTGCAAGTGTCGAAAACCTGAACTGCGGAGATGCCACATTCCCCATTGGGAGCAATTTGTCGTGAGGAGAGTTACTTTCGTCGCACGGTTAGCCAGCGCCCATGATTCAGAGCGAACGCCGACCCGCATCATGTCATTGTCGCAATTGCATCACATCAACTGGATTGCTCGCCAAGAGTACCCGTACCCGGAATCTAGATGTCCGACTGCGATGAGAATGCAATTTGCTGACAACGCCCCCCCCGGTGGCTACCCAAGTTTCCATCAGTGATGACCACTTCAAAAACCCCCAGTAGCGGGTCGAGCGTTTGTCGTGCTTCGCCGCGAGTACGTAATCCTGGCGGCAGGGTAATCCCAAGGAACGCGATCCGACTCGCCCGAGGCATCCGTGATTTCCTGCATTGGGAACGTATGTCTTTCTTTTCTCCGTGAATTTCCGCCATTAGCGAAAAATAACCTACTGACTTGCAATCAGCGGATTCGGTTTTAGTAACTTTAAAGGAAAGCAAATGACATCGTCAGAAACCACGTTGGCCGCATCGGCATCGACTAAGGCTACCCCGCATCGTGATCCGTTGGATATGCGGAATTACAACATCGGGAACTTCAAGGAAATGGCGGCCGGCCCCTGGATGGCTCGCGCCAAGTTGGTGGGCGTGCCACTCGCTCTTGTGCTATTTCTCTATTTCCAACTGCGATGGTGCGGCAAGATTGACTACTTCGAGAATGCCGAGGGCGTCAAGAACATCGGCCATCTGTACACCGTGGCGGGGATTTTCTTCGCTACGCTGGTGCTTTGGATGACCGAGTCGATTCCAAGCTACCTCACATCGTTCCTGGTCATCGTCGCCACGATCCTGTTCGGCGTCCTGAAGATGAAGCCCACGTTTGCTTATCTGGGCGAACCGGTGATGATATTGAACATCGCCAGCTTCATCATGGCAAGCGCGCTCGTCGTCACCGGACTGGCCAAGCGGATCGCCCTCAAGCTGATAATTAAATGGGGTAATAACCTGTCGGGGATATTCTGGGCATTCATTATTCTCAACCTGATCCTTGGCGCCTTCATCAGCGCCACCTCCGCCAAGACCGCGCTGTTGCTGCCCCTGTTCATGGTGATCTCGGCGATGTATGGCTCGTTCGGCGGGGCATTGCGCAATAACGTGGGACGCAACATGGTGCTTCAGAACCTGCTGGCCAATAATGTCTCCGCCAGCGCGTTCATCACGGGTTCCGCCGCAAATCTTCTGGCCGCCCAGATGCTGGAGCAGGCGGGCTACAGGGTGCTATATAGCGAATGGCTGATGGCGCTGCTGCCGCTTGCCATTATTCAGTGCGCGATCGCCTGGTATACCGGCACCAAGCTGATCCTCCCGATCAGCAAGGAAGAGTCGGTGCCCCACGTCGAAGGTGGCATGGATCATCTGAGGGATGCACTGAAGAAACTCGGGCCAATGTCTCGTGACGAAGTGCGTGCCTCGTTTGTTTTCGTGGTCGTGCTGTTTTTTTGGATAACGGAAAGCATGCATGGTATCAAGGCCCAGGTCGTTGCCATGTGCGGCGCTGTTCTGGTGCTGATGCCGGCGTTTTCCGGTCTGCGCCGATTCGGCGTGATGAACTGGAACCAGGCTGACATTCCATGGCACTTGCTGATGTTCAGCTGGGGCGCCTATGTGCTCGGCGGGATCATGGAGAAGACGAAAATCGTCGACCTGACGGTGGCTGAAGCGTTCCTCCATATGGGTATCACCGCCGCGACGCCCAAGGTGTGGGTATTTCTTGTGCTGGCGAGCATGTTCGCATACACCACCCTGGTCAACGAAAGCAAGACCGCGCGGACCATCATCCTTTTTCCGGTCATGATCGCCACGGCCACCCAGTTTGGCTGGGACGTGGTCGGCTTCTGTCTGCCGATGGCCTTTCTGATCAACCAAGTGTATGTGCTGTATTTCAATTCAAAGCCGGCCAACATCAGTTATCTGACTGACATGTACACGACCGGCGAATCATTCAAATTCGGCTTCACCCAGCTGACGATCTGTATTGGCCTGGTCACTTTGTGGGCGCAGTACGCGATGCCCTTGATGGGTTTCAAGAGTCAACTCTGGTAGGCGGTCGGTGCGCTGTGCGTCCGGCAAGTAAGGACGCGCAGTATGCCGACGCTGACGGTTTTGCGGAGATGTTTCTTCAGTCATTGTGGTTATTCAATAAGGGGTCGATATGATCAAGCAGTTCACATTTCGCAAGAGAATGGCGGCGACCCTCGTCGCCTCGGCTTGCGGTTTTTGCCTCGCGCCATCCGTGAGTATGGCTGCCGAAGCGGATATCGCAAAGTTGCTGGATTCCCTGGAGAAGGAGCTCGCGACACTCAAGGCGCAAGCCGCCAAGCCGGCGCCCGAAAGCGCAACAGCCGGCGGCAAGGCCGTGGCCTTGAGCAGTACCGACGGCATCACGATCTATGGTCGAGTGGATCTGGTGGTTGAAAACAGTAATGACGGCAAGGTGGCGCGGAATGTCCTGCAGAATATCTCGTCGCGAATTGGCTTCAAGGGCGAGCGCAAGTTAACTGACGGCTTGACCGGACTGATGCAGATCGAAACCGGCGTCGCTCCGGACGACAGTGCGCAGAGCAAGACGTTTGCCAGCCGGAACAGTTTCGTGGGCTTAAGGAGCCAGAGTCTGGGCAGCCTCATCGCAGGTACCCATGATATGCCGTTCAAGAAACTTGAAGGTACCGCGAGCCCGATGTGGGGTAGCGCGGAGGCCATGGAAATCCTGCTCCACGGCAAGGGTACCGCCAGGGTCGTGGCGACGATGAACGATCTGCATACCCGGCAAAAGAACGTCGTCCAGTACTGGAGCCCGAAGTTCAGCAACATTGAAGTCAAGCTGGCCTATGCCCCGGATGAGGTCAATGGCGCTGCAGGTACCCAGCGCAAGCCGGTCTACGGCGCGTCTGTCGAGTTCGACAACAAAATGTGGAACGTCGGTTTGGCCACGGAAACCCAAAAGAAATTTACCGCCACCAACGGCGACATGACCGGCTTGAAGGCGACGGCCGGCATGAAACGTGGCGCGGCAACATTTGGCGTTGGTTACAGCAAACTCGACAACAACAGCGGCAAGAAGACCAACAACTGGTTGATTGCCGGCAGCTATGAGTTCGGACCGACAATTTTGAAAGCCAATTGCGGTAAATCAAGCGAGTCGTCGAGCGGGGCGCAAGACGGCCTGAAGATGTTCGGCGTGGAACTGGACTATCCACTGGACAAATATACGACCCTGTATGGCTACTACACGACCATCACCAATGAAGCCAATGCCAGGGGACGTTTTGAGGCCGGCGACAACAAATACTCGCCCGTGGCGGGTGACGATCCCCGCGCATTGGGCATCGGCGTTCGCTATAACTTCTGAGCCCGCCGGGTTGAGCAGAATCGTTCGCAGGAACCGGACTGAATCACATTAGATAGAGGAATTCAAATGGACAAGCAATTTTCACTACGCAAGACATTGATCGTAACGGCGCTCGGCATGTGCTTTGCGCCAAGCTTTGCAATCGCCTCCGAAGCCGATCTGATGAAGCGGATCGAGGCCCTCCAGGCCGACATCAAGGCGCTGAAGGCGCAACAGTCTGCGCAAGCCGCCGCCGCCCCTGCTCCCGGCAAGGGCGCGGCGGCGCTCAGCGCCACCGACGGCATCACGATTTCCGGCAAGGTGGACGTGGGCATTGAATCCAGTTACGACGGAAGAGTCACCCGTACGCCGCTGCAAAGCCATAAGTCGGCCATCGATTTCGGCGGGCAGCGCAAATTATCCGCTGACCTGACCGGGCTTTTCATGGTGGGTACGACGATCAGCCCTGACGCGACAGGAGGTACTTTTGCCACCCGCAACAGCTTCGTGGGCCTTCGCAGCAATAGCTGGGGAACCATTCTGGCCGGCGTCTATGATGATCCGTTCAAACAGTTGTCGGGAACCGCAGCGCAGCTATGGGGCAATGCCGACGCCATGGAAGTCATCATCAACGGTAAGGCCAATGTATCTACGGTCGGCGCGACCATGCGGCAGTACATCACGCGCAACAAGAACGTTGTTCAGTACATGAGTCCGAAGTTCAGTAATGTCTCCGTTGTGCTGCACTATTCCATGGACGAGGTCAATGGTGCTGTAGGCACTCGGCGCCAGCCGCTCTACGCTGGTTTAGCGGAATATAGCGACGGCAAGTACAACTTTGGCATCGCCAGTTCGACGTTCCAGAATTTCAGCGCGGTTGACAAGGACTTCACGGCATTGAAATTAACCGCCGGCATGAAGATGAGCCAGTGGAGCGTTGGCATGGCCTACAGCACGTTCGACAACAGCGTCGGCAGAAAAACCAACAACTGGATGCTAGGCGGTTCCTACAAGTTGGGCCCAACCGTGCTGAAAGCCAACTACGGTGTGGGCAGTGAGTCAATGGGTGGCGCCGACGATGGTTCGAAGATGCTGGGTCTGGAAGTCGATTACCCGCTCGACAAGAACACTACGCTGTATGGCTACTACGCGACCATCGATAACGACACCAACGGCTTGGGCAACTTTACGGCCGGCACCAACGTATACGTGACTCCGGCGAAAGGACTGGATCCGCGCGTATTTGGATTGGCCGTGCGTTACAAATACTGAGCAATGTCCTGGCACTCCTTGAAAAAGGGGGCTTGCGCCCCCTTTTTCGTTAAGTGTGGCTTATGACTTCAAGGTTATCAAGCTCATGGCTTCCTACCAAGATCTGAAGAACAACGCTAATGTGGCGGATATTGCCACCCTTGGTGGGATTAACCCAAAACTCTGGTCGGTTGGTGCAATCATTCCGGTCAGCGCTAAGTTTAGGAGCTCAGATTGGCTGCCCAGTGTTGCTACCTCGCCGACGCCAACTTGCTGCAACTCGTACTGGTTTGTCTTGTAGCCTTCTCCGCTTCCGTCCTGAGCGGGTTGTCCGGCTTCGGGGCCGGTCTGATTTTGCCGGTGTTCTTGTCGCCGCTGGTCGGCATCGCAAATGTCATTCCGGTGATGGCTGTCGTCGTGTCGTTGAACAATGGCGGTCGTGTCGTCGCGTTCTGGCGAAACGTCGAATGGGTTCATGTACGGCACGTACTTGCCTTTGGCCTGCCCGCGTGTATTGCTGGAGCCTACGGTTACACCCTGCTCAGCAGCCGCTGGATCGGATTCCTCCTTGGCGCCTTCCTGCTTGCGAGTATTCCTCTGCGGAGAGTACTGAGCCGCATCAAGTTCCGGTTTTCCAGTGCTGGCGAACGAAGCGCCGGTGCCGTTTTCGGGTTCGTCAACGGCGGCATGACAGGCACCGGTGTCATCCTGATATCCATCCTCATGTCCGCTGGCGTCAATGGCACCGCGCTCATTGCCACGGACGCAGTCGTCTCGGCAGCGATGGGCATCGCGAAGATCGCGCTATTTAGCGGCGCTGCGATCCTCAACCTCGATCTCGCGGCAACCGGGCTTCTGGTCGGCCTGTGCACGGTGCCGGGAGCGTTCGTTGCGCGCAAACTCATGAATCACATTCCAGCGCGAATACATGCGTGGGTCATGGAGCTGGTTGTCATCGTCGGCGCCGTCGCACTTCTCTGGCGCGCTGCGCTGTGATGCGCATCCGGCAGCTTGTTATAGGGAAAGCATTATATGAGCAATACCCATGATTGATTGGACGCTGGCCCGTAGCATTCCTAGAATTCATCTGTCACTCACGCAATCAGCGACACCACTAATTGGTTGATCCGTCACCCCCGATTAATTGAAAGCAAAGCGTGACGACAAACAACACATGCCGTTTTAATACGGTTTCAATTTGACAAAGGAACAACAATGGGCAAGGAAATTGAACGCAAATACTTGGTGAACCTGGCAGCCTGGAAACCGCAGGATGCAGGAATTCATTTCAAGCAGGGTTACCTCAACGCGCAGAAAGAACGGGTTGTTCGCGTTCGCATCGAGGGGAATCAGGCCAAGTTGACAATCAAGGGCATAACCACGGGTGTTACGCGGTCCGAATTCGAATACGGGATTCCCGTAGACGATGCAGCCATCCTGCTCGACAGTCTTTGCGAGCAACCGCTGATCGACAAACATCGTCACAAGGAAGTTCACAACGGCAAGACCTGGGAAATTGACGTCTTTCACGGGCTGAATCAGGGCCTGGTGGTAGCGGAAATCGAACTCGAATCCGAAGACGAGAAAATCGAATTGCCGAGCTGGGCAATCACGGAAGTATCCAGCGATTCGCGTTTCTACAACTCCAACTTGTTGAAAAATCCTTTCAGTACTTGGGGAAAGTCTAATCGGTGATTGGTCATGAGCGCTACTGCAGTTGCGCAGTCGCGTTCCCTTTCCCGAATGCTGATGGAGCCGGACAAAATGACCTTGTCTCGGACGATGGGGGCGCGGAGTCCTGCTGAGATCTCGATGCGCTGCCTTTTTGATTTCCCGGAGGCATCCTGCTGTTTCTGCCCATTCTGTATCTGCCAGCCAAGAACTGAAGCACGGCCGCCTGGGCAACAATTTTATTGACAACATTCAGCTTCACCCAATTTCCGAAGGAGAATTTTTAATGGTTGACGTATTTGCTGCAAACCAGGCCACCTCCGCTGCCGATGCGGCCAAGATCGTACCGCGCGCCGAGTTCCGCGTTTTCGGCCAGGGCGTGATCGATCTCGTCAAGGAACGCATGTGGAACGGCAAGACGGTACTGTTTCAGGCACGTCGCATGCCCGCCGAGACTTACTTCCTTTCGGTGAATACCGACGAAGCCAATGTGAAGGTTCGCGATGGTCTGCTCGACATCAAGACCAAGGTCGGTGAAACCCCGGAAGGCTATGAGATCTTCCAACCTCGCGGCAAGTTCCAGTTTCCGGTCAAGCGCGACGACCTCGCCACCATCCTGTCGCATTTGAAGGTCAGCATTGCGCTCGATCAGGACAACTACACCATCGAGAGCTTCATCGAGATGGCGCGCAAGCACCCCGAGTTGTGCCCGGTTTCGGTCGAAAAGATGCGCTATGGCTTCACCGTCGACGGCATCATCTGCGAATACGCCCAGGTCTGGTTCAACGGCGCCTTGATGGAATCCGCCTGCGCCGAGAGCGAAAACTACGCCGGCATGAAGCAGGTGGTCGAGGGTCTTGGCATTGCTGCCATGCCCAATGCCAACTATCTGAAGGCGGCCAAACGGGTTGTCGGTTTGAGCTGATCTCCACAGCTCAGGCAGTCACGGGCGACGTGGTGGTCTTTCCCGTGACTGCCTTCTTTGCGGCGAACTCCTCGCCGTGCCGCCAGCGCCGAGTTTTTGAGGCGCGGACTATAGAAATATTTTTTGAGCAAGCCATGAATTTTTGGGCAAAACGGTCTCTCGCTCGCGGCGATTTCTGGGGTGGCCTGGCGGCCATGCTGGTCGCCTTTCCCGCTGCAATCGCCTTCGGTGTCACCGTTTACTCGGCCATCGGTCCATCCTATGCGGCGTATGGTGCGCTGGCCGGCATTGTCGGGGTGACCGTCATCGGTTTGGTGGCCGCATCCCTGGGTGGGACCGACCGACTCATCAGTGCACCCTGTGCCCCGGCGGCGGCAGTGCTCGCGGCGTTTGCGATCGAGATGGTGCGCCACGGAGACGCCCCCGGCTTGATTGTTCTGCTACTTGTCATGGTCGGGATGCTGGCCGGGCTGATCCAGCTGGGGCTAGGTCTGCTCGGCGTCGGCGGACTGATCAAGTACATTCCCTATCCCGTGGTCAGCGGCTATCTGACCGGTGTCGGCTTGATCATCATTGGCAGCCAGATTCCGCAATTTGTCGGCGCAGAGAATGGAACTCGCTGGTGGGAGGCCGTTTTCTCCGCCTCGACATGGGATTGGCGTGCAGTTGTCATTGGAGTTGCGACTGTTGCCGTGACGATCGGCGCGCCAAGTTTCACGCAACGGGTTCCCGGCATCATTCTCGGCATTCTTGCCGGTGTTCTGGTTTATTTTGGGCTTGCGCTGCTGGATCCGGCGCTGCGCGAGCTTTCCGGCAATCATCTGGTTATCGGTTCCCTGACGGTCGCCGGGGATGGTTTTCTGGCTTCGCTCATGACTCGCTGGACGGGGATTGGCCAGATGGGGCTGGATCACGTCACGGGCATATTTGGCACGGCGTTGACCTTGGCGGTTCTGCTATCGATAGATACCCTCAAGACCTGCGTGGTCCTCGACAAGCTGACGCGTAGTCGGCACGACTCCAATCGCGAGTTGATTGCACAGGGCGTGGCCAACGTCGCCGCAAACGCCATGGGCGGCATGTCCGGTGCAGGCCAGATGGGGGCGACGCTTGTGGGCTTGAACAGCGGCTCTTGCTCGCGCACGGCCGGTGTTCTAGAGGGCCTCTTCTCGCTGGTCGCGGCTCTGCTGCTCAGCTCGTACATATCGTGGATACCGGTGGCCACCCTTGCGGGCATTCTGGTGGTTATCGGTGTGCGCATGATCGATCGCGAGCCCCTGCGCTTTATCCAGTCTCGTGCCACGATGTTCGACTTTGGTGTGGTTCTGGCTGTCGTGGTAGTCGCCCTGACCGTCGGCCTCATTGCCGCGTCCGCCGTTGGCGTTGGGATGGCGATCATTTTGTTCGTCCGCGAGCAGATCGGCGGCATCGTGGTGCGCCACAAGATGGAGCTGAAGCAGACCTCCTCAAGCTGGCATCGCCCCGAAGCGGAGGTTGCCATCCTCGATCAGAGGGGCGATCAGGCAGTTATTTTCGAACTGCAGGGAAGTCTGTTCTTCGGCAATACTTATCAGCTCTACACCGACCTGGAGCACGAGATCACTACTCGCAGCTACGTGGTCATCGACTTGAAGCGCGTGCAGTCGATTGACGTCACGGCAGCGCAGTTGTTCAACCAGATTCGAGATGCGATCCGGGAACGGGGCGCCAATCTGGTGCTGAGCGGCATCCGGGAAAATCACCCCACGGGGCGAAATCTGCACGAATTTCTCGGCCAGACCGGACTATGGCATTCGCAGAGCAAAACAGTGCGCATCTTTCCCGATCTCGATTCGGCTATCGCCTGGGTCGAGGATCGGCTGCTGGGCGAGGCGGAGTATTCGCTGGATGCCGAAACACCGATGCAGCTTCATGAAATGGAGTTGTTCGCGCGGCACCGGGACGAGACGCTAAAGGAGCTTGAATCGCGCATGACCATCCGCCGATTCCACCAGGGCGAAGTGCTCTACTCGCGCGGAATGCCCGGCGATGAACTCTATTGGGTGAGGCGCGGTGCGGTTCGCCTGGTGTCCACGCTGGGCGAGGGCAAGAAGAAGCCGGTGGCCAGTTTTGGCCGCGGAGACTTTTTCGGTGGGCTGGCGTTTCTTGACAACCTTTCTCGTCCCAATGATGCGGTTGCCGTCACCGATGGTGAGGTCTATGTGCTGACACGGGAGGAGTTCAACCGGATTGCCGAGGAGCACAAGAAGCTGGCATTCAATCTGGCCATGGCGATGGCACGAATTCTGGCGTACCGTCTGCGGCGTACCGAGACGAAACTGACCATGTTGCAAGAGTTTTAATTTCAGGGTTATGCCAAAGCCATATTTGTGGGGAAAATTTACGGAAAGTCCAAGCATGCTTGATGTTGTTCAATTTATCGCGTTTAACAGGAGGTGTCTTATGTTCATGAGCAAACTTGGAAAATTGGCCGCAGTATGGGCCACGGTGGCAATGACGGCATTCTCCGCGGGTTCGGCCGTCGCGACGGAGCAACTGAAAGCGGTTTATCAGAAGACGATCGAAGCCTACCCCGCGCCGAAGCTCGACGACGTGTCGGGACGGGAATACAAATTCCTGATCGATGTAACGAAGACCAAGCCGAACATGGACGAAGCCTTCAAGGATATTTGGACCCAGGTCAAGACGGCTGCCGCCAAGCGCGGATTCGCCGTGACGGAGAAAGAAAGCAATCCGCTGAAGATCGAAATGTCCACCAAAGAATACTTCGACACCAAGGATCAAGCGTTGTGGAGCAAGGGCTACATCATTCGCATCACGACCCGTTTCAAGGATGGCAAACCCAATCCAGATGTAAGCGTCGCGGTCAAGAGCGTAAATGAAGATGTGTTGCGCACACTGGCCACGCCGCTTGCCGTGGTGGGTGTCAAGAAGGTAAAGACCGAAGCGGAGGAGAACATCGGTTTTGGTCCGGGTGGCGTGCTCGGAGGCTATATCGAGAAGGGTTCGTCCTTCAGCGTTCCACTGGATTCGTTGGGCAAGTTCACGCTGGGCGATTTCGGCAAATACGTGCCGGAGCTGCTCCAACTGGGTCTGCCGGCCGGCACCGCCTTGCTTGGAACCAAGGCATTCTCCTATCGGGTCAAGCCGGGTGCAATCGTCCTGCCCGGCACCGAGCCCTGTGGCGTTTCCATGGAAGCATGGAGTGCAAGCGAAGGCAGTGCGCCCTATCTGTATGACTTTTCCTTTGGTTATGGTGATCTGGATTTCTACGCCGTCGCCGCCACCCATGCCGCAGGCGAGCAATTCATGATCAAGGTCGTTCAGGGAGACCTGCGCGGCCTGGGTGGCGCGGATGGCGAGAAATGGGGCGGATCCAAGGTGCGCAAGTTGATGAATCGCCCAATACCGGCGAAGTGATCACCCAGAGCAACGGGGCCATGGACGGATTGTTGGCGCTGTTGAAAGGAACCTTTGCCACGACGCCGAACTTTATTTGTTCTACTAGGAGAGTGCGAAAATGAAGCATACATTCAAGCTGTCCGTCGGCAGCCTACTGCTGGCGCTTGCCTTGCCGACGCTCGGCGCGCCACCCGTTGATCCGCTGGATCAGCGGTATGGCGTGTCATCGCAGCCGGCTTACATCAAGCATTACGAGGCTGACAAGTCCGGAAAAGTCTTGCTCAATCCTTATCTGCAGGCGGCCACCAAGGATTTCCCCGCAGTCCTGGATGTCAGGAGCGCGCCATTCAACTGGGTAATCGATGTCGATGGCCGGGTTGTGATTGTCCCGGAAGCAGCGCATCCCCTGGGCCGCACCTTCGACAAGGGTTTTCGTCGTCCGGAAGACAACTCCGACCGCAAGCCCGGGACGCGCGAGAACTACGGACACGTCTCGGCACTGGCCGGTGCCGCGGGTCGCATTAGCGGCGAGATTCTTTACGACAAGGGCTCGAAGACCTACACCGTCAACAACAAATCGGGGCGCTATACCAAACACAATTTCGATCGCACGCCTGAACAACTTATCGAGGCCGCCAAGTTGCTCCGCGAGGTGGTCGATACGGGTGGCGTGGCATGGGGTCCGGTGTTCTTCCTGCTCGATTATGCGTCTGCCGACATTAAGGAGAAGCTGCTCACAGATCCCAAGCTCGCGTATGACGACCCAAAGAAGAAGAGCCGTCCCCACTTGCTCGTTATGCCGGGCGGCCCGCCCCGGGTCGCTGCCGAGAAGCCCGTTACGGCCGTCGCGGCCATGCCAGTGGCCGTAACGCCTGCAGAGGTCGTCGCACCCAGGGTCGAGAAGCCTGTCGAAGCACCGATTGCACCGAAGTCGGGCAAGGTGAAAAAGCCCAAGGCTGCGCAAAACGATGATCCCTCCTAGGCAAACAGTGGCCCGAGCAAATATTCAAAGGAACTGAAAAATCATGAAAAAGACATCATTTACCGCGGTTGGCTTGGTCGTCGCGTTGCTGCTGGCCATCATCGCCACAATCCCGCAATCTGTAATCGCCCAAGAAGTTGTGACACCTTATGTTTCAGTGCTGAAGGGCGAAAAACATTTCCTGAGCGGGTATGACCCCATCAATCGAGATGGCACTATCAATGTCGTGATCGAGATTCCAGCGGGCACCACCGCCAAGTACGAGACCAATAAGAAGACTGGCATGCTTGAATTGGAGCAGGTAAACGACGCGCCGCGCTTCGTTCAGTACCTCGGCTATCCGGTCAATTACGGCACCATTCCGCGCTCGGTGATGCTCAAGTCCAAAGGCGGCGACGGCGACAGTGTCGATGCGCTTGTTCTGGGGCAGGCGGTACCTCGCGGAGCGGTGGTGAAGGGACGGGTAATAGGGCTTCTGAGTCTTATCGATACCGGTGAAAAAGACGACAAGGCAGTCGTCGTCATGGAAAACTCGCCCTTCGCAAAGGTGACGAGTATTGCTGATCTCGATGCGAAATTTCCAGGTGTCACGACCATTCTGCAGATCTGGTTCACCTCGTACAAGGGGTATGGCAAGGACGGAAAATTGAAACTGTCGTCCGCCGGATTCAAGGGTCGGGCCGATGCCATCAGGTTGATTGGCGACTCGATTCTCGACTACGAAAACTCAGTGACCACCGAGGCCGACAAGCGCGCCTTGGACGAGAAAGGTAATCCCTATCTCTATCGTTGGCCGGGCGCCAAGAATTTGGGCGAGTAATTCGTCTGCCTCGTCACGGATTGCAGTATTGACATCTAAGCAAGAGGAATGCGGTTAAACCGCATTCCTTGTATGGACATTCGACACATTGGAGCGCTCTTTTTATGAAACGATTTAGTTCGTGGCTGCAGACCGTCGCGTTTGCCCTTGTTTGCGGTTTTGCTTTTGCCGCCGACCCCATGCTGGTGGTCGGACACAAGAATCCCGATACCGATGCCATAGTGTCGGCTATTGCCGTGGCGCACCTGAAAACGCAAATGGGCGTTACTGCCGTCCCGATTGCGCAGGGACAACCTACTCCGGAAACCAAGTACGTGTTGGAGAGGTTCCAGCTCACCGCGCCTCCGGTCCAGACCACCGTGGCCGGACGTCAGGTTTTCCTGGTTGATCACTCGGACTATCCCCAGGCCCCGGATGATCTGACCAAGGCCGAAATCGTTGGTATGGTGGATCACCACAAGCTGGGTGGCCTGACCACCGACAAGCCGATTGAAGCATGGGTATTTCCGGTAGGCTGCTCCGGCACCATCATCGCGCGGATGTACGCGGTTGCCGACGTGCCGATTCCGCAGTCCATTGCGGGCGGCATGCTCAGCGCGATTCTGTCGGACACGCTAATGTTCAAGTCCCCCACGACGACCCCGGAAGACCGCACCACAGCCGCCAAGCTGGCGATGCTTGCCGGTGTCGATGACATTCAGGCCCTGGGGATGAAGATCTTCGAGGCTAAATCCCAATTCAAGGGTATTTCAGCGATGGGTCTGCTGAAGCAGGACTTCAAGGCTTTCAACATGAGCGGCCGCAAGGTCGGGGTGGCTCAACTCGAAATGATGGATCTTGGCATGGTGTCGCCCATGAAGAATGACCTGCGCAAGGCGATGGGCGAACTGAAGGCCGATGGTTATCACAGCGTTTTGCTGATGCTGACCGACATCATGAAGGAAGGAACGGAGCTTCACGCTCTCTCTGATGATGCCGGGATTGTGGAAACAGCTCTCGGCGCCAAACTACAAAGTGGTTCGGTGTGGCTTCCGGGCGTTGTCAGTCGGAAGAAGCAGGTCATACCCGGCCTGGAAAAAGCCTTCAAGTAGCCCCCTTCTTCGCCGGGGATTTTTTTGATGTTCTCTTAAGGAGTTTTGCAATGAAAAAAACGATATTGTTATTGGCACTGAGTTTGAGTTGTCTATCCGCCTTTGGGCAAAATAAAATTATTCTGGCCACGGATATTCAGGATACCGCGCCAAAATTCATGCTGAAGGATGGCAAACCCGCGGGAATAGGGATAGACATAATGAACTTGCTGGAAGCTACTGGAAACTTCAAGTTCAGATATGAATTCAAATTTACACCGGGCAAAGCTATCCAAGCCAATATGAAAAGCGGAGAAAGCGATATTCATATTGGCTGGGCTTTGACTCCGGAAAGGCAAAAATTTGCCACGTTCGGTGAGGAACTTTTTAAGGTCACCTATGTGGGTGTTGTGCGCAAAGACGATAAGGCCGACTTCAAGAGTGTTTCCGACCTGATCAAACTGGGTGATCAGGGCATCGTCCTGGCTAATTTCGGTGCGGCGTCAACGGCCAGCCTAAAGAAGATTCAGGGATTGAAGGTTGATGAGTCCGGAGAGGACATGACGACCAATCTGGCGAAACTTGCCGGGGGAAAGGGTCGTGTATATATCTTCCATAATCTGGGCATCGGGTACGAGATGCAAAAGCCGGGAAACGCCAGCAAGTTCCGGGTGGTAAATATCGATTTTGAAACCCACGAGGCGCTCAAGGAAACGCCTCAGTTCGTCGCCTTCAGCAAGAAAGTGCCGGCTGAAACCGTGCAAAAGATAAACAGCGCCCTTGTGAAGTCGAAGAAGGAAATTGACGCAATCGTCAAGAAATATACGTCCAATTAAGCCCCTGGGTGGTCTACTAACCCCGTCTTTTTTTGGAGACGGGGTTTTTCGGGTCCTTCAGACATTTCTATGGGTCAGTAGTACGCTTTCGCGCATGGTCAGCAAGGAGGACGTGCGATGGACAGCGTGGAGTTGTACCGGCAATTGCTTGGGCTGACGGCGATCTGGACGGTGGAGCAAGTCGAATTGGATATGGCGAAGAAACATGTTGAAGTTCATGTCGGGCACCCGGGTGGGCAGCGCTTTGCCTGCCCCGAGTGCGGACGCGAGCTTGGGTATCTATGACCATCTCGCGAACGCGTTTGGCGCCACCTCGACAGCTGTCAGTTCCTCACCTATCTGCATGCACGACCGCCGCGCGTTTCGTGCCCGGACCCCCCGCGTCAGAATAGTTGTCGCCCCGATATGATCTTGAACTTGGGGGCGATAAGGAAGAAATATGGCACGGTACGGAGAAGCATTCAGGAACAGGACGGTGGCGCGGTTGTTGCCACCAGAGAGCGCCGATGCAGGTGCATTGGCGAAAGAAATTGGAGTGTCAGTGCAGACATTGGAACGATGGCGTGAGGACGCGCAGTCCAGGCCCGCCCGAGGGCGGGCCTGGACATGTGGCCGGCCTACATCAAAGCCTGTCGCGATAAGGTGCCTGGCGCCGACGACAAGATGGTCTCTTCGACCGATTTCACATCATGCGGCACGTCCTCGATGCGGTGGATAAGGTCAGAAGAACGACATTGCGTGGGGGTTGTTAAGCCCCCTTGCGGACGGCGTGCACACACGAACATATTGAGACCCAGCAGTGGGTCCATTAACCACCGTACTCAACATGTTCTTGCATTCGGCAACCCATATCGTCGAATGCGGTAGTGTCGGCACGCACGAATGCGATGAACTGACTCTCTACCGCCAGGCACTGGCGCAGTCGGATGATGCGGTCGTGATCGCAAACTTGGACGGCTCCATCGCCTATGTGAATCTCGCTTTCGAGAAGATGACCGGCTATTCTGCCGCTGAAGCGATCGGGAAGAAACCGTCGATTCTCAAGTCGGGGGAGCACGAGGAGAGTTTCTATGCCCGGGTCTGGGCCGCTCTCAAACAGGGCCGCAGCTTTCGCGGAGTCTTCATCAACCGCAACAAGAATGGCCTGTTGTTCCACGAAGAGGAGACAATCAGTCCGATTACGAATCGGGCCGAATCCATCACTCACTACGTTTCTACCGGACGCAATGTCAATTCACGCATCGCGACCGAACGCCAGCTTCATCAACTCACCTACTACGATGACCTGACTGGCCTGCCCAATCGCAAGCTATTCCTGAAACGGCTTGAGGAGTACACCGAAAAAACCGCCCAAAGCAGTAACGGCTTGATCCTGCTACTGGATATCAATAACCTGAAGAAGATCAACGACACGCTTGGATACAGTGTCGGCGATCAGGCGTTGTGCCTGCTCGCGAGCCGATTGGAATCGTTCTGCCAGAGTGCCTGTAGTGTCGCTCGATTGAGTGGCGACGAGTTCTGCCTGCTCGTCCATGAATGTGGTGATGCCGACCAGGCACTTGCCGTCGCGCAAAATGTTCTTGACCTCCTGGGCCAAGCTCTGGATTTGGATGGGCAGGAAGTATTCGTGAGCGCCAGCATCGGGGTCGCCCGGTATCCTCAGGATGCCAAAGATCCGAAAGACCTGCTTCGCCATGCCGATCTGGCCTTGCATCGGGCCAAGGAAGCCGGGCAGAACGTATACCTCTTCTATCAGACAGCGATGCGCGACAGTTTGCGTGAAGACCTACAGATTGAGTCGGCACTGCACGGCGCGCTGGAGAGGCAGGAATTGCATCTAGCCTTCCAACCCGTCGTGCGATCGGCCGATGGGGTGTTGGTCGGCCTCGAAGCTTTGTTGCGCTGGGATTCACCCACACTAGGGTCCATCTCGCCCGTGCGCTTCATTCCCCAGTTGGAGCGCAACGGGCTGATCATTCCGATTGGTCGTTGGGTACTTGAGACGGCATGCAGCGAGGTTGCCAAGTTGCACAAGGGCGCAACATCGCTGCGTCTCGCCGTCAATGTTTCAGCGCGACAATTGCTGCATCCGAGCTTTGTGGCAGACGTGAGAAGTACACTTGAGAAGTCCGGGTTGGCGCCGGAGCGTTTGGAGCTGGAGATCACCGAGTCTGTCCTTATTGAGAACGCCGCAGCGGGAGACATTCTGCGCGAGCTGCGCCGGCTAGGTGTGCGGATCGCTGCAGATGATTTCGGGACGGGCTATTCGTCGCTGAGCTACCTCTGGAAGTTTCCCTTCAGCACGCTCAAGATCGATCGATCCTTTGTGGCAGAGATGAACAGGGATCCCCAGGCAAAAATCATCGTGAGTTCCATCCTGAATCTCGCCCACGGCTTGAGCCTGGAGGTAGTGGCCGAGGGGATTGAAACTGAAGCGCAGTTCGAGTTGCTGAAGTGCTTAGGCTGTCCCTTGATTCAGGGGTACTGGACGGGGCGGCCTTTACCGCTGGCGGCGATCAAGGTGCTAGTGATGACGCCGCCTGATTCAGCGGTTGTTCGGTAGGATATTGAGGAGAGTAGGGAATGGGTTCAAACGTATTGAGGTTCGATTTCGAGGAAATGACCCGACTTGCAAAGACGGATCCGGAGGGCTTTGCGCATAAACGCAAGGCGCTGATTCGGCAGCTGATCGATAAGGCACCGCGAACCGAGCATCTGACCGAGTTGCAGAGAACTCTGAATCAGGCGTGCTATCAGTTTGCGGCCCCAAGTATGCAGCTAGGGTTTCACATCACCGACATGATGCTTCAGACCGCTTCCTTAATGGTGGCTCAAATGTCGACACTGAACGGATTGTTGCAAGAGGCGTCGCATAGCGTCCGCTCGCGTAGAGTCGTCAATTGAAGTGCTACCGTCACCCCGGTAGAGCCGGGGGGGGGGCTTCTTAAACTTGGCTAAGAAAACTGTCAGTAGGTGATGATCGTAGCCAGCGCTTAGAATAGTCTGTTTCGTCCCTTGCAGGTTCCGCGCCGAATTCCGATCCATATCCACGGACGCGCGTGCGGCGCCTATCACGCACGCAAAGCGCGGCGGTGGGTAAGCTGTCCACCTCAGCTCTTGCCACGGAAAACTGTTAACACTGCTAACACCCCCTGCCCCAAAGTTCACTTCATCCAGGCCGAACGACCTGCGTGAATCTGGCGCAGCCCCTCCTCTGACCTCTTGGGAACTTGTGCAATCGTTCGATGGTCTCAACCGCGAGTCTGGCGATTCGCGCTGTGCGCCCAATATCGTTTTGCCACCGCGCAGCGAATTGCCGAACATCGAATAGTTTTCCACGCTGGCTGTGTCAGCCCGCTTGATGCCCGTAAACGCATCGCCCTATGCTCGCGAGATCGAGCGCAAGAGCCGGACTGATCTCCTCGACACCGGCAGCCGCAAGGCTCGGAGATACCTGTAAGTCTGTAGTCAATCGTTTGGGCAACATCTTGGCAACGTGCGCCAGCCACCGTTCTGACGCAATCCAGGGCAAGCGCAGCGCGGTCGCAATCGGGCTTCGCCTACATTCGCGCGGGGTACAGCCCCGCTCCACTGCCCCAAGCAGCAACACCTGTGTCAGGCCAAATACGTCTGCGCCAGGCGTGCCTCGTGTGACATACACGAGGCATCTTCACGCGGACCAATCGCAATGGCGCCAGCCAGTGCGATCCCTGCTGCAACGCTGTCCGCGCAAAGCGGCGGCACTCCTGCGCCAATCGCGTCGTCACTACTGCGGCGCGAGCCGGTAGTGACGACGCGCACGATGCCCCAGCCGACAAGGACTGATCGGTGACTGGCGCAAGTGACGACCCCAAGTGACGGGCTCCCTGACCCGTCGTCATGCTGGACCGCGCAATACGGTCCTTCTACTTGCCCGCGCCCAGCGGGCTCAGTCCGAAGTCGCGCCGCATAGGCGCACCTCCGAGCCCTGGGTCAAGGGCTCATCTCGATGGATCGGCTTCCAACAGGAAGCGCTATCGACGCCAATGCCGCGTGCCGCGGTGGCAAGCAGCAAAGCAAACGACACGAAACGGGAATGGTGTCCCGAGTCCCTCGTACCTCCCGCCACGCTTAGGCGTGCGGGACGGACAGAAACACTTACCGGACAGGCTTCACACACCAGCAGCAACGCAAAGGGCAGCAAGAAAGGGGCAACAAATGGACGAAAGGGATTGAACCTGGCGAGGAAGACATGCGGGATCTGAACTACGCGCTGAAGCAGCTTTGCGATCGCAATCGCGACGGCAGCTATGCCACGCAGCACGACCGCGAGCGCGTGCTCGACCAGATCGCCGACCAGCTCCAGGAACTGGGCTTTCGGCATATGGTTGTCGCCGGCCTGAAACCGAAGCACGTCGAGGGATTGGTCGAGCGATGGAAAGCTGACGGTCTGGCTGTCGGCACGATCAAGAATCGGATGGCGGAGCTTCGCTGGTGGGCCGAGAAGATCGGCAAGCAAAACGTCGTCGCCAGGGACAACGATCACTATGGCATCGGTCACCGACAGTACGTCACCAACGTCAGCAAGGCCCGCGAGCTGACGACCGGCGATCTGGCGAAGATCACCGACCCGTACACGCGGATGTCGCTGCAGCTACAGGCGGCATTCGGATTGCGACGCGGGGAATCGATCAAGATCCGGCCCGAGTGGGCCGACCGCGGCGACAAGCTCGTACTGAAGGACACCTGGACCAAGGGCGGGCGCGAGCGGGAAATCCCGATCCGCAATGAAGAGCAGCGCCGGGTACTCGACGAGGCCAAGCGCTTCGCCGGCAGGGGCAGCCTCATCCCGGCCGACAAACGCTACGTGGAGCAGCTCCGACGCTTCGAGTACCAGTGCGCCAGGGCTGGCAGCCACCGGGTGCATGGTCACCGTCACCAATATGCGCAAACGCGATACCGGGAGCTCACAGGATGGCCTGCGCCGGCTGCGGGCGGTCCGCGCTCAAGGGAATTGACCGCAGCGCAAAAGGTGATTGACCAGGAAGCGCGGCTAACGATCAGCCGGGAACTGGGGCATGAGCGCGAGCAGATTACCTCGGTGTACATAGGACGATGATCGGTTTGCCGGCAGACACACGTGTTCGGAATGACATAACTGTTAGCACTGCTGACACCACGCATGGCGGCATTTGTTCGGACCAACTTCCGTGCCAGTCCCGATTTACCAAACCGTGCCTGTAAAACAGGACACAACGTTACCCATATGCGTCCCCAGTGAGAACCAAGGCGGATATTTCTGCCTTCGATTCCTGCATGGCGAGGGCCTCGACGACGTAGCGCTTTGGTTCGGCGTAGGGAATCGCGACCCCATAGCCGCCAGTTGTGCCGAGTAGCTTCATCTCAAAGCACGCTAGAGCCGCACCAAGTGTGATGAGTTTGCTCGCAAGAGGGGTGACGACGAGACGACACCCTCCTAGGACACTGAAACTCCTCTGATATCGGGTCATGGCGCCCAGCAATTGGCGGTATGCCTCAAAAGGATTCGCTTCGTGGGCGTACAACACGTTGGTCAATGGCGTCTCGCGGGTATCGAAGAGTGGCGTCTTATATTCGATGAGCAGACGATCACCACGACGCGGATCTCGAGATGGGTGCGGCAACACCGGGCAGATTTCGGCGGTGGTCGGTATGGCGTCAGACATAACTTTCTGCAGCTGGGCAACGCGATTCTCGCCAAGAACTGGGAACCAAACAAGTGGCCAATCCTGTGTGCTCTCAGCTTGTAATGGGCTGGAATATCCAGGAATGAGAACCAATTCATTGCTCGGGTCCTCTGACCGAATCTTGCTGTCCAGTGCAGCATCCTCTCCGACTAGCACTTGAAAGTTTACGCCCGTTGCTGCCAGGGGCCGCTCCAAACTAGGATCGCTTACAAGGCGCTGGAGCATTGCCAACATCAGAGAGAGGTATGCGATGCGCGGCAAAGAACTGACGTCCAGCACAATATCAGTCTGGTCCGAAATGCAACGTAGGACCTCCTCAGAGCCGCGTCGCAATGCATTGCTGGCGCTAATATCATCTTCTCCCTCTGCGCTTGGGCCGATGGTTATCGTTCTGGCTTCGCCGATGGCCTCAAAAATTGATTTCAATGCATCCGCGTTGCTCTGTGTTTGTGCATGCAGCTCGTCACTGAGTTGATAGCCACTAAAGCCGACAAGTAAGAGCTCTGCCTTTTCGATAACGCAACCGGACTGCTTGAGGCTGTCGACAAAACATTGCATAACAGCTTGTGCACGAACGTCGAAGCCCCGACCCCCGACATATAGAAGTCGTACCGGACGACCTTGTTCTCGACGTTGCCTGAACATCTGGTCCCACATGTCCTGAACGTCAGTCCCCCGCCGAAATACGTACCGGCCCCACAGAATCATTCCCCGACCTCCATCTGACGGCGACGACTTGGCTGAAGTCCACGCTCCATCCATTCGATAAGGACCTCAACGGTGACGTCCTGCCAACCCCCATACTGGAGCGGTAAATCGTGATGTGCGCACAACGTGCGGTTTAGGTAAAACACTGTGCCGCCTTCGCGTGAAGAACTTGGTGCGCTCGCTCGAATGGTCAGCAAGTTCTCCGCTACGCACTCAGCTAGTACACGACCGAGCAAGGCTAACGGCTCACCGCTAGATGGTTGATTGAGCCGTACCTTATTCAACTCTGATTGGGTCAATCGAACGCCTGTAACGCCGGGCGCGTATGGCGCAGTTTGCTGGAATGTTCTTTCGCGACAGAACACACCCACAGCGTCTAGCAGTCTTTGGGCTTTCGTTCCTTCAGTGTGGTTCTTGGGGATAAAGTCGCGCTTTCTTTTTGCCGCCTCCTTGATGCGACGTTCCTGGTCACGCGGCGATAGTCTGGGATCCGGCTGTTTGCGCAACACCTGCTTGGCCTGCATTCCTTCGTAGAGGACAGCCGCTACATTTAACAACTCCTCGACGTTGCTAGTGGCCAACGCACATAATCGATCAATCCCAAAGTAGAAAGGGCACTTAACCTCCTCGTGAGCAAAGATCTCGGCTGCGCCTCGCAACTTGCTAGCACCCTCTTCCAAGTCCTCAGCCGGCAGTGGCGTCAACTCCAGCGACAGCTGGCGCTTCGCTTCCACGCGAGCAATCAGAATACGCGTGGTGTAAAGATCGATAATCGATTCGGCACTCGGAACGCGCGAAGCATCATCCGCAAGTCGTAGCCAATCGCTGTAGCGGACGTTACCGCGATGGCGTTGAGTATCAAGAGCAAAGAGTTCCACCGCCTTATCAAAACACTCCCGAACTTCATCAGGGGTTAGCTGATCTTCAAGATACTGAGCGAATGCACCAGCAGGTATCGCCCGCTGCACGTCGAGGCGCCGGTCGAGAATACTTTGGGCAAAACTAGCGAACTGATTTGCACCACGCGCCCCTGTCCAGATTTCTTCCAATGGGTAGTGGTGTAGATCCCTTCCTTCGCGGGCTCCCTGCGAAAGCAGTTCGTCGCCGAGCGCAATGCTACGCTGGGCAAGCCACACAGGAACTGAAGGCCGCAACTCCACAAGTTCTTCAACCAGAAAGGCTCGCTGCTTCTTACGTAGCTTTTGAAGGTCATCGATCATTAGCAGCCGCATTGGTGCCACAGGCTTGCCGTCACGAATAAAACGGACTGACTGCAACCACAACACGCCTTCAAACCGTATATGGACAGGCATACCGGCAGAGACATCGCTCGCCAACGAATCCAGTTTTTCGTAAACGGCCCGTTCGTGCGTTTCGGCCCAGCTCGCAAGTTCAGTAGCCGATGGTGTCACTGGAATCGATTTGAGATCCTTCGCCATCTCGTCGTATTCCAGAGTTACATTGCTTAACTGGTCCGTTGAGTTATAGCCTAACAAAGAGGCCAGACTCCGCAATGCGCGCAGAACGACTCGGCAGTCGAGCAGTGCGCGGAACAGACCTTCCTGCGTCATGGACGCTCCAGGCGGCAAGTCCGCGTAGCCCGAAGCGCATGACAATAAAACGCCGAGAAGCTGAGGGCCATTGGTTGGATGCAATACCTGCCGATCAACAAGTCGATCGTAGGACTCGTTCATTTCCTGCACGACGCGCGCATTCCAGAACGCGCGTAGCGCCGTTGGCGTGAATGCGCGGAGCAGAGTGGTTTTTCCACCGCCAGGCGGGCTCGTGAATAAGTGCACCGCACCTTGAAATGCATTCTCCTGAAGACGTTCGAGGATCTTTGGAGAAAACAGGCGGACGAACTCCTGGTCTGAGGTCGTTTGCTCAGACATTCGTTCGAGGAAAGGATTCGCGCGGTATGCCACTAGTCCTCCTTATGGCGACTGACGCGCGGGAATAGGCCTGAAAACTTTCGTGACTCCGGTCCCCAAAGTAGATATACGGAATTGTTAGGCGTGTTGTGTGACAGTACTAAAGGCAGCGCGCAGCCCGCGAAGCCCATTTGTGCATCCGTTGTGCCGCCCACAGCGATGTGCTGATCAAAGGCGTCTGGGTCGTAGTACTGCGGGTTCTTTAGGATAGCCTCCAGTTCTGCAGGTAGTTCCTTAGTCAGGCCGACGTCGGATTCGATGGGAAAGAGGACGCGAACTTGCAATGGTTTGTAGCCGAATTCCGACGTGAACCGCTCAGACCAATATTCGATGTGATCAATGGCCTGACGGGTGGCGATGTAAAGGAGCAAGAACACTTCATAGTGTTTCGTGTCAATTAGATCGCCTCGGTTGAGTCGATCGTAAATCTTTTTGAGTTTCCCCTTGAATCGACCAGCCTTGCTGTCAAACCGAATGTAGGTATTTCCGCTGCCTGAGAAGTCGTCCAGCAACCACACCAGCGTAAATTTTTCGGTGTGTGGCGGCACTGTCGGTGGTATTGACTCGGTCCTTAGCGCCTCCAATAGTTGATCCGCTTTGTCGCGGTCGCCTGCGGAGCATGCCTCCCAGATCTCTTCGTTGGTAACTTGTCGGGCTGACGACGGAGAGTCTGTGGACAATGCCTTTCGCAAAGCATCGAGCATGTCCTCCGCTTTGGCATCGCCAAGCTCGTAGGCCTGCCAAATCTGTTCATTGCTAATCTCGCCGCTGCCTGCGCGACGCAGTTCATCGGTTCGGGCTCCGTCACTCAGACCCAGGTAAAGCGACTTATGTTGCAGTTGTTTAAAGCGGAGGTCTCGCGAGATTTCACCAACACGATAACTGGGGATGCCCTTCTCTTCTGCAACCATTCGCATCCGCTCCTGCACGATGACATCGGGATAGGCGTGCTGGACGAGATGTGAAATCTCCTGGTCCGATACGAAGACGAGCCGGTTGAGAACGAAATCGAGAGCTGCGGATCTGTCGGAAGCGATGAATTGGCTCAGCCAAAGCGCTAGGCTTTCGATAAAGCGCTTACCAGGCCCAAAACGTCGGTAATGGTCGTATTTGTAGTCTGCAAGCAAGCCAAGCAAAGGAACATATCGAAGAACGATATCCTGCTCTTCCCAGCCCATGACGGTGGCGAGTAAGTGCCGTGCGTTTTCATCCTTCATGACAGTCCTGACAATTGTGTCACGCGTTCAGTTTGAACTGGAACGATCCGTCTGAAGCTATCACTGCCTTGTCCAGGTACCACAGAGTCGCATCCACATCCCGTTTATGTTGAGGAGCGAGCTTCCAACCTCGGTCAAGTCGTCGTGAAGGCAGATCCACGCTGAGAGAAAAGCGGTGCTCAAGCAGCGACGCATCGTTGCCGGGCCAAGCGCCCTGATCTCCCATGGTCACAATTTCGTACGGATCAACGCCACACTCTTGGACGATGTTTGCCACAAGATGTGATTTGCTGACCCCGCTGCCTAGTATATCGACTGAGTGCTTGCTTCGAACCACAGTCGAGGGGTCCAAGCCAGCTTGCCTTAACGCATCGGCGATCACGAACCACATATTTTCCGTGTTTACGCCTTCGCGAAACCGAATGCTTATCTGGTGCGGATAAGTTTCCTTCACTCGATCGATCGGAACGCCCAGGGTTTCCAAGCGACCGACGATACGTCTTACGTGACTCAGGAACTCACTCGTGGTGCGGGTCACTGGAATATCGGAGTCCAATCGTCCTATCCAGCCGCCGTTATATAACCCTAAGCTAACCCGATGCCAAAGCTCAGCGGGTAAACATTTCTGCAAATGTTCCTGAATAGAGTTGCCGCGGCCAGACGCGACTCCGACCCATATCCCCCTCTCGACAAAGCGTTGAATGTGTTCGATCACAGCTGGTTGAGGAGGAGCGTCGGTTCGCTGCGAACTGCACAATGTACCGTCATAATCAAAGACGATCGACCGAAAATTCTGCTGCTCGAGTGTCGCTTCGAAGCTGTCGAGGGCCCGGCTCATCACACCACTAGATCCGGTCATGGGCCAGCGCGCTCCAAGGACATCGTATTTGGAGCGTTCGCCCCGACGCCCTAATTTCGGTGGTCCAGGAATGAATGTTGGCAAATCTGTGAAATATAGCTCGCGTCCAAAACTCGCAACATCTGGTTTTGCCGGATCTTTGGCGAGTCGACGCGCCACCGCCGCTACCAAGTGCATCTGTGCAACAAGGCCGGCCAGCAGGTCTTTAGGTGCCGCCCCGCTCAGAGGCATTTCGTGGATCGGAACCCCTTTGGGCACCAAGGCCCGCATGTGTCTCCACAACTCGTTTAGTCCAGGCTCTACAAGGGCGAGGATGGCGCAGTCATCAGCGCGCTCCGCGAGCCAAAGATGCCGACCATGCGCGAATGAGCGAAGGTCCGCAAGTTGGCAATAGAGCAATGCAGATTCTGAAAGCTTTGACTCCAAATCTGCCGCGACAGGACGTAAGAGTGGAGAAAAAACGACGATCAGTCCTTTTCGCGGTACGGCGGAATCAACAAAGTCACCGGCGTCCCGGACCCAGTCCTTGACGCTTTGATTCCCGATTCGCAGTTCATCGATTGAGCCAGGGAGCGGCTCGTTGTTGTTGTCGAGCTCTCCATAGGCCCGCGCGACAAGTACGGCATCCAGTAAGAGACTATTTGTAGCTAGGTAGCCATCTTTATTCGCTAGCTCGAAGATATGGGGCGTAATGTCCGACAGCTTGTCCACCCGATCCATGAGGGGGCTAGCATCGCGATTTGTCAATACGTGTATGGTGCGCGAACTGTGCCGGCGTGCTCGCACGAGCCCTTCAACGATATCGGGATTTTTGCCTTCCGCTGAGATAAGAAACACCGGACTAGCGGACGCGAGGGTTGGATTGCAGATTAACTCGAGAGGCGTCGAGGGTCGCGACACCCGCCCCGTGTAGGCTTCGTGAAGATTACAGAGCAGAGAAGCGACCGTGTAGGACCCACCGGATCCCACACCAATTAGACTTGACTCCGAAGTGCTGGCAATCGCGAGCTTGAGTTTCCCGATATCAGCGGTACGTGCCGCTACGTAGGTTCGATCTAGCTGTTCAAGTTCCCGCTCATAGAAATTCAGCGACATTTCGACCGTCCACGTCGAGTGACCATTATGCCGACACCGTTTCGGTGGTTTTGATCGCCCGGCGGCTTGTCCCGACGGGCTTCGACTTGCTCGTACGCGCACGCGGCTTCTTGGCACGTCGAAGCTCGTCACGCAGTTCCATCAGCATGATACCGAGCATGTTCTGTCCCTTGCCACTAACTTCCCCCCACAGCCGGTTCACCGCATTGTCGGTAGTACCGGCCTCCACAAGTCGCGCGTCGCCCGTCGAAAGAAGTAGCTCCACTAAATGCGGGTGTTGCTCAAACTTGGCCCGTAGAACCGCACGCATGCGGTCAAACTTGATCTGCGCCCAGTTGGGTACGACGTCCCAAACGTATAAGCCATGGGCTGCCATTGCGGCGAGCGACGGGGTCGGTGCCGCGAGAATCCATTCGCGCACTGCGTCCTTGCTTGCCTTGCCCGCCTGGTAAGCGTGTTCGGAGGTGGGATACTTACGGCCCTCAAATTCTACTTCGCAGCGGTAGAGGTTGCTGAACACACCATATGGCTTTTCGTTAGCACGGTAAAAACTAATATCCTGCGAGGTGGTAATAGCTTTTGGCACCGTCGACCGGGTCTTCTTGATTGGTGCTGAGGTCTTTTTTACCATTCAGGGCTCGTATTCAGGTTGGTCGGCGGAACCGGCAGGTCCCAATCACCGCAATGGTTGACGAAAAAACTATCTCTTAAACTATGTATTTTGGTGAGATCGACCCTAGCCGCAGCCGCCGGACCCATCAGAGCTATTGATTCGCCGCAGAAAATAGTTGTTACAGCCTTGAGTTTCATGCATTGGCAGGTCACGAATCTTCCGATCTAAACAGTCTCTTTCGACGCGTATTTCAATAGCTGAATTCTAGAGTGCATTTCACCATTGAGGGCAACCTACAGCAGCACTCCACGGGCCAAGGCATTTTTGGCACGAGCCCGCGGCGCATTTCCCGAAAATTTCATTGGAAGGCCAAGATCGAGTTCTGCCGAGAGCCAACCGCCAGTTCATTTGCGACGTAATTTAGGCAGTATCAGGGCGCATAAGCTCACTGGATGAGCCTACCTTGTCACCTGGGAGGGAAGTAACTACGGTTCGTTGGCCGCCCATAACAAAGCTATTTGGATTCGCGTTTGACCAATCGGGAATTCACGCCCTCCCGCATCTCTTTTCCAGCCTTGAAATAGGCGGCGTACTTTCCCGGAATCTGAACCTTTTCACCCGACTTCGGATTGCGCCCAACCCGCGGCTGCCGGTAGCTCAGGCTGAAGCTGCCGAAACCACGAATCTCAACGCGACTGTCGGCTACCAGACTGCGTGTAATGGCCTCAAGAATCACGTCGACCACGGACTTGGCGTCTTCATGAGTAAGCGTTGGAACGCGGGAATGCAGCCGGTCAACGAGCTCGGATCGGGTCATGAGCTGAGAAACAGTCAGGTTATCTGGCTTACCGCCAAGCCGCTCGCTTTCGCGTTCTTCGCCAGCGTCTCGTCTGCCGTTGCAATCCCTGTGGCGCCAGCTTCAAGCGCCATCGCCAGGTGCAGGGCATCACCAGAGCGCAAACCGCTTGCCGCATTCCGCGCCATCCCAGCCGCCTCTGTAAAGGCTTTTCGGCTCACCGGCAACAAACGCAAACCAGACTTACAGAAAGTGTCGAAGTCCTTCCATGCAGCCTGCGCCTGCTTGGCACTGATTTCCCCTTTTCGAACCTTGATGGACAACGCACTCGAGAACTCCGTCACTATCCAGTCAGACGATACCAGGGGTTCGACGCAGGACTCAAACCAGGCCTCGATTGCGGGGCTCGCCGGCTCCGGGACGAACATCGGAACCGCCGCGCTGGTGTCCAGATAGATCATCAGTACCGATCCTCCTGACGCATCATTTGAACGGTCGTCGTCGTCATCGGCATGGTTGCCCGCAACTTGCGCAGGCGCTTGATGAATGCCGCCTTGTCGAACGGCTGCGCCGGCGTCAGCTTGATCTCGCCGATCGGTGTCACTTCCGCCTCGACGGTATCGCCCTCGCGCAACCCGGCAGCGCGCGTGCATTCCACCGGCAGACGAACTGCCAGACTGTTGCCCCATTTCGCCAGTTGCAGTCTCATAACTACCTCGCTAGTTGATACGTGTAGATACATCGTAGCACGATGATCACCATTGGCCAAGGAGCATTACCACTTTTGCCTGCATCTGGTCAGCAATACGCACCGATACAGGAAAATCCAGATACCCCGGCCGAAGACGCTCACGATACCCACAACAAAAAGGAAATCGGTGCAGCCGTGAGGCTGCACCGATTTCACAACCACCCTGCCGGGCAGTCAAGGGGCATCGAAGCCCCATTACTGGACGCGACCGAAGCAATCAAGCCGCTTCCGCCACTTCCGCCCACTCGCTGGACGACAGTTCAATCAACCTGCCCCCCAGCGCTTCGAACTCCGTCGCCCGGTCATAGTCCTTGACGTCATGCGAGTAGTGCGTGACGGCATTGACCAGCCCATAGGCGGAGAGATCGCCTTCGACAATGAGGTGCCGCAGCACGCCGGCACGTTCAGTTTCGTTGAGCGTGTAACGGTTGGCCAGCACCTCGACAGCCTTGACGGGATCGCCGGTGAGCTTGATGCCCAACGTCTTCTGCATCTTCTGCGCCACCTGCCGAAACGTCGCCTCGGAAACCGCCGCCTCGACCACGTCCCGCACCTTCAGGAAGAAGGCCTTGTCGTCTGCCGCCAGCGTATCGTCCCGGAAGACGGTGATCGCCTCCTGTTCCGATTGCAGCGTGCGTCCGACGTGCGTCTTGCGCAATGCACGATCCGACGCAATCAGGCCATTGCTGCATATCAGGCGATAGACCAAAGGCTGCACCGAAAGCATGCCGTGACCGACTTCCGAGTTGGTGATCACAATACCTGCCTGGACGACATCTCCAGGCGCAATCTCGAACTCGACACGTGGCGTAACGACCTTAAGGTACATCTTCGTCTCGGTCAGTTCGACCGATTCGAAGCGTGCACCGTCAAGCCGCTGCAGAATCGGCAGCACATTCTCCGCCAGATCGAAGTTGTCCAGGCGGCGATAGCGGTCGGACAGCACCGCGCGCACCCGCCCATCCAACGTACGAATCATCCTTCGCTCCGTGTCGGTTTGCAGCCATGTATTGACGTTACGGTCGAGAAGACCCGGTTGCTCCGTCCGCATGCGTTCGAAGTACGCGAACGGAATCTTCAACTTTTCAGCGAGCTGGCGGCGTGCGAGGTCGGTTACCCCATACTCGCCACCATCACCGCGCTTGGAATCGACGATCATCTTCAATTCGCCACCCTCTTCGGTGTGGCATTGCAAGAGCGACGAAGGCACCACCAGATCCTGCTTCGTCGCGAGTTGGCGCTCGAGTTCCTGCGCCAGATTTACCAGAGAACGTCCGCTTTTCATATCAATTACTCCAAAAGAAAAGCGGGGACGGCAGACCCCGGGCGGGGGCTGCAACATCCCCGCTGGGGTCACTAAACCGGCTCGGAGGATTCCGGACCGGACGGTCGGCGCGACTCGCGTCGCGCCGCTTACATGGCTGCCAGGAGGGAATGCACCCCTTCAGGCAGTACTACAGAACTACACCAGTCCACATTCCGCAAATGAGAGCGCGTGATCGAGGCGTGAATGGACCGCGCTCAGATGCCGAGCGCCGCACGAACAGCTTTCTTCCGCTGCGGATATGGCAATCCCGAAGGGCTGTTGATGCCGTAGTCTCGACAGACCAGAATTCGCAGACAGGCCAGTCGAGCCAATGCACTGAAATGCCCACTGTTGCGAGTCTTGTCCTTGAGCACGTCTTCCAGCCATTTCGACGACAACTCGTCGGCTTGTCGGACAAGCCGATAGAACGTGGCGCGGCGAGTGGAGAGCAAAGTTCTCATGCTGTCAGCTCTCCATGCGCATAGCTGAAGTGGGTTTCATAACAGTCCCCTTTCAGCGAAACTCATGACACCGCTTCCCGCGATAAGGAAATGATCCAGTACCTTGACGTCGACCAAAGCCAGGGCCTGCTTCAAGGACTGCGTCAGCAACTCGTCGGCACGACTTGCTTCACCGACACCCGATGGATGGTTGTGGGCGAAGATCACCGCCGCCGCGTTGACGACGAGGCTCCTCTTGACGACTTCCCGCGGATACACGCTGGTTTGTGTCAGGGTGCCGCGAAACATTTCCTCGGCTTCGAGGATGCGGTTCTGAGCGTCCAGGAACAGGACCATGAATACCTCGTAGTCCCGTCCCGCCAGCGTCATGCGCAGGTAATCGCGCACACTTTCCGGTGAAGCCAGAACATCTCGCTGGCGCATCGTCTCCATAAGAGAACGCCGCACCAGTTCCTTTGCCACCAGCAGCTTCGTCTTGACCCTCGGTTCAGGTTCGTAACTTGCCGGGCACACATTCAGCAGCGTCGACAGCCTGCCACCCGCGTCCTGCAGCATGCGTGCGGCGGTCTTGCTGCCGACCATCATGCCGAGCAGATCGACGTCCGACATCACTTCAATCATTTGACTCACGGTGTTCTCCTTTGCAAAAGAAAGGGGAACACCTCCCCTTGGGGGAAGAGACATTCCCCGAGGGTTGAAAAACCTACAAACTGCTCAATCACGACCATTGCTCTGGACGCGAGTCCAAGCGTGAAATCGGTCCGGCGGACCACTGCTACAACTTGATGGATGACGTTTATCTCCAGACCTTTCGGTCACCGGCTTTCAGGAGATGAGGCCGGTTTTCAAGGGCACTGCCTGAGGGCAGTGGTGACACAGCAAACAACATCAATCGAGCGCCCGGCCAGGCCGGACGATCCGGAAGGATCTCTACCCAAACCGTGGTGCACCACGGCTTGGGTAGAGCCCCTCTGGCGAGGGGCTCCGGAAAATTGATCACAATCGCCACGACCCAGACGCAAATGGATGACTGCGGGCCGACTGCGGGCTGAAGTGCCTCAAGGCAGGATCTTGACGATGGCGATGAGTTGGGAAACCACGATGCACAGCACCATGATCTTCAGGTTGGTGACGACGTTCCACAGGGCTTGCTTCATGGCGTTTCTCCTTCAGTTGGTTGGCGGGGTTTTCACCTCTGGGTTGGCCCACAGGTGAAAACCCCGCCCGAAGGAGAGGTTTCCGAACTAGGTCAGGCGATCACCTTGGCGAGCGCGATGACCTGGGAAAGAACGATGATCATGACCATGAGCTTCAGGTCGGTGACGACGTTGAACAGGGCTTCTTTCATGACGGTCTCCACAAGAAAATGGGGAGACCGCTCCCCAGAAGAGAGATATCTCCCCTGGGGGTAACGAAAATTAACGAAACTGAGGTCTGATGCGAACGACTAGGCTGCGGCGCTCTCGACGTCACTCGGGTATGCCGGTTGCGGCAGGTCGAGCGACTCGCCGTTGATCTTGGCGAACTTGACCCGCAGCAGACGACCCTTGATGCTGACGCCCAGCTCTCCCTTCCTGTCACCTTTCTCGAAGGTGAACATTTCGGGATAGATGTCGGCGATCTTGAAGCCGATGATCACGGTCTTCTCGGCCGCGACATCGGCCTCCAGCATCTTGACGATCTTCTGCGCCTCGGCGCCGCTCACCTTGCAATCGAACTTGGTGTAAGCGATGTCATCGGTACTGCCACGCATCGCGGACACGGTGCAGGCCAGAAACTCCTGGCCCTTCTTCGGTTTCACCCGGCGCACGCGATTGAGATAGCCGACACCTTCGACGTGCAGATTGAAGAACGACGACTGATTGGTTGCTTCCGCTTGATTGGACACGATGGTCTCCTTTTCACATAAAAATGGGGAGACCATGCCCCAAGCGGGGATGGAACTCCCCGACTGGGTTGAAGCAATGACGACTACCTCCGAGCCTTGCGGCCACCGGTTTTCAGGAGATCTCACCGGTTTTGGCGCTCTCGCGAGCGAAGGGCGATGCGTAACGTGCATCGATCGGGCTGACGCAGCCAACGTGGTACACCGGCAGCTTCTGCGCGACGCCCGCCATGCGGCAGGGGGTCGAGCAACGCATATTCAAATCAGATGACCATCGCTCATGCATTTGGTTCCATTGCGCTGGCATAGTTCGCTGTTACCCGAAAACGCGCAACAACAGCCTGGCCAAGGCTCACCGATAGGCTGACCTCGGTGAAGGCAGCGAAACCCCGTGCCGGGCCTTGCCGCTGGGCCTGAACGCGAAATCCGTGGAAGGAGGCACCCCACCTGCCGTGGCGTACCGCTTCCTTGAGCGCCAGCAGCGCGATCGAGCGGACCATGCGAACCTCTTCGGTGCTGGGGAAACAAGCCAACTCCGCTGCGGCGTCGACGGGCATAGCGCTGGCACTCACGCTCAGCCCCGGCCCTCGGCCGCCTCGCGCCGCGGCTTGAACCTGGCCTCGGCCAGCCGTGTGAGACTCAAGAACAGATGGTCGGCGTTCAGATGCAGCGCGCTGCGCTCCTCACCGGTCGCCGTTACCGTCCATTGGGTTTCGGCGAGCCGGCCGATGACATGCACGCGCGCACCCTTCTTTACCAGCTGCGCGACCTCCGCAGCAAGTCGTTCGCCCCAGACATTGACGTCGAGCCAGAATCCACCGGCCTGCTCCAGACCGCCCTTGCCATCCTGGCGGTATTCGTCGAAGAACACCCGAAGCTCGGCGACCTGCCGTTCCTCGCTGCCGACCATGACCGTCTTCAAGAGCGGCTGGTCACCCACATTTCCGGTTCCACTAAACTCGTTCGACATTGCACCCTCCGTTGGTTGATTGACTCATTGAATTCCGATGGGCTGCGAGGCCCGGGCCGGAAACCCGCTGATCGCCGGCGTCGACCTCACAGCAACTCCGTGTCCGACTGCGGCATATCCTCGGCCGCGGTGAGCGACGCCTGTTCGAGGAGGCGCAGTTCGGCCTCGCTCAACTTGACGCGCCGCCGCGTATGACGGGGTGCCTGCGCGCCGGTAAAGACCTTGCGCGGAACTTCACCGAACAGTGCGACCACCGCGCGCACACGCTGCTGCGCGAGCGCGTCCGCTCCAGGCAGGAAGTCGCTTCGGCTCAATTGCCGCAGTTCCTCGCGCAGGAGATGCCGCTCCCAGCGGATCGGTTCGAGGAACAAGGCGCGCAACTCTCGGCCGACTTCACGAATCGCCGCCCTGCCCTCGTCATCGCTCATGCGATCCTTGTGGATCAGGGTCTTGATCATGCGCACGTAGTAGTCGAACTCGACGATTGCCTCCGCCGTGGCGTAGCCGTAGGGGCTGCGAAACCCGAGCTCGACGGTCTTGGGGCTGCGCGACCCCATCACGGCCAGCGACAGGCCCTTGCGCTTGAGAAGCTCGATGGCTTCCTCGCGCGCCGTGATCACGCGGCTCAGATGCGCGCGAATCGCGACCAGACCCTCGTACATCCGGATCAGAATCCAGTCGGCGTAAGGGTTGTCGTTCGCCGACAGGTGCCAGATGGATTTGAGGACCGCCGCAAAGCGCCTACCCCCAGGAATCGGCGGCAGCTTGCCCGCGCCATCCGCGCCACGGCCGGTAAAGATCCGATAGGCGTCCTTGGTGTGCAAACTCATGGTGTCAGGGGTGGCATCCGACAGTTGCCCGAGTTGGGCGTTGGCGGCGAACGTGGCATCGGGCGCATTGGGCTCATTGCGCTCTTGCTGCAGGATTGCGTCAGGGGGTGCCATTGCGGACTCCGTTTCGATTGAGGAGGTTGTGGCTGCCGGGAATTCGGACTGGCAGGGGGCTCACGAGCGCTTCTCCGGCGGGCGCCCGGCCTGCATCGCGTCCGCGATCTGTCGCATCTCGGCGCGGCGGGATGCGCGCTTGGCCTGGTGTTCCGGGGTCGCGCACTCGCCGGCAAGACGCTGCTCCTCGGCCTCGCGCTGCTGACGCAGGATCAGGTCCTCGTCATGCCTGCGCCTGGCAGCCGCCACGCGCTGCCCCAGTTCCGGCACAAACTCGCCGGCCAGGGCACGTCTGACCAGGCCACGCAGGTAGGCGAGCGGGCTGGTATGCACTGCTTTTGCCTGCATCCGGGCACTCAGCTCGTCGAGCAAGGCCTGGGCTTGCTGCGCGCAGGGCTTAAGCAGGAGGAGCGCCGCCGGACGTTCTTCAGGGAGCAGGCTTTCAGGCAGGATCAGATCACCACCACGACGTTGCGACGGCCCCGCATTAGCGATGGTTTCCCTTGTGGGTGGTTGTTGTACTAAACCACGTGTACTTCCTTGTATATGTAGATTGGCGCTTTCGTCGAAACAGTGATGGCGTTTTTGTCGAATCAATTTTGGCGCTTTCGGCAAAACATGAATGTGGGAATCCCGCATACTTGTTTCGCCTTTTTGTCGACTATTGATTGTGGCAACACCGCACTCTGGCGAATACGGCAAAGCGATGCGATTGGCATCGCCGGATTCATCCCCCGCCAGCCGCGCGAGCAGGCAATCCAGCCGGATTCGGGCGAGTCGTCGCGGAGGAATGCCGACCAAAGTCTCTTCCCAGACTCCGACGCCCACCAACTCCCGACGCGCAATCTCCTGTTCGCGGCGCGTGAGGCCGATCTGCTCGGTCCATACGTCGGTCGAACTGCCGATCCACTCCTGCAACTGCCGGCGCATCTGCAGCCGCGTCAGGTGCAGCGTGCGTGACAACAGCAGGCCGGCATGGACCCCGCCGCCGATGCCGGCCAGCGTACGGTGATAGGCGAGCGACGGCCCCAGCAATTCCGCGACCGCGGCGCCATCGGCCCAGTCCAGACTCGCCGACGCCCTGCCAATCCGGTCGCTGAGCAAGGCGCCGAGCTGATCAACGCATAGGCGGAAATGCAGCCTCGCCGGGATGCCAACGCGCTGCTCGCTGAGGATCGCCAGTTTGCGCAATACCTCGCGTGCGGTGGCTTGTTCCTTGGCGGAAAGTCCGGTTTCCATCTCCCATTGCTCAGTGGTCTTGAGGAACCAGCCGCCGGTCCGGGCGATGTCGCGACCGTGGCGCGTCCAGTAGATCGATTGGGAAAGCAACAGCGCCGCCTTCACGTTCGCCGTCAGGTCCACGAGGCGGCGATGAAACGCGATATGCCGCCCCAGCAGTGGCCAGAGGGTCGCCAGTGCTCGTTCCTGTTGGGCGGATTGCCATGGGTCGTCATCGGCGCTGGTTACGGTTCTCGGTTCTCGGTCTCTCATGCTTGGGCCTGTGTACCGTTATCGGCGAACCGGGTTGGCTTGCGCCTGCAATGCGCGCCCTACGGCTTCGGGTCGTACGCGAAACCAGAGCTTCGCCGGCATGCCGGCGCGTCGCTCTTCGAGAAAGCCGCCGCTGCGCAAAGCTCGCCGTGCCGTTTCCTGCTCCCAGCGCGAAAGCCCGGTCTCTTCGGTCCATTCCTCCTGGGACCTGCAGAACCAGCCGCCGACCTCGGGGTCGAGCGCCTCGCTGGTCCAGATGGCCTGCGAGAGCATCAGCGCCGCCGTCACGCCCCCGGTGATCGGGACCAGACAACGGTGGAAGCTGATCGGCAGGTCGAAGACGTCGAGCAGCAGTTCGGCAGTAAGGCCCGGCGGAATCGAGCGGCGGCCGTTCATGGCTCGTCCTCGAATTCGCGCGCGACTGCCTCGAGAACGGCGATGGAGAGGTTCGGGAAAGCTTGATGCAGGCGGTAGTAGCGCACCCGGAGATTCGGCTCCTCAATGGCATGCCATGCCCGGTAAATGCGCTCGCGCAGAGCGGTATCAGGAAGCGGGAAGCGGCCTGACGGTCTCCAGGCACCGCAGTCGCGGCGGCGCCTGAGCGTCACCTTGCGGCGGATCTTGAAGAGCGCACTCATCATCTGCCAGGACGCACCATGGCGGATGAAATACGCCTCCAGCGCCTTGGCCTCATTCACCAGCGAGACCGTGCGCAGCCCCGCAGTGAGTCCGGCGGCATCAAAGCTCACGCCGATGGTCAGATCGCGCATCGTGGCCAGGCGGTTCAGATCGAGTGCCGACAATTGCCGCAAGCGAGCGACTTGTTCGTTCGCGATGCCGGCGGCGTGGAGTTCATCCGGCTTCGCCTCGGCCAGCCGCACGGCGACGTGATTGAGGAGTACCAGGCGCACCTGCGTATCGAGCAGCGGCAGCATCAGGTTCCCTCCGCTACAGATATTCCACTGCACGGCAGGTCGGGCGTGGAATCCGATGAGCGAAATTCCCTGACCAGACCGAGGAGATCCCAGCAGGCGCTGGCCGTTCGGTCATTGGCATCGACCAGCCAACCGAAGAAAGTGGCATCGAACTGGAAGGCATCCACCGGAAGGTCGGGCACCTGGGACGCGCTATCAGCCGCGCATGGATCGCCGGCTGCAAGACCTTCCGGCAGGACCGCAGTTGCGGACACCAGCGCCAAGAGTTGCCAGGCCCATTGCTGGCTCGGATGCAGCGAATCTCCATGAGGCGAAATCGGTAACTCGTCCATGCGGTACCCAAGTGGCGCCGCTTCGTCGCTGCGCAGGCAATCGCTGATCCCGACAAGGCCAGCGCACAAGCGCACCTGTTCGATAACCCGAGAATGAACGGCAGCGCCTTCGGTCTTGGCCGGAATCGCACCTTCTGCCTGCGTATGGCGCCTGGGAGCGGCCGTTCCGGTGTTAGCCGTGCTAACAGTCGGCTCCGTTGGCGAGCCCCCCACTGAGACTTGTGGCGCCCGTGCCGCCGGTTCGAGCGCCATGCGCAGTTCGGCAACAGGCTCGCCAAGTACATCAGCCAGCTCCTCCTCGCATGCACGGCATACCGCCGCAATGCTGAAGCTAGACGAGCGCCGATACTCGTCGGCAGTATGGCGAAAGACCGGTTCGAAGACCATCGCGTAGAGTTCGTCCTCGGCCAGCGATGTGCGCGTCTGCGCATAGCGCTTCATGGAATTGAGCCGAGGCTGGAGGGTCTTGACGTCCAGGCCCGAGAGATCGATAACGGCTTCGCCCAGGATGCCCAGCCGCTCGGTGGCGAACAGGTAGTGGGCGAGCGTCGCGGTATTGATGGACAAGCCCAGCGCCTTCATCCCTTCTTCGAGTTGTCGCAGGGAGAGCGTGGTTCCCTTCTCCGCTTCGAGTCGCGCCTTGAGATCGACGACCCCGCTGGCCTTGTCCCAGAAATTCATGTCGCCGCGCTGCTCGTTCTCGATGAGGTGGGCGGTAAGCACGTGACTTTCCGAGCGCCACGGCCGAAACAGGACACCGAGCTTGTGGAAACGCGGCTCCCGCGTCTCTGCCCAAAGTTGCCGGATGGCCAGCAGGCGCGTGTTGCCGCCGGCCTCGACGACGAAGTGCGATTCACCCGGCCGGCGGGTTACGGTGAAGGGATTGCGCAGGCCGCTGGCGCGGATCGAGGCCTTGATCTCGTTGAACTTGGTGTTGTTGGCCCGCCGCGGGTTGTGCTCATAGGGATGGATATCCTCTACCGAGAGCTCAATCTGGCAGTCATGGGTCGGATCGGCCTGGACCGGCAGGTCACGGGCGTTGTTGCCCAGATTGCCGACTTGCAAGGACTCGGCGACCAAGCGTCGTCTCTGTTCGATTAACGTGGACCTCGCTGGCACTTGTGCGGGTGCCGTTGCAGCCTGATCAGTCACGACAGCGCCGCCAAGCGGCTGCGCTTCGTCACTCACCCTGAGCCTCCCGTCTGGGCAGCAGATCGGCGAACACGCCTTCGAGGCTGGGGATCAACTCCCAGGCCAACTGGTGCATGACGGTGTAGGCGCTCGGCGTCGGGCCGTCGCGCTTGCGTTCGTGGCGATGCACCGGGACGCGCAGCGTCGCAGCTTCCTTGTAGGCCTTGGCATGCGGCACCACGGTTTCCAGAACGGCTGCCCGGCCCTTGAGCTTGATGAAGTCCTCGCGGATGCCGCTGGCGATGATCCGGGCATCCGCACTGCGATCCTGCCGGTAGATCACCGCTTTCATCGGCCCCAGGCTGGCGCCCAGTGCGCCGCCCGGCTCCAGGCGATCGAGCAGCTCCATGGTGCCGTCGCGGAATTCGCGGGCGGAGAGGATCTCCGGGGTGATCGGCGATACCAGGATGTCGGCGGCAAGTACCGCCGCATCCTGCAAGGGTCCGATGGCGCCCTGGGTATCGATCAGTACGCAGTCATAGGCCTCGACCACCGCCGGCGACTGCAGCGCGAAACGTAACCGGAAGCCGCGGTCGATGCGATTCAGCAGCCAGTGCGGAAGATTGCCCTCGGGGTCGTCGGAGATCACGATGTCGAGGTTCTGATACAGAGTCGCCGTGATGCACGACTTCGTGACCGTGCCGCGCACGATCACCTCGGTCAGGCCGGCAGCCGGTTTCGCCACCGCCAGCGGAAAATATTTCGACAGCGAGGGTTGCACGTCGGCGTCGATCAGGAGAACGCGCAGCCCCATGTCGGCAAGGAGCGCCCCCAGATTAGCGGTGAGCGTGGTCTTGCCGACACCCCCCTTGGTGCTGGTCACAGTGAATTTGATCATCGAATCGGCGCGGTTTCAGGTCATGGTTCATTCATACGAAATTCCTCGGCAAAGTGTCGGATCAGGGTTGCAGATAGTCGTCCAGACCATGCTGGGCGAAGATCTTGCGGATACGTTTGATTTCCTCGTAGAGCGTTGCGCGCGGGATTCGGAGCTTCTCTGAGGCCTCTTTGATGGACAGGCCCTGTGCACCGAGCAGATCGCACAGGCGCCGCTGCTCGGGCGTAAGCCGGCTCATGACCTCCGTAACGTCGATACGAATGTCGGCCGGATCGAACGACTCTTGCCCACCCAGATCCCGACCCTGTTCGGCATCGACCAGATCGGCATAGGTGGGTGCATCCTCGGAGTCACCCACCGTATCGTCCAGGGAAACGGTTTCCTGGTCGCCCCGTCGCTTGTCGGTCTCCCGCTCGCGCGCCAGATCGATCAGCTTGTTGCGCACGACCCGCGCCATGTAGGCGATGGGCGGGCCGTCCCGATCGGGGACTACCTGCCGCCGCACTTCAAGCCAGTGCACCAGGCATTCCTGCAGGAGGTCGTCGAATTCCTCCCGATACAGACTTCGTGACCGCCGGCGGAATTCTCCGATGAGTTTCTTGGTGACCGCTATTTCCCAGCCCTGTAGACCATCGCCCTGTTTGAGCGCCATGGCGCCCCCCTTTCGTCAGATGAAAGGGCGGCAATGTGACCAATGACGTTGCTATTTAGCTAAATGGCATCGAAATAAATATATCTATACGACTCAAGGCATAGTCGCCGACAGTTTTACGAGCGAATCCGTATTGATGAGGAGCGGGCCACGAAAGTCCCGTACGGTCCTGGTTCGTACGCAAGACGAACCGGGCCGCCACCACCTCAGAGAAAAGGAACCCGGCAAATGCTGAACAGGAATTCAGGAAAGGCCCGGACGCCATTCGCGAAAAAGCCGATGTCGCCCACGGCTCCGCAGATTCGCAGCGGACTTGGTAGTGACCCTGCGGATCGCTCCCGGCCCGCGGCCGTCAATAAGGCGCCGGACGATCCCGACGAAAATGGTCGACCTTCAAGCCGCGGCGTCTCGGTGTGCGGACTGCCTCAGTCACGCAAGCACTCTGCAAGCGAACGGTTCGCCGGCAGCGATGGACTGGCATTCGCCGGCGACGCCTGCTCCCCGGAGCAGCGGGGGATGTACGCCCTGCCTGAGACGGGCTACCTACGCCTTCGACAAATCATCGGCAATCCCAAGGCCGTGCCGCCGATCCCGGCACTGATACCGGTCGGAAAGTCAACGTGGTGGGCTGGGGTGAAATCGGGGCGCTACCCGCGGCCTGTGCGGACGCTGGGAGCGCGCATTACGGCGTGGCGGGTCGAGGACATTCGCGAGCTGATCCGGCGCTGTAGTCTGACCGGGGAATGCGGGGCGGAATCCGACGCGTAGTTCCGGATAGCCCTGGCGAGGAACGCACGTGGCCATCCGGGTTTGATTCTGCGCGAGGAGCTTTTGACCTTGAACCCCAAATAAAAAAAGAATCTTGCTCTTGGGGGTCTGTGGATCTGTGGGCAGAGGGCGGCGCGGTGGATAACGGCGTTTTGCGTTACCCACGGCAAGGTGCCCGTTTCGCCGCCAGGCGAACTGTCCATATATCCATAGACCCTGCGCTTGTGGCTGTTGCTTTAGCCGCAGTTGTCGATCGTCAAACTGGCCCCGACTTCTGACAGGAATATCCTCAATACCACCAAGCAAGCCCGGCCTCAAGCTGTGCCAGTCCTGCATCGCGCGTCGGCTGCATGTCCGACAGTCAGGTGGTCGCACCATCACCTTACCCTGAGGCTACGTTCTGCATTGCTAGCACTATCAAGTACTCTCCAGTAGGGCTTTGCCTTATGCTGAACACTTCAGAAGGGTCGCCACCAAGTACCATCTTGAAACAAAGTTCGGCAATATTACCAATAACTATAATATTATTTTCATGCCATACAGCACGGGAGTCGGGTGTCTATGAGCGCAATACGGGTTTGCTCCATCGAATTTTCCAAAATTCCATTTCGACGCCTGAGGCTTCTGAGTATTCCAATAGCCGAGCGCATTACGTTGATTGCCGGCCACAATGGCACAGGAAAATCGACAATCCTCGCGTTCATAGCTAACGACTCTGGCTTGTCAGAAAAGGAGTATGTCAGCTACTTTAATCGAGCCGTTCAAGCAAATTTCCAGGAGATCATTCACCTCACTGAAGATCACGATTTCATAGACGATGCCGACAAGAAGCCCTATGTCATGATCAGCTACGACATCGATGGAAAAATCCTGGTCAAGAAAGGAAACGTCACTAGACGGGGCAAGGAATTATTTCGCGTGGTCCCCCGGAATGACCCGAAGCAAGATTTCGAGCATGAGGGCATCGCATTCAAGAGCGACGCCAAAGTACCACTGCCGACAATCTACCTAGGAATGACTCGAGTGATCCCGATCGGTGAAAGCAATCGGCTTCATGTGCGCAAATCCAGCGATACGACCATGCCAGCTATTGATCGAAATTACATTCAGAAGGTGACCAACGAGCTAATCGAAACTGGACGCGAGACTGCCGACTTAATTACCCATCAGAGCATAACCCACACAAAGAAGGTCTCGAAGCACGCTGACTACGCCTATGACAGTCGAGCAATCTCGCTTGGACAAGACTCCTTAAGCAGCATCGTCACGGCTTTGGCCTCGTTCAAGAAGCTGCAACGCGAAATGGGGGAGTCTTATCCTGGCGGACTATTGATTGTCGACGAAGTTGATGCTGGGTTTCACCCGCGCACGCAGACAAAATTGCTACGGATACTGCAGCGCGAGGCTACTACGCTTGGCCTACAGATCATTGCCACGACGCACTCGCTAGTCTTAATTGAATCCGTCAGCCTTCAAATCCAAAAGGCTCCGACAGGAAAATCCCAAGACAAGTTGCATTATCTGCAAGACACCCGAAATCCGCATCTGTGTGAGGGATGGTCATTCGAGCAGATAAAGGCAGATATGTATCTTGAGCCACCGACGTCGGCCCGAACGAAAAAGCCTGTCGTACTTGTTTATGCAGAGGATGATGAGGCGCATCTGTACGCCGAACGCCTGTTATGTGGACCTCGATTGTCCAAAATTGCAAAGGAAACGAAGGTACGCCTTAAAGTCCTGTCCATCAAGATGGGCCACGACGATCTACTCAAGTTGTATAAGGCTGATCACTACTTCAAGACAGTGGTAATCGTTGTAGATGCCGATGTTGAAGAAAAAAAGATACGTGGAATGTCGAACGTCGTTCGACTTCCTGGTACAGCCGCAATCGGTGACAGGCCAACTCCGGAGCTCCTGTTATATCGATTCATCCAAACCCTAATAGATGATCGCGACAGCCATCTTGACTCCTGGAAAAAGCTGGACAAGTTGGGTCTTAGCAGCGATTACCTAGCAGAGCATCTTCTAAATGATCATGCTGTCCAACTTGATAAGAGAGACTCGGCGAAGGTTTGGTTCACTCAACGTGTGAAATTGATGAAGGTGTGGGGTCTAATCGATCTGTGGGTGGATGAAAACGCGGCCCTCGCTGAAGACTTTGTAGACTCAATGATTAATGCCATTCGATCAGTCCATCCGGAACAATAAAAGGACTGCCCAAATGGCGAACAACGCGATAGAGTAGCGCTACGATGTACTCGAACCGTCTCTATACCCCATTGCGTTACCCTGGCGGAAAGGCTCGTTTTGCGCCATTTGTTGCCCGGGTAATGGACATCAACGGTGTTGCCGGCGGGCACTACCTAGAGCCTTATGCGGGAGGCGCTGGTGTGGCACTTGACCTGCTGTTTGATGGTGTCGCTTCACATATCCATATTAACGATGCCGATCCAGCGGTCTATGATTTTTGGATCGCCACAACACAATACCCTGAGCAGCTGGTACGCAAGATTCACGACGTTCCTGTCACCATGGAGCAATGGCACTACTGGCGCTCAGTATTGCGAGGGGAAATAGAAGCGGATCAGTTTAGTCGTGGTTTTGCGACGTTGTTCATGAACCGCACCAACCGCTCGGGAATTCTCAAGGGGGGGGTTATCGGCGGGAAAGCGCAGTCGGGAAACTACAAGCTGGATGCCCGAATGAAAAAGGACGTACTCGCTACGCGCATAGAACGCATTGCGCAACACGCGGACAAAATCGCTGTCTATAACGAGGATGCTCTTACACTGCTGAAACGAGCGAACATCTTCCTTCCAGCGAAGTCCATGATCTATCTTGATCCGCCCTACTACGTCAAAGGTCAAGGGCTCTATCGGAATTTCTACAGTCACAAGGATCATGAGCAGATTGCTGCGTTTCTGCAATCACCCAAGTTTCGTCGGATGTGGCTAGTGAGCTATGACGACGTTGCTGAAATTCGTGCCATGTATGCAAGAGCGACCGCCATCGGCTACGACCTCGAATACACCGCGCAAACGCGCTACCGCGGCGCTGAAGTCATGTTCTGCAGGCCCCATATGAAAATACCTGCCAGCGTTTGCCTAGATAGAGCGGCATAACCAACTTCCGCATACCATCCGACGGAGGGCCAAGACCAAGACGGGCAACGCGGACCGTACCATCGGCGCCGACTTTCTATTGATCACGCAGCGCCACGAATCGGCTTGACCACCGCATCGGTCTGCACCGTGGCGCAATACGCGGACCATTCCGCCATCAATGCAGCACGTTTGGCAAACTGCGAACCTCGCTGGTAGGCCCGCTCGACGGCATCCGGCAACTGGTGCGCCAGCGCGTGTTCGGCAACCTCCCGCGGGTAATTGGTAGTCTCAGCCGCCCACATACGGAAACTACTGCGGAAACCATGAACCGTGACTCCCTCACCGTTGGCATCCGCCCAGACGGGCTTGTCGTCGCCATTCATGCGTCGGATCACGGCGGTCAGCGACATATCGGACAAGAGCTGCTTTTTCGTACCGGCGAACACAATCTCGCCAACCTTCGGCATGGACTCCAGCAGGGCCAACGCCGCATCGCTCAGTGGAACCTCATGTTCACGTTTGGCCTTCATACGCTCGGCGGGTATTGTCCAGACCTTTCCTCCCGTATCGAACTCAGTCCATTTAGCGCCGCGCACCTCGCCTGACCGGCAGGCTGTCAGGATAGCGAACTCGACCGCGCGGGCGGATACACCCTCACGCGCTCTCAGGGCCGACATGAACGCGCCAATGCGCTGCCACGGTAGCGATGGATGGTGCTTCGTCCTGCTGGACTTGCTGATGGTCGCCAGCAGATTGTCCAGGTGGCCTTTCCAGCGCGCAGGATTCTCGCCGGTGCGATAACCGCTGGTGGTAGCCCATCCCAGCACTGACTCGATACGACCGCGCAGGCGACTGGCTGTTTCGGTCTTGCTCTCCCATATCGGTGAAAGGCATTTCACGACCAGGCCGGTATCGATCTCGGCCACGGGCAAATGGCCGAACACCGGACTGGCGTACGTGTTGAGTGTGTTTGTCCATTGGTCGGCATGCTTGGCGTTCTTCCAGCCTGCCTTGTGCGCCAGGATATACGCCTCGGCGCACTGATCGAACGTCATCATCTTGGCGCTGGCCAGTGCGCCGGCGATACGGTTCTGCCTCTTGACCACCAAAGGGTTGATGCCCTCGATAAGCAGCTTCCGCGCGTCCAGAGCCTTCTGGCGAGCCTCGGCGAGGCTCACGGTATGCGTCGGTCCCAGGCCCATCCCGAACGGCTTGCCAGCCACCATGTAGCGAAGCAGCCAGGACTTTGCACCAGTGGTGGTAATCTGAAGCGTCAAGCCGCCACCGTCGCCGTAAAGCCCGGGCTTGCTCAGCTTGGCGACCCGGAGTGCCGAAAGGCGCTGTTGTCGACGTACCATGAAATTTGCTCCGCCAAATAAATTGACTATCAAAACGACTATCAAATCATAGCTGGATTTGGCCGGATTGTCCAGGACGGGCTTGGACGACGATTCTACGTATCTTATTGTTATGTATAATGCTTTTGAACCATACTGGATTTCGCTGGACTACTGCGGAGCGGACTGCCTCTCCGCCAGTGAATCAGACAAAACGCCCCTTTCGGGGCGTTTTGTTTACTTACCCCGCAAAGAACCCAGCGAATCCTGAATGCGTGCGCTTTCATCGATGGCACACGCGCTGTCATGTTTTGGTTGAATGATGATGCCATCGCGAACTTCTTCAAGCGGCAACGGGGATATCGAGCGGTGGGGTGCAAAATCGGCAGCGACACAAATATTCAGGAAGCTATACGTCTTTGACGTATAATCGAACATGTTGACGATTGTTGAGACTCCTAGCTTTTCTCGCCTTTGGCCCCATTACTGGACTGAAGAGGAACGAGGTGAGTTTGCAGCGTGGCTGGCAGAGAATCCTCAGTCCGGGGATGTCGTTCGCAAGTCTGGCGGCGTTCGGAAGCTTCGCTGGACACGCGCTGGATCGGGGAAGTCCGGGGGAGTTCGTGTTGTTTACTTCAATCGGTTAGCAAACGGCGAGGTGTGGTTGCTGTTTATGTATGCGAAAGCAGAACTCGATTCCATTGCGGGCGAGGTTCTGCGGGAGATGAAAGATGAAATCGAAAAAGCCATTGACTGACGAGGCCCTGAACGCTTTCGAGTCCTCTCTTGATATCGCTGCGGAATTGCGCAAGTCGGTCAAGGAGATGATCGCCAGGAAGGGAACCAAGGTCACGGTTTCCCCCGTTGTCTCGGCACGGATCAAGTCCGGGCTAAGCCAATCGCAATTTGCTGCTCTGCTCGGAGTCTCTGTCCGCACTTTGCAGGAATGGGAGCAGGGAAGGCGCTCTCCCTCTCGGGCTGCCAAGACACTGATTTCAATAGCGGAGATACGGCCTGAGGTGCTCAGGGAGGTTGCCGCTGCAGCGTAGACGGCTTGTGTTGGCATACCTTCTGGCCCGCCAGTGAATCAGACAAAACGCCCCTTTCGGGGCGTTTTGTTTTGGCTGCTTCGATCGGCGGGCTGCTTGCCGCCGTCCCGCCAGCGCCGACTTTTGGGGACCGGCCAATGCTTCGAGAACTCAGCCGATGCCGTGTTATGCCGCTGGGGAATTCGCGCCCCAATGGGACTCGAAATCGAAAGAAAGCTGCCGCTGATGCCTGATCGCCAGCAGATGAATGTTTCCGCCAATCTGCGCGTACAGCACCAGGTAGTCGTCCATGATGTATTCGCGCAGCGCTTCCGGGTCCGGTGTCAGCGCCGACAACTTTGCCCGTAGTGCTTCGACAGCGTTGGTGGTCTCGACAGAGCGAGGAGCCCTCGTCAGGAAAGCTCGCCCCATGCCGGGAAACCGTTCAAGATTCCGAATCACCGTGCCCAGCAGTTCATCGAGCAAGACATCGTAAGCGCGGGGTGCTTCGGCTTCGATCAGAAAGCGTTCGATGTCTTCGAGGTTGCGCTCGAAGTTCGCCGTGAGCTTGACGACAAGTTTCCTGGTCACGGGTGCCGTTCCACCCGTTCAGGCGCTGCGACGGCGCTTGATCGATTGAATCACGCTACGGGCATCCTTCACCCGGCCGGCAGCTACATCGTCAAGCCCCTTGGACGCGTCGTCGATCAACAGCAGATGTATGCGTTCCCGCTCCAGCCGGTGGTAGTAGTCCAGCCGGCTGGCGTCGATAAGGGCAATGTAGCTTTCACCGTTCCTGGTAATGATCTTCTCGGCACCGGCTTTGACCTCCTCAGCCAGCTCGGAGAAGTTGGCGCGTGCGTGCGAGAGCGGAATAACGTCGCTTGCGGAAATACCCATGGCTGCCTCCTGTAGCGCACAAGACGTGCAATATTCTGTACATGATACGTGGAGGCAGGGTTAAGGGAAAGCGCAATATCAGCGGCGGGAGACCTATGGAATGGCCCCCTCGATCAAGAGACCGAGAGCAGCGTGTCGGCGTCCCGCCAGCGCCGACTTTTGGGGACCGGCCAGGGCCTCAAAAACTTTCCAGACGCCCACCCCTTAAAGTTAAGAACTAGGCGGGGTACAACTGCTTCATGCATTGCATGAATTTTCCCTGCAACTCCTCACTTGCGACAAGCTCCGCAAGGTAGCAATCCACTGAGTCTCGAATATCGCGCCAAAGCCGCCCGAGATGGATATGCACGCGATGGGTGTATGCGCAAGGCCAAGGCGAGTCATATCTGATCTCACCTTCGCTTGCGACAATTTGTAGCGCAGGGCGCGTGGTGTCCGCCAACACTTTCCACGTGAGCCTGCGTCCTTCCATGTGAGGATGCTTGTCAACCCATACACCTGACGCGATGCCACGATGCGCGACGGCATTGCGAAACGCGTCGAACAAAACACGAATTGCGTCATCATCGTAATCAGGTTGAGGCAGGTACCTGGCGTAGGCGGCAACCTCCCTCTTTCCTAGCCCGTTGATGCGACCGGCATAGAGACCCGCGAGATACTCCAACATTCCGCAACAGGTCGTAAGCGCAGGAAAGTACGCATGGGTTAGCCCTTGTCGCGTGTCAGACGGAATGCCCGTTAGGCAGATGCGCATATCCTTCTCAAAGCCTCTGAGTCTTCCCTTGAGGAAGAATGATGCGAACTGCTGTGGATTGTTCGGTGCCCCTCTATGTAGCGCCCTACGTCTTTCTTTGGTCCCGGCCATATTGAACTCCCTCTCCGAACGATAACGGGCCAGCTTCGAATTAGTTTGCGCGGTCTCGGACATATCCGAGAAGTCGGCGCTGGCGACACGGTGATTGCATCAGCGCACGGTGCGCGCCCACGCCTCGTAGCGAGCCTTTGTTTCTTCGTTGGGCGGGTACAGACCGGGCAGGGGAACACCCGCGGCGACCTGGGTCATGATCCATCCCTCCAGCCTTTCCTGCTCGACGGCAGCGGGAATGACCTCGTCCAGCAAGGCGGCCGGAATCAGCACGGCGCCGTCGGCGTCGACCACCACGATGTCGTTGGGAAACACGGCCACGCCGCCGCAGCCGATCGGCTCCTGCCAGCCGACGAAGGTCAGGCCTGCCACCGAGGCGGGTGCCGCCGTGCCCTGGCACCACACCGGCAGCCCTGTGCCCAGCACGCCGGCCAGATCGCGGATCACGCCGTCGGTAACCAGTCCGGCGACGCCGCGCATTTTCATGCGCGAGCACAGGATGTCGCCGAAGATGCCGGCGTCAGTCACGCCCATCGCGTCCACCACTGCAATGCAGCCGGCGGGCATGGCCTCGATGGCGGCGCGCGTGGAAATCGGCGCGCCCCACGAGGCCGGCGTGGCCAGATCCTCGCGCGCCGGCACGAAGCGCAGCGTGAAGGCGCGAGCGACCAGACGCGGCTGCTCCGCTTGCAGCGGCTTCGCGCCGCGCATCCAGACATTGCGCAGGCCCTTTTTCAGCAGGACGGTGGTCAGCGTGGCGGTGGTGACGCCGGACAGCACGCGGACCACTTCGGGGTCCAGCGGCAGTGGATCGGTACCCATCGGGGTATCTCCTGAAATCAGTTTGAAATCGAAACCGGCAAAAGTCGGCGCTGATGAAACAACTGCGCTACAAGGCGGTCGAGCAAGAAACGCTCTGATAAAGCCCCTGCGCAGCAGGACGGTCGAGCAAATTGCGCTCTCCTCGTCGCTGCGGATCCTCGCCGTAGCGGATGGCGGGACGGCGAGAGCATTGTGCCCGTCAGGTGGAAAGCTTGCGGCCGAGTTTCTTCTCGACGGCGTCGATCTTGGATTTCATGCGGCTGCCGGGGCCGGCGCGGTAGTCGATCTTGATGTGGGTGCCGATCCGGTCGCAGTCGGTCTGCATGGCCTCGAAGCAGGCGGTGACGACGGCCATCACTTGATCCCACTCGCCTTCGATGATGGTGCCCATCGGCGTGAGCTGATAGGGCAGACCGCTCTTGTCGATGATGTCGAGGATGCGCGCAACCCAGGGGCTCATGCTTTCGCCCTTGGTGGAAGGCGCCATCGAAAATTCGAGCAATACCATTGGAGTCTCCTTCAGTGGGGTGCAGACCCCCAACATAGCTGCAATGCGGTCGCTGCCGAAAGCCTCGCCGGAGTTTAATCGGTCACCGGCGGATTTTGATGCAAACGGCACGGAGCGAGGCGCCGACTGCGGTGCGGTATAGTTCCCGCCGAATCTTTCCGCATCAAAATTGAAACATGGCGATCTGGCACACCACTTTTCCTCTGGACGAAGCGAACCGGCGCGGCCGGGACTGCGCCAACGGCCACCTCGGCATCGAACTGATCGAGGCCGGCGACGACTATCTCAAGGGACGCATGCCCGTCGATCAGCGCACCCGGCAGCCGGCCGGCGTCCTCCACGGCGGCGTCTCGATGGTGCTGGCCGAGACCCTGAGTTCGTGGGCAGCGGCCTTCGTCGTCGATCCGGCTAAGTTTCACTGCGTCGGCCAGGAGATCAATGCCAACCACATTCGCGCCGTCGAAAGCGGCTGGGTCCTCGGCACGGCGCGTCCTTTGCACCTGGGGCGCAGCAGCCACGTCTGGGATGTGCGCATTCACGATGAAGCGGACAAGCTGGTTTGCGTGGCGCGCGTCACGATGGCCGTTCTTTCCACTCCGATACGCTACTGACGACCCATGAAACGCGTCACCTTTACCGCCAGGGACGGCCACCCGCTTGCCGCCTACCGTTTCGACCCGGCCGGACCGGTCAAGGGACACGTGATCATCGCCGCGGCGATGGCCGTGCCCCAATCCTTCTATGCGCCGTTCGCGCGCCATCTCGCCACGCGCGGCTACACCGCGTGGACCTTCGATTACCGCGGCATCGGCGAATCGCTGACCGGCTCGTTGCGCCGCTTCAAGGCGAACCTCAGCGACTGGCTGAACAAGGACTACGACGCGCTGCTGCATGAGGTCAGCGAGATGTCGCCCAAGCTCCCCGTGTTCGTCGTCGGCCACAGCTTCGGCGGCCAGGTCGCGCCGCTGCTGCCTTCGCGCGAGCGCCTCGCGGGGCTGGTCAACATCGCCGTCGGCAGCGGTTCGCTGCGCCACAACACGCCGCGCATCCGCCGCTCGGCGCCGCTGATGTGGCACGTGCTGGCCCCCGTGTTCTGCCCCCTCTTCGGTTACTTCCCCGGCGCACGCCTCGGCGTCATCGGCAATCTACCTACCGGCGCGATGTTCCAGTGGCGGCGCTGGTGCCTGACGCCGGACTACCTGCTGACCGGCGAGCCCGGCGCGCGCGAGGCGTATGCGAGCGCCGACTATCCGGTGCTCGCGCTGACCTTCGCCGACGACGAACTGCTGCTCGAAGACGGTTCGCGCATGCTGCATGGCGCCTACCGCAAGCGGCCCGTCGATTACCGCGTGCTCGAAGCGGCGCAACATGGACTGCCGCGCATCGGCCACTTCGGCTTCTTCAAGCCGCAGAGCGAAACCGCCCTCTGGCCGCTGGTCACCGACTGGCTGGATCGTGCGGCGGGCCATCCATAAGTTGTCCAAACAGGAGTTGATCATGGCTTCCAATAATGCGGTCTGGCTCATCACCGGTTGTTCGACGGGTTTCGGGCGCGAACTCTCACGCGTGCTGCTCAAGCGCGGCAACAGCGTGGTGGTGACGGCGCGCAACCCGGCCACCCTCGATGAATTCGCCGCGCACCCCAATGCGCTGGTCGCGGCGCTCGACGTCACGGTGCCGCAGCAGATCGCCGATGTCGTCGCGCAGGCCGAAAAACGCTTCGGGCGCATCGACGTGCTGGTGAATAACGCGGGCTACGGCTACCTCTCCGCGCTCGAGGAGGGTGAGGACGATGAAGTCCGCGCCATGTTCGAGACGAATGTTTTCGGGCTGGCCAACATGAGCCGGGCCGTGCTCCCCGGCATGCGGGCGCGCCGCCACGGCCACATCGTCAACGTCTCATCCGTGGGCGGCCTGATCGGCTTTCCCGGCATCGGCTATTACAACGCCACCAAGTTCGCCGTGGAGGGCCTGTCCGAAGCGCTGGCCAAGGAAACCGCACCGCTCGGCATCAAGGTCACCATCGTCGAGCCGGGGCCGTTCCGCACGGATTGGGCGGGCCGCTCTCTCAAGGTGCCGAAGAACGCCATCGCCGACTATGCCAAATTGGCCGGCGCGCGGCGGGAAGCGGTCCAGCGCTACAGCGGCACCCAGCAGGGCGACCCGGTGCGCGGGGCGGAAGCGATCATCCAGGCCGTCGAATCGCCGGAACCGCCGCTGCATTTGATCCTGGGAAAACCGGCCTACGACCTGACCGCCGCGAAGCTCAAGGATTTCACTGCGGAAATGGAGAAATGGCGCGAGGTTTCGCTGGGCGCCGACTATCCGGACGCGGGCTGAGCCGGAAAATTATTTTGCGCTGCCTGGAATAAACGCAGGCTTCTCCCCGTTAATGCAGGGGTAGCACCCCAACCCCAACGGAGATCAAAATGAAAATGCACAAACTAGTTTTCGCCCTGCTTGCATCCGCTTCGCTGGCGGCCTTTGCCGCCGCACCGGCCATGGTGTCCAAGGGCATGCTGACCGGCAGCAACGGCATGACGCTCTATACCTTCGACAAGGATGCCGGCGGCAAGAGCGCCTGCAACGGCCCCTGCGCCGGCAACTGGCCGCCGCTTATGGCCATGGACAGCGATGCCGCCAGCGGCGACTACAGCATCATCACCCGCGACGACGGCAAGAAGCAGTGGGCGCTGAAGGGCAAGCCGCTGTATTACTGGGTCAAGGACCAGAAGCCGGGCGACACGACCGGCGACGGCTTCAACAGCGTCTGGCACGTCGCCAAGCCCTGACCCGGCGTGGACAACCGCGCGATCCTCGCCGAGATTCCCCGTCTGCGCCGTTATGCGCGGGCGATGCTCGGTGATCGCGCGGCGGCCGACGATCTGGTGCAGGACACGCTGGAAAGGGCCTGGTCGCGGCTTTTCCAGTGGCGCGCCGGCAGCGACATGCGGGCCTGGCTGTTCGGCATCATGCACAACCTGCGGGTCGACCAACTGCGCCGGCCAAGGCTGGCCACGCAATCGATCGACGAGGATGACTTCGATGTACCGACGCGCCCCACCCAAACCGACGAGCTGGAGTTGAGAGACATCGAATCCGCGCTGAACCACCTCCCCGACGAGCAGCGCGAAGTCCTGCTGCTGGTTGCCCTGGAAGAAATGGGCTATGCAGACATTGCCGCAACGCTGGGCATCCCCATCGGCACCGTCATGTCGCGCCTGTCGCGCGGGCGGGAAAGGCTGCGCCTGATCATGAACGGCGAACACGCAAGCGCCAGACTGAGGGTCGTGCGATGAGCGCGCAGCCGATCACCGAAGCCGACCTGCAAGCCTGGGTCGATGCCGCCCTGCCCGAAGCGCGGCGCGCCGAGGTGGAGGACTACCTGGCCGCCCAACCGGCGGAGGCCGAGCGCGTGCTTGCCTATCAGGAGCAGAAGCTGGCCCTCAGGTCATTGTTCAATCCGGTGCTCGACGAGCCGCTACCGGAAAATCTGACTGCGCTCGCGTCGCCGCCGCCTGCCGCCGCGATCGAGCGGCCGCCCAAACCCTTGCTGGAACGCTGGTCGCTGCAGCGCATTGCTGCCAGCGTGCTCATTGCTCTGGTCGGCGGCCTTGCCGGCTGGCTGGCGCACGACCGCTACCCGTCGGCGGAGAACCTGGCCAGAACGTCGCCGCTCCCACATCAGGCCGCCGTGGCCCACGCGGTGTTCAGCCCCGACGTGCGCCGCCCGGTGGAAGTCAGCGCCGAAAACGAAGACCAGCTCGTCGCCTGGCTGTCCAAGCGTCTCGGCACGCCGGTGCGGCCGCCCAAGCTCGGCGCACTCGGCTTTGAGTTGATCGGCGGCCGCCTGCTGCCGGGCAACAGCGGCCCCGTCGCGCAATTCATGTATCAGGACGCCACGGGGCAGAGGCTGACGCTCTATGTCTCCACCGAAAACGCGACCAACCAGGACACCGCCTTCCGCTTCGCGAAGGAGGGCCAGGTCAATGTCTTCTACTGGATCGACGGCAAGTTCGGCTACGCCCTCTCGGCCGGGATCGACAAGGGAAAACTGGCGCGCATAGCGACGGCGGTCTACGACCAGTTGGACCGCAAGTAAGGCCGGCGGGCGCCCACGCTCACTTGGGGGATTTCGCGGCGGGCTGAGCGGTTTGGCTCGCCGGCTTTTCGGCCTCCCGCTGCTTCAGCGTTTCGGCATATTTGCGTGCGCGCTCGTCGATTTGTTTGACCCGCTCGGCGTGCTGCCGCCTGCGCTCCTCGGCCTTTCTCGCGTTCTCCGGCGCCTGTTGCGCCCGCTTCGCATCCTCCTGGCGTCGCGCTTCGAACCTCTTTTGCTGCTCCGCACGGTCGGCCTTCGCCTTGCTGCGGCGACTCTCGAGCTTTGCTGCTTCCTCGGCTTGCCTGCGCTCGCGCTCGGCAGTTCGCTGCGCCTCCTGCTCGCGGTAGCGAGCGACGTCCGCCCGCTCCTCGGCTTCGCGATCTGCCGCCTCGGCTTCACGCTTCGCGGCCTTGGCCTCGGCCTCGCGCGTGCGCGCTTCGCGTTCCGCCTGCCGCCCCGTTCGCTCGAGCGCATCCGCCTCATGCAGCGACTTGAGGTGCCGCTCCTTCGCCGAGCTCATGCAGCCAACGGCAATGACCTTGCTTTGACATTCCGCTTTGTCGGCTTCGAATCTCTGCTCCGCCTCAGCCTTGAGCACCCTGGCCCGGGCGCGCTGCGCGCGAGCGTCGTCGAGCGACAGCGAAGGCGGCGTGGCGGGCGTTTGCGCCAAGGCCCATGCATGGCCCAGCATGAGCGCGAGAGCCAGCCAATTCCGAATGTGCATCAAGTTCTCCTTCCGAAGAAAACAGCTTAGCGGGTTACGTGGGGGTTTGTCATTTCCCGACGTCGCCGTATCGCCAGCGCCGACTGTTGGCCGCAGCCAATCGACAGATTGGGAGCGGGTTGATTTAAGGCTAAACTAACAAAAAATAATGGAGGGGCGTGACCGTGAGCGAAGTCATCGTCATTGGCGGCGGCATTGCCGGAATCTGCGCAACACTGGAACTTCTCGATGCCGGACGCCGCGTGCTGCTGCTCGACCGCGACTCGGCAGAAAACTTCGGCGGCCTGGCGAAGGAAAGCTTCGGCGGCATATTCCTGGTCGGCACGCCCGAGCAGCGGCGCGCCGGCATCCGCGACACGCCTGAACTGGCACTGGCCGACTGGCACGCCTTCGGCGAGCTCGACGCCAACGACCGCTGGCCCTGCGCCTGGGCCGAAGCCTATGTGCAGCGCTGCCACGACGACGTCGGGGTCTGGCTGCGGCAGTGCGGCGTCGGCTTTCTTCCCGCGCCGCACTGGGTAGAGCGCGGCTTGTACGCGCCGGGCAATTCCGTGCCGCGCTTTCATATCGTCTGGGGCACGGGGCGCGAACTGGCGCTGCGCCTGATCGACACCCTGGAGCAGCATCCCAGCCGCGAAAACCTCGAGATCCGCTTCGGCCAGCGCGTGGAAAGCCTGCTGACGTCGAATGGCGCCGTCACGGGTTGCAGCGGCATCGGCGAGCAGGACCGGCGGCCCTTCGATCTCAATGCCGGCAGCGTGATTGTCGCGGCCGGAGGCTTCAACGGCAACATCGAGCGGGTGAAGCAACACTGGCACCGCGACTGGGGCGCGCCACCGCCGGTGATCCTCAACGGTTCACATCGCTATGCCGACGGCCGGCTGCACGACGCCGTGGCGGCGACCGGCGGGCAGTTGACCCATCTCGACGCGATGTGGAACTACGCCGCCGGCGTGCATCATCCGCGGCCGCGCAAGCCCGGGCACGGGCTCTCGCTGGTGCCGCCGCGCTCCGCCCTGTGGCTGGACTGGCAGGGCCGGCGCATCGGCCCGATGCCGCTGGTGACGGGCTTCGACACCCGCGACCTGGTGGCCCAGGTCTGCAAGCAGGAGCGGCAGTATTCCTGGCAACTGATGAACCGGCGCATTGCGCTGCGCGAACTCGCGGTTTCCGGCGCGGAGTTCAACCCCTCGATTCGCGACAAGAAGAAGTTCGCCTTCCTGCGCGACCTGATCTTCGGCAATCGCTGGCTTCATGACGAAATGATTGCGAACTGCGAGGACTTCGTGGTCGGCCGCGACCTGCCGGAACTGGTGGACAAGATGAATGCGCTGCAGGGCGACGATGCGGTGAGCCTCGACGCGATGCGTACAGCGGTGGAGGCCTACGACGCGCAGATCGACCGCGGCCAGAGCCTGCACAACGACGAGCAGTTGCGGCGCATCGCCTATGTGCGGCACTGGAAGGGCGACCGCATCCGCACCTGCAAGTTCCAGAAGATCCTCGATCCGAATGCCGGGCCGCTGATCGCCGTGCGCGAATTCATCATCAGCCGCAAGAGCCTCGGCGGCATCCAGACCGACCTGAGAAGCCGCGTGCTCGATCACGCCGGCCAGCCGATTGCCGGACTGTTCGCCGCCGGCGAGGCGGCGGGCTTCGGCGGCGGCGGCATGCATGGCCTGCGCGCGCTGGAGGGCAGCTTCCTCGGCGGCTGCATCCTCAGCGGTCGCGTCGCCGGACAGGCTGCCGCCGCAAACACCTGAAGCCTTGAGCACGGAGACATCCGCATGAAACGAACTGGCGCCTGGATTGCAGTGCGAGCCCTCGAAGCCCTCGGCATCAAATACACCTTCGGCATTCCCGGAGTACACAACACCGAGCTTTACGACGAACTCAACAGTTCGGAACAAATCACCCCAGTGCTGGTGACCCACGAAGGCGGCGCCTCCTTCATGGCCGACGGCATGAGCCGCACCTCCGACCTGACCGGTACGCTGGTGATCGTCCCCGCCGCTGGCGCCACCCATGCCGCCAGCGGCATCGGCGAGGCGTTTCTCGACGGGGTGCCGATGCTGGTGATCTGCGGCGGCATCCGCACCGATCTGGACAAGCGCTACCAGCTTCACGAACTCGACCAGCATGCCTTCCTCAAGCCGCTGACCAAGGCGACCTTCCACGTCACCAGCCACGCCGAGATCGTGCCGACGCTGTTCAAGGCCTGGGAAATCGCCCACTCCGGCGAGCCGGGCCCGGTCTTCGTCGAAATTCCGGTGAACCTGCAGATGTTCCCCGGCGAGGTGAGCGAGATGCCCAGCCGGCCGCTCATCGCCAGGCCGCAGCACGCGGCGGCGACCGAGATCCGGCGCGCGGCAGAAATGCTGCTCGCCGCAAAGCGTCCCGCCATGTTTCTCGGCTGGGGCGCCCGCGATGCCAGCGAGCAAACTCGCGCCATCGCCGATTTCCTCCAGGCGCCCGTAGCGACCACGCTGCAGGGGCTGTCGGTGTTCTCTGCTGCCCATCCGCTGCACACCGGTTTCAGCTTCGGCGCCGCGGCAGTACCGGCAGCGCGCAACGCCTTTGCCGACTGCGACTGCCTGCTGGCGGTGGGCACCCGCTTTGCCGAAATCGCCACCGGCAGCTTCGGCGTCACGGTGCCGCCGAACCTGATTCACTCCGACATCAATCCGGCCGTGTTCAATGCCAACTATCCCGCGGCAGTGGCACTCGAAGGCGATGCGACCGCGGTGCTAAGCGCACTGCTCGAAGAACTGCTGAAAGTCGGCGCTGGGCGCACGGCGAATGTGGAACTGCAGCAGCGCATCGCCCGCGACAAGACTGCCTACAATGACGAATGGCTGAACCACGACAGCGGCGGCAAGGTGAACCCCGCTGTGTTTTTCAATGCGCTGCGGGCGGCGGTGCCCGACGATGCGATCGCCGTGGTCGACGACGGCAACCACACCTACCTGACGGCAGAACTGTTTCCGGTGCGGCAGTCCAAGGCGCTGATCGTCCCCACTGATTTCAACAGCATGGGCTACGCGGTGCCGGCCGCCATCGGCGCCAAACTGGCCAATCCGGCCCGCGAAGTGTTTGCCATCGTCGGCGATGGGGCCTTCACCATGACCTGCATGGAAATCGTCTCCGCCACGCGGCTGGGTCTGGGCCTGGTGTTCTACGTGTTCCACGACGGCGAACTGTCGCAGATCGCCCAGGCGCAGCAGATCCCGTACAACCGCAAGCCCTGCACGGCGCTGGGTGCCATCGACTTCAGCGGCGTCGCCACAGCGACCGGCGCCGAGTACATCCCGGTGGCATCGAATGGCGAGGTGGCCCAAGCCATCGCCCGGGCCCGCGAACTGGCTGCCGGCGGCCGGCCGGTGATCGTCGACCTGATCATGGACTACTCGAAGCGCACGGCCTTCACCCAGGGCGCCGTAAAAACCAACTTCAAGCGTTTGCCGCTCGCCCAGCGCCTGCGCATGGTGACTCGCGCGGTCAAGCGGAAAATCACCGGCTGACGCAGGCCCGCGAAGCGATACTTCAATCCGTGACGGCTTCGGTATCGGTGCGGCGCGACAGCGCGGTGGCGAAGACACCGCTGGCCACGATCAGGATCACGCCCAGCCAGCCGGCCCAGGGCAGCGTTTCCCCCCACAACAGCATGCCGAAGGCGCTGGAAAACACCACCGTGCTGTACGCGAGGCTGGCGGAGACCAGCGTCTTGCCGCGCTTGTAGGCTGCGGTCATGCAAAGCTGCGCCAGCACGCCGAAGCCGCCCACCCCCAGCAACAGCAGCCCGCCGCGCAGATCGATGGCGTGGAAGGGGCCGGCACTCAGCAGCCACGGCAAACCGCCCAGCGCCGAAAGAGCCGAAAAATAGAACACCGTGCGCCATTCCGGCTCGCCCAGTTCGCCCAGACGTCGTACGTTGAGATAGGCGATGCTGGAAATTATTCCCGAGCCCAGACCGAACACCGCGCCCAGCCATTGGTCGCTGCCGAGTGTCGGCTGCAGCAGGAAGATGACGCCGACGAAACCCGTGGCCAGCACGGCGTAGAAGCCGCGGCGCACCGGTTCCTTCAGCCACAACACCAGCAGCAGCGCCAGAAACAGCGGCGAAGTGTAGTTCAGCGTCACCGCGGCCGCCAGAGGGATCAGGCTGATGGCGTAGAAGTACATCACCAGCGAAACGAAGCCCGCCAGACCGCGGATGACGTGAGTTCGCGCGTGCGGCGTGGCAAGCGGCAGCCTGCGCACCAGCACGTAGGAACCGATCAGCAGCGTGGCGATGAATCCCCGCCAGAACACCAGTTCCGCGGCCGCGAACTGCGCCGAACCGAGCTTGACGCAGACGCCCATGCAGGCGAACAGCAGGCTTGCCGCGATCATCCAGAGTGACTGCATGGAGCGATTCAGTTCCTGAAAAAGCAGACGCCGGCCAGGGGCCGGCGCCGGTGTAAATATGCGGAGCTCAGAGCTTGTGAAGAAATCGTAGCGAGCGGGCCGCAGCGGGGCGCGGCCGGAGCGCAGCTAC